>CAZSPZ010000004.1:0-104423 GCA_964608965.1 uncultured Oscillospiraceae bacterium | reverse complement strand
GACTCTGCTTAGTACGTTTGCCAATCTGTCAATATCGCGTTTTGTGTGAATTTCTGTTACACAGTACACTGCGGATTGTCCCAATGCGGGGAACTCGCGGCTGATATCTTTTCCTCCGAAAATACCTTCGGAAAGCAATATCTTATTGATATCGGCGACACTTTTTCCTGTTTGGGTAAAGTCTACGACAAATTCCTTAAAGAAACTTCCGCCTAAACTGTTTGCTTTTACACCTTTTATCCCGTTCAATTTCATGACCGCATAACGCGCGTTCTGCATGCAGGTCTGACCTACTTCTTCCATGCCGGAAGGTCCCATGGTCGCAAGGTATACTCCGGCGGTTAAACCCCAAAGAGCGGCTTGCGTTCCCACATATTCTTTTGCGCCTTCGCGAAGGTGCCCGAAGGAAGTTCGATCGTAGGCCACGTCTCCGAAACCGTATTCACCGGGTACGCTTGTAGGTGCTATACCGAAAAGTCTGGAAGGATACTCCATAACATATGCTTCCTCGTCTCTGGTGGCCATAAAGCCGGCCAGTCCGCCGCCGAAATTCATATGGATGCCCAGCGGCTGTAATTCTCCGCAGACAATATCCGCACCGTATTCAGGCGGAGTTGCCATGACCCCTAATGTAATCGGATCCACGCCGACCAAACTTTCCGCGCCCGCGGCGTGGGCAATATCCGAAATCTTCTGGCCGTTTGGCTCGATCAATCCAAGATAATTCGGGTTTTCGAAGTAGACGCCCGCTGTATCTTTGCCTACTTTGCTCTTGAGATCTTCCAGATCGATCAGTCCGTCCTTTGTCGCTTTAACCGTGATAAATTCTATGTCGACCTTGCCGAAATTTTCGATGACCGCCCTTTTTTCCGGGTCCATAATTTCCGGCAAAACAATCTGCTTCCGGCCCGTCTTTCTGTAAGCCATGCGGCAGGTCGTCGCAGCAGCTTGCGCCCAGTCGATGGCAGGGACATTTACCACATCCATGCCGACAAGCTCTGCCACCATGCTCTGATATTCGAATTGCGATTGAAAACGGCCCAGTTCATTGTATGGCTCGCCGCCGTATGCGGTCAGAAACTCTCCTCTGGAATTGATTTCATCGCAGATTGCAGGCACATAGTGCTGCCAGCAGCCCGAACCCAAAAAATTCAGATACTTCTTGCAGTTTCCGTCCTTTTCAAAGAGTTCTTCCATAAAGCGTCGCATTTCATATTCCGAACCGAACGCTTCGGGGATGTTCATCTCCTCTTTAAGCATTAAGGAATCCGGAACGTTCTTATGCAAATCGTCCAGAGATTTTAAGCCGACGAAGTCCAGCATTTCTCTTTCGACTTCCGGAACGGAGTTTGGTATATATGGATGGTTGGGAAATCCTTTTTTCATGTTCTTCTCCTTACTCTAACTATGCTTATGCTATACCGCCGCCGTCTACGACTAAAGCGGTTCCTGTAATCCAAGTGGACAAATCGCTTGCAAGGAAGAGCACTGCGTTGGCGATGTCTTCGGGTTGTCCGATTCTTGCGATCGGGCGACCCGAGCCGCAGGACGCAAGGAATTCCTCCTCGGAAACTTTTTCGTTGATGCAGCCTGTCTGGCGTCCTTCGTCGATCATCATCGCTGTGACGGTATCTCCCGGGCACACGGAATTAACACGGATGTTATCACAGCCATGATCGATCGCCATCGCCCTTGTAACATTGACGATGCCGCCCTTTACCGCGCAGTAAACCGCAGCCTGATCTCCGCCTTTAAGTCCCCAGCCGGAACCGCTGTTTATGATGCTCCCGCCGCCGCCCCTTCGCATAATGGGAATGATGTGCTTTGAGAACATAAACAAACCTTTTAATCCGACGCCCAGGACAAAATCCCATTCCTTTTCAGAAAGATTCTCTATCGTCTTTCTTACGGTTACGCCGGCATTGTTAAACAGAATGTCGATGCGCCCGAATTTTTCGTCGATAGCAAGGACCGTGGCTTTTACCAGCTCTTCGTTTGTTACGTCGCATTTAAAAAATTCGGCTTTTCGCCCGGCCTGCCTCATCTCTTCCGCGGCAGCCTCTCCGGCAGCATTGACATCCACAATCGCAACGGCCGCGCCATAGGCAGACAGCAGCTGAGCCGTGCCAAGACCGATTCCGGAGCCTGCGCCTGTAATGACAGCAACCTTGCCTGTTAGGTTTAACGGATCTTTCTTTTGAAGCATAATCATTCCTCCTGTATATGTGATGATTCACAATATCATTTTTTACTATTCTGTTCAACACTGTAAAACCCATTGTTCTACAATTTTTTATAAAGCAATACATTATTTCTTGATTTTTTTACAGCAATCAGTTAAACTACTTCTTGCGATATGGAATAAGTCGCATTGCACATGATGCACGGAGGATTGACCGAGTGGCTAAGGAGCTCGCCTGGAAAGCGAGTAAGGCTGGAAGGCCCCGTGGGTTCGAGTCCCATGTCCTCCGCCAAGATCATTGAACAGAGCAGATTCCTGGTATATAATTATACTGGAATCTGCTTTTTTCATGGGTAAAAAAGAGTATTTGATAGAATCTATTTCGGCATAGTCAAGCGAAGGAGGAGTAAGATGGAAGATTTTGAAAAATTAGGTGTGTTTTATCTTGGGAAAGAGTACGACATCAACAAAGCTTCCTTGCTTGATGATTTGGTTTTGTATCAATCAAAAAACCTGACAACGCACGCAGTGATTATCGGCATGACAGGGAGCGGCAAAACAGGATTGGGCATCAGCATGATGGAAGAAGCTGCACTGGACAATATCCCTGTTATTGCGATAGACCCTAAAGGAGATCTGGGCAATTTAGCGCTTACATTTCCAGAGCTGCGCGGAGAAGATTTCAGACCTTGGATTAACTTGCAGGATGCCGAAAGCAAAGGCATTGCTCCGGATGATTACGCCAACGCACAGGCTGAACAGTGGAGGAAAGGTCTTGCCGATTGGGGGCAGGACGGCAAGCGAATCGAAAATTTCCGCAATGCCTCACGCGTCACTATATATACACCCGGAAGCACGACCGGTCGGGCAGTTTCATTGCTCAGAACTTTTCGGGCCCCAAGCAGGGAAAGCATGAATGACGCAGAAGGATACAGAGATAGAATTTCTGCAGCGTCTCAGGGTTTGCTTTCGCTGATCGGTATGCAGGGAGACACCTTTAACAGCCGGGAACACATTTTACTGTCAAACATTTTTGAGTATTCATGGAATAGCGGGAAGGATTTGACGCTTGCCGATTTAATCGGCGCCGTTCAAAACCCTCCCATGAGCAAGCTGGGTGTCATGGACATCGAAAGTTTCTTCCCTTCGAAAGACCGGTTTGAATTGGCTTTAAAATTGAACAACCTTTTGGCCTCTCCCAACTTTAAAGATTGGATGGAGGGTGAGCCGCTGGACATCAACAATTTTTACTACGACGCGGCAGGCAAACCAAGAATTTCAATCTTCTCTATTGCACATCTTACCGACAGTGAAAGAATGTTCTTCGTAACGATGCTGCTGAACGAAATTCTGTCATGGGTAAGAACGCAACCGGGCACAGGCAGCCTGCGCGCGCTGTTATACATGGACGAAGTGTATGGATATTTACCGCCTGTCGCCAATCCGCCGTCGAAGACACCGCTTTTAACTCTGTTGAAGCAGGCAAGAGCCTATGGCCTTGGCTTAGTGTTATCGACGCAAAACCCTGTGGATCTGGATTATAAAGCTTTATCCAATGCAGGAAGCTGGTTTATAGGACGGCTGCAAACCGACAGGGATAAAGAAAGAGTAATCGCCGGATTGGAAGGCGCGGCGCTAGGCGAGGCTTTTAACCGGCAGCGCACCGAGCAAATATTGGCCGGACTGGGCAAGCGTATATTTTACCTTCACAGCGTCCATGAAAATGAACCGGTGGTTTTCAGCACCAGATGGGCACTTTCGTATCTGTCCGGCCCGCTTACAAGAGAGCAAGTCGCTGCACTGCCGGGTAACAAATCAACTGATGCAGTATTTACAGACCAGCCCTCGGACATTGGAATGTCTGCAAACAATATGAAAGAGGATGCACACGCGTCTGCACCGGTGCCCCCAATTGTCGCAAGCAGCAATGCAGCGCCGATTCTCGGACCTAAAATAAAGCAGGTGTTCTTCCCTTCCGATTCTTTTTCGGCTCCTGATTTTTTCTATAGGCCATCCGTTCTGGGCGTCATTGACGTGTACTACAGCGATGCCCAATATGGCGTTTCTTCTTCCATCAAGTATCATCTCTTAACGCCTGTTCACAACGGCCCGGTTGCGCTTAACTGGGAGGAGGCAATCAATTCGGATATTAATCTTAAAGACTTGAGTTCGCAGCCGGTTGCGGGAGCCGGATTTTCTGACTATCCAAGCGCGGCGGCCGATCCGAAAAACTATGATATCTGGCAAAAACTCCTAGCTTCGTATATTCGTATCAACCGCCCGTTAAAATTGTTTTATGCGTCGAAATTAAAAGCCGTATCGCAAGCCGGAGAGCTTGAAAGGGATTTTGCTATACGCATTCAAAATATCGCACGGGAACGACGAGATGAAGAAGTCGAAAAGCTCAAGGCAAAGTATGATTCAAAACTTGATACCCTTATTGAACGGCAGAGAAAAGCTGAACAGGCACTTGAACGCCAAAATACCCAATCATCCCAGAGGAAGATGGAAGCCGCAGTCTCGGCCGGCACGAGTATTTTAGGTGTGCTGTTTGGGAAAAAATCGATGAGCGCGACATCCATTTCCAGATTGGGGACGGCAGTGAAAAGCACATCCAGAGCCCTGAAAAGCGGCCAGGGAATTTCGCAGGCGGAAGAAACAGTAGCGTCGATATCCTTACAGTTGGAAGAATTGGAACGGGAGATTCAGGAGCAGGCAGACCAAATCACTCAAAATTTTGATTTGACAAATGAAACGTTTGAGACCATAGAAATTTTACCGGGAAGCAGGGATATCGTTGTACACTTCCTTGGACTGGCGTGGGTACCCGATACAAAATAATCACAATAATGCATGCGGAATGTTGCCTTATTTTACGAGTAAACCGAATGAACAAAAAAATACGGGAAGGCATCCTTGAAACGATGTCTTCCCGTATTTTATTGGTTCTGGTTCTTTAGCAATAAGGTCAAAGCAGCTTCCTCGGAAAGAGGTTCGCTGAAAAGATAGCCCTGCATCCTGTCGCAGTGATGCTCTAATAAATATTTTTTCTGCTCCGGATGTTCTACGCCTTCGGCGACGACACATTGACCAAGCTTATGCGCCAGAGAAATGATATCGCCGGCAATGGACTCTTCGGGATTAGTGCTCATCATTTTGTCTATAAAGCACTTGTCGACTTTTAAGCCGTCCACACTCAGCTCGGTTGCTTTGGCCAAAGAAGAGTATCCCGTACCAAAGTCATCGATATAAATTTTTATTCCCCATCCTCTTATAATGGAAAGTTTACTGTTGATATCAATGTAATTGTCCGAAAAAACAGATTCCGTCAGTTCAATGGTCAGCTTTCGAGGATCTGTCGCCGTATCTTCGATGATTTCCTTTAAGTCCGGAATAAAATCGTCCCGGAGCAACTGGACGGCAGAGAGGTTGAAGGCTATGGATAAAGGCTTTTTATAGTCTTGCTCGAATCGTTTCAGTGCAAGGCAAACCTGCCGTATCACACGCTTCCCAAGCGGGACAATCAACTGCGTTTCCTCTGCTATGGGAATAAATTCCAAGGGTGAAATCTCTCCGAATTTTTTGCTGTTAAAACGTGCCAAAGCTTCAAATTCTAAAATTTCATCCGTCCTAAGATCAATTATCGGCTGATATACCATATACAACCGTTCGCTCTGCTCCCAATAAACTTCTTTTGACAATTCATTTTTCAGTTTATTTTTTCGCTGGACTTCGTCGGCCATATCTGCGCTGTAAATTCGAAACCCGAAGTTTTCGCTTGCGCTTACCTGATCGGCTGCGATGGATGCACTCTTGATCACATCGTCTGCATCGTTTTTATGCCCGTCAATTTTTACAACGCCGATATTTGCACCGATAATTCTCGGAGCCAAAATAGAATGAAGCATATTCAGCACTTCGGTACATAATTCGATTAAATCGTCTTTCCCTTGGTAACTTTTGATGTAGAAAATAAATCGATCGATTGAAATATGACAAAGCACACGATCGGGTCTTATAAATCGCTCTAATTTGGAAGCGATTTCTTTTATAAAACTATCGCCGAAACTGTAGCCGTAAGCAGTGTTAAGCAGACCGAACTTTCTTATATTAATCAGAACGACAGCTTTTTTTGTGTCCGGAAAATCCGAAAGATCGGACTGGAACATTTCTTCGAAATATTTGCGATTATATAGACCGCTCAACATGTCGTGACTGTTCACATGTTTCAGCTTGATTTCCTGAGCTTTTCGCTTTGTTATATCAAAGATCATCCCTTCCAAAGCGATGACTTTTCCTTCTTCATTGTATATTCCCTGACCTTGCTCCCATACCCATTTTATGGCTCCGGAGGCCGTGATAATCTGATATTCTTCTGCGATTTTGCCATCAACAATGAGCGCTTCTTCCCATTTCTTCCATAAGAATCCCTGGTATTGGGGCAGAATCAAATCGTTAAAGGCCTTCTCGCGATTGTCTATCAGCGCTTCGGGTTTGTAACCGGTAAGCGCATAACAACCTTCGGTAACAAACTCCATGGTCCAGTTTCTGTCGCACTTGCATCGGTATGCCATGCCCGGAAGATTATTCAAAAGAATCGATTTGCTTCGTTCGCTGTCATACAGAATCTTTTGCATTTTTTTACGTTCGCCGATATCTTCGATAACGCATAGGTGAATGCGATCCGAACCGCTGCCCAAATAAAGCGGCGAAATCATCATATTGACCCAAATGTCGCTTCCGTCGGGTTTTATAAAGCGTTTCTCTATGCTGTATCCGGGAATTTTCCCTGCTTTGAACTGCCTGAATTTGTCCATATCCGCATCGATGTCGTCTGGGTGGGTTATATCTTCCCACCGCAATCCCGCCAACTCTTCCTTGGTGCGTCCCAGAATTTTTTCGAACATCGGATTGATATACGGATGCTCCGTATCGGCAGCCTCCACAAAATTTTCATTCTGCACGAGAGCCACGCCTATGGTTGCCTGATCAAAAATCGTGCGAAACAAGGTTTCGCTTTCTTTGAGCTTCGCTTCTGCAAGCAAAAGCCTTTGCTTTTCTTTGCGCAATGCAACATTGCTGAGGATAACCATGTGGAGGATGAAAATGATAGCAAAGGCAGATAAAACCATCATTGCCGTTTGTACCGTTCGCGCGATCGCTTCCACGTTCCAATTGTCCGCAGAGTAATCCACGCCGAAAACTGCGATTACTTCTCCTGTCGCCGAATTTTTTATGGGAACAAGAACACTCACCCACACGCCCCAACGATCGGTTTGCGGGGGAGACAGTACTGTTTTCCCAGTTTCAAAAGCTTTATAAATATCCGCGTCTGCTTCATCGTATTTTTGTCCCGGAGGAGAATAGTCTGGCGATGCGGTCGGTTCGGAGTCCGCAGCAAAATAGACTCCGTCTTTCTTTTGGACGAGAAGATAAGCAAAGCGGACTTCGTTGTTGAGAAGGGTGAAATGGATTAAATTTTCTTTTATTTCCTGATATTCGGGTTTCAGCACATCTGCACGTGTTCCCGTCAGCTGGGAAGTATGTGAATACGACATGCCCGCTTCTGCAGCTTCGGCCAACTCTATCGCAGTATTTTCTTTATGAGCGACACTGTTTTCCCAGGTATTAAAAACAAAAAGCACCCCCGCAATAGCCAGGGCCGCAGTCAAAACTAAAAAGGCGGCGACTCTGCCTCTCACATTCTTGGGAGCGATTTGTACGTCGTGCTGCTTGTTCATAACACCATCTCATCTTTATTATAGATGTTTTCGAAGACAAATGTATAGCAAATTTAGATTACTGAGAAAACTTTAGTTGAGATCTATCCAATCTGCACAACTTTAAAAATTTCGACGCATATGCTATACTGAATTACTTTCAGAACAAGCATGCAATACTTTCATGGTTACAGCTTTTAAATGTCCCGGAAAGGTGGTCACGATGAACGACGGCAGGATTAAAGTCGGAATCGGTTTTGCGACAGGAAGAAAGCATTTCCAGCGCACGCTTCGAAGCTATGCGTATAATTGGAAAGAGTCCGGTCTGGTAGATGACAGCAATATAAGCCTGAATCTTTTTGTTGCTTATGATCTGCATTACAAAAAAACAAAAAAATCGGATTACACGACCATCAATCCTGATATCTCCGACTTTATGGAAAGCATCAGCTTTATTGGCGAGAAAGAAGTCGAAGAAGCAAGGAACGATTTGTCGTCAAAGCATATCATCAGTAAAGAAGAATCTTCTGTTATATTCGGCAAGGGATATTCCCTGCAAAGAAACATTTTACTGTACTATGCCATGAAAAATAAAATGGATTATCTTCTGTTTCTGGATGACGATGAATATCCGATGGCCGTCACAAAAAACGCCGAAACCGCCCTGTGGAGCGGGCAGCATGTTTTAAAAACACATTTAGATAACATCCAAAACGCCGACATCACTTACGGATATCATTGCGGATATATTTCGCCCATCCCTTTCGTTGAATTTTCAAATCAGCTGAAAGAAGATGACTTTCGCTCTTTCATTTTGGCCATCAGCAATGACATTGTCAATTGGGACAATATCAGCAAATTAATGAAAAGCGGCGGCGTTTCTTATGCGGATACCCGCATCCTGGCAACAAATCAAATATATGAAATTCCCCAAACGAACGGAGCAAAATTCATTTCCGGCTCCAACCTGTGCATAAACCTTACAAACAAAGAGCGAGTCTACCCTTTTTACAATCCGCCCGGCGCGCGGGGAGAAGACACTTTCTTGAGCACGTGCTTAGCCGAAAGAAAAGTACTGCGCGTGCCCTGCTATGCTTTCCACGACGGCTTTTCCGCATACAATCAACTTTTATCCGGATCCCTTCCAACGAAACTCAAGGCGATTCGCCCGGACAATGAACAGGTTATCAAGCGATTTTACGCTGCCTGCGTAGGCTGGGTGCGCTATAAGCCTCTTCTCTTATATATTTCAGATCCGTCTTCCTATCAAAAAAAAATCGATGAAATGCTTTCCGGATTAAATGCGACAATACCGTGTATTTGCGATTATTTCGAAACCGCCTCTTTTCAAAAAGTTTTGACTGAATTAAAAAAATATCACCGCAACGTTGCATCTCATTATAATATGTTCTTGGAGACAAAAAGAATATGGGCGGAAATAATGAAAGCAATTTAGAATGGTTGTGTTGTAAATACAACATATCAAATATTGCATCCATAGTATCATTTATTTGTTGAGTAAATGACGTATCGTCATTCGAAAATATTTTTCATGTCGGAGTTAATGCAATGAAAGCCCCGAGAATAAAATATCGGGGCGGTAGCAGGAGGTAACAAAATGAAAAAGTATCAATGCATTCCCTGTGGGTATATCTACGATCCGGAGCTGGGTGATGAAGATGGAAATATAGCTCCCGGAACGGCTTTCGAAGATATTCCCGACGACTGGCAATGTCCTGTCTGTTCTGTTGGAAAAGAAGATTTTGAACCGGTAGAGGAATAATGGAGGAGGAAGCCACTATGAGTATGTTTTGTTTTCAATGTCAAGAAACTGCAAGAGGCACAGGGTGCGATGTCCGCGGCGTATGCGGTAAAACAGAGGAAGTCGCAAAACTTCAGGACCTTCTGATTTACACGCTGAAAGGTATTTCGGATATTGTCATCAAGAATAAAATCGATATAAAAACTCTTGCAGCAACCAATCACGAAGTTTTAAACAGTCTGTTTATGACGATTACGAACGCAAATTTTGATGATGCGGCAATAGAAAAACAATTGAAGAAAATGCTCGCAATCAGAGATGACTTGAGAGGCAAAAGTTCAGCGGGCGCCATGCACGACGCTTCCGTTTTCAGCGTCGGATCCCGAGAGTCCATGTTGGAAAAAGCAGCTTCCGTAGGTGTGTTATCCACAGAAAACGAAGATGTGAGATCGCTTAGAGAAATGATCATCTATGGACTGAAAGGGATGGCAGCTTATGCCGAACATGCCAAGAATTTAGGAAAAGAAGATCTTGACATAAGCGCTTTTATATATGAAGCACTCTCTGCCACTCTGGACGGCGAACTCTCTGCAGATGCTCTGGTCGCTCTTACTTTAAAAACCGGCGAATACGGTGTAAAAGCGATGGCTTTGCTGGATGCAGCCAACACTGAAAAATATGGAAACCCTGAAATCACCGAAGTGAATATCGGCGTCCGGAAAAACCCGGCAATTTTGATTTCCGGTCACGATTTAACGGACCTTGAACAACTGCTCGAACAAACAAAGGGCAGCGGAGTGGACGTATACACGCACGGCGAAATGCTTCCTGCGCATTACTATCCTGCCTTTAAGAAGTACAACAATTTTGCGGGAAATTACGGAAACGCATGGTGGAAGCAAGTCACCGAGTTTGAATCGTTCCGCGGTCCCATCCTTTTCACTACGAACTGTATCGTTCCGCCTAAAAGCGAAGAAATTAAATCCAGAATTTTTACGACCGGTTCCGCAGGTTTTCCATCCTGCATGCATATCGAAGCAGGCGTCGACGGGAAAAAAGATTTCTCCGCTGTCATCGCGTTGGCCAAAACATTGCCGGCACCCCAGGAAATTGAAACGGGAAGCATCGTAGGCGGTTTTGCGCACCATCAGGTTATCGCGCTGGCGGACAAAGTTGTGGATGCCGTAAAATCGGGAGCCATTAAAAAATTCTTTGTCATGGCAGGCTGCGACGGCAGAATGAAATCCAGGGAGTACTATACAGAATTTGCGGAAAAACTGCCGAAAGATACGGTCATCCTGACCGCCGGCTGTGCAAAGTATCGCTACAATAAACTGAATCTGGGAGATATCGGAGGCATTCCAAGAGTGCTGGATGCAGGACAGTGCAACGACTCGTACTCGTTGGCCGTCATTGCCTTAAAGCTTAAAGAAGTATTTGGGCTGGAAGACATCAATCAATTGCCTATTGCTTTTAATATTGCATGGTACGAACAGAAAGCAGTCATCGTGCTGCTAGCTCTCTTGTATTTGGGCGTAAAGAATATTCATTTAGGACCCACCTTACCCGGATTTTTATCCCCGAATGTTGCTAAAGTTCTTATAGAAAAATTCGGAATCGCCGGCATAGGCACCGCAGAAGATGACATCGAACTGTTTATGGCTTAGTCGACAAGCTGCGGCAACATCTTAAACCTGATAGTTTTCAACATCATAACGGAGGCGGCTTCTTACAGAAGCCGCCTCATCGTTTATATTGCATTCATTCAATTGTCTCCCCCAATACTTGCCGGAGCGGCATTCACTGGGGATTTTATGCTTTATTTTGCGCAGGCTTTTATAAAGCTTGCGAACAGGTTCTGCGATGTTTTGCATTGCGGATAAAGTTCTTCCGGATGCCATTGTACAAGGCAAAAATATTTGTGTCCGGGCAAATATGCAGCTTCGATCATTCCGTCTGCCGCTGTTGCCGTAACGACCAAGCCTTTTCCTAAATCTTTGACCGCCTGGTGATGGAAGGAATTGACGTTTATTGTTAAAGCCCCTGCCATCTTTGCCAAAGAGGAGTCTGCCACGATATCTACAGGGTGCGTAGGGATTACGGGAATCTCTTTTTGTACATGCTGAATTTCCTGCGGCTTTATATAATCCGTAGGAAGATCTTGATACAGTGTTCCGCCGAGGCAGCAGTTCAACATTTGCATTCCGCGGCATACCCCAAACATCGGCTTTCCCGATGCAAAGGCAGGTTTAAAAAGTGCAACTTCTGTCATATCTCTGAGCGGAGCTAAAATGTCCAGTCCATACCAGGGATCCGCACCATATACCCAAGGAGCGACATCGTGTCCGCCGCTATACAGGAAGCCGTCACACGTATCGGCAATTTGCTGCATGATATCAGCGTCTGAAGTATAGGGAAGGATTACAGGTATGCCACCTGCTTTTATGATTGCATTGGTGTAAGCAGGAGGTAAATCATACTGCATCTTGGTTGTGTTGTAAGCGGGAGTAATTCCGATCAGGGGCTTTTTCATTTTTTTTCCTCTCTTTCCGTATACGAAACCATTTATTTGAAAGGCGGCGAAAAAAAACAGCACCTTTTAGTTTCCTAAACTGTGCTATCTTTGATTAATAATTATGCTTTCACGAATGAACAAAGCTTGCTGTTGCTGGAAGCTTTGCTGCTGCTGCATATTTTGCTGCTGTCGCATAAAACGCGCGCACATCATGACCATGTTGCCGTCCTTTCGTATCTGTGAACAGTTTAACATACCTGCATTAAAAAACCAAATAGAAAGTGAATATTTTTGTGGTTTAACAGCGTTTCGCTCGACTAGCTGTTTTCAAAACGGTCAGCCAGCGTGCGAACCAGAGGAATTAAGGAAGCTCCGGCAACGTTTCCGACAGACACAATAACAAGTTGGATGATTGTATCGGTGCCCCATCGACCTGCAATTCCAAAGAAGAACATGTTGGCGACACTATGTTCAAAACCACAGGCGATAAACACGACGACAGCAAAAAATATGCCCATATACTTGCCTATCTCATGAGGATTTGAATAGAAATTTTCCACAGCAATATACATTAAAAAATTGCAGAACAGCCCGAAAGTAAACATCGTGGGATAAGAAAGCATCAGTTTATGATCAATGATTGTGTTGGCATATGCGATGATTTCTGTTACTGGCCCGTATCCTGAAACCCGCATCGCAAAAGCGATTAAACTTGTACCAATCAAATTCCCCAACCAGACGATGGTCAGAAATTGCAGATAGGAAGGACCGTTTACGAGAAGATTTCCGGATTTACCGGTAAAGAGATTGAATCCAAACGTTAAAATCGTATATAATCCCACACAAAATAAAATGGATCCCAGAACGCCTCCGTGCACTGCCAAATAAGCAACGCCTCCGATTCCGATACACATTCCGGCTACAATCGAATACATCAAATTTGTCTTTTTACTCATAAAATTTTCCTAGTCTTTTTTCCTATTTCTGGGGGGAATGCATACCAACGTTTGAATTTTAACCTTTTTCGTATAATAAATCAAGCCATTCTAGCGACCCTATGCATATAGTCTCCTTGTTTTTGAGAGCCAAATAAGCTATCATAAGCATAAGGGGCAGCCGTGCCCGAAAACATAAGCTCAACAAGGGTGAAAGAGGTAAAGCGATGAAGAAAAGAATAGATCTGGTGGGCGCGCAATTGGACGTAGGCGCTTCCAAAAGAGGTGTCAGCATGGGGCCTTTGGCTATTCGTTTTGCGGGAATATGCGAAGGAATCGCACAGCTGGGATACGACTTAGTGGATAAAGGAGATATCCTTCAACTACCCGGCGGAGCCACAAGAGTCGACATGCGCAATTACGAGCAGGTGATCGATGTAGGGTCAAAATTATATGAATCCGTCACACAAACCCTTATGACAGGAGGGTTTCCGATAGCTTTAGGCGGAGATCACAGCATAGCTGCCGCCACGATATCCGCCACCTCCAAATACTATAAAAATATCGGTGTCATCTGGATGGACGCACATGCAGATTGGAATAACGAAAAAAGCACGCAAAGCGGAAACATGCACGGTATGCCGTTTTCCGCGGTTTGCGGTCACGGACCGGATGCAATGGTAGATTTTGGACAAGAACCTATTTTTGTCGATCCCAAGAAATGTGTGCAGATAGGGGCTCGGGATATCGACCCGGAAGAGAGAATAAGGTTAAAAGAATCCGGCGTTACCGTTTTTTCGATAGCCAAAATTGACAGCATGGGCATGGAGGCCGTGATGGAAGAAGCCATCAAAATAGCGGGGAAAGGCACAGCGGGCATTCATTTGTCCTTCGACGTAGATGCCATCACTCCCGAATCGGCGCCCGGAACAGGCACGATTGTACACAGCGGCCTTACGGTAAGGGAAGCTTTCCTTGGCATCGAGATGCTTGCGGCAAGCAACAAGTTGATTGCCGTTGATATGGTGGAAGTGAATCCGATTTTAGACGAAAAAAATAAAACAGGGATTCTGGCGAGCGAATTGATTCTTGCCTCCCTTGGAAAAGTTGTGTACTGAAAGGCAGGATTACACCTTGCAGCGCTTCCGCCTTTGCTTACAATAATTTTTCTATATCGGTTTCGCCGAAGATTTCTATGCCGTTTTGAAGAAACAGCCTGGCGCAAATTCCGTCGCCCTCTACCATGCCGTCGGTAAATGTACCATCGTGAATAAGCCCGTGCCCGCAGGAAGGGCTGCGTTCTTTTAATACCGCCATTTTTATGGAAAGCCCTTTGGCTATATCAAGAGCGATTCCTGCGCCTTTTTCAAATTCCTGGGTTACATCCTGCCCGGCTTTATTGATCACACGGCTGCCCCGGATTTCTGCGGGTTCCCTTGGAACTTCCAGCCCTCCCAATGTTTCGGGACAAATGGCAATCAATTCATATTTTTCTTCCAGCGCGCTTATAAGCGGATGCTCTTTTCTTTCGCCGTTATATCTGCTTGGTATACCCAAGAGGCAGCTGCTTATTAAAAGTTTCGGCTTTCTCATTTTTTATAACGATCCCTTCTTACTATCCATAAATAAACGGAACATCCTTATCATAGCATAACGAAAACAGCGGAGGCAAAGATTTTTATGTTATAATTATGTAAACATTGACGCCATCCCCTAAAGGACATAAAATGAAGTTTGCGGGATATTTTGCCCCACGATCGGGAAGGAGGTACTGACATGAACGAAATGGAAATCATAATGCAGGAGATATTGGAGTACCTCCGATCGAAACAGTTCATCAAATTACAGGAATACCTGGGCACATTAAACCCTGCAGACATAGCGGAGGCCATGGAGGAACTCCTGGAAGATCAGGAGATCACTCTGGATGGATTGCCCATTATTTTTCGCGTTCTCCCAAAAGAATTGGCGGCAGACACTTTTGTGCAGATGGAATCAGAAATGCAGGAAGCCCTTATCACGGCGTTTTCCGATAAGGAACTGCAGGAAATGATGGACGATATTTTCCTGGATGATACCGTAGACATCATCGAAGAAATGCCCGCCAACGTAGTAAAGAGAATGCTGAAAAGCGTAGACGCCCCTACGCGGAAAAATATCAACCAAATACTGAACTATCCCGAAGACTCGGCCGGCAGCATCATGACCATCGAATATGTCGACCTTAAACCGGACTTTACAGTAGAAGAGTCTTTCGCCCACATAAGAGAAACGGGCGTGGATAAAGAAACGATATATATATGCTATGTCGTCAGCCAAAGAAAGCTGATCGGCCTGGTGACGGCCAAAGAGCTTCTGTTGGCTAAGGCAAGCGATAAAGTGGCCGACATCATGGAAACAAACGTCATCTCTGTAAAGACTACCGACGACAGAGAAGATGTAGCCCAGTTGTTCTATAAATATGATTTTTCCGCCCTGCCTGTTGTGGACAAAGAAAATCGCCTTGTCGGTATCGTAACCGTCGATGATGCTATCGAAGTTTTACAGGAAGAGGCAACGGAAGATATTCAAAGGATGGCGGCGATCTTGCCTTCGGACAAGGCATACTTAAAAACAGGTGTCCTGGATACATGGAAACAGAGAATCCCATGGCTAATGCTGATGATGGTCTCGGCGACGTTCACCAGCATCATCATCACGCGATTTCAAAGTGCTTTAGCCGCACAGGTCGTCCTTACAGCATTTATACCCATGCTTATGGGTACCGGCGGGAATTCCGGGAATCAGTCTTGCGTAACCATTATTCGCGGTTTATCTCTTGGCGATATTGAATTCGAAGACATTATCAAAGTAATTTGGAAAGAAGTCCGAGTGGCCGTTCTTTGTGGCGTAACCCTCGCATCGGTAACGTTCCTGAAATTGCTTTATATCGATCATATTGAGATTCAGGTGGCGTCCGTCGTTTGTCTTACGCTGGTGGGAACAGTGCTTGTCGCCAAACTTGTCGGCTGCTCTTTACCCATGTTTGCAAGCAAAACCGGCGTGGATCCGGCGGTCATGGCAAGCCCGTTCATCTCGACAATCGTAGACGCCATGTCTCTTTTGATATACTTTGGTATCGCAACCGCTTTACTTGGATTGTAAATGTTTCCCCCTTTGCTGTTCAGCAGGGAAATGAATAAAAGGAGATCACATCATGATAAGAATAACCAGAGATTTTGTTAACGGAGAACACTCGCCGCATATCGAACCCGTGGCATACTGCGAAAGCGGAGATACTGTCTGGTTTGAAACCAGGAATTGCTACGACGACAGGCTTTCCGGTGACGGCAGTGTTTTTGAAGAAGAAAACACCATAGAAAATCCTGCCACCGGACCTCTCTATGTAAACGGTGCGCACAAGGGAGATGTGCTGAAAGTAGAAATTCTGGATATCAAACTTAAAGGGAAAGGCTATATGCGCCAATCGATAGTAGGCGGAGCTTTTTTTGAAAGAGTCGACCAAAGAGTCGTCCGGGAGTTTGACGTCTCGGGCGAAGATGTAAAATTTAACGACAAACTAACGTTTCCGATCAACACAATGATAGGTGTCATCGGTACGGCACCGGAGACAAAAGGAATTTCCACGGAAATTCCCGGCGATCACGGCGGCAACATGGATTGTACCCGGATCGTTAAAGGAGCTACACTATATCTTCCGGTCAATGTAGACGGCGGTCTGCTTTCTATGGGCGACATGCACGCGCTGATGGGAGACGGAGAAGTCATGATTTGCGGCCTTGAAGCCGCAGGCGAAGCAACCGTAAAAGTAACGGTTGTCAAGGGATTTAAGCTCCCGACCCCCTGCCTTATCACAGCAGACGGGCAGGCAGCGAAGAGATTCGTCACCATACAAAGCGCGGAAGATTTGATGGCTGCCTCCAAGAAAGCCAGCAACAAAATGTTGGATTTTCTGATAGAACATACGGATCTTGGCGAATACGACGGAGGAAAACTGCTGAGCCTTAAAGGCGACCTGATTATATGCCATATCATCAACGAGCTGTTGACTGTCCGAATGGAAATAGATAAGAGCATCCTGGATGCTTACGAAGTAACACTGCCATAAATTCTATATACACCCGAAAAGCGAATGGAAGAGACGAAATACATAAACGCCGGATGCGTAGGCACTCCGGCGTTTTTTCAATGAAAGAGACTGTTTATAACGGTATTGCTTTTCTGAATTTATAGGGGAAGAAATGATTCTCACCGTCTTCCCAGTCGTCTAAGTACACCCACCAATCAACGGTTTCAATCCGCTGCTGTTCATCAACCAGTCTTATGGTCATCAAATATTTGCCTTCCGAATCGTTCACTTCTTCCAAAGAAACCATTTGTCCGGTCATATTACTGATGCTCATGGGTTGCAGTTCATACAAATCCTCGGCCCCGATGTAGGCGGCAGAATATGTGCCGGCGGGAGATGGAATTTCAGATTGTTCCAGCATATCTTCAAAGAAAGTGGCGGCAATATCTTTTATTATGTCCTCTTTCAGGTCAATTGTTCCGAACTCGCCTACCGACTCGGGCTTTGCCGCGTAAGTAACCATGGATAGCATGAGCCAGAAGTCGTCTGCTCCCGGATTTTGCATATCAATTTTAGTGCCGGAAGTTGCCATATAAGCGGTAAGCTGAACGCAGGGATCGAACATTCTGGCCACATCTTTTAACACAAGCAAGGTTTCCTGCGTTTCATTGCTATTGTCCTCAGATTCAGGAGCTTTTACTTGCGGAGCTTCTTGGGATGCCGAAACTTTTGGGCTGCTTCCGCAAGCGCCAAGAGCAAAGGTCAGGATCAAAATCATCAATAATGCGGATATTCTCTTTATGAGCTGCTTTCTTTTATCATTTCTCATTAAAATTCTCCTCTGTACCATCGTCTAAAGGAACTGAAGCAAAGCCGATTGCCACTCCGGAAATTGAGTCGATTTTGATTTTACGAATGACAACAGCGTACATTACAACAACAAAAATGACAAACAGCAGAAGCGTTGTCGTCGTATTGATCAAAAGGCAGGAATTATAAAATCCATGGAGGAGTATCGCAATCAAAATACCCATTCGCCGATTTCGAACGGAACCGGCCTCATCGTTTTGCGCCTGGCAAACTTTTGCCCGTCCGTAAAAAGATCCCATAAAAACAGCAAAACCCATGTGGGAAGGGACAGACAGCACAGCCCGGGTGATTGCTACAGAAAGTCCGTATTGAAGCACATACCCGATGTTCTCCAGAGCGGCAAAACCCAAAGACACAAAGACAGCGTATACAACTCCGTCAAACTGGTAATTGAACGCCGGATGATTCCATGTACGCCTTTTCAAAAAGAAGTACTTGCAGCCTTCTTCCGCCGATGCAACCACCAAAAACATCAGAAGCACAGAATAAAGCATTCCGGGCACAGGGAATATGGTATCCAAAATATACTGCCCGGCAAACTCAAGAAGCACAACCGGAAAAACAGCAAAGGCACCGGCAACAACCAGGCGGAGCAACAAGCCGCGAGGCTCACTTTCTATGGAATCTTTTTTGTAGATATATCTCATTAAAATCAGTGCAGGCAGCAACGCAGCTGCCACAAAAATTGATGTTTGCGCCATTTAAATCTCCTGAGGTTCTTTGCTTTTATAGGCAACTTTGTCTTGATACATTTTGTTGTCCGCTTCTTTCATGACTTCCTTAATGTCGGAGCCGGTTATGGTTTTAACCGCATATCCGACAGCCAACGACAGCGTTCCGCTTGTTAAAGCAGATTTTGAAGCTAAATCGTTTATGTTTTTTTTGATGGATTCCGCTTGCGCCGCAGAGGTATTGGGAAGAATGATGACAAATTCATCCCCGCCTGTACGGGCGATAATATCGTCTGCCCTGCACGAAGTTTTCAATATGTCGGCCACCGCTTTTATAAATTGATCGCCCGCCTCGTGTCCATATGTGTCGTTGACGCGCTTTAATCCGTTCACGTCGATTACGATGATGGCAAAAGGAAGATTTCTTTCAATATCAAGCCTTTCGATCGCATCCTCCAGATATCTGCGGTTATATAAACCGGTCAGAAAATCATGAAAACTCAAGTATTCGATTTCTTTAAGCTTTTCTCTCTTTTCGGTGATATCTCTTTGCGTGCCGACGTAGGCGTGGGGCAGACCGTCTGCCCCGTTGATGGGAGCGACTTTATATTCGCAGAAAAATGTGGATCCGTCTTTTCTGAAAAATAATTCCTCCCCCAAATATATGTTTCCGGTCGAGACGGCCTGATACAGTTCCCTTTGGATTTGCTGTGCATTGGGGTCTGCGCTCAATATATCTACGGATTGTCCGATCAACTCGTCGGATTCATAGCCAAACAGTTCTTCTGTTCCTTTATTGACATAGGTGATGATTTGCTTTGTATCCGTAATGATGACGGAATCAAAGATATTCATCATAACAGCACTGATAAACTGATTTTGCTCTTCCACTTTTTTACGCTCTGTAATATCGTAGGCGACGTGAAGTTTTACGATTCGATCATCTGTCCAAACAATTGCGGAATCCGTGCAGCTGTACCACTTTTTTGTGACTTCATTATAATATTCGCGCTCTACGATTTTGTGGAGCGAAAGGTTTTTTATCAGCTCTTCTTTCGCGCAAAAGGCGCAGGGGCCATGTTGGTCAAAAGAAATTTCCTGCCAGCAGACTTTGCCCTGAATGTCACCATACAAATCGACACCGAATTTATTGACAAACAAAATTTCGTAGGTATCCATATCGATGGCATAAATGAAAGCATGCATGCTGTCGAATATGGAAAGCATCTGCTTGTGCTCCGCGGAAAGCTTTTCCAACTCCGCGTTTCGTTTCGTGACATCTCTGGCAGCGGCATATATTAAATTTCCCTTTGGGTGGGATCGCCATTCAATATCTCTGTATGTTCCGTCCTTTGCTCTGTAACGATTCGTAAAATCCTGCACAATTTCCTGTTTGCCCAACTTGGAAATGGCGTCCAATGTTGCCGGCATGTCGTCAGGGTGAACAAAATCCAAAAACTTTCTCTTTTTTATCTCCTCCAGAGGGTAACCCAACGTGTCGCTCCATGCTTGATTGATTCTTATAAAATTGCCTTCCAAATCAGCAATGCAAAGAAGATCTATCACAACATTAAAGAAGCCTTCGAGCTCATCTGTTTTTTCCTGAAGCCGCTCCTCTGCTTTCTTTCGCTCTATATATTGACCTGTAAGCTCGCTCAGTATCTTAACATACTCTTGCTTGTGCAGGTATTTTCCGTTGGGCATAAAAACAGTAAAATCACCAAGCATCCTATCGCCACGGATGATACTTGCAACGTTTACTTCGCCCACATCAAAGATTTTTTCCAAAAGTTCAGTGACCGCGTTTGGGATCACAGTATGCGTCAATTCACTTAAACTGTTGAAGCGAGCCACAGATTTACCGCTCATCTTTTCCGCTCTGATCGGATCGTGAGACCACTCTTTTCCCACAATTTTAAAGCCAAGAATCGACTCAATCGCTTTGATTTGCTTCTTATCGCTGGATACGGCAACGGTTGTGTAAGCAGTTCCTGCTTCATTGTACAAATTAAATGCCACATACTTTGCATTGGATATTTTCAGCATCGTATCTGTTACTTTTTTATAATCAATCTCGCTGCGCGAAAAAGCAAAATACTGCTCTGACAACTCAATCAAGTCTTTTAAAGCTTCTTTTTCTTCGATACTGTCTGTGATTTCCAGAAATACTGTGCCGAAATAGCCTTTTTCATCACTGAAAGCCGTCACTTCGTACCATTTTCCCAAAGGTTCCGAATACTGTTCAAAATTGACGCTTTGTCCGGTGGATGCAACTTTTCCGTATGTACGAATCCAATTGAACGCAGCTTTATCAATATCCGGTAAAACTTCAGTCACCCTGCGTCCTAAAATCGAAGACTTCGTTAAGCCGGTCATCTCTTCGAATGCGATATTAATGTCCTCGAAAACATAATCAACGGGCTTCCCGTTGCTGTCGAGTAGGATTTTATGATAAGCAAAGGCATGCGGCAGTTTTTCAAACAGTAGATGATACTTTTCCTGCAACATCAGTGTGTACCTCCCGAAAAGGCCGGTCAAGAATATAAGACGATTACTGGTTAT
Organism: uncultured Oscillospiraceae bacterium; assembly: GCA_964608965.1. Lineage (GTDB taxonomy): Bacteria > Bacillota > Clostridia > Peptostreptococcales > Anaerovoracaceae > UBA10908. Next base: position 83,137 of record CAZSPZ010000004.1, on the reverse strand, counting down.
GTACATTGTAGTCGCAGAAGGCGATAATGACAATAAAAATAAAGCCTCCTTTAAAGTAAGAAGGCTTCGTAAATCATGTTGCCGGGCGCAGGAAACACTACCAGGCTCTTGAAGATCTGTACTCGGAACTCTTTCTGTTGGAGGATTTCCTGGAGTTCCCGCCAAAACTGTTTCTGGGTGCAGCACCTCTGGAAATTTTTGCTTCAGGTACGTATTCTGACGCTATTAACGGATAGGGGTGATCGTTGACAACCGGTACTTTCTTCGAAATAAGCTTTTCAACTTCTTTCAGAAGCTTTTTTTCCGGTTCATCACAAAATGAAATTGCCGTACCGCCCAGACCCGCTCTTCCGGTTCTTCCGATGCGATGAACATAAGCTTCGGGAACTTCGGGCAAATCGTAGTTGATAACATGGGACAACTCGTCGATATCGATTCCTCTTGCGACAATGTCGGTAGCCACTAAAACTCTGGATTTTAGATTTTTAAATCTGCTTAAAGCAAGTTCCCGTGCAGATTGCGCTTTATTGGAATGGATGACATCGCAGGTTATTCCGGCTTGAATCAAGTCTTTTGCGATTTTGTCGGCTCCGTGCTTTGTTCTTGAAAACAGCAAAGCGGAAACGATAGCATCGTCCTTAAGCAAGTGTATCAGCAGCTTGGTTTTATTGCGCTTGTTGACATAATAGGCGTATTGATCGATCATATCAACGGTGGATGAAACCGGCGTAAGCGCAACTTTTACAGGATCGTTCAGAATTTTATTCGCCAGCTTTTCGATTTCCGAAGGCATCGTTGCTGAAAACAGCATCGTTTGGCGCTCAGAGGGAATTTCCTGCATGATTTTCTCTACATCGTGTATAAATCCCATATCCAGCATATGGTCGGCTTCGTCCAGCACAAGGAAGCTGACATTGTGCAGGTTGACTAATCTTTGATTGACCAAATCAAGCAAACGACCCGGTGTGGCAACAAGAATATCGACTCCGGCATTCAGCTGCGCCACCTGGCGGCCTTGAGAAACACCACCAAAAATGACGGCATTTCTAAACCCGGAAAATGCTCCGTATGCAGTAAAACTTTTTCCTATCTGGGAAGCAAGCTCCCTTGTGGGTGTCATAACCAAGGCACGTATGGTTCTCTTGCCTTTTTCCGGCCTTTTTTCGTTAGACAACTGTTGAATAATGGGCACAGCAAAAGCAGCGGTTTTGCCCGTTCCTGTTTGCGCGCATCCCAGCAAATCTCTTTTTTGCAGTAAAGCCGGAATGGCTTCTGCTTGTATTGGTGTGGGGGTCGTATAGCCCTCTTTTTTTATAGCCCTTAAAATAGGCTCTATGATATTGAGTGATTCAAATGACATTGATTTTTAATTCTCCTTACTATTTGGCATTCCAAATAATCGACTTTCATCGTGTATAAACTGATTTATTGAACTTTCTTCTTTTTCGTGATTAATTCAGGTTGTGTGACAGCCGTTTTTATGACAGCCGGAGCAGAAGCGGATTTTGCGCTTGCCTTTTTCTTCTTTTGCTCTTTGTTGATATTCTTATTTCCCATTTTATTCTCTTATTCTCCTTTAATACTAACTTGTTGCGAAAAACTTGTTTGTTGCCATGACAAAAACCGACCGTGTTTGGCCGGTTATGCATTTAGCCATGTTGGAGAGAACAGTCGCAAATATGTTCTCACATTCTCCAATCCCGATTTTGCCCATAGTTCGACATAGAGTATGTCGCAGAAACCTTAACCGCATAAACACAACCTTTTGATACGCGGCTTCAGGCATTTTATCAATAAACAAAGCACCTGACATTTCTGGTGAAGGCGGTGGGAATCGAACCCACGTCCGAAAGCATTTCCATAAGGCTTTCTCCGAGCGCAGCTTTTGATTTGATGTTTCGCTTCGACCAGCGCCCAAAAGCAGGCTCAGGTACCGGCTATCCTATTTAGTCCCCTGCGTTACTAGGAGCTCGCGCAGAGTTTTCCCGTATAGTCGACGCCGGTTACGGAACCTACGGGTAAACTCCGGCCGACGACGCGGCTGCTAGTTAAGCAGCGAGTGCGTAATTATTGTTTGTTTTTGCGTTTCTTTTTAACGGGTCCTTTTTTACGCAGTCTGAACCAACTGCGGCTCGCTTACCCGACTTCCACACCCCCGTCGAAACCTTTACGCCCCCATGATGATGGAAAGCCCTCCGACCGGTATGCACCCGGATATCATTCGTACAAAGCGGCGACTTTCCGCCCGTACACGACTATAGTATCACATTTTGTGAAAAATACAATTACATCCATGTTACAACTGCATTATTTGTGCTATCATAATAAAGAATATAAAATTATTAAGGAGGTTCGTATGAAAATACTGGCGATGTTTTCCAGCCCCAGACCCAAAAGCAACTCTACTTTTCTGCTGGAAACGATTTTAAAGGAAGCAGAAAAAAACGGGCACACAGTCAATAGGCTGGATGTGGTTCCGCTTCAAATCAAGCCATGCACAGGATGCCGCGCATGCTGGACCAACAAACAAAAAGCATGCATTATAAAAGATGACTATCCGATCGTGGCCAAGGCAATAGAAGACGCTGATTATATCTTTATGTCTACCCCGGTTTATTATTGGTGGGTGAGCGCACCGCTGAAAGCAGTCCTTGACCGGAGTTATCCGCCACCATTCGAAAAGTTCAAGGGAAAGACGATGCACCTGGTCATGACAGGAGAAGAACAAATAGAAAACTTGTGCTATACTCTTGCGATACAGGGATTTACGGCAATGTCCAAGTACATGGGCACAAATTTCAAATATTTCTTAGTGGCTGCGGATCCTTTTGAAAACAAGGCTAAAGACAACGAAAAAGCGATAGCTGAAGCAAAAGCCATCGGCGCAAGTTTATAAATCGGCCAAAGCTTACCAATCGGCGCAAGCTTATAAATCGGTACAAACTTATAAATCGGTACAAGCCATATAACGTCAAAAGAGGACTTACGTCCTCTTTTTTAATCCATACGCACTTTGCTCTTCATAACGCGATCCATATCTCTGCTCGCATCCCTTTTAGCAATATCGGCTCTCTTATCGTAAGTTTTCTTTCCCCGCGCCACCGCAAGCTCCATTTTTACCAATCCTTTGTGGTTCATGTACACTTGAACCGGAATAAGTGTCAGTCCGTTTTGTGTGGTCTCGGCCAGCAATTTTCTTATTTCCTGTTTGTTCAAAAGCAGTTTTTTGGGGCGCAACGGCTCGGTATTATAGCGATTTCCTTTTTCGTAAGGGCTGATATGCATGTTGTGCACCCATACTTCGCCTCCGTCTATTCTGGCAAAGGAGTCACGAAGGTTTACGCCTCCGTTTCTGACGGATTTTATTTCAGTTCCGGTCAACACTAAACCGGCCTCGAATATTTGTTCCAGGAAGTAGTCATGCCTTGCTTTTTTGTTGTTTGCCAGCAGTTTAAGAATACTCATTTTAGTACAAGCCACCGAATTTTGAAAAAGGATACAGGCGGAAGAAAGCTTTTCCTATCACAGAATCGACAGGAACCATTCCGATTCTGCTGTCACGGCTGTCCATACTGTTTTGACGATTATCGCCCATGGCAAATAAAAATCCGTCCGGAACGGTCAGTTCTTCCATTTCTGATGCGGTATATCCATCCTTTGTATACATTTCTTCCAACGGTTCTCCGTTTAAAATAACCTGACCGTCATTTATGGAAATCGTGTCTCCGGGTATTGCCACAATCCGCTTTACCAATAATTTATCTTCTCCGGCTTCAGTTTGAAGCTCACTTTTGAAAACGATGATGTCGCCTTGCTCAGGTTCCCCGAAAAGGTTGTAAGCTTGACGGCTGACGAATATATAGTCGTTTTCTTTGAGCGTATCTTCCATCGAGTGTTCTCTGACAATAGTAGGTTTAATGAATTGCAGAATAACAATACTTATGAGAACCGCAACGAGTATATCTTTAATCCATTCTTTCACATTTTCACTTAATCCCATGGGGCAGAATCTCCTTACCAAACAATTTTTCTTCTATGTCTTTCCATGATTGCGGAAGAGGCGCTTTTATCTGTGTTCTGTTTAAGTAATCTAACGGGGAAGGGGCATCGCATATTTCCAGACGGCCGGCGTGCAGCAACTGCGTGGAAAGATCTATTCGCTTGCGCAATGTAGAATTTACAGAGCCTTTCCCGTATTTTGTATCTCCGATCAGAGGGTATCCCGCCGACTGGAGGTGCGCCCTGATCTGATGACTGCGCCCGGTGACAAGTTCCACTTCTACGACGGTATATCCGTTTTGAGCCGCCAAGGGTCTGGCGATTGTTTCGATGTACTTCCCCTTGGAAGAGGTTTGAGGCAATACGGTGGACTTGTTTTGTCCTTCGTCCTTATATAATTTCCCTTTCAGGTGCAGCGTTTCGGTAAGCTGTCCGAATACAATCGTGTAATAGAATTTTTTAACGCCCCCGCCCTCTTTAAGCATGGAGGAAAGGACTCGTAATGCCTGACTGTTTTTACCGAAAACAACTAAGCCTGTCGTGTTTCGATCCAGGCGATGCACCGGCGAAGGTGTAAATGTACGCTCGTTTCTGGGAGAATAACTGCCTTGTTCAATCAGATAATCCACCACTTGATTCGCTAAGGTATCTTTTTTTTCTACGGAATCCCCATGAACTAAAAGACCGAAAGGTTTGTTGACCACAATCAGGTTTTCATCTTCATAACATATCGTAAACTGACGTTTTGCAGCGACTCGAGTCTGCTTTTCCGATAAAGAAGCGACTTCTTCCTCGCTTAAATACACGTTAATAACATCCCCCGTCACCAGCATGGTATCTTCCTTTGCCCGGTGGCCGTTGAGTTTAATATCCTTGCGGATCATTTTATAGATCAGAGAGAGCGGCGCTTTTGCCAAATATTTTTTTAAAAATCGGTCAAGCCGCTGTCTGCTTTCGTTTTCTGTCACTTTTATTTCAATCATAGCCTAACGATTATACCATATTTTTAATAGATACAAGTGGAAACCCTCCTTGATTTGTGTTAAATTGTAGTTACAGTTGTTATTACTCGGGGGGAATAAAAAAGGGGCGTAAAAATGAAGAGATTTAAAGATTTGATTTACGACTACAACGACGTGTTTGTAGCGGTAATGATAGTCGTTCTTGCAGGGGCAATTATATTCTGGCGCATCAGCGACATCATGGCTTATCCCGAATATCTCGCACAACAGATCGCAGGGAATGCGACGGACGACGTCGATGTGGGGGATTTGGATCTGTCTTTGGAAGAGGTCGACGACATGAATGAAAATCCCGAAGATATCACGACGGATCCTGCCGACAGCGAGGGCGAAACAACTCCGCCTATACCGGAGGAGGAAGAAGAGCCTGTACAAACAGGTGAATTTACCACAAGCAAAGAAGTATCCTTTACCGTACCTGCCGGTGTTACCGGCAGTAAAATCGCACAGTTGCTGTTAGAAGAAAAACTGATTGAATCTACCGAAGCTTTTATGACTGAAATTTCCGAGCAGAATGCCGAGACGGGCCTAATGGCAGGAACATTTAAAATTCCCGCCGGCTCTACTGTCGGTGATATTGTAGATATACTCACCAGATAGTCAACAAGGAGGATCCGATGGCATTGGTAACGACAAAAGCGATGTTCGCAAAAGCACTCCACAGCGATTACGCGGTAGGCGCTTTCAACGTGAACAACATGGAAATTATTCAAGGAATTGTAGATGCAGCGTTATTGGAAAAATCGCCGCTTATTCTGCAGGTTTCGGCAGGTGCGCGCAAATATGCGAAACCGGCTTACTTGCTGAAATTGGTGGAAGCAGCCATTATAGACACCGGCTTGGATATCTGTCTGCATCTGGATCACGGCGAAGATTTCGACATATGCAAAAAGTGTGTGGACGACGGGTTTACCTCCGTGATGATCGACGGATCAAAATATGACTTTAAAGAAAACATCGCAATCACAAAGCAAGTGGTGGAATATGCCCATGCCAAAGGCGTTGTTGTGGAAGCTGAGCTGGGAAAGCTGGCAGGGATAGAAGACAACGTAAACGTGGACGATCGATCGGCAAAGTTTACCGATCCGGAAGAAGCGGCCGAATTTGCAGATAAAACCGGAGTTGACTCCTTGGCCATTGCCATCGGGACAAGTCACGGCGCTTACAAGTTCAAAGGCGAGCCTTATCTTGATTTCGTTCGTTTGGAGGCAATCCATAAACTTATCCCTCATGTTCCCCTTGTTCTGCACGGTGCATCGACCGTTCTTCCGGAGTTTGTCGCTCGATGCAATGATTTCGGAGGAAGCATCCCGGGAGCACAAGGCGTGCCCGAAGCAATGATTTTGGAAGCGACAAAGCACGGAATCTGCAAAGTAAACATCGATACGGATCTTCGCCTTGCGATGACTGCAGAAGTGCGCCGCTATCTGGCCGAGCACCCCGAAGATTTCGATCCAAGAAAATATTTAGGACCTGCAAGAGAAGCGATTCAACGCATGGTGCAGCATAAAATTAAGAACGTTTTAAATTCCAGCGGGCAGATGTAAGAGGCGCAATCATAAGCCTTGCCAACAAGGACTTGACATAATTTGCCAATTTGTTATAATAAAACAGGAACGGGAAAAGGAGTGCTATGCTTATTTCCTGTTCTTTTTTTATCGCAACATTGCTAATTTCGACTGTTTTGGGCCTATTGTCGGTTTATTTATGGAACAGAGGTCCATTGAAATGGGTCTGCGAGTATGGACAACTTCCCGATGATCGACACGAAAAAAGAAAGCTCCGACCCGATCTCTTTGTACCGGTTTTCTCGTTACTGTTTCTGCTATATATTTCCGCTGAAGTATATTTTTCTAAGACAGCAGCGATTCCCTTTCCACAGCTCTTTGTCGCTTTTTCACTTGTTCAGCTTTCCGTTTCGGACATAAAGTTTCATATTTTGCAAGATCAATGGATGATTGTTGTTGCACTCGCTGGTTTTTGGCTTTCGTGTTCTGTCGGCGAAAGATTGCTTGGGGCGGCGGTTCCGGCACTGCTCTATGCGGCGGCAGTTTTGCTTTGTCGGGAAACAAAAAATACTCCGATGTTTGGCATGGGTGATATAAAATTCCTTTGTATCATGGGCTTTTGCTTTGGGCTGCACGGCTTATATCTGATTTCCTGCATTGCCTTTATGGCTTCCGGACTCATCTCTCTCGTATTATTGCTTTTAAAAAAAGTAACAAAAAAGGACCGAATTGCGCTCGGTCCTTTTATTTCTGTCGCTTGCCTTTACTTTATGTTATCGACTTGATTCATATAGGCTACCATTCGAAGCATGTTGCTGGAATAACCCCATTCATTGTCATAAAAGGCGATGAACTTAAAGAACTTGTCATTCAGAGCAATTCCCTCTCTTGCATCGAATATCGAAGCATGGGAGTCTCCGATAAAATCCGATGATACCACCTCGTCGTCCACGTAGTCCAATACCCCGTTCATCGTGGTTTCGGAAGCTTCCTTCATTTGAGCGCATATATTCGCATAGCTGGCGGGTTTTTCCAACAGAACATTCAGATCGATGACCGATACATCCGAAGTGGGGACTCTGTAGGATATGCCTGTCATTTTCCCTTGAAGTTCAGGAATGACAAGCCCAACGGCTTTGGCTGCGCCGGTGGTCGAGGGAATGACGTTTCCAAACACTGCACGGCCGGTGCGCCAGTCTTTTAAGGATCGGGCATCTACGACTTTCTGCTTCGCAGTGGCGGCATGTATTGTGGACATAAGGCCCATTTCGATTCCGTAATTATCCTGAAGCACCTTGCATAACGGAGCAAGGCAGTTTGTTGTACAGGAAGCGTTGGAGACAATATCCATGTCCTTTGTATAGTTTTCGTGATTGACGCCATAGACGAACGTGGGCGTTACAATATCCTTGGACGGAGCCGAAATAATGACTTTTTTTGCGCCGGCCCGAATATGCTGCATCGATTTTTCCGTCGTAACATAAGCACCGGTAGTATCTACGATATATTCAGCGCCGCAATCAGCCCAAGGAATGTTCTCCGCATCGGATTCGCTGTAGACGGGAATTTTTACACCGTCAACGATAATCCCTTTCGTGTATCTTTCCAATGTTCCGCGAAATCTTCCGTATATCGTATCATAGCGCATCATGTATATCATATAATCCAGATCCGCATCCCGTAAATTGATTCCTCTCACTTCTACGGCTTTATGCTGCTCCAGCGCCGCACGGAATGTTACACGACCGATACGACCGAAACCATTGATACCTACTTTAACTGTCATTTCATCCTCCCCGCATACTCCTTGATCTATTGAAAAAAGTCGGGCGAATTACTACCCGACTTTATCTTATCACATGGGTGTATAGATTTCTATCTTAAAAAGAAATACGCCAGCACCGTTATTCCAAGCACTATGCGATAGTAACCGAATATTTTGAAATCATGTGTTTTAACATAATTCATCAAGAATCTTATCGTTGCAACAGAGACAAGAAACGCCGTCAACATCCCGACAATTAATATGACCGCTTGATTTTGTGAAAAATCAAAACCGAACTTCAGCACTTTAATCAAACTTGCACCAAACATGACAGGGATGGCCATATAGAATGTGAATTCTGCGGCAACTGTCCGGGACATACCAAGAATCATACCGCCGATGATGGTCGAACCGGAGCGCGAAGTGCCGGGTATTAACGAAAGAACTTGAAAGAGACCGATGCCAAATGCGGCTTTATAAGATATTTGAGATACCTGTGTGATTGCAAACTCTCTGTCGTTGCTGTTTCTTTCCAGAAAGATGAACCAAACACCGTATAAAATCAACGCAACGGATACAACCCAATAATTATATAAGTGCGCATCCATCCAATCGTCCAACGGAATGCCCACCACAGCAGCGGGAATGACAGCCACAATAATTTTAAACCACAGGGTAAATATATCTTTTTTTATAAATGATTCGCCCTTTTTAAAAGAGAAAGGGAATATCTTCCCCCAGAACATCACAACCACAGCCAGAATAGCGCCGAGTTGGATGACGACACGAAACATTTCCCAATAGTCTTGCGTAACATCCAGCTGTATAAACTCGTTAACCAGTATCATATGGCCGGTACTGCTGATTGGCAGCCATTCGGTGACACCTTCCACGATACCTATTATTACTACTTTTAACCATTCGACAAATTCCATTGACCCCTACCCCTTTTTATTATCCCCTAATGACACCAGCGCATAGAATATAGGTTTTCCCATGGCGGCAAATTTATCTTCGTACTCTGTGGAAATATTGCCTGACGCATATTTTGAATGATGCAAATCCATCGAAAACTCGACAATGTCCAGCTCTGTCGCTCGAAATTGTTCCAGCGAAAATTGAAAAAGAGCCTCGTTGTCCGTTTTAAAGGCCAGCATCGACCCTGCTTTTGTTATGTGTTGATATTTTCTTAATAGTTCCCTGTGTATCAACCTGCGCCGGGCATGCCGTTCCTTTGGCCACGGATCGCAGAAATTCACATAAATACCTGAAAGTTCGTCTTCTTCGAACACCAGCTCCGGATCTGTAATGTATTCGGGGATGACCAGAAGGTTCTCCAAAGAAGCCGCCTGGGCTTTCTCCAGCGTTCTGATAACAATATTTTCTCCGCCTTCTGCGGCAATAAAATTGTGCGCCGGTTCTTCGGCGGCAAGCCTTGTGATAAATTGTCCTTTGCCGCTGCCTAATTCAAGAAAGATGTCGCCTCGTCTTTTAAAGGATTCCGCCCAGCTGCCTTTACGTGTTTGGGGTTCCCTGACAATCCAGTTCTGACAAAGAAGCATGATTCCTTCTTTTCCTTTAACAACCCTCTGCCTCACAGACCTAAATCTCCTTTTCTCTTTTGGAGAAGTTTTGCCAAAGGCAGGCCGGTACAATAACAGGAAATCAATTCGCCAAGACCAACCCATAATATGCAGGCGATCAGCGAAAAAGGCACACCATATATATAATAAAGCATCGCGCCGATCATCAACGCATTGGCGGTTACCGTGGGAAGTGGCGCAAGATAAAAACTGTTTCTGAGTTTATAAGTACCGATAGCGCCTATAAGCGTCGCGATACTGCCTATGATGGCGTCCATAATGCCATTGGGACCAAGAAAGTTGGCAAAAAAGCAACCGACGGTAAGACCCGGTATCGCTGCAGGCGTAAACATGGCAAGCACGATGAGCGCCTCCGAAAGGCGTACTTGCATTACCCCGTAAGATATCGGTGAAAGAAGGAGTGTCAGTGCCGCATAAAGCGAACCGATCACTGCCGCCTGAACCCAAAATGTGGAAGGTTTATTTGTGTCCATTTTATACTCCTACAACGCAACTCTCAAATAAACGGTTGCGGCCATATACATAATAAGAACGAGCAACGCCACTGCGTCTGCCCTGGAAAAAGCCATACCGTTCATTCTGGTTCGACCTTCGCCTCCTCTGTAGCACCGCGATTCCATGGCCATGGCCAAATCCGCCGCAATTCGAAATGCGCTTACAAACAGCGGAACTAAAAGAGGGATGAGCCCCTTTGCCCTTTTGATGATATTTCCACTTTCGAAATCAGCGCCTCGTGCTGTCTGTGCTTTCATTATTTTATCTGTCTCTTCCAAAAGAGTCGGTATGAATCGAAGCGCAATCGTCATCATCATGGCCAATTCGTGTGACGGCAACCCGACAGCATTCATCGGCGATAACAATCGTTCCATCCCGTCCGTCAAGGTAATCGGCTTTGTAGCTAAAGTCAGCAGCGAAGAACCGAAAATAAGAAGAATGAGTCGAAGTGCCATAAAAGTGGCGCGATAAACTCCTTCGTACGTTAACGTTAAGGGGCCAAGCGTCGCCAAGGTCGTGCCCGCCGTCATAAATAAATTGATCAGCATCGTAAAGACAATCAAAAACAGGATAGGTTTTAATCCGCGCATCATAAATTTAAAAGGCACGCCCGAAATGATGATCAAAGCGATTAGGAAGCCGCCGGCCAAAGCAAAACCGATAAAACTTTTTACTAAAAACAAGGACACTAAAAAGACGAAGGTTCCCATGATTTTTGTTCTGGGATCCAATCTGTGCACCAAGGACTCGCCGGGGAAATATTGACCTAATGTGATATCTTTTATTGCCATAGTCGCCTACCCGAAAACTTTTGCTATTTCCGTTTCCGCTTCATCCAGTGTAAGTACATCTGTTTTAATCGAAACGCCTCGTTGAGAAAGCATGTGCATAAAACCTGTGGCCGAGGGCAATGAAAGGCCAAGTTCCACGAGTTCTTCTCCTCTGGAAAAAATGTCACGCGCAGTGCCATCCATGACAAGACGCCCATCTTCCATCACCAATACGTGATCTGCCAGGGCAGCCACATCGTCCATATTATGAGAAACAAGGATAATGGTTATATCGCGGTCTTTTCGAATATCCTGGATCATTCTCAGGATATCCCTGTGCCCTTTTGGATCCAAACCTGCAGTGGGCTCATCCAAAATGAGCACTTCCGGTTCCATAGCCAAAACACCGGCAATGGCTACCCTTCGCTTCTCTCCGCCTGAAAGGCTGAAAGGAGAACGCGCGCCCATCTCCTGGGCATCGATACCCACTAAACGCAGAGCGTTCGCCGCTCTCTCTTCGCATTCCTCCTGAGAATGTCCCAGGTTCCTCGGTCCGAAACATACATCCTTGAGTACACTTTCTTCGAACAGCTGATATTCGGGATATTGAAACACTAAGCCTATTTTATGCCGAAGTTCTCGAATCAGAGAACCTTTGCCTCCGACATCCTTGCCATCCACCCATATGCTACCGGAAAAAGGTTTTAAAAGGCCGTTAATGTGCTGTATCAGCGTTGATTTACCAGAACCGGTATGTCCTATCAATCCAACGAATTCGCCGTGTTCCACAGTAAAATTGACGTCTTCCAGAGCAACGGTCTCAAATGGCATTCCTTCGCTGTATACATGCGTTAAGTTTTTTACTTCAATGCGCATAAGTAATCCACCAGCCCTTCTTCCGTAATGATATCAGAAGGAATGGCAATTCCTCTCTTTCTGAGCCGCCTTATCAGATCTACGACAAAGGGCATATCCAAGTGCTGACTTTCCAATTCTTTTTCCGCCGCGAAAACTTGATGAGGAGTGCCGTCGAAAGCGATTTTCCCCTTTTGCATAATAACAATACGGTCTGCCTGAGCAGCTTCTCCCATAAAGTGCGTAATGAGAATGATTGTTTTACCTTGTTTGTGAAGTTCGTGGATGATTTCCAGAATTTCTTTGCGGCCGGAGGGGTCGAGCATGGCGGTGGGTTCATCAAATACAATGCATTCAGGCTTCATTGCAAGCACACCGGCAATCGCCACTCTCTGTTTCTGCCCGCCGGAAAGAAGATGGGGACCTTTTTTTCGATGCTCATACATATCGACAGATTTTAAGGCTTCGTCGACTCTTGCTCTTATTTCTTTTGGATCGACACCCAGATTTTCCGGCCCGAAAGCCACATCATCCTCCACAATGGAAGACACTAACTGATTGTCGGGGTTTTGAAAGACCATGCCTACAGCCATACGGATGTCCCAAACGGTTTCTCGGGCGGCAGTGTCCATGCCGTTCACATAGACGGCTCCGCTTGTGGGAAGCAGCAAGGCGTTAAGGTTTTTTGCCAGCGTAGATTTTCCCGAGCCGTTTCTGCCGATGATTGCAACAAAACTACCCCTTTGTATGGAAAGGTTTACACCGCAAACAGCGGGGATAATTTCTCCGCCGTCTTCGCGCTCATAGGCAAATTCCAGATTTTCTATTTTTATTATATCTTTGTCCATCATTATTTTAAACGTTGCAGCGCACCTTGAATCAAGTAATCGCAAGTATCATAAAACACTTTGTTTTCAGTCGGGTCAGTGTAATCAATGATAAATTTTATATCGTTCAAATAAGAAAAATACTCGGTGAGTGTCGATGCCAGCACTGTGTCCGGATTCGCGACAATAAAGTCTTCGTAAGCTTCTTTCGCCGCCGGAGAAAATTCTCCAGTAGTATAATCAAACAGAGGCGAATAATCAGTACCTGCCAGAAGTAAAAACAGATAGTCCTCGTAATATTCCACAGCGTTCGCCCTTAAGGAATCTTCGCTCTTATGCTGAAGCAGAAGGGTTTCTGTCCGAAGCGCTCTCTCCAGCAAATCCGGATACGTGAGCTTGATTTGAGCATCCTCAGTGGAAGGCATGGCAGCTTCCTCTGCTTTTATCGTCAGCAACTCTTTCAGTTCCACGCTGATATAATCGCCGTATGCCTCGAGCAACGAATCATAATCTATGGATAGGTTCATCGTCCCGTCTTTATCGCTTATTGAAAAAAACAAGGGCTCAACTATTGCTTGCTCTACCGGTTCGACATTCTCGTCGAGAAATCGAAGCATATAATCCTCGTAAGCGAGCACCATTCTGCTGCCGCCTTCTTCGGAAACCTCTGCGATGTTGATCTCCATAAAAGATACAGCCTCGTTCATTCCCTGGAGGTTCGGGGCTGTTTCTGTGATATCTTTAAATTCCGAAAGCAAAGCGTTTTCGGTTTTCTGACAAGCAAAAAAACTCATCGCGAAAACAAGAACTCCAACCAGTGCCAATAATTTTATTCTATACTTTTTCATACACATCATCCCCCTTGCTATTGATACCCTTGCGTAGTATATCATAAAGATACAAACATTGACAACGCCGTATATTTCAATGTACAATCGTGTTACTCACCCCGTGAAAGGAGGAAGCGTCATGAATTACTTGGTCGCAACGGATTCATTCAAGGGAAGTCTCACCTCAATGGAAGCCGCAAAATGTGTGCAGGAAGGTATACTGAAAGTATTCCCCGACGCGCAAATCACTAAAATGCCCGTAGCCGACGGCGGCGAAGGAACGGTAGAAGCGATTCTCTCCGGTATGGATGGCAACGCTGTTGCCGAAATTGTCCAAGATCCGCTGGGAAGGCCGACAGAGGCTCACTTCGCTATATTGAATACCGGAGAAGCTGTCATCGAAATGGCTCAGGCTTCCGGACTATTGTTAATTGAACCGGCCAAACGGGATGTTCTCTCCGCTTCCACTTACGGAACAGGGCAACTGATAAAAAAGGCTTTGGATATGGGTTGCCGTAAAATATGCATAGGTATCGGAGGATCTGCAACGAACGATGCCGGCGCAGGTATGGCGCAGGCGCTGGGCGTGCGCTTCCTCGATCAAGACGGTAAAGAACTTCCTCCCGGCGGAGGCGCCTTGGGGCAGCTTGCCCGCATCGATTGTTCTGCCGTCGATCCTCGCCTGCAGGAAACAGAAATTCTTGTCATGTGCGATGTAAACAATCCCCTCTGCGGACCGCAGGGTGCGTCCAGAATCTATGGACCGCAAAAGGGCGCAACGCCAAATATGGTTTTGGAATTAGACAAAAATCTTGAACATTTTGCTGATATCGTAGAAAAAGATTTAAAAATAGATGCAAGAAATTATCCCGGAGCCGGAGCTGCCGGTGGGCTGGGGATGGGGCTTATGTGCTTTACAGGCGCTCGATTGGTGCGTGGAATAGACGCCATTCTGGACCTTTCCGCTTTCGATAAAGAATTGGAAATAGCTGATGTTGTTATAACAGGAGAAGGTAAGCTGGACCAGCAGACCATGCGCGGTAAAGTCATTTTCGGCGTTTTGGAGCGTTGCGAGAAAATGAATATTCCTGTCGTAGCTGTCTGCGGCAGAGTCACAGACGAAGGACGCCAGGCTTTCGGTAAACGATTCCGGGCGATCGTTGCGGCAACAGACGAAACGGTGCCCTTGGATCTGGCAATGAAAAACGCGAAGAGCTTGCTGACGGGTGCAACCGAAAGAATAGTAAAAAAATTATTTGCAAAATAAGCACGACTATAAAAGGACCGGAATTACCCGGTCCTTTTTTGTTTGATATTACATTGGTCTTTTTGCCTTAAGATATCACCCGGCTGTCTTATTGCTATCGGGCGAAATCTTCCACAACTTTTTTCAGCATGCTGCGTATGGGAAGGTCGTAAGGACAACGTTCTTCGCACACTCCGCATTCGATACAATCTGCGGCATTCACCTTAAGAGAGGCATATCGATCTCTTGCCCAATCCGAAAGTCCGTATTTGCGAAGATAATTGACGAAAACAAAGTTTGTAGGGATATCGATCCCAACCGTGCAGGGGGCGCAATATCCGCAGCGACGGCAAAACTGATTGCCCAGCTCCTTGCGAAGTCTTTCGATTTCCGCACATTCTTCTTTGGTAAGAGGTGAAAGATCGCAGCATGCGGCAGCGTTCTTTTCGACTTCTTCCACATCGCCCATTCCCGGTATGGAAATGTCGCACACTCCGGAAGTGGCGATAAAACGAAGAGCCAAATTCCAAT
The DNA here is from genome assembly GCA_964608965.1 of uncultured Oscillospiraceae bacterium. Classification (GTDB taxonomy): domain Bacteria; phylum Bacillota; class Clostridia; order Peptostreptococcales; family Anaerovoracaceae; genus UBA10908. The sequence continues at coordinate 67,685 of CAZSPZ010000004.1, read as the reverse complement.
CATCCAGATTACCGCCGGCCAAAGGCTTCATGGCAATCGTGCCGATGCTCTTTGTTTTTGCTTCTTTTAAAGCTTCTTCTCCCTGCACTTCGACAATATTATAAGGAAACATGATTGTCTCCACCCGGTCGGAGAATTCTTCTACAATGCGCTTTAAATCATTGATGCCATGAGCGGTAATTCCGATATGCCTGATTTTACCCTCTTTTTTTGCCTCCACCAAAGCTTTGTATGCACCGTTTTCGCCGAACACCACATCAAAATCCGCTGTTTTTATATTATGTATCTGATAGAGGTCTATATAATCCGTTTTAAGATTATTCAGGCTGATGCCAACGTCCCGTTTCATTCCCTCGTAATCTCTTACCATGCTTTTAGAGGCTACAATAAATTCCCCGCGCCTGCCTTCCAATGCAGCACCAAGATACTCTTCGGATACCGTATAGCCCCGGGCTGTGTCGATGAAGTTCATTCCAAGTTCCTGCATTTTGTCCACAAGAGCTTTGGTATCCGCTGCGGTTCCCCTCTGTATCGGGATGCCGCCAAAAGATACTGCCGACACATGAAGATTTGTTTTTCCCAAGCGTACGTACTGCATAAAATTTCTCCTTTATTGAATAAACTGAAAAATATTCCACTCCCATTTTACGATAGAACCCGCTTGTTTGCAAACGAAAACCTTGCATGCTATAATTATAAAAACTCAGGAGGTGCTGCAATGAATTTAAAAGAAGTGATGAGTCAACAATACTTCGTCATCGTGGGAGACACTTTAAACGAAGAAAAATTTGCATTTAAAATTAAAAATAAAATGAAAGAATACGGTTACGTTGTATCCTGTGCAGGCAAAGAGCTCTCTTCCATCAATGACGTCTGTGGACCGATCGATGTGATAGACCTTTGCATCCATCCGGCGAAAGGGTTAAAGCTGATACAGGAGTGCACGAAGCCTTTTAAGTGTATTGTTATTCAACCGGGAGCAGAAAGTTGTGAACTGAAAGCTTATCTGGAAGAAAAAAACTTACCCTACATAGAGAGTTGCCTTCTCGTTGGGCTGGAGAAGTATAAAGGTGATTGCCACATGGAATCACGACAATCTTCCAGATAACGGGATTCTTTGAGTGTTTTAAGTAAATTGACGGCAAAAGCGGAGGGAAGAATGAAAAAAGTGTTGAGGGCTGTCCTTGTTACGACGGCACTGCTGGCTGCTGCCACGCTATGCGCGCTTTTTTTATACCCTAAAGGCATCGGAAATGAAAATATCATCATGATTTATCTGCTTGCCGTCCTTTTTTGTACAGTATTCACCCGTAGTTATGTCTTCGGCATCGCCTCTGCTTTAGGCGCCGTTATGGCCTTTAACTACTTGTTTACCGAACCCAGGAACACGCTTCACATTTCCAGTTCTTCAGATGTAACCTTGCTCGCGTTTTTCTTTGTCACAGCCATTGTAGCCGGCACGATTATGTCGCGCCTTCAACAGCAAATGGATATTTCCAACAAAAATGAACAGATGGCTAAGCTCTTGTTCGAAATCTCCGGCGGATTCGTAGGAATTACAGGCAAAGAAAACATTATCCTGCGTGGTATTCATTACGTGGAAAAGTATGGAGGATCAGAAGCTTTCGTCGTACTCGCAGATGGGGAAACATTCGGCAACCGTCAGGAGAGTCCCAAAAAGCAGTTTAAGGAATATCCGATAAAAGGCGCCGGAGGATTGCTCGGGCGCATCGCTATATATGGAGCAAAAGAAGAAACGAACAGCGAGAGCGACCTTCTTTTTAAAACCGTTGCCGCGCAGATCGGCATGACATTAGACCGGGAATATTTATACAGGGAAAGAGAAGAAATCCGTGTGGCAATGGAAGGAGAAAAGCTTCGAAATACTTTGCTTCGAGCGGTGGCTCACGATCTTAGAAGTCCGCTTACATCGCTTTCGGGCGCCGGGGAGATGCTCTACGAAAATTTCGATAAGCTTACCGTTCAAGAACAAAAAGAGCTATCAAAGAATATAAGCGAAGAAATGATATGGCTGACCAACATCGTTGAAAATATTCTGAATATGACGCGAATCAGCGAAGCTCAGTTAATCCTTAATCGTGAATACGAAGTCGTGGACGATGTTGTGGGAGAAGCTGTAGCGCATATGAAAGAACTGCTACGAGGGCGTTCATTCACTGTCTCTTTACCCAAAGACGTGGTGGAACTATACATCGATGGGAAGCTTGTGTCCCAAGTGCTGATCAACCTGCTCAGCAACGCCGTGCGCTACACGCCGATGGAAGCAGAAATTAAACTTGAAGTCACATCTGATGATTCTCAGGTTAAATTTGTTGTTTCAGACACAGGAAGAGGAATTGACGAAGAGAGAAAGAAAACTCTGTTCAAGAGCTTTACAAAATCCCAAAAAGGGATTGCGGACGGACAACGGGGAATGGGTTTAGGTCTTTCGATATGCCGAGCTGTTGTAGCGGCTCATGGGGGACTCATTTGGGTAGAAGATAATATTCCCAAAGGATCACGTTTTGTATTTACGCTGCCCGTGGAGGTGGAGCATGGAAAATAATCTAAAAATACTTGTGATAGAGGATGATAAATATATATCCGGATTTCTTGTGATGTCTCTGAAAAAAGAATCCTACGAAGTGATTGTGGCAGAAACTGCGGCAGAGGGGATGTTTCTTTTTTCTTCCCATCACCCCGATATTGTTTTGCTTGATTTGGGTCTGCCCGACAGAGACGGAGTGGATGTCATCTCTGATATACGTGGATTTTCAGCTGCGCCGATATTGGTTGTTTCAGCCAGAGGTCAAGAGAGGGAGAAGATAGAAGCTTTAGATGCAGGGGCAGACGATTATATTACAAAACCCTTTCATATGGGCGAATTGATGGCCCGTATTCGTGTGGCAGAGCGAAAAATCAACAACATCGTCGAGGAAGTGAACAGTGTTTTTACTTGCGATTGGCTGAGTGTTGACTATACAAAACGTCGTGTCAGCGTCGACGGAGCCGATATACATATGACATCCACTGAATATAAACTTCTTACACTGCTGATTGCCAACAGAGGCAGAGTCCTTACCCACAACTATTTGTTGAGGCAAATCTGGGGTTACGATGAGCCGGGAGATACGAGAACGGTCAGAGTGTTCATGGCAAACTTGCGGCGCAAAATTGAGCATGATACAGCGAATCCGCGCTTTATTTTTACAGAAATCGGTGTGGGATATAGATTTTCCGATGAATAAAATAAGACCGGTCACCCTTTCGGGAGACCGGCTTTATAGTTTTTGTCCATAAAAGCATTCATCAATATGAACCGAGTAACAATGTAATCGAATTGCGGAGATTTTTTAATTTTCACCCATTAAACGTATCGCATCTTTTCTGCTTCCTGCAATAATCAAATGCGCCTCGGGTGAAAACGTATGGTTGGCTTTTGTTAATGCGGTAATATTCCCATTCTCTTTTATCCCGATTATATTTACATTGTATTCGGAGCGAACGCCCACATCAGCGACAGTTCGTCCCACCCAATCGGCTGGGGTTGCAATTTCAAATATTGCATACTCCGGTGTAAGCTCAATGTACTCGAAAGCTCCTTTTGTCGAAAATCGTACGGCAGCACGGTAAGCCATATCCATTTCGGTATGGATCACTTCGTCTGCGCCGATGCTTTTCAGGAATTTCGCTTGCTTATCTCTTTCAGCCCTTGCGACAACATGTTTGGCGCCGAGTTCCTTCAACATAGAGGTGACTTCCAGAGAACATTGAAAGTCATCGCTTACGCACACAAAGCAGGCGTCAAAATTTTTCACACCAAGAGCGCGCAGCACTTCTTCGTCCTGACAATCGCCAATCTGAGAAGCTGTAACGATAGGCGCCAAATGATTGACACGGTCTTCGTTCTTATCTACGGCCATCACTTCGTTGCCAAGGTCCATAAGCTTTGTGGATAAATATTGGCCGAAACAGCCCAGGCCTATTACTAAGAATGATTTCATTTTTTTCTCCTTATCCGATAATGATTTTTTCGGTAGTCTTTTTAAGTCGCGGGTCTTCTCTTCTGCGCGCCATAGCCATCGCCACAGAAAGGCTCCCCACTCTGCCGATGTACATCAGCAATATAATCACAATTTTTGACAGCATAGGTAAATGAGGTGTTATTCCTACAGTAAGGCCCACCGTTCCGATTGCAGACAATGCCTCGAACATCGAATCGCTGATAGAAAATCCTTGAACGCATAAAATAAAACAACCTGTTACGCTTAACATGACATATAACGCGGTACTGGAACAAGCTCTTTTTACCGCATCGTCCTCCAGCCTGCGCCCGAATATATTCAGATCGTCATGGCTCTTGGCTTGGGCGATAACCGATAAAAGCAAAACGGCCAACGTCGTCACTTTTATACCGCCTGCCGTTGAACCTGAACCGGCACCGATCAGCATAAGCACCATCGTCAATAGCGTGCCTCCTTCGCTGAGAGTATTTAAATCTATGGTATTATACCCTGCGGTTCTGGGCGTTACTGCCTGAAACAATGAAGCGAGCAGTCTTTCACCAAATGGGAGTCCGTCAAATGCGGATTCCTTTTCAATGAAGAAGAATCCAACAGTTCCAAGAGTGATAAGCACTGCCGTCATCGAGAGTACAATCTTTGTGTGAAGTTGATATTTTGATACATGCCATTTGTTTTCAAACACATCGTTCCATAAAAAGAACCCCAATCCGCCGAAGATAATCAGCCCCACAATGGTAAGGTTCACAACCCAATCGTCGGAAAAAGCCATCAAAGAGCTATTCGGTGTAATCCGCCCCATAATATCAAAGCCCGCATTGCAGAAAGCGGAAACGGAATGGAATATGGCAATCCAAATTCCTTCCCACAAACCAAACCTGGGGCAAAAACGAAAGGCCAAAAAAAGTGCCCCGACAAACTCGGCAATTCCTGTCGCAATCAAGACGCGCCTTGTCAGCCTAACGATACCGCCGACTTTCCAAAAACCTACAGAGTCCATCAACAATGACCGCTGGCGGAGCCCGATTCGACGCCCCATGAACATGGAAAATAATATTCCCACCATCATAAAGCCAAGTCCTCCGACCTGAATCAGCGTCAATATAACAACCTGTCCGAACAGCGTGAATTGTGTATAGGTATCGTAAACAACTAACCCGGTAACACAAGCAGCCGAGGCAGACGTAAAGATGGCATTAATAAAAGGTATGCCGTCTCGATTGGATATAGGCAACCATAACAAGATGCCGCCGATGACGATAATCAGCGCGAAGCCTATCGACAACACCTGCATTGAACTTAAACGAATTTTCAAATGATCACCTTCCATTCATTAAGAATGGTTTTTACCTGTTCCACATCGAATATCACAGCATCCACATCTTGACGTTTAAAAACTTCGCGGTAAATCTGAGTGTTGCACCTTGCAACAGTCTTACAAGACGGGTTCGCACGTTTTGCGCTGACACAAACCAAGAGATTATCCAAATCGTTCTCGGAGAGGCCGATGACAACACGATACCGGCATAAGGCCGGCAAAGAAGGAAATTCGACGACATCGTATGTCAACTTGTTTTGGGAGAGCAACGAATAAGCATCGAAAGATCCTTTGAACAATAAAACATCCTTGTCAGAATATTTTATCGATGAAACGAGCGACTCTCTGCTTCCGACAAATTCATCCAGACGGCACATGACATAATAGCCAAATGCCATGATGCATACTATGGAACATATAAGGATTACATTTGTCATTTCAGTCACCTGCCTCCTGTAAATGTATACACCTAAAAGAATAAAGATGCCGCAAATAATGGAGGATTGGCGTTAATAAAGTGTTAATATCGCCTGTGTACGCAGGAAAAGGCAGCAAATGTTTGGCCTGACGAGCGTCGTCGAAGCAAAAAAACAAGAGGCATCCGGGGTGATAACCGTTTACCTCCTGTTTGCTGATTGTTGTGTTTTATTATACCAGTTCTAAGAACACGACTTCTGCAGCGTCGCCCTTGCGGGGTCCCAACTTCAAAATTCTCGTATATCCGCCGTTGCGTTCCTCGTACTTTGGCGCGATCTCGTCGAAGAGTTTTGTAACAACATCTTCGTTCATTACATAGGCCAGAACTTGTCTTCTGGCGTGCAAATCGCCGCGCTTTGCCAATGTGATCATCTTTTCAGCTTCTCTTCTTGCTTCTTTTGCTCTGCATTCGGTCGTTTGAATGCGGCCTTCGCGGAAAAGATCTGTCACAAGATTTCTCAGCATGGATTTTCTGTGGGCAGTTTTAACTCCCAACTTTCTATATCCGGGCATTGCGAATCCTCCTTCTTGCGCTATTCATCGCTCGGTTTTAAACCGAGACCCAATTCTTCTAATTTGTGCTTTACCTCGTCCAAAGATTTCTTGCCTAAGTTTCTGACTTTCATCATTTCGTCTTCTGACTTACGGGTAAGTTCTTCGACCGTGTTAATGGCAGCACGCTTTAAACAGTTAAACGAACGAACGGAAAGTTCCAGTTCTTCGATGCTCATCTCCAAAGCTTTCTCTTTCTGATCTTCTTCCTTTTCCACCATGATTTCCATAGAATTCATGCTTTCGGTAAGGTCGATGAACAGTTTCAGATGCTCCTGCATAATCTTTGCACCGATGGACACACCCTCTTCCGGGGAAATGCTGCCGTCGGTCCATATTTCAAGAATCAATCGATCGTAATCGGTCACTTGGCCGACTCTTGTGTTCTCAATCGTATAATTGACCTTGCTGACAGGTGTATAGATACTGTCCATGGGAATAACCGCAATAGGGGTATTCTCGTTCTTGTTCTGATCCGCCGGAACATAGCCTCTGCCTGTGGAGATATTAATTTCCATGACCAGACTTGCGTTGTTCTCCAAAGTTGCAATATGCAAATCCGGATTAAAAATCTCCAGCTCGCTGTCGGCAATGATGTCGGCAGCAGTCACTTCCATTGGCCCCTGCGCGTTGATGATAACGCGTTTTGTGTCTTCGCCCCGAAGGGAGATGGCCAATTTCTTTAAGTTAAGGATGATCTCTGTCACATCTTCCTTGACGCCGGGTATGGTGGAAAATTCGTGTAGTATGCCATCTATCTTTACGGAGGTGACAGCCGTTCCGGGCAGGGAGTTTAAAAGAATTCTCCTTAGACTGTTGCCCAGTGTTGTTCCGTAACCTCTCTCGAGGGGTTCTACGATAAATTTGCCGTAGTTCGCATCTTCATCCGAATATACGCATTCGATGGTTGGCTTTTCAATTTCGATCACTCAAAATCCCTCCTTCTTTAATTAACCAAACAGATATGTTCTTACAAATTAAGGGATTGATTACTTCGAGTACAGCTCGACGATCAGATGTTCTTCCACCGGCGTATCGATCATATCTCTGGCAGGAAGCGATATAACGCGGCCTTCCAGTTTATCCAAATCAATGCTGATCCATGCGGGAGTGCTTATCGTCATCTCTTTAATCTCCTTAAACTTAGGAGAAGAGACACTGCTTTCCTTAACCTTAATTACGTCTCCGGGCTTTACCAACAGCGAAGGGATATCCACCTTTTTGCCGTTTAATGTAAAATGTCCGTGACAGACTAACTGTCTTGCTTCTTTTCTGGAGGAACCGAATCCCATACGGAAAACCGTATTGTCCATTCTTGTTTCCAACATGATCAAAAGATTGTCGCCCGTGATTCCTTTTTTAGCGGCAGCCTTAACAAAGTAATTCTTGAACTGAGTTTCCTGAAGTCCGTAGAATCTTTTGGCTTTTTGCTTTTCTCTCAGCTGAAGCCCATAGTTGGAAATCTTCTTTCTGTTGCCTTGCCCGTGCTGACCGGGGGCATAATTTCTCTTTTCAAGCGCGCATTTGCCGCTATAGCATCTCTCGCCCTTTAAGAACAGCTTCTGTCCTTCTCTTCTGCAAAGTCTGCAGGAAGGTCCTGTATATCTTGCCATATTGCTTAACCTCCCTTACTAAACTCTTCTTCTCTTCGGCGGTCTGCAGCCGTTGTGGGGAATTGGCGTAATGTCCTTAATTAATGTAATATTAAGGCCGGCAGTCTGCAATGCTCTGATTGCGGCTTCTCTGCCGGAGCCTGGTCCCTTTACGTATACTTCGACCGTCTTGAGTCCGTGTTCCATGGCGCCTTTGGCTGCTGCTTCAGCGGCCATCTGCGCTGCGAACGGTGTTGATTTTCTGGAGCCCTTAAAGCCCAAAGAACCTGCGCTGGACCATGCCAGAGCGTTTCCGTTTAAATCTGTTAAAGTGACAAGAGTGTTATTGAAGGAAGCCTGGATATGAGCCTGACCGCTTTCAATGTTCTTGCGTTCTCTTCTCTTTTTGCGTACAGTTTTCTTTACTGTTGCCATTTAAGCTTACCTCCTTACTTAGTCGCTTTCTTTTTCCTGCCGACGGTCTTTTTGGGACCTTTTCTGGTACGGCTGTTGTTCTTCGTGTTTTGTCCGCGTACGGGCAGGTTTCTTCTGTGCCTGATTCCTCTGTAGCATCCGATTTCCATCAGACGTTTGATGTTCATGGAAACGTCTCTTCTCAGATCGCCTTCCACATCATACTCCGCCTCGATGATTTTTCTGATAGCACCCACTTCATCTTCCGACAGATCCTTGACTCTTGTGTCAGGATTTACACCGGCCTTCTCCAAAATGGCGGTGGCCGTAGGTCTTCCGATTCCGTAGATATAGGTGAGTCCGATTTCTACTCTTTTTTCTCTGGGTAAATCGACACCGGCTATACGAGCCATAATTCTACCTCCTATATAACTGTAGCTGTTTCTATACTGCCGGTAACGCTTAAAGCGTTTCCGGTTTTTTGTGAAATGGCTGCCGGGTTGTCTCTACAAAATACTTCATACGAAACCAGCCGCACCCGAGGCTGCCTATTCATTCGTTTTTTAACCTTGCGTCTGCTTATGCTTTGGATTTTCACAGATGATCATAACTTTACCGTTTCTCTTGATCACCTTACATTTTTCGCAGATAGGTTTCACTGAACTTCTTACTTTCATTTTTTTACTCTCCTATCGTCGGATTATTTATCTCTCCATGTGATTCTGCCGCGAGACAGATCATAGGGCGAGAGTTCAATCTTGACTCTGTCACCGGGAAGAATGCGAATGAAGTTCATTCTCATCTTGCCGGATATATGCGCCAGCACTTCATAGTCATTTTCAAGTTTTACCTTGAACATAGCGTTCGGCAGTGCGTCAAGCACTATTCCAAATACTTCTATGCTGTCTTTTTTCGCCATGAACAGCTTTCCTCCTCTTTCCGGTCTTCTAAGCGATACTATATGCCGAACTGTCTTTTTCAAGGCAGGTGAGCAGACGGGGCTCGTCTTCGGTTATTACCACGGTATTCTCGTAGTGGCTGGACAGAGAGCCATCGATTGTGACCGCTGTCCAATTATTCATCAGGATATCCACTTCGTAATCCCCTGCCGCTATCATCGGCTCTATCGCAAGAACCATTCCCGGCACCAGTTTAGGGCCGTGGTGAGGTCTGCCATAGTTTGGAATTTGTGGATCCTCGTGGAGATTGCGGCCGATGCCATGTCCCACAAAGTCCCTGATGACTGAAAATCCTGCAGCTTCCGCATGCATCTGTATGGCATAAGAGACATCTCCCAAGCGATAGCCTTTTTTACAAAACGCAAGTCCCTTGAAAAAGCTTTCTTCGGTGATACGAATCAGCCTCCTGGCTTCCTCGCTCACATTACCAACAGGATAGGTTCTGGCTGCGTCAGAACAGTATTCTTTGTACACCGTTCCTAAATCGACGCTTACAATATCGCCTTCCAGCAATATTCTATCCCCGGAGGGAATTCCATGAACCACTTCTTCGTTAACCGATACACATGCTGAAGCGGGGAAACCGCCGTAGCCTTTAAACGCTGATACCATAGCATTTTTTCGGATGAAACCCTCCACATAGTCGTCGATGTCTTTTGTAGACATGCCCGGTTTGATAATCGAGGAAAGTGCGTGAAGCATTTCCGCCGTTACCGATGCCGCTTTGGCCATGATTTCGATTTCGTCCTTCGATTTTATAACGATCATCTGTTTTATTCTCCCAAACGGGCACTGACCTGAGCGAAAACTTCGTCCGGATCTTTTGCTCCGTCAAGAGGAATCAGCTTGCCCGCCTTCTCATAATATTCTGTAAGAGGGCTGGTTTGCTCCGTGTAGACCCTGAAGCGATTCCTGACGGTTTCTTCCGAATCGTCGGCTCTTTGGTAAATTTCTCCGCCGCAAACGTCACATATGCCTTCCTTTTTGGGGGGCATGTTTGTAATGTGATATGGCTTACCACAGTTTCTGCACACTCTTCTTCCGATCATTCGCTTAAGAAGGATGTCTTCGCTTACCTCAAGGTCAAATACTATCGTAATATCCTGATTGTTCTTTTGCAGATACTCGTCGAATTGCTGCGCCTGAAAAACAGTCCGGGGAAAACCATCCAGCAAATAGCCGTTTTTACAATCGTCTTTTGCTATGCGATCTTCCACCAAGTCGCAAACCAATTCGTCCGGTACCAGAAGGCCTTGATCCATATATGCCTTCGCCTTTGATCCAAGCGGGGTACCTTCCTTGACGTTAGCCCGGAAGATGTCTCCCGTCGAAATATGGGGAATCCCATACTTCATAGAAATTCTTGTGGCCTGAGTTCCTTTTCCGGCACCCGGAGGCCCAAGCAAAACAATTCTTCGCATGCTATGCACTCCTATTTTAAGAAACCACTGTAATTACGCATGATCATTTGTGTCTCAAGCTGCTTCATCGTATCAAGGGCAACACCGACTGCAATAATGACAGATGTGCCACCGAAACCTACGTTCAAAGCAGACCAGTGTTGAATAAGAGTTGGTATCGAAGCAATGATTGCAAGGAAGATAGCGCTTACAAATGTAAGTCTGGTTACTACCTTTGTAATGTATTCCACAGTGGATCTGCCCGGACGGATTCCCGGTATAAAACCACCGTTTGACTTCATGTTTTCAGCTATATCAGTAGGATTAAACGTGATAGAGCTATAGAAATAAGTAAAGAATATAATCATGAGAATGTTCAAAACGAAGTATATCCAAACTCCGGGATATCCGTTGGAAGAAAGATACTTCGATACAAAGGATGCAAACCCCGACTCCGGCCACATGTACGCAAAGGTCATGGGCATCTGAAGTAAAGATAGACCGAAGATGACGGGAATAACACCCGACTGGTTTACCTTGATGGGAATGTGGCTGCTCTGTCCGCCGTATACTTTTCGGCCGACAACTCTCTTTGCATATTGAACGGGAATTTTCCTGCTGCCTTCTTGTACCAAGACAATTCCTACGATTACAATCACTGCGAATACGCAGAAAAGTAAAACGGAAATCACAGAAATTTCCTTATCCGCAAGACTCTTTACCGTGCTTGAAATTGTAGTTGGAATCCTGGAAACGATACCCGCAAAGATGATAAGCGATATACCGTTACCTATTCCTTTTTCATTGATTCGCTCTCCCAGCCACATCAGAAAGGCCGTACCTGCAACCAGCGTAAGTATAATGACGATCTTTGCATAAATGCTGTCATCGGAAAGTACGCTGCCGAACAGGCCAAAAGTATAGCCTACGGCCTGCACCAGTGCCAGCACCACCGTAAGGTATCTGCTGTATTGTGCAATTTTCCTTCTGCCTTCTTCGCCTTCTTTCGCCAACTCTTCCAAACGAGGAATCGCAATGGTCAAAAGTTGAAGAATAATTGTTGCGGTGATGTAAGGCGTAATGCTCAGTGCGAATATTGTGAAGTTACTGAACGAACCTCCGGAGAACAGATCGAACAAACCAAACAAACCCGACGAATTGGCATCGAACATTGCAGTTAACTGCGAGCGATCGATTCCCGGTACGGGAATGTTAGAGCCCAACCGGAAAATAATGAGCATCATAAAAGTATAAAGTATCTTTTTTCTCATCTCAGGTATTTTCCAGGCTGAAATCATTGTTTGAAACATGCTCATCCTAGATCACCTCAGCCTTTCCGCCCGCAGCTTCGATCTTTTCGATTGCAGCTTTGCTGAACTTCTGTGCTTCTACGGTGAGTTTCTTTTCCAGTGTGCCGTTTCCGAGAATCTTAATGCCTTCGCTTACGCCTTTTGCAAGGCCCAAATCCATCATCATCTCTGCGGTTACGGTTTCTCCGTTTTCGAAAACATTCAGCGCTGATACGTTAACACCACTGAATTCTTTTTTCCAAATATTTGTGAATCCCCTTTTCGGGATTCTCCTGTATAAGGGCATTTGACCGCCTTCGAAACCGAGACGAGTACCGCCGCCGCTTCTGGAATTTTGGCCGTTCATACCTCTTCCGGCCGTTGTTCCGTTTCCGGTGCCTGTTCCTCTGCCCTTTCTCTTGGGCGCCCTGGTTGCACCTTGGGGCGCTTTTAATTCATGCAGTTTCATCCATGTCACCTCCCTCTTAGAGTTCTTCCACTTTTAACAGATGGATCACTTTTGTGACAGCTCCGCGTGTTTGCGGGCTATCGGGAAGTTCCACTGTTTGCCGGATCTTTCGTAGACCCAGCGCCTCGACGACCTTCTTCTGATGAGGAGTCGCGCCGACGGTGCTTTTAATCAATGTTACTTTCAGCATTGCCATGGGACAATTCCTCCTATCCTAAGATTTCTTCTTTCGTCTTCCCTCTGAGTTTTGAAACCTCTTCTATGGTTTTCAATCCTCTAAGGCCTTCTATTGTTGCATAAGCCACGTTTCCGGCATTGCTGGAACCCAGCGACTTTGCTCTTACATCTTTTAAGCCTGCAAATTCGAGCACGGTACGTGCCGAACCGCCTGCGATAACTCCTGTACCAGGTGCAGCCGGCATAAGCAGAACTCTGCCCGCTCCGAATACTCCAAGACTCCTATGAGGAATCGTCGTACCAACCATTGGGACGAAAATAAGGTCTTTTTTAGCGTCCTCGACGGCTTTTCTGACAGCCTCGGGTATTTCTTGCGATTTACCCAGGCCAAGACCCACATGCCCGCCGCCGTCTCCGACGACAACGGTAACGCTGAATCTGAAGTTCTTACCGCCCTTGACGACCTTCGTAACTCTTCTGATGTTTACGATGGACTCTTTTAAGTCAAGCTTGGATGCATCTATGTTTTTACGCATTCTCTTCCTCCTCCTTTAGAAGTCCAATCCGGCCGCTCTTGCGCCTTCTGCCAGTTCTTTGACTCTGCCGTGGTAAAGATATCCGCCTCTGTCGAAGCAAACTGCCTTTATTCCGGCTTTGATGGCAACTTCGCCGATCTTTTCTCCGACGAGTTTCGCAGCTTCCTTGTTTCCGCCGTAAGCCGCTTTAGCCTTGATGTCCTTGTCTAAGGAGGAGGCTGCTGCCAATGTCTTTCCGCAGGTATCGTCTATCACTTGCACGGAAATATTTTTAGAGCTTCTGAATACGCAAAGCCTTGGTCTTTCAGGAGTTCCGATTACATCTTTTCTGACTCTCTCGTGTCTCTTCAGACGATTGTCATTTCTACTGTCTTTATTAGCCATATCGTTTACTCCTTTCTCTACTTACCGGTCTTGCCTTCTTTTCTACGTACGATTTCTCCTACGTAGCGAATGCCCTTGCCGTTATAGGGTTCCGGCTTTCTCCACTTGCGAATGACCGCAGCGTAGTTGCCGACCTCTGCTTTGCTGGCTCCCTTTACGGTAATATCCGTCGGTGATGTCACCTCGGTTGTTATACCTTCGGGGTCCTTCATTTCCACCGGATGTGAGTATCCAAGCTGCATGACCAGAAGGTCGCCCTTCTTCTCAGCTTTATAGCCCACGCCCTGCATGGTAAGCTTCTTTTCATAGCCTTCCGTAACACCGATGACCATGTTATTGACCAGACTTCTTGCCAAGCCGTGCTGTGCGCCCGTGTCTTTGGAGTCGTCTTTGGTGGTCAATATAAAAGAACCATCTATTAATTCCATTTTAATTTTATCGCTTATCTGCTCGTTTAATGTTCCCTTAGGACCTTTTACGGTAACCAGGTTTGCAGCACTAACAGTGATTTCAACCCCGGAAGGAACAGTCACAGGCAGTTTTCCTATTCTGGACATTCTATTGCTCCTTTCATGTTACCAAACGTAGCAGATTACTTCTCCGCCCACACCCTTAGAGCGAGCTTCCTTATCGGTAACCAGTCCACCCGAAGTGGAAATGATGGCTACGCCTAATCCTCCCAATACTTTCGGAACATCGCTGCTCTTTGCATATACCTTTAATCCGGGTTTGGAGATTCTCTTTATTCCGCTAATTACTTTTTGTTTATCAGCACCGTACTTCATCTGAACTTTGATGATACCCTGCTTCTCGTCTTCGACCAACTCGTAGCCCTTGATGTAGCCTTCCTTCAACAGGATCTCAGCGATGTTCTTCTTCATCTTGGATGAGGGAATTTCAACGCTTGCGTGACCGGCTGTATTGGCATTTCTGATTCTTGTAAGCATATCTGCTACAGGATCTGTCATTGTCATAGATAAGTACCTCCTTCCTTCGTATTATTACCAGCTGGCTTTTTTGACACCGGGGATTTCGCCCTTGTAAGCCAACTCTCTGAAACAGATACGGCAAACACCGTATTTTCTTAAATAAGCATGGGGTCTTCCACAGAGCTTGCAACGATTGTAAGCCTGTGTGGAATGCTTGGGTTTTCTCTGCTGTTTTACTTTGAGAGATGTTTTAGCCATTTTTCCCTCCTACTTTTCAAACGGCATGCCGAGCAATTCCAGGAGTGCCCTAGCTTCTTCGTCGGTTTTAGCCGTGGTTGTGAATACTATGTCCATCCCTCTGATCTTCTCGACTTTGTCATAAACAATTTCCAGAAAAATCAGCTGGTCTTTTATTCCCATGGAAAAGTTTCCTCTTCCGTCGAAGGAATTCTTGCTGACACCTTTGAAGTCTCTTACTCGGGGAAGTGCAACCGTAAAGAACTTATCTGCAAACTCGTACATGCGGTCGCCGCGAAGAGTTACCTTTGCGCCGACAGACATTCCTGCACGGAGTTTAAAGTTCGCTATGGATTTCCGCGACTTCGTTATAACAGGAGCCTGTCCTGCGATTAAAGCCAATTCTGCGACTGCTGTTTCGAGCAGTTTGGGGTTGTCCTTCGTATCTCCAAGTCCCATGTTCAATGTGATCTTTTCGAGTTTGGGAACCTCCATTACATTTGGATATTTAAATTTTTCTTTCAATACGGGAAATACTTCTTTAATATATTTCTCTTTAAGTCTTGCTGCCAAGATGGTTTCCTCCTTTCGAATTAGTCAATCACCTGACCGGTTTTCTTGGATACTCTCTTTTTATGTCCGTTTACTACCTTGTATCCTATGCGGGTAGGTGCTTTTGCCTTCGTGTCGAAGTACATGACGTTCGAAACATGAATCGGACCTTCCTGCTTTCTGATTTCAGCTGCAACTTTCTGCTTTGCTTTCGCATGCTTTGTCTGAATGTTGACGCCTTCTACGATGACTGTTTCTTCTTTAGGCATCGCAACCAGAACTTTACCTTTTTTACCTTTGTCTTTACCGGTAATTACGAGTACCGTGTCGTTCTTTTTAATGTTCATTACGTCGACCTCCTACAGTACTTCCGGCGCCAAAGACACGATCTTCATGAAACCCTTTTCCCGCAGCTCTCTTGCTACAGGTCCGAAAATACGGGTTCCCACTGGGGTCTTGTCTTCTTTAATGATAACGGCGGCATTCTGGTCGAATTTGACATAGCTGCCGTCGACTCGTCTTGAGCCTGTTGCTGTTCTTACGACGACGGCCTTAACGACCTCGCCCTTCTTTACGACTCCGCCTGGAGTCGCATCTTTGACGGCACATACAATGATGTCGCCAATATTCGCGTACTTACGGCGCGTACCGCCTAGCACACGGATGCACAACAATTCTTTTGCTCCGGAATTGTCGGCAACTTTTAACCTGGTTTCCGGCTGGATCATCTGGGTGCCTCCTTATTTGACCTTCTCGACTACTTCCACAAGTCTCCATCTCTTATCCTTGGAGAGGGGCCTTGTTTCCATAATTTTCACTTTATCTCCGATTTGACACTCGTTGTTTTCATCGTGTGCCTTGAATTTCTTTGTTCTCTTTACCGACTTACCGTAAAGAGAATGGCGAATGGACTGTTCCACTCCGACCACGATCGTCTTATCCATCTTATCGCTGGTTACGACACCGACCTTTGTCTTCCTGTTACTTCTGTCCTCTGACATTTTTGCATCCTCCTTCCGGCTATTTTTCTGCCTTCTTGAGCTCTTGTTCTCTCAAGACGGTTTTTACTCTTGCAATATCACGCTTGAGATCTCTCATTTTCAAAGGGTTTTCCAACTGACCGGTTACATGCTGGAATCTCAAGTTGAATAGTTCCTTCTTTAATTTAAGCTCTTCTGCGTTCAGTTCAGCTTGGCTCATAATTCTTACTTTTTCGATTTTCATTATGCTTCACCACCCTTTGTTGATTCGCTCTTTGCGGCGAACTTACATCTAATGGGGAGCTTGTGCATCGCAAGGCGCATGGCTTCTCTTGCCGCATCCTCGGGTACACCGCCGATTTCGAACATGACTCTGCCCGGTTTTACAACCGCTACCCAATACTCGGGAGCGCCTTTACCTGAACCCATCCTGACTTCGGCGGGCTTCTTCGTTACCGACTTATGCGGGAAAATCTTGATGAATACCTGACCGCCTCTTTTGATGGATCTGGTCATGGCAATACGGGCTGCTTCTATTTGATTAGAGGTGATCCAACCACATTCCTGAGCAATAAGACCAAACGAACCGTATGTAATCGTGTTGCCCTTTGTGGCGATGCCCTTCATTCTTCCTCTGTGGACTCTTCTGCGTTTAACGCGCTTTGGCATTAACATCGCTGACTCCTCCTTTCTTCGTGCTTATTCTTCTGCGGAAGCGGATGTTTGTGTGGCAACTTCTGCTTGAGGAGCTGCTGTTACA
This sequence comes from uncultured Oscillospiraceae bacterium, assembly GCA_964608965.1. Taxonomy (GTDB): domain Bacteria; phylum Bacillota; class Clostridia; order Peptostreptococcales; family Anaerovoracaceae; genus UBA10908. Next base: position 50,638 of record CAZSPZ010000004.1, on the reverse strand, counting down.
GTTTCATCCACTGCCTCTACAGGCGCTTCTTCCTTGGCTGCTTGGGGCTTGTTGGGACGCTTGCGGGGGTTTTCGAATTTCTTAACTTCCCTGTCGTCCGTTCTGCCGCGTCCGGTTCGATCGTTGCGATCTCTGCCGTCCTTGTTGTCTCTTCTTGGGCGGTCGCCGTCTCTTCTTGGACGGTCGGTTTTCTTGCCGCGATTGTCGCCACGGTCAGCCCTTTTGTTGTCCTTCTCTTCGGGAATAGCGCTGACTAAATCCTTACCGAGAATTTCTCCGTTGTTTATCCATACCTTTACACCAAGCTTACCATATTGAGTATCTGCTTCTATAAAGCCATAGGATATGTCTGCACGAAGTGTATGGAGGGGGACATTGCCTTCGCTGTACTTTTCGCTTCTGGCGATTTCAGCGCCTCCCACACGGCCGGAAACAACAACTTTGATTCCTTTGCCGCCGGCTTTCATCGTTCTTTGAATCGCTTGTTTCATTGCTCTTCTGAACGAGATTCTCTTTTCCAGAGCCTGAGCGACGCTCTCTGCTGTAAGCTGAGCATCCAGTTCCGGTCTTCTGATTTCTATGATATTGACAGAGACCACTTTCCCTGTCATCTTTTCGATTTCGCTTTTGAGTTGGTCGATGCCGTCACCGCCGCGTCCGATTACCATACCGGGTTTGGCTGTAAGCACATTTACCCGCATTTGGTTCTCTGCAGCTCTCTCTATAACAATTTTCGAAACTCCGGCGATATACAATTTCTTTTTGACGAATTCCCTGACCTTCTTATCTTCCACAAGATAATCAGAGAAGCTTTTTTTGTTTGCATACCATTTGGAATCCCAGTCTTTTGTTACTCCAACTCTCAGTCCGTGTGGACTAACTTTCTGACCCATTAATAAACCTCCTTACCGATTATCTTTCTTTTAAGGTAACGCCGATGTGGCTGCTTCTCTTTAAGATTCTGCCTGCTCGTCCCTGGGCTCCGGCTCTCCAACGTTTCATCGTGGGACCTTGGTTCGCATATATTTCGGCAACATACAGCTTTGAAACTTCCATTTCGTGGTTGTTCTCTGCATTCGCCGCTGCGGACTGTACGACCTTTTCAACGAGCTCTGCGCCCTTACCGGGAGTAAACTTTAAAATGGTCAGCGCCTCCGAAAGGTCCTTGCCCCTAACCAAATCGGTGATGGGCTTGACTTTGGACGGAGACATCTTAACGTATTTTGCAATTGCTTTTGCTTCCATTGTCTTATCTCCTTCCTATTTCTTTACCTTGGAGGACTTGTCGGATGCATGTCCTCTGTAGGTCCTTGTGGGAGCGAATTCTCCCAGTCTGTGTCCTACCATGTCTTCTGTTATATATACGGGCACATGTTTTTTACCGTCGTGCACCGCAATGGTGTGTCCTACCATCTGGGGAAAAATCGTTGATGGTCTGGACCAAGTCTTGATGACCTTTTTTTCGTTAGCCGCGTTCATAGCTTCGATAACTTTTAACAGCTTCTCGCTTATGAAGGGGCCCTTCTTTAATGATCTACTCATTTACTCTCGTATCCTCCCTTCAACTACTTTTCGCTTCTCTTTTTGACGATGTATTTATTCGAAGGCTTGTTCTTCTTTCTGGTTTTGTAACCCAATGCTGGTTTACCCCAGGGAGTAACAGGACCAGGACGACCGATTCCGGTCTTTCCTTCGCCGCCGCCGTGTGGATGGTCGTTGGGGTTCATGACAGAACCTCTGACTGTGGGGCGAATGCCCATATGCCTTTTGCGACCGGCTTTACCTATAGAGATGTTGCCGTGATCGATATTGCCGACTTCGCCGATAGTAGCTCTGCATTCAATACGAATCTTGCGTACTTCTCCGGAGGGCAGACGCACTTGTGCGTAATCGCCTTCCTTTGCCATCAGCTGTGCGCCGTTTCCTGCGCTTCTGACCAACTGGGCTCCTTTGCCCTTTTTCAATTCCACGTTGTGAATGATCGTACCAACGGGGATATTGGACAGAGGGAGCGTGTTGCCGACTTTGATGTCGGACTCGGGTCCTGAGTATATTACGTCGCCGACTTTTAAGTCTTTAGGTGCGATGATATATCTCTTTTCTCCGTCTGCGTAGAAGAGCAATGCGATATTTGCGCTTCTGTTGGGATCGTATTCAATCGTTTTTACTGTTGCGGGGATGGCATCCTTTGTTCTTTTAAAATCGATGATTCTATATTTGGGTCTGGTCCCGCCGCCGCGATGTCTTACAGTGATCTTGCCTCTTGAATTTCTTCCGGCATGGCTTTTCAATGTGACTGTAAGTGACTTTTCCGGGGTGTCACGTGTGATCTCTTCGAATGTGGAGACCGTCATGCCTCTTAAGCCCGGAGTAGTCGGCTTGTATTTTTTAATTCCCATTTTTTTCCTCCTACCTTAGAGTCCTTCGAAGAACTCGATTGTCTTGCTCTTTTCAGAGAGCGTGACGATCGCCTTCTTATATGAAGCGGTCCTTCCTACGTACTTTCCCTGCCTCTTGACCTTGCCGTCGTTGTTCATCGTGTTGACCCTGATGACCTCTACGCCGAAAGCTTCCTCTACGGCCGCCTTGATTTCGGTCTTGTTGGCATTGGTAGCAACTTTAAAAGTATACTTTTTAGCCGCTGCGTCGTCCATGCTCCTTTCGGAGATAACGGGCTTTAATATTACGTCGTACGGTGTTCTCATTATGCGTACACCTCCTCGAGTTTTGCCACAGCATCTTTTGTGATGATGAAGCTGGTGTGATTGACTATTTCGTATACGTTCATCTGAGAGACCATCGTAATCGCAACGCCTGGAATGTTGGATGCGCTCTTTAAGACCACATCGTCTTTTTCCGCGGTTACAATCAACGCTTTTTTCGAAGCCTTGATGCTTTCCAAAACTTTAAGCATTTCCTTGGTTTTTGGCTCCTGGAAATTCAAACTTTCTAATACGATAATCTCCATATCCGCCACTTTTGCCGACAGAGCCGATTTCATTGCCAGCCTTCTGAGCTTCTTGGGCAGTGAATATCTGTAATCTCTGGGCTTGGGGGCGAAGGCTACGCCACCGCCTACCTGCGAAGGGTCGGTAGTGCTTCCCTGTCTGTGACGACCGGTGCCCTTTTGTTTAAACGGCTTTCTTCCGCCTCCTCTGACGTCGCCTCTGGTCTTTGCAGACTGAGTGCCTTGTCTTTGGTTTGCTAAATAGTTTTTTACGACTGCGTGAACCGCATATTCGTTAGGCTCGATTCCGAAGATATCGTCGCTCAGGTCGAGCGTCCCTGCTTCGGCTCCCGCCATTGTTAACATAGTAACTTTTGCCATTGGACTTCCTCCTTCCTTCCTCGCTATTTGGCGTCCTGTCCCTTGACTGCATACCGAATGCGGAGTATTCCGCCTTTACCTCCGGGAACAGCGCCCTTTACGAGCATCAGGTTTCTGTCTGCAATCACTTTTACAAGTTCAACGTTCTGGACTGTGACAGTATCTCTTCCGGTTCTTCCGGGGCCGTCGTTGCCCTTGAATACTCTGGAGGGATACGTGCCGGCGGCCAACGCTCCTGCTAATCTCTTATGCTTTGAACCGTGGGTCATGGGGCCTCTGTGATGTCCGTGTCTCTTGATATTACCCTGTGTTCCCTTGCCTTTGGATGTTCCGGTGATATCCAACTTTTTGCCTTCTTCGAAATCGGCTACGGTAATCATTTGCCCGGCTTCGTAAACTTCGCCACCTTCGTTCCGAAACTCTGCCAGATGCTTTTTATAAGGAGCTCCTGCTTTGTCAAAGTGTCCTTTTTCAGGCTTAATGACTCTGTGTTCTTTTTTGTCTTCAAAACCGATTTGGACACCTTCGTATCCGTCTGCCTCGAAAGTTTTAACTTGCGTTACAACGACGGGACCGGCTTCGATGACTGTGACGGGAATCGATACTCCCGATTCGGAAAAAATCTGGGTCATTCCGACCTTTTTTCCCAAAATGGTTTTCATACTTGTTTCCTCCTAAGTTCTTACAGCGGATTACGCTTTGTAATCATACTAAGTCCATTAGTAATCTATTGTTACTTTCTGTACTTACAGTTTGATTTCGATATCTACGCCGGCAGGCATGTCCAACTTCATCAATGCGTCGATGGTTTTGGGTGTAGGGCTTAAAATATCGATGAGTCTTTTGTGGGTTCTTTGTTCGAACTGTTCTCTGCTGTCTTTGTACTTGTGTACGGCTCTCAAAATCGTTACCACTTCTTTTTCGGTGGGAAGAGGGATGGGGCCTGATACTTCGGCGCCGGTCTTCTTTGCCGTATCCACGATTCTCTCCGCGGATTGATCCAAAGATTTGTGATCGTAAGCTTTGAGTCTGATTCTGATCTTTTGACTACTCATTTGTTTTCCTCCTTGTTTGCTTTGCGGGATGTTCTCCCACAGTTATTTTCGTACATTTTCGCTATTCTGTACGAGGTGCTTTCCCGTTGATTTGTTTGGAGTTTCGGACTTTTTCTCCGTCGCCGCACTTTTACACACGCTTCCGTGTGTTCCATGTTTGTTTACTCAAAACAAAATGCACGAGAACTCCTTCGCCCGTCTCTGCTGGACGGACAATTCTCGGCAGAAATTACCTGATAGCTCAGCAACTTTCTGCTTCTAAGCTCTGCATTTCAACGCTTTTAAGGCATTTCCATGCTATAAGCAAGCTTTATTAGAATACTACAAGGGTATATGGAATGCAAGAACTTTTTTATGTTTTTTTCAACTTTTTCAAATATTTTTTTCTGCAACCGAAATCCCTTGATTGCAATGGTTTCGGGATTTTCATTCGAAAAATTGTCACCATTTTTCATTCAGAAACATGCACACTCATCCGTGTGTTTCTAATTTATCTAAATATAGTGGTGTCCATCGCTGAACACCACTATATTTATTCTATGAAGTTAATTCTGCAATAATATCCGCATAAATCTTTGCACCTTGCACCATGCTGTTTAACGTTAAATATTCGTCGTGTTGATGCATGGTGTCTTCTTCTCCAGGGAAAAGCATCCCAAAAGCCATGCAATTTTTAAAGGCTCTCGCGTAAGATGCGCCGTTCATGATCGAAGGCTCTGTCTGCATATCGCCTGTGTGCCGCCGATAGCAGTCCATAAAGGTCTTTACGAGAGGATCTTCCTTTCCAAACCACAAGCGCGGTTTGGATGTTCGCATGACCAAGCCCATATTGTATTTGTTCAGCGCAGGCATGATTGCCTGATAAACCTGCTCTTCGGAAATCGACAACGGATATCGCACGTTGACCGTTAGCCGCATTGCTTCGGGTGTCATTTCCACAACACCCACATTTAAGACCAATTTCCCCGATTCGTCATCGGAAAATCCGCAGCCTATACCTGAGCCGTCCGTACAAAATCCTATATGGTTATTATAAAAATGAACGGCATCTTCTGCGTCTTCGCACGTAAACGGTATGTTTTCCGCAAAACCCATGATGATCGAAATTGCGTTCAGGCCCGCTTCCGGCGTTGCGCCGTGAGCGGAAACGCCCTCGGCCACAACCTCAAAACTTTTTCCTTTTGTCCTGTAATTGAGATTGTATCCGGTCGCTTTTCTGTAGGCAGAGACTTTCTCTTTTATGTTCTCATAAGAATCTGCCATCATAAGAAGTCTGGCAGTATCCGGAACGATGTTTGCGGCGCGGCCTCCGCTGATTGAGCGCAGCGTTATTCCTTTTGTTCCACCCGGCACTTTTGCGAATTTTTTAGCTATTTCAAATACAAGAGCTCCCTTTTCACCTCTGACCAAGGGGAAATCTCCGTCGGGGCTGAAGCCCAAATCGGGGGCTTCCGCTCTCTCCAGGTAGTACTTCATCCCGGCCCAGTCCGATTCTTCGTCTAAACCAAGGATTAAACGTATTCTCTTGCTCGGGTTAAATCCGGCTTCTTTCAATGCTTTCATTGCATAAAATACAGCAATCAACGGCCCTTTATTGTCCGATGCGCCCCGGCCGTATATTCTGCCTTCGCTCATATCGGCTCCATAAGGATCGTGCTCCCAGGCATCGCCTTCGGACACGACATCCAAGTGGCATGGAATACCCAGAATTTGATCGCCGGTTCCCCACTCTATGTGCGCGCCGTAATGATCAAAATCTTTTACTTGAAACCCTTCTTTTTTTGCTTCGCGAAGCATAAAATCCAGCGCTTCCTGCACGCCTTCTCCAAACGGAAATTCTCCTTTTGGCGGTTCTTGAACGCTGCGAATACGTATGAATCGAGCTAAAGTCTGAAACATCTCTTCTTTATTTTTTTCTATAATCTCTGAAAAATTCATTATTCAGCTCCATATTCATACTGATATAAATATGCTCCGCCAATCAGATCAATCATATCGTCCAATGCCTGCTGCGCCCTGTTTACGTGTCCGGAAGCAAGTAAATCCGGGTTTTCCCTGAAGTCTCCCACAAGCGGAATAATGGCATAGTCCGCTTTGCCGTTCTTATTATACTTTTCGACCCAAGTCGGTATAAATCGGGTTTCAACGTCTTTGATTTCTCCGGTCTCCACCACGTATGTCAGGTTGACAGAAGCAATCATGCCCTGTTCCGTATAGCGATTATCTAAAGTTTCTTCTCTCTGATTGGAAATAAAATTGCCCATGGAATAGAATACCGGCACGACGCGCGTTCTGATTTGCGGTCCTTCTTCTATAGGTTCCGCTATAGGCTCTTCGATGCCGATTCCGAATTTCTCCCGGAATCTAACAATCCAACTCTTCTCAATTTCGACAGGTTCTTCCGAGGGAATTTCTTCGATCTCTTCTTCCAGCACAATTTCGCGGATTTCCTGGACTACGTGGGGATGAGAAGCGAAGATGATATCCGCACCTGCTTCCGCAGCGAACTGAGCTATCTCCTGTTCGGAAGAAGAAGCGTTGCGCTTATATTCGTCACCCCAATGGAAATAGGTTACGACGATATCCGCACCTTGCTCTTTAAGATCCCGAATATCCGCCGCGATTGTCTGCAAATCTTCCTGCAGTGCATAAGGACGGAAGGAATTAAAATAATTTTCCGCACCTTCAGGGATAATACTTCCGTTTAGCGTTCGATGTCCCTGATAAACTCCCGTTTCGTAAGTATAGGAGGCAACTCCAATATTAATTGCGCCTGCCGATACGATCAGCACCCGGCTCTCGCCATCTTTTCGGGCTCCTGCGGTTTTCATTCCCGCTTCCCGCAACACCGTCAAGCTTCTTTGAAGCCCTGCCAACTTTGTATCCAATATGTGATTGTTTGAGAAAAGCGCCACATCAAAACCGGCGCCCGCTATGTCGGCCGCCAGTTGGTCGGGGGAATTAAAATAAGGGTAACCCTTGTAATCTCCGTCTCCCAGAAAAGTTGTCTCCACATTGCACAGCGCAAGATCAGCTTCCTGAATATAGTCCTGCACGTAGGCATAGTCGCCGGAAAAATCGTACAGGCCGGAGGCGCTGTCGTAATTCGCGATCAGTTGAGAAAGATGTCCCATAATATCGCCTACACAGCGTATAGTAAGGGACACCTCTGTCGGTTCGGGTTCCGATTTTTCCTCTTCGCCCGGCAACGGAAAAAAGAGCACCAGCGCAAAGGTGACAGCAATTACGCCAAGTGCTATATAAATGCCCTTGCCGGACTTTTTATGCCTTTTCATCAATTTTAGTCCTTCTCGTTATAAAACAGCCTCAACAGCCTGAATCTCCGGATATTGTTCTTTTAAAAGCGCTTCGATTCCCTGTTTGATTGTCATTTGTGCGTGGGGACAGCCTGCGCAATGTCCTTGAAGTCTTACGCGAACAATTTTATCTTCCGTATACTCCACAAATTCCACATCTCCGCCATCCCTTTGAAGAAATGGACGAATGTTCTCTAATGCTGCTCTGATATTTGCTTCCATGATTTTCCCTCCTTATTGGCCCCAGACCGGCACTGCCGTAAATACGCCTTCCGCCGTTCCATTTTTATATTGCTTGATTACTACATCCTTAATTGGATCTCCTTGAGCGTTGAGCGTGATATATCCGGTTGCGGCCGGCATTTCAAAAACACTGCTCAACTTACTTGCGATGGTGGTTCCCTGACTTGTCGTTCCCGCATCTTCTATTCCCCTAAGGGCCAGAAGGTAGGCGTCAAAGCCAAGAGCGACGGAATCGGAAGGCGTCTGATCGTCTCCATATTTCTTATGGTAGGCATCAAGAAATATTTCTGTCATCTCCGAAAGACTGGCTTCTGCATCGAAATCCGACACGTAGGTTATTCCATCCAAATATTTGGAGCTGTCTCGAAGCGGACTGGTGTTCGCCTCCATAATATCGCTCCATTTGTCACTTCCTATCCACCGGAAATCATAACCGGCTTCCACTGACTGATAAATGACCTCGTCTGCAACAATGGAATCAGAGGGGAAGAATACCGCAGAGCAACTCGTCGCTTCAATCTGTTTAAAGTATTCGGAAAAATCTTCCGTCCCTGCCGGGTATTCTATCAGATAGACGTTTTGTGTGTCTTCCTCTGTATTTTTCATTTTTAAGTCGAACTGTTCGATCATGGCAGCGGCATAGTCGTCGCCCTCGGCCTTAAAAGCCACGGCGTTTTCCAGCTTCAAATGTTCCAGAACATACTTTGCTGCGGAATTTCCCTGGAAAGCATCGACAAAGCATACCCTGAAATAGAATTCGTTCGTCTGCGTAATAATCGGATTCGTTGCTGTAATTCCAATTGCAGGCGTTTGAGATGAGGCAAAGATATCGCTTCCGGCCAAAGAGAGTACACTCTTATAGCTTCCAAGCACAACAGCCACATCCTGGTCAACAAGTTCCTGGGCCGCTACGGCAGCGGCATTGACATCGGATTGATTATCCCCGTATATCAATTCAACCGGCCGTCCAAGGACCTCCGGATAGAGCTCGTAGGCCAGTTCTATCCCTTTGACTTCTTCTGCTGCCGCCTCTGCGTCGCTGCCGGTAAGCGGTTCAAATATGCCGATTTTTACCGCGGCTTCCGCATTTTCGTCTTTTTCAAAAAATTCCGCCAGGAAATTATCATAGGTGTCGCACCCCGTAAAGAGCACACTGGCGAATATCAGTATCATGACCATTATAATTTTGAGAAATTTCATAGAATAAACCTTTTCCTTACATCAGGCGATGCTGTCAGAAAAACCTGTGTCGTGTAATTTAAATCAAATTCAAGTATATCGCCGGGGTTGATGTCACCCGGATAATCTTCTATGTCAAGAATGGTATGGTCGGAGGATCCTCCGAGCACCTGTATCCCGGAAGCTCTGGGCATCAGCTTGGGAATATCCGCAACGTCTGCTCTGCCAACTGCAACGAGCGCTCTTTTTCGAAAACCCTTATCCACATAAACGGGTTTATTTCCGAAAGCATCGATACATATAGTTCCCTGCGGATAGCTTGGTTTTGTACGCACTTCGATGACTTGAGCTTTTAAAGTATACACATCCGTCCAAAGATAGTCCATATCTTTTATGTGCCAATCCACCTGAAGGTCATAAGCCAAACTGATGCCTTCGCCGATACGAAGATGATTAATCCCTGCCGGCATGGTGTTCCAATGGACCAGTGAATACGAGCTGGTCGCTCCGCCGGAGATGATCTCCAGCTTCCGGCCTATCATGCTTTCTACTTCGCGAGCCACATCCAAAAGCTCGTTCATTTTTTCCGGAGTCGGCTGGATGGCGCCATAACACCCAAGATTCGTGCCGATACCTGCCAGTTCAACCATGGAAAGTTCTCTCTCCACATGCAGACAGGCTGCGACGGCTTCTTTTTTATCCCAAAAACCTTCCCGGAGATCTCCCAGGTCCAGCATGATGATGACTTTGTGTTTTCGTGATTGTTTTTTGCACTCCACGTCTAAAGCGTCCAGCGTCTTTAGATCGCTCTGAAGAGAATAGTCAGAAAGGGATACGACTCCGTCCAATTCTGACAGCATAGGTATCCGAAGAAGCAAAAATGGCCCCGGAACCCCTGCCGCCCGTATTTCCTCGAAATGGCGAAGTCTGGAGGATGCGATTTGAGAAGTGCCGCATTCGTATAATGCCGCAGAAAGTTCAGGCAGTGCAGAAAATCCTTTAATTACACCCGCCACTGAAATCCCTTTTGCGTTGCACCGGGCAATCACTTCTTTCGCGTTATGTCGGAATTTTTTTATATCGATCTCTAAAATAGGATAACGATCCTGTTCGTCCATGTTACCACCGTTTTATTTTCTTTGTTGTCGTCTTATCAAATTCGGTTTCTCTTATGGTGAACCGCTTTACCCGCTTATAAAGAGGCATTTCTCCGTTTGCCTTTTCGACTTCAGCCTTTAAGAGCGTCATAAGCTGGTCCGTGGATAAGTCGCCCTTTGCCTCGGCAATCGCTTCTTTATCAGGGAATATTTCCGCGGATACGATACTTTCGCCCGTGGCTTCGTCTTCCGTTCCGGAAACGACAACCTCTGAAATATAAGAACTTTTATTCAGGTAAAATTCAACTTCCTCGGGGAAAATATTTTTGCCGTTCTTTGTAACGATTACATTCTTTTTTCTTCCTGTTATATATAGGTAGCCGTCTTTATCGAAATATCCGTAATCACCGGTGTAAAGCCAACCCTCTTTTAAAACTTTTTCTGTCTCCTCCGGGTCTTCGTAATAGCCCAGCATGACGGAGTCGCTTTTGCATATAATTTCACCCACGCCGTTTTCATCGGCTTCGAAAATTTTGATTTCCGTACCCGGGATGGGTAAGCCTACGGCGGCAGCCTTGGAACAGTAGTCCGGATTAAGAGCGATAATCGGCGAACACTCCGTCATACCATAGCCCTGAACCATCGTGATGCCCATTGCGTTAAAATCGTTGATGACATTCGGATCGATGGCTGCAGCGCCCGAAACCATAAGACGCACATGGCCGCCAAGCGCCGCATGAACTTCCTTGAAAAGACGCATGGTTCTCTTTTCGATTTTCTTATCGATATGCGACAACGTACGTATCATTCTGATTGCCTTGCGCATTTTATCGGATTTCCCGCTTTTCTCCGCCTGTTTCCATATTTTTTTATGCATATTTTCAAAGACCAAAGGAACAGCGATCAAGTACGTTACTTTCGCTTCCTCCATATTTTTGACAACATACTTAAGTCCTTCGCAAAAAGCTATAGTGGCTCCCTGATAAAAAGACGCTAATATCGTACAGGTAAATTCGTAGGTGTGATGCATGGGAAGCATGGAAAGGCCGATTTGCTGACCCTGCCTTACACTTAAATCCACATATTGAGACATGTTATATATATTAGAAGCAATATTGCGATGGCTCAGCATGACGCCCTTGGCAAGGCCGGTGGTCCCGGAAGTAAAAAGCAGCATGCTCATCTTGGCCGGATCTATCAGTGTGTTGACGTATTGGAGATTGCCTTCTGCAAGAAGTCTCGCCCCTTTTTTCATTAAAGCGGAAAGGGATAGAACATCTCCTTCCGAAAAGTTGCTGTCCATGCTGATCAGCGCAATGGGCTTTTCTATCATGGCCAGCGCTTCCTGCACCTTAAGTTCCACCTTGCTCGAAAATACTAAGGCGGAAAGTTCCGCCCTCTTGATCAGCGCGGCAATTTCGTGGGCAGGCAACTCTCTGTCCAAAGGAACAACAACACCCACACCGCTTGCGACAGCAAGATAACTGATAACCCACTCATAACGATTTTCACCGATCACACCTATGCGCTTCCCGGTGAAACCTTTATCCATTAAGGCTGTGCCAAGGCTGTCAACGTCGTTTTTAACTTGAGAAAACGATATGGGTTTATATTCACCGCCTAATCTTTCTTTATATAAATAGGCAGTCCGTTCTTTGTAGAGCTCTGCGGAGGTGTTAAGAATGTCTTTTAAATCAATGACGCTTCGCACCGGATAAATTCCCTCTTGTACTCTTTTACTCGTTTGCTTCTTCATTTAAACTCCCTTCACGGGCACATCTTATACCATTCGTATCGCTAATTTTACCACTCATGCCAAATGTAAGCAAGATTTTTTACAATCCCGTTACAAATGCTTTACAAACCAAAGGCAAAGGTATATTTTATTAAAAGTAGGGTTTGCCTGCCTTATTTTTGTGGGCAAGCCGATGTAAGGAGAAATTAGATATGAGTTCAGTCAAACATCTGAAGGGAGTTCATGTCGACCATTGTAAGAATACCGCAGGCCCTGCCATCGTTTTGATGCCTGTGCCTGAAAAGGTTTATATTCCAATGGTTCAGCACATAGGTGCTCCCTGCCAACCGACTGTCGCAATGGGCGATCACGTTAAGGTTGGACAAATAATCGGAGACAATGATGCTCCGGTGTGCGCCCCGATACACTCCAGTGTGTCAGGCGATGTCGTGGCTATCGAAAAGTTCATGACACAGATGGGTCGTGTGGATACCAACATCGTGATCCAGACAGACGGGAAACAAGAACCGGCGGATACCGTCGTTCCTCCCACGGTCACCAACAAGGAAGAGTTCTTGAAAGCAGTTCGCGCCGCCGGCCTGGTAGGCTTGGGCGGAGCATCTTTCCCGACCCACATTAAGTACAATCCAAGAAACCCCCAGGATGTGGACACGTTTATTATAAACGGCGCTGAATGCGAGCCGTTTATTACTGTGGATCATATGACGATGCTCGCGCACGCGAAGGAAATTGTCGAGGGAACAAAAACCACCATGAAATTCCTTTCGATAAAGCGCGGCATTATCGCCATCGAAGGAAACAAACCGGATGCAATAGCCCTCTTTAAGGACATTGTAAAAGACGAAGCCGGAATCGAAATTTTCGAACTTCGCTCGGTTTACCCCCAGGGCGCGGAACGCGTCATCATCTACGAAACGACAGGAAGACACTTGATAGCAGGTAAACTCCCGGCGGAAGTAGGTGTCATCGTTTCCAACGTCAATACCATACTTAAACTCCAGCAATACCTGGAAACAGGTATGCCGCTGGTCTCCAAGGGTCTTACAGTGGACGGCAATCTGATTGCACAGCCTAAGAACGTGGAAGTCCCCATCGGAACAAAGATTTGCGACGTCATCGACTTTTGCGGCGGAACGACAGGGGAAGTTAAAAAGATTCTGTTTGGCGGACCGATGATGGGCAAAGCGATGCCCAACGACGATTTAGCCATACTCAAAGGCAATAACGCTATTCTTGTTTTCGATGAAGCCTACGCCACAATCAATCCGGAAACAGCTTGCATCAACTGCGGTCGATGCGTAAGAGGCTGCCCGATGAACCTGATGCCCACGATTATAGCAAAGGCATGGGACCATAAGGATTTGGAAACGTTAGTGGATTATGATGCGTTATCCTGTATGGAATGCGGCTGCTGTTCCTATTCGTGCCCTGCAAGAATACAGCTCAGCTTCAAGATTAAGTTGGCAAAGGGCTTTGTTACGGATGCCCAGAAGGCTGAAGCTGCAAAAGCTCAGGCTAAAGCAAACGCGGAAGGAGGAAAGAAATAATGAGTGCAAAGTATAATAATCTGATTGTCTCTTCCGCTCCCCACGTTGTTAATCCGGTCGATACAAGCCATATCATGAAAAGTGTCGTCATCGCATTGATGCCCGCAATGGCAGTTGCGATTTATGTCTTCGGAATGAACGCTCTGCTGCTCACCGCTACTTGTGTAGCTTCGTGTGTGGTATTCGAAGGTCTGACACGCAAAATTTTAAACCGCCCGCAAACCATCGGAGATTTCAGTGCCGTGGTTACAGGCGTTCTTCTCAGCTTTAACTTACCGTCTACGCTTCCCTTGTGGATGGCTATGGTGGGATCTTTTGTCGCCATCGTGGTCGTCAAACAATTGTTTGGCGGTCTTGGACAAAATTTCGCCAACCCTGCTATCGTAGGTCGTATTGTTCTGTTCACTTCTTTTGCGACGCCGATGACAACCTGGCCTGTCACGACGAGAATGAGTTCCATTCTTTTAGAGGCTGCCGGACCGGATGCCGTAACAGGAGCAACCCCGTTGGCTTTATTCAGCAACGCAAAAGATGTCCCTTCCAATATGGAAATGTTCCTTGGAATGATTAACGGTTCCATGGGCGAAATCAGCGCGGCGGCATTGCTGCTTGGCGGATTGTACCTGATTGCCAAGAAAGTCATCGAACCGACTATTCCGTTGGCATTCATCGGTACTGTGGCAGCTATGGCCCTCTCCATGGGCTTTGATCCTATTTTCCACATCTGCGCCGGAGGTGTTATGCTGGGAGCAATATTTATGGCTACTGACTACGCGACATCTCCCCTGACGACAAAAGGTAAAATCATATTCGGTATCGGTTGCGGATTTTTCACCATGGTTATCCGTATATTCGCATCCTACCCCGAAGGTGTATCCTTTGCCATCCTTCTCATGAACATTTTAACGCCACACATCGACAATTGGACAAGAGTAAAGCTCAACGGCGTTCCGAAGGGCGGTGAAAAAAAATGAGCAATAAATTTAAAGAATTATTCGCTCCAACAGTGGTACTCGTATGCATATGCTTAATCGGCTCTCTTCTTTTAGCCGCCACTTACCAAATTACCGCACCCATCATCGAAGAAATCACCATTGCAAACGCCAATGCCGCCAGAGCAGAAGTTCTGCCGGAGGCTTCCGGATTTAAGCAGGTCGAAAACATCGAACTTTTAGACGGTGTAACAGAAGTCTATGAATCCATTAACGGCGTGGGATATGTCATCACTTCCCAGTTCAAAGGCTTTGGAGGCCTGGTTACAGTCATGACCGGCATCGATACAAAGGGCAGTGTTTACAGCGTCAAAGTGACCGACGCAAGCGATGAGACACCGGGACTTGGTTCAAAAGCGACCGTTCCGGCCTACCTCGATCAATTCAAGGGTGCTGCGATGATCACGTCCGATAAAAACAGCGCCGAAGCAACGTATGTAAGTGCCGTCACCGGCGCCACGTACACATCCAGAGCTGTATTCAGTTCTGTGTCTGCAGCGCTTCAGCAATACTCAATGTTAGGAGGTGGATTCTAATGAAAGAAAATAAGCTGAAAATCATTACAAACGGCTTTATAAAAGAGAATCCCGTATTAGTGCTCGTTTTGGGAACATGCCCCACCCTTGCGGTTTCCACGCAAGCCATCAACGGTGTGGGTATGGGTCTGTCGGCTACCATCGTGCTGATTTTTTCCAATATCTTTATTTCCGCACTCAAAAGGATTATACCCGACAAAGTCCGCATACCTTGCTACATCGTAGTTATTGCAGTCTTCGTCACCATAGTACAGCTTTTGCTTAAGGCATATTTACCCGCATTAGATAAGGCGCTGGGCCTTTATATCCCTCTGATTGTTGTAAACTGCATCATCTTAGGCCGTGCCGAAATGTTTGCAAACAAAAACAGCGTCGTGGATTCGGCTCTGGATGGCGTTGGAATGGGTATAGGATTTACTTTGGCGTTGACCGTCATGGCCTGTATTCGTGAACTTCTGGGATCCGGAACTATTTTCGGCATCGCATTGACAGCCAACCTTATCGACCCCATGTCCATTTTCGTTTTGGCGCCGGGTGGCTTCTTTACCTTCGGCTGCATGATCGCAGCGGTAAACAAAATCACTAAAGGCAAAGTCCGAAACAAATCACAAAATGCCTGTATGGGATGTCCATCGGCAGCTGCATGTCATCAAGTTAACGAAGGAGGTTGTCAGTAATGAGAGAAGCATTAATTATCATTATGGGCGCTGTCCTTGCCAATAACTTTGTACTGGTTAAGTTTTTAGGCATCTGCCCGTTCCTGGGTGTGTCGAAAAAACTGGACTCTGCCATGGGAATGTCTCTTGCTGTTGTGTTTGTTATGGTTTTGGCAACGGCCGCCACTTGGCCTATCCAGATGTTGTTGTTAGAACCTAACGGGATTGGCTATATGCAAACCATCGTTTTCATTTTAGTCATCGCGGCGCTCGTACAATTAGTCGAAATCATCCTTAAAAAGTATATACCCGGACTGCATAGGTCCTTGGGAGTATATCTCCCGCTTATCACCACCAACTGCTGCGTCCTTGGCGTAACCGTTCTAAATATAGACGAAGGTTATGGCTTTCCGCAATCGTTGTTAAACTCTTTTGGCGCCGGAATGGGCTTTTTACTGGCCATGTTCCTATTTGCGGGAGTCCGCGGCCGAATAGAGACCAATGATTACCCGGAGTCTTTTAAGGGCGTCGCTTCCACTTTAATCGCCGCATCGATCCTGAGCTTGTCCTTTATGGGCTTCGCAGGAATGATCGACGGCATATTCGGAATGTAGGGGGGATATTGAAATGTCAGCATTTGTAACTCCTGTAGTTCTGATTGTAGTAATAGGATTAATATCAGCCGTCGTGCTTACCCTAGCGGCGAAGTTTATGGCGGTTCCTGTAGATGAGACCGCTGCCACAGTTCGGGCAGCTCTTCCCGGAGCAAACTGCGGTGCTTGCGGATATGCGGGCTGCGACGATTATGCCGCCGCGCTCGCAGCAGACCCCACGGGCGTCCCTTCCAATCTCTGCATACCCGGTGCGGCTTCGACAGCTGCTGCGGTAGCGGCGATTTTAGGTGTCGATGCAGGTTCAACCGATGCAAAATTGGCTGCGGTCATGTGTTCTGGCCTTACAGATTTAACGAAGAAAGACATGGAATATCAGGGATATAAAACCTGCGCTTCCGTCAAAGCATTCTTCGGCGGCCCAAGTTCCTGCAAGTACGGCTGTATCGGCTTTGGGGACTGTGTGGAGGCATGTAAATACGATGCAATCAAAGTATGCAACGGAGTCGCCCTCGTAGATCGGGACAATTGCGTCGGATGCACGATGTGCGCAAAAGCCTGTCCGCAGAACATTATCGACATGCTTCCGGTCAAAAGCCGTGTATTCGTCGGCTGCAGTTCGAAAGATTCCGGAAAAGTCACAAAAGACTTGTGCGAAGTCGGATGCATCGCATGTAAACTCTGCGAAAAAGCATGCAAGTTCGATGCGGTCCACGTGGAAAACAATCTGGCCAAAATCGACCCTGAAAAGTGCACGAACTGCGGTTTATGCGCCAAGGCTTGTCCGAAGCAGGTCATCCATGTCGTGCCAAAGAAACCTTCCGTAAAACCTGCAGCACCTAAAGCTGCGGCCCCGGAAAGCCCTTGTGCTCCGACCGGCGAAGCCGAATAATCAAAACTGAACTCTATCAATCAAATAATAACCGGCAGCCTATACAGGCTGCCGGTTGTGTTTTAACCCACACAGGAGTAGAATAAAACTCGATTGTTAATGCGTCAAACGAGGGAATTATGCTTGAATTGATTTCTACACCCATGCTGATATTTGTCTGCGTTATGCTGTTTCTCGCAGGTTTCGTCGATTCGATCGCCGGCGGCGGCGGTTGCATCAGCCTGCCGGCCTATCTGTTTACAGGGTTGCCGACGCAGACCGCTTTCGCCTGCAACAAGTTTTCCTCGGCGTGCGGTACGACGTTTGCCGCAATCAGATACTTCGCAAACGGAGCGGTAAACCTTAAGGTTTCCGCTGCGTCGGTCGTGACAGCGACCATCGGTGCAGCTGTCGCATCGCGTATCGTCCTTTTCCTGGACCCTACCGTTTTTCAAAAAATTCTGGTTTTTATCCTTCCCTTTGCCGCAGCATTTCTTCTGCTAAAAAGAGATTTCGGAGAGCACAGCGGCTTCGAAGAGATTCCTAAAAAGAAAGTTTACATCATTGCAGCTGTCATGGGCCTGGTTTTAGGTTTTTACGACGGATTTATCGGACCAGGCACCGGCACTTTTGCCATAGCAGCATATTCTGGAATTTTGAAATTTGACTTAAAGACAGCTTCGGGAAACGCAAAAATGCTGAACATCGCTTCCAATTCGGCCTCTGCCATCTCTTTTATGGTTGCGGGATTGGTCGTTTATCGCATCGCGCTCCTAACTGCAGCCTGCAATATTGCCGGAAACCTGATCGGATCCGGCTTGGCCATTAAAAAAGGAGCAGGCTTTATTCGTCCGATGATGACACTCGTCGTTTTTCTGCTCCTTGGTAAACTCGCTATGGATGTGTTTTTCTAAACCTCAAAAGGAAATTGATACGGCAAGCCCAATGCATCCCTTACTTCGAGAATTTCTTTTTGAACAGCTTCGCCGATCGGAACTCCCTTATCTTTTCTCTCCAGCCAAACAAGATACTCTTTCTCTCCCGCGGTATAAATGCGCTCTTCTCCCGGAGCCTTTTGCGATGCTCTTAAAGCGCGAAGAATGTCCCCGGTAGTCTTCTTAAAGCTTTCCAAACCGACAAATGCTTCCGGATCCATCACGATAAAGAAATGTCCCAGGTGATAGGGGCGTTTTGAACCGTCTTCGGCAACACCGCTCAACGCATGTAAAAAGGATCCGGCCTGCAGGGCGGCAGAAAGAACTTCCACGACGCTCGCATAACCGTAGCCTTTGTAGCCGGCGAGTTCCTCGCCCGCGCCGCCCAAAGGCGCCAAGGCAGCCTGGCCGGAAGTAAGATCTTTTAATATTTGCTCGCTATCCGTTTTTATGCTGCCGTCTCGTCCAATCACAGTGCCCGCAGGCGTATCTTTTCCTATACGCGCATAATATTCTATTTTACCGCGCTGCATGATCGATGTCGCGCAGTCCAGCACGAAAGGAAACTCTTCGTCCGTGGGAAAACCTACGGTGAGGGGGTTGGTGCCAAGCATGTTCTCTACGCCGAACGTAGGGGCAATGGAAGGCCTTGCGTTCGTTCCGGTGATTCCGATCAAGCCCGCATTGGTGGCCATGGTAACCCAATATCCGGCGATGCCGTAATGCGTGGAATTTCGAACGGCAACAGAAGCCATACCGTACTTCTTCGCTTTTTCGATGGCCATTTCCATCGCTTTATAGCTTGCGACCATCCCCATCCCGTCGTGCGCGTCAAGAACCGCTGTGGCAGGCGCCTCTTTGATCACTTCCACTTCGGTAATCGGCTTTTGTATTCCGGAAACGATCCTGTCGATATAAATAGGCTTAAAACGATTGCAGCCATGGCTTTCTATGCCGCGTCGATCGCTTTCCAAAAGCACATCCGCGCAGATTGCGGCATCGCAGCGCGGAACGCCGTAGCCGACGAAAGCATCGATCAGAAAATCGTTCATCAGTTTCCAAGGCACGAAAGGCCTGGTTTCATTAGACATGGTTATTCCTTCCCTCTTTTAATATGCAGTAAAGCCGGCGCCTTCGGTGAACGATATCGTGCCGTCTGCAGTAATAAAAATCGCTTGATAGCCTTCCATGCTTTCAATAAGCGCTGTACCCTTATCAAGGCCCATCATGAGACAAGTCGTGGACAGTGCGTCGCAATCGGTAGAGGATGCTCCGATGATCGTAACAGACATCAAGTCCGTCTCTCTGGGATAGCCCGTTTGCGGATCCAAAATATGATAATAGAGCTTTCCCTCTTCGTAAAATTTTCTCTCGTACGTTCCGGAAGTAACCACAGAACCTCCCTGGACAGAAACCGTACCGATCAGTTCTCTGGTGCCAAGCGGCTCGCCTTCTTCTCCTGAAAATGGCTTTTCGATGCCAATGACCCAAGGTGAATCATCCGCCTTGCTGCCGATTGTCATCACGTTGCCACCGAAATTGACAATGCCGGAGGTAATGCCTTTTTCCCCGAGGAATGCGGCAACCATGTCCGCAATATAGCCCTTTGCTATGCCGCCCAGATCGATATGAGTAGCCGGGTTTTGTTTTGTCAGCAGGTAAGTATCGGATTCCTGATCGCGGGTAAGCGTTACCGTCGAATAGCCGACGGGAAGCAAAGCCGCCTCGATTGCATCCGATGCAGGCACAACCGGTTCGGCAGCCGAAAAATTCCAAAGTTCGGTCAGAGAACCTATCGTAATATCAAAAAGCCCGCCGGATGTTTGTCCGTAGGCAAGTCCTCTTTCCACGACAGCTGCAGTCGTTTCGGATATTTCCAGCTTATCGCCGGGCGACATGCTGTTAAAGGCAGACACTTCGCTGCCTGAAACGGTTCGAGACAACGTGTTTTCCAACGAACGCGCATAGGAAAAAGCATCCTTGATCAAGTCTTCTTTTCCCTCTTCGTAAATCGTGATGGAACAATATGTGTTCAGCAGAAAATCTTCTCCGGAGCTGACAGCGACGTTGGAATCGTTGCCCGTGCAACCGCTCTGTGTTATAATAAGCGCGGCAATCAGAAGCCCTGCAAGGTTTCTGTGCCGCAGTCTGAACTTATGGATTCGAAAGGTCATATGCCCTCCAATGTTTAAAAAAGCAGATATTATACTCGGAATATTATTGCTGGTCCTGGGCTTTGGCACGTTAGCCGCGCTGCAGGGTTTTGCCATGTCGGGAACATCCGTTTCCGTCTCTGTTGACGGCGAAATTTACGGAGTGTATTCTTTGGCTGAAAATCAGACCATAGAAATCAATTCCGCCAACGGTCATAATACTATGGAAATTAAAAACGGTCAAGTGAGCATCGTGGATGCGGACTGTCCGAATAAGGACTGCATGGAGTTTGGAAGCATAAGCAAGACCAATCAGACGATCCTGTGTCTTCCGAATAAAGTCTCCGTCAAAATGAACGGCAAAAGCGATTTAGATTCGATCAGCTACTGAAAAAATGAGTGAAATGAACATAAAAAAACCCACAAAAGCAAACACCATCGCAACCGCTGCTGTCCTTGCGTCACTGGCGCTGATATTTTCTTACATTGAATTTCTTGTACCTCTGTCGCTTGGACTTCCGGGCATTAAACTCGGGCTGGCAAACATCGTAATCGTGATCGCTTTATATGGGCTTGGAACGCGGACTGCGCTTCTTGTAAACGTTACCCGCATTCTCCTTGCGGCAGCGCTCTTTGGCAGTGTCTTTTCTGCGCTCTACTCTCTGGCCGGCGGCCTTATAAGTTTTGCCGCCATGGCTGCACTCAAGCGCACCGGCTTCTTCAGCACGGTTGGCGTATCCATGGCAGGCGGCGTATTCCACAACATGGGACAACTCCTGATCGCCGCCCTTTTAGTGGAAAGCTATCAAATCTTTTACTACTTTCCCCTGCTGCTCCTGGCCGGCCTTGCCACCGGCATCATCAACGGAATCATTGCAACTTTAATATTAAGAGCTCTTTCCAAGAGCGTTTAGTACGACAAGAAAAATCCCTGAGTATTCATGAACGGAACTCAAGTAGCTTAAATGGACACTTTATCGGGCTATAACCCGATAAAGTCAGTGCAAACAAGAAGTTTATCGGGTTATAACCCTAAAAACTTCTCAAAAGAAAGGAAACGACCATGAACGACTTTAAAGTAGCCATGCTTGGCTTTGGAAATGTTGGGAAAGCCCTCGCAAGCATCCTGCTCGATAAAGACAAGGATGTGCGTGCCCGCTATGGGCGAGGCATTATTGTAACCGCAATCACCACAAACAGCCGGGGCAGTTTATACGACCCCCGTGGCATCGACCTGAAACAGGCGCTGGCGGAAATAGAAACCGACGGGAAATTCAGCAAGGACAATCCCTCCTTTTCGACGATGGATTCCAAGAAAGTCGCAGCAGAAGCTGATTACGATGCGATTTTGGAAATGACGACGCTGAACATCAAGACCGGTCAGCCTGCTACGGACCATATCCGGGCTGCGTTTACGCGGGGCAAGCATGCCGTTACGGCCAACAAAGGTCCCCTCGCCTGGCATTACCGGGAATTAAAAGAATCAGCCCAAAGTTATGGTGTGGATTTCTTCTTTGAATCCACCGTCATGGATGGAACGCCTCTGTTTAACCTGGTGGATCAGACGCTTCGGATGTGCGAAATCCGCGAGGTGAGCGGCATCCTGAATTCCACCACGAACTTCGTCCTGCAAAAATTGGAAGAAGGATTGACCTACGAAGAAGCTCTTGCCGAAGGCCGCAAGCTGGGTATCGTGGAAGCGGACCCCTCCATGGATCTGGAAGGCCACGACCCTACAGCAAAGATTATCGCCATGGCCAACGTGCTCATGGATGCGGATTTAACGCCTGATCAAGTCGACAGAAAAGGCATTTCGGGCATCGACAGGAAAACCATCATGGAAGCAAAAAAGCGAGGGAATACGATTAAACTGCTTTGCAAAGCGTCCAAAGAAAACGGCCGGGTTTACGCATCCGTCCTACCCACAGAAATCCCCGCGAACGATGTGTATGCGGCGGTAGACGGCGCTTCTTCCGTATATTCCCTTACGACTGACTACATGGGCAAACTGACTGTCATCGAACACGACGGAATGCCTCTGCAGACCGGATACGGCGTATTTGGAGATGTCCTTCGCATCCTGGAGCATAAGAACTGAAGCACCCGTCAAGCGGTTTGTTTTTGGCGTCGTATTGTGTTACAATGTAGCTACACATATTATTTAAATTGCGTCAACCATACCAAAAGGGGACATTATGAAAAAGCGAATCGCATTATTGCTTGTCATGGCGATGATCGCTACAGTTACATTCGCCGGCTGCGGCGGCACAACAAAAGACGACTTTGCCCAAGTTTATGTGCAAGGTATTTTAGATACGCTCTACCGAGGGCAATACAACAGCGACTTTCTTGCGATCACCAACTACGAGAGCACAGATCAGCTGGAAAAAGAATACGAAAACGGAATCCTTGCGGAAGCAGATTACTTTGCATATTATTTTAAAGTTTCCAAGCTTACCGCCGATACAAAAACCGATATTACGGATTTGTACAAAGATCTGTATGGCTTCTCTAAATATCAGGTGAATCCTTCCACCGGTACAGACGGTGTCTACACCGTGGATGTGGTGATCTCTCCCATCGATGTAATTCAAAAAGTGACACAGGAAGATCTCCCGGACTATTTGGAGAGCCTTCGGGAATCCTTCGAAGATGGCGCTTTCGAAGATTTGACAGAAGTCGAGTACGAAGATGCCTATGCCTTGGGTATTATCGCGCTGATAGAAAACCGGATGAAAAACGTCGGCTATCTGGAAGATGAAACGATTACCGTTCAACTGGTAAAGGACAAAGGCGGCCTATATTATATACAGGATGGCGACCTTGCTGCAATCGACGAGCACATCATCAAGTATTAACAACACCCGACACGACGAAAAAAGGAACCGGAAAATCCCGGTTCCTTTTTTAATGATTCTTTTCGTCTCTACTTTACAGTGATCAGCTCGTACTCTCTTGTGCCGATTCCAAGCTTTTCTCCATGAGATAGACAGGACGCCCAATTCGTATCCGGATGCACATCGCGGAAATGATCGTGATGGCAGTGTTCTGCTTTATGCAGCTTGCTGCCGATGATTGCCTCCTGGGCATTCGCCGCATCGACACAGGCTTGATCCAGCGCAATGGGATCAAAGGACGCATACATACCCACATCCGGAATAATAGGAATGTCGTTTTCCGAGGCGCAGTCGCAGGCCGGCGAAACATCGATCAGCAGGCTGATATGAAATGCAGGTCTTCCCTTTAATACAGCCCAGGCATACTCTGCCATCTTGCAGTTGAGAATGTCGTTGGACTCATCCCATTTTGAACCGATGGCGGTTACCGGGCATACGCCGATACAGCGTCCACAGCCCACGCAGTGATCCTCCTGGATTACTGCGATATTATCTATCACCAGAATACCTTCGTGTGCGCAATTTCGCACGCAGGTTCCGCAGCCAATGCATTTCTTTGCATTGATTTTAGGCGTTCCCTGGTTATGCATTTCCATTTTCCCGGAGTGAGAACCGCAGCCCATGCCTATGTTTTTAATGGCGCCGCCAAAGCCCGTCGATTCATGCCCCTTAAAATGACTGAGAGAGATGAACACGTCCGCATCCATAATGGCGCTGCCGATTTTCGCCTCTTTCACATATTCGCCGCCGTCCACGGGCACCTTTGTCTCAGTCAGGCCTTTTAATCCGTCCGCAATGATCAACTGGCAACCTGTGGAAAAAGGAGTGTACCCGTTTTCGTAAGCAGAGTCCAGGTGGTCCAGCGCATTTTTTCTTCCGCCCACATAAAGCGTATTGCAGTCTGTCAGAAAGGGCTTACCGCCGTTTTCTTTAATAAGATCGCAGACAACCTTTGACCAGTTCGGGCGAAGAAACGCCAGGTTTCCAGGTTCGCCGAAGTGAATTTTTACTGCGGTGAATTTGTTTTTATAATCGATATTTTCGATGCCGGCCGTCTTGAGCAGCCTCTTGAATTTTACAAGAAGACCGTCGTCCAGTTCGGTATGAAGATCGGTAAAATATACTTTTGCTTTTTCCATGATTTCCTCCCTTTTGAGTGAATAGAGGCGGCTTATTCAGCCGCCCGGTTCATCTATGCGTTTTCCGTGTAGTTCTTTATCGCTGCCACGCCTATGTGCTTGTTGATCCTGTCTCCTTCGATCACTACGGCTGTAGGCGCCTGCATAATTCCGTAGGCTTTTGCCAGTTCTCTGTTTTCTTCTGCCGAAACGACTTCAAAATGCACGCCCGCTCTTTGCAGCAACGCTTTTGCCGTATTGCAGTTAGGACAGGTTTTTGTGGTGAAAAGCAGCATTTTTTTCTTTTGCTCCCGCTCTTCGCCCATCGTCATTTGAGGCTTGCCTTTTATTTGGGAATGGGTCAGATCGTAGAGTTTGCGATCTTTATATTCCTGCGATTTGCCGTCATTCCAGTTTTGGACCGGACGGTAATAGCCGGTAATTCTGCTGTACACTTCCGTTGGACCGCCGCATTCGGGGCAGGTATACTGCTCACCCGCCAGGTAACCATGTTTTTTACATATGGAATACGTGGGAGAAATCGTATAGTAAGGAAGTTTGTAGTTTTCGGCAATCACTTTTACCAAGTCGGCCGCAGCTTTCCAGTCGGGAAGTTTTTCTCCCAGGAATGCGTGGAAAACCGTTCCCGAAGTGTACAACGTCTGCAGAGAATCCTGTATATCCAAGGCTGCAAAGATGTCGTCCGTATAACCAACCGGCAAATGGGAGCTGTTCGTGTAATAGGGAACATTTCCTTTGTCTGCAGCGGTGATAATATCCGGATAGCGCTTTACATCGTGTTTTGCCAGGCGATAGGTTGTAGATTCCGCAGGCGTGGCCTCCAAATTGTAAAGATCTCCAAACTGCTCCTGATAATCCGACAGCCTGTCGCGCATGTGGTTTAAAACCTCTTCGGTGAACTCCTGTGTTTCTTTGTGTGTCATGTCTGCATGGAGCCATTTGGCGTTCAGCCCGACTTCGTTCATGCCGATTAAACCTATGGTTGAAAAATGGTTTGCAAAAGTACCCAGATAGCGTTTTGTATAAGGGTAGAGCCCTTCGTCTAAAAGTTTCGTTATAATTTGACGCTTCACCTTTAAGGATCTGGCGGAGATATCCATCATCTTGTCCAGGCGCTGATAAAAGTCTTCTTTGTTTCCTGCAAGATATGCGATGCGCGGCATGTTAATGGTGACGACCCCTACGCTGCCGGTGCTTTCTCCGCTGCCGAAGAATCCTCCAGATTTTTTGCGCAGCTCCCGAAGATCCAGACGCAAACGACAGCACATGCTGCGAACATCCGAAGGTTCCATGTCGCTGTTGATGTAATTAGAAAAGTAAGGTGTACCGTATTTTGAAGTCATTTCAAAAAGAAGTTTATTATTTTCTGTATCCGACCAGTCAAAATCCTTCGTGATGGAATAAGTGGGAATAGGATATTGGAACCCTCTTCCATGGACATCGCCTTCTATCATGATTTCGATAAAAGCCTTGTTAATCATGTCCATTTCCGCTTTGCAGTCGCCGTAAGTAAAATCCTGCTCCTGACCTTTGACGATTGCCGGAACATTGGCCAGATCTTTGGGGACGGTCCAGTCCAGTGTGATATTGGAAAAAGGTGCCTGTGTTCCCCAGCGGCTGGGCGTATTGACGCCGAATATAAACGACTCGATGCATTTTTTTACCTGAATGTAGTCCAGATTGTCGGCTTTTACAAAAGGAGCCAAATAGGTGTCAAACGATGAGAAAGCTTGAGCGCCTGCCCATTCGTTCTGCATGATTCCAAGAAAATTGACCATCTGATTGCATAGGGTGGCAAGGTGGCTGGCGGGAGCCGAACTTATTTTGCCCTGAACACCGCCCAGACCTTCCTGAATCAGTTGTTTAAGCGACCAGCCTGCACAGTAGCCTGTGAGCATGGAAAGATCGTGTATGTGAATATCCGCGTTTTTGTGGGCGTTGCCGATTTCGTCGTCGTAGACTTCCGACAACCAGTAATTGGCAGTCACGGCTCCGGAATTGGAAAGAATCAGTCCGCCTACCGAGTACGTGACGGTAGAATTTTCTTTGACACGCCAATCGGTGACTTTAACATAACTATCGACAATTTCTTTGTAATCGAGAATGGTGGATTTGATATTTCTCAGTTTTTCTCTCTGGCGGCGATACAAAATATAGGCTTTTGCCACATCTGCATAACCGGCTTGAACAAGAACAGATTCCACGCTGTCTTGAATATCTTCCACCGCAATCATGGAATCCTTAATTTTGGATTCAAAATCAGCAGTCACCTTAAGAGAGAGAAAGTCGATGACAGAAGGGTGAAATTGTTTCTCCTGCGCTTCAAAAGCCATCGTGATGGCCGACGAGATTTTATCTAATGTAAAATCTACAATTTTTCCGTCTCTTTTTACTACTTGATACATGATGCTCTCCCTATCTATATATTGATCGATCAGAGAAAAATTTCTCTGATTTGTGTAACTTCATTCTATAAAATGCGGGGGGTGGTGTCAACAGGAAGTCACTATATGTAGTGGTTTATTTTTTTTCATGTACAATTTACAGTATATTGCAATCCTATGGAAAGAGCGAGAAAACTAGATTCCCCGGAGGGCTGCTTTGGGCACAAAATGCTTTAATATCAGGCACATGGCCTCCATTTCGTCTTTTGTGCAGGCGCTCAGTCCGGGAGAGAGAATGTCACCCGAGTCAACAAATGTCTGGAGGAAATACGGCTGCTCGCCGGCCAGCCATTCTCCAAGCCGCTCCATATCCTCCGGAGTATGCAACTCTTTGACGACTGTTGTTCGAAATTCGAAAGGGATACCGGCGTTCTTGATGAGCGCGATGCTTTTTTCGACATTCGTCAGCAGTTTTTCCCCGGCATGCGCTCCGGGCACGCCGGCGGTAGCGGCATACTTTTCTCTGCAATTCTTTATATCCATCGCAACGTAATCCAGTAATTCTGCATCCAGCAGAGCAGAAAGCGCATCGGGTAAAGCGCCGTTCGTGTCCAGTTTGACTGCGTAGCCAAGAGCTTTCACGCTTCGGATGAAAGCCGGAAGGCCGCTTTGCATGGTCGGCTCGCCGCCGGTGATGCACAAGCCTGTCAATTTGCCTTTCCGCTTTTCCAGGTGGGAAAGTACTTCGGCCTCTGCGATGCATGCCTCTTCACCGCCCATGTCGACCAGCGATGCATTGTGGCAGAAAGGACAGCGAAAATTGCAGCCTTCGGTAAACACCGTAGCTGCAATACGTCCGGGATAGTCCAACAGGGTCAGCGTTTGAAATCCTCTTATCCTCATTCGCCAAGCTCCACGGTCTTATATACGTCTCCGCTCCAAATAATCAAAAGTTCTCCTTTGCCGACAAAAATCTCCGAGGCAAAACCTATAAATGCATTGCTCACGCCAAGGGGGAAATCCGGTTTCAGCCTAGCGTTTGAAAGGGTGTAGCGAAGGCCTGTAAGACTGACGCCTCTTGCCTGTCCTCCATGACTGAACACGGATACGGTTCCTTTGGCTTCGCTGGTAAAACGCAACGCCCGGTCTTTGATCAGCGTAACATTTTCCTGTTCTCCAATAAGAAAACCTTGAGCCCCTTTGTGCGCAATATACGACAAAATTTGAAAATTACCTACGGTGTGGTCCAATCTCCCGCCTGTGCCTCCGAACATAAAAAACAGCTTATATCCACGTGCCAGGCCTTCTTCCAAAGCAAGGAACATATCGGTCTGATTTTTCTGGGAAGGGTAGCGAATGATTCCGCCGCCGGTGGGAATGGAATCCAAAGAATCGAAATCTCCCACCAAAAGGTCAGGTTCAACCTGAAAAGATCCCAGGGATCGCAAAGAATCGTAGCCGCCATCTGCGGCCACGACAAAATCTCCCTCTTGCGGGGGACGGGCAATAAAAGCCTGCGAAGCAAAGTCGCCTGCTCCTATTAAATAACAAATGGGGGGATTGCATTTTTTCTTTTTAGTCAATGTTGCGCCCTCTTCCGTATCATTCTAATCCTCTAAATACCATTTTACAACACACGCGACCGGTGTTACAATGATAACCGCGCCGACATAGGCTCACAAAGAGTTTCGCGCGCCCGACATAAGCAGAAACAGGAGAACAAACGTGCTTGAAATCAAAGACTTATCCTTCTCTACACCTGAAGGACGAAAAATCATAAATCATATCGACCTGGTGATCCCCAGTGGCAAGCTCATCGCGCTTACCGGCCCAAACGGCGGAGGAAAGACGACACTCGCGAAGCTGATTGCCGGCATTGAACTTCCCGATTCGGGAAGCATTTTGCTGGACGGCGAGGAGCTGGTTCACCTTGACCCGACCCAAAGAGCCCAAAAGGGCATAAGCTTCGCATTCCAGCAACCGGTACGCTTTAAGGGAATCACGGTACGAGACCTCTTAACGCTTGCCAACGGCAAAGCGATGACAGAAGAAGAGTTGAAAGAACTTTTGGCAAGAGTCGGTCTTGATGCGGCAGCCTACCTTGAACGCGCGGTCGGCACACACCTTTCCGGAGGAGAAATCAAGCGGATAGAGATTGCCAGCGTCCTGACAAGGAAATCCAAGCTTGTCATATTCGACGAACCGGAAGCGGGAATCGATTTATGGAGCTTTAACAACCTTATCCGTGTCTTTGAAAAAATCAGAGAAGAGCGCGATGCTTCGCTGATGATTATCTCTCATCAGGAACGCATCCTGTCCATTGCGGACGAGATTATCCTGATCAACGAAGGAAAAATCGGCTTGCACGGGCCAAGAGGTACCATATTCCCAAGACTGATCTGCAAGAACAACGAATGTTCTGTCTGCGGACACGGACATGGATCGGAGGTTGCAGAAAATGAATAATCCGCAAATCGACAAAACAACCAGGGAGCTGCTGGGCATCGTCGCTGATTTTGACGGACAGTCTTTTAAAGGCGCTTTTAACATCCGTTCAAATTGTCAGAGCCTGGGAAGAGCTTCCACCGATAATATTAAGATTGAGTCTAAAGAAGGTTCTTCGGGACTTGAAATAAAAATTGCCCCCGGAACGAAAGGGGAAAATGTTTTTATTCCTGCATGCGTAACAAAAGGCAATATAAACGACCTGGTCTACAACGACTTTTTTGTAGGCGAAGGCGCCGATGTGACCATCGTTGCCGGCTGCGGAATTCATACCGAAAACGGAGAACCGGCAAGGCACAGCGGAATACATCGCTTCTTTTTAGAAAAAAACTCTAAAGTTCTCTACATGGAAAAACACATCGGGACAGGAGAAGAACAAGGGAGAAAAAGCATCGACCCGCAAACCGAATGCACGCTGTCGGAGAATGCTTATCTGGAAATGGATACTTCGCAATTGGGCGGCGTAACCGATACAGAACGCCATACTTCCGCAGTCCTTGGGAAAGGAGCTACGCTCGTTATTAAAGAACGCCTCTTAACAGATCACGAAGAGACCGCGAAAACTTACTTTACCGTCGAGTTGAACGGCGACGGCAGCGGCGTAAACCTGATATCCCGTTCCGTGGCAAAAGGTAATTCCAGACAGGAATATCAGTCCACGATTATCGGAAACGCCGAGTGTACAGGACATTCCGAATGCGATGCGATCTTGGCCGACAACGGACGCGTGGAGGCCTCTCCCAAGCTCATTGCCAACAATAAAGACGCAGCGCTCATCCACGAGGCGGCCATCGGCAAAATCGCGGGAGAACAGATTTTAAAGTTGCGAACGCTTGGACTTACAGAAGAAGCTGCCGAAACAGCCATTATAAACGGATTCCTTAAATAGCGACCAGCTGTCGAAACAGCCGTTATAAAAGGATCCCCGAAATAGCGAATGAAAACAAAAAAAGTGACCGATACGGTCACTTTGTTTTCTTTATCCGTCAAGTTCACTTCTCTCCTTACTTTTTTCCGATATGCATGGCGCGCATCGCATTCAATATAGCCAGAACGCTGACTCCTGTATCTGCGAAAATTGCCCACCACATGCTGGCATAGCCTACGGCGGCAAAGAGCAGAACAAGGACTTTTACACCAAGGGCAAACGTGATGTTTTGATAAACGATCTTAATGGTGCGTTTTGCGATGCGAACAGCAAGCTGAATATCTTTTGGGTTGTCGTTCATCAGCACAATATCCGCAGCTTCCACCGCGGCGGCCGAACCTAACGATCCCATGGCGATTCCTACATCTGCCCGCGCAAGCACAGGCGCATCGTTGATGCCGTCACCGACAAAGACCAAATGGGATTTTTCTCCGTTTTCCGCCATCATTTTTTCCGTCAGCGTTACTTTATCCACCGGAAGAAGTTCTGCGTAATATTCATCGATGCCAAGCTCTTTTGCCGTGGCAGAGGCAATCGCTTCTTTATCCCCGGTCAGCATCACAATGCGGCGGATGCCCATTTTTTTAAGGCCGGCAACTGCTTCGACGGCATCTTCCTTGAGCGTATCGGATATGATGATATGCCCTTCGTATATTCCGTCTATTGCCACATGCACGGCGGTTCCGGGCAGGTGACATTCTCTATAAGGTATCCCGAGGCTTTCCATTAAGCGATGGTTGCCGCAGGCGACTGTCATATTGTCTACCCTTGCCACAACGCCTCTTCCCGGTGTTTCGTTCACGTCGTAAACCCGTGCTTTATCGACGCGCTCCCCGTATGCTTTTTTTACGGAAACAGAAATAGGATGATCGCTGAAACTCTCCGCATGGGCTGCGATTTCAAGAAGCTTTGCTTCGGGCATCACTTGAGGATGTACGGCGACTACGGTAAAAACACCATTGGTAAGAGTGCCTGTCTTATCGAACACGACAGTATCCGCTTTTGCCAGGGCTTCTAAAAAGTTGCCGCCTTTGATGAGTATTCCTTTACCCGAAGCTCCTCCGATGCCGCCGAAAAAACTGAGCGGAACAGAAATGACGAGCGCGCAGGGGCAGGAAATAACGAGAAAGATTAAGCCTCTTTCTATCCAGGTCTCCCAGGGCTGCCCCGTAAAAAGCGGCGGGATCAGGATGATGGCAGCGGCAAGCGCACAGACAATAGGAGTGTAGTATCTTGCAAAGCGTGTAATGAAGTTTTCCGTTTTACCTTTATTGCTGCCGGCGCTTTCCACGAGATCCAAAATACGTGCTGCGGTAGACTCTCCTGCGGATTTCGTGACGGACACTTTAAGAAGACCGTTCAAATTCGCTGTCCCGCTTAAAACTTCCTGACCCGTCTCGACATCTCTTGGCATGGATTCACCGGTTAAAGCGGCGACATCGAGTCGGGAGGAACCTTCTATGATGTTTCCGTCTAAAGGAACCCGTTCGCCGGGTTTGATGATGATCACATCGCCCACGGAGACTTCTTCGGGAGAAACCCGGACAAGCTCGCCGTCTTTTTCTATGTTCGCATAATCGGGTCGTATATCCATTAAATCTGCGATGGATTTCCTGGATTTGCCCACAGCGTAATCCTGAAAGTATTCGCCTATCCTATATAGAACCATAACGGATATGGCTTCGCTGTATTCTCCAAGGAAAAGAGCTCCTATGGTAGCGATACTCATCAGGAAGTTTTCGTCAAAAATTTGTCCTCTTAGAATATTTCGACCGGCCTTCAATAATATTGAGCCTCCGACCAAAAAATATATGAAAAGAGTAAGTCCAAGCTGCCAGTTCATGTTGCATCCTCTCTATTTTATGATTTCCCACTTTGGATCTAATTTCTTGCAGAGGATCGAGGCCTTATCCAGAACTTCTCCGAATGTTTCGTCGTCGGCTTCCAGTGTCAGTTTTTGTGACATAAAGTTGACGCTGGCATTCTTTACACCCCCCAATTTCTTTATTCCGTTCTCCAGCTTTGCGGCGCAGTTTGCGCAATCCAGGTTCTTTACTTTAAATTGTTTCTTCATTTTTAATCCTTCCTTTGTTCCGTTCACTGATCTGTTCTCTACTCTGTCAAGTGGTCTGTTCCCTGTTTGATGATGGAATGAACATGGTCGTCTGCCAGAGAATATACCGCATTTTTACCTTGCTTGTGAAACCTTACCAGATCTGCCTGCTTTAAGATTCTAAGTTGGTGGGAGACCGCAGATTGCGTTGCGCCGATTGCGCCGGCCAAGTCCTGCACGCACATGTCTTTATCCATTAAGGCATAGAGAATCCTTATGCGGGTCGTATCGCCGAACGTCTTAAAAAGGTCTGCCAGGTTGTATAGCATCACTTCGGATATCTCTTTCTGCATATCGACACCTCCCTTGTTTTCATCTGAATACTTGTTCATACGTATAGTACGACTAGTGTCCCGCGCTGTCAACCCTTTCTTGACAAATACACCGAAAACGTATAAAACTATTTGTATTTGAGCGAGGAAAAACAGCATGACAAATATTATATTGCTCGGATTCGTAAGTTTTTTTTCGGATCTGAGTTCGGAAATGGTTTACCCGCTGATTCCCCTTTACCTTACGGGGGCCTTTGGGGCGACGCCGGTGCTTCTTGGTATTATCGAGGGCATCGCAGAAAGCGTCGCGAGCTTATTAAAGGTTTACAGCGGATATGTCACAGATAAATATTTCAACAGGAAACCGGTAGCCTTTCTTGGATACGCGGGTGGTTTGGTTTACAAAGTGGCGCTGATCTGGGCCGCTTCCTGGACGGGTATTTTATTTGCCCGCATCATAGATCGTATCGGCAAGGGCATTCGAACGGCGCCAAGAGATGCACTCGTGGCGGAAAGCGCGGATTCCGCGCATATGGGAAAGTCTTTCGGAATCCACAAGGCGCTGGACAAAGCCGGAAGCGCCTTGGGAATACTTTTTGCTTATCTTCTCCTCGCAGACACGGTCGGGGCGTTCGACTATAAAAAAGTATTCGCGCTTTCCGCAATCCCTGCCGTCTTAGGCCTTTTTGCACTTTTATTTGTCAAAGAAGAAAAAATGAAAAAAACCGCCTCCAAAGAAATAGAAAAGGAACGCTTCTGGCACAATCTGAAAAATATCGACGGAAACCTGAAGCTCTACCTGGCGATCGCTTTTATTTTCACATTGGGCAATTCTTCCAATGCGTTCTTGCTGCTTAGGGCAAACAACATCGGATTCAGCGACATGAATGTCGTGCTTTTATATCTTGTTTATAACTTGACCGCTGCATTGCTGGCGATTCCTTTCGGAAAGTTGTCCGATAAGCTTGGCCGAAAGTGCGTGCTCGTGGCAGGTTATCTGATTTTTTCCGCGGTTTATTTAGGCTTCGCCTTTTCGAATCATCAAACAACTTTTATTCTTTTGTTTGTTCTCTACGGCTTTTATACCGCTATGATTTCCGGCGTCGAAAGGGCTATGATCACTGAAATCGCACCCCAAAACTTAAAAGGGACCATGCTGGGTCTGCATGCGACTGTCGTGGGAGTTGCCCTTCTGCCTGCGAGCGTTATCGCAGGCCTTCTTTGGTATAAAATCGGTCCGGCAGCCCCCTTTGTCTTCGGGGCGGTTTTGTCGCTGGCCGCCGCGCTCATACTCGTCGTATTATTTAACAAGCTGGGCCCGGGTAAGTCGCTGTATGAATGCATAAGGAGCAAATCGTAAATGAGTGTCATCGAATTAGTGCTGATCGCAATCGGTCTTTCCATGGATGCCTTTGCCGTATCTGTCTGCAAAGGGCTTGCAATGACGCATATCAACTATAAGCACACATTGATCATCGCTTTGTTCTTTGGCGGATTTCAGGCAGCCATGCCTTTGATCGGATGGAACGTAGGATTGCGTTTTGAACGCTACATTACAAGCTTTGATCATTGGATCGCTTTCCTTCTCCTGGCATTCATCGGCGGTCGTATGATCCGCGAAGCGCTTCAAAAGGACGAGGAAATTACGCAAAGCAACGCTCCTCTGGATATAAAAGAATTATTCATCCTTGCCGTCGCCACCAGCATCGACGCATTGGCTGTCGGAATAACTTTTGCATTGCTTCCCGGAACAAATATCATCAGCGCCGTCACACTCATCGGATTCACCACGTTCGGACTATCTTGCGTGGGCGTTATGATCGGCAACCGGTTTGGTTCAAAATATAAAAGCCGCGCGGAACTTGCCGGCGGCCTAATACTTATAGCGATTGGTTTAAAGATTTTTGCGGAACATATGGGATACTTAAGCTGAATTATTTATTAAAAAAGTATATTTCGCTCGTACCGTCAAACAACTCCCACGGACTTAAACTGTTGCTGCCCATTTTGACTTCAAAATGAAGATGCGCGCCTGTCGAATAGCCGGTGCTTCCCACTTTGCCGATGATTTGGCCCCGTTCAACCATGTCTCCTTCTTTTACGTCCAGAGAATTCATGTGATAATAGTAAGTTTTAAGCCCGCCGCCGTGTTCAATCACGGCAGTGTTTCCTGTGTATATAATACTTTCTGCCCGGACAACTTTGCCGGCATTGGAGGCTTTTACCGGCGTATCGGCCTCTGCGGCGATGTCGATTCCTGTATGTCTGCTCGGGTTGGGATTGTCGTTGGTATATCGATAAAGTCCGAATTGCGTGCTGATTTTGGCTATACAGGGCTGAATAAACGCTTCCGTCCAATATTTTTCTTCGTCGTATGTCTCCCAGAGCACTTTAATTCTCTCCGCCCAATTGGTGGGTCCTTCCGGGTTGTTCATCGTGGAATCCGTCGTTTCCTGAGAAATTGTCATATGCTGAGAGGCGTAATTCCTGGCCGTAACAATGATCGGCTGCGTCTTTTCTGTTTCGCCCAACGCGACTGTGATGTTCCACTTACCCAAAGTCTTTGCGTAGTTGACGGGTACATATGCGACATATTCGTCCTCTGAAATAGGCAAAAAGACGGCTGTACCAAGTTCTGTCACGATGGAGGGCGCTTCCTTCTCAAACCCTTTATTCACATAAACAGCGAGAATATCTCCCTGCAATGCCCTGTCGGAAGAAAAAAGGATTTCCGGCTGAACGTCCAGAACAAAGGAAAATTCATACTTGAATTCGGCTGCGGAACTTGCGTCGCTTTTCGGATAACGCACTTGAAGCGTCGCTTCGTAGGGTCCGTTTTCAGAAAAATCGAATTCCTGATATTCCTCTTTCGTCCCTTCGAATAGGACCGAACCGCCCGTGGATATTGTAAGTCGGGCTTCTTCCGGGGCGTCCATTTCCAAAGGCAGCGTCTTGATATTGATGACACCTAAATCCTGCACGGGTGTTTGGGCTGCCTGCTTGACAGTCTTTGTGAGCAGTCCGCCAAGGACAGGCTCGCTCCAGCTGCTCTGCGCAGGGAGGGCCGTCTGCCCGGCAAAGTTAACGGCCCCGGGTGCGCCGGTGCGCACCTGCGTGGTGGCATACCCGTACGCCACCACCCCTGCGCCTATACAAAAAACCGCTGCTGCGGCAATGATCCACTTTTTATATTTTTTACCCTTTTCCATAAATATGTCCTTTTTTAATGATGAATATTTCTCCTTGAGAAGGATGAATCAATCGACTGTGTATGTGCATCATAGCATAAATCGAGAAGTTTTTCACGGGAAAACTTGAATTCCTACAATTCCCATAGTATAATAGGTTTATATTTTTTTATTGCGACACGCAAGAAGGAGCATCCATGCAAATTACGACAAAGGGCCGCTACGCGCTGCGCATCATGATCGACTTGGCATTGAACAGCGACGGTGAATTTATTTCACTGAAAACGATATCCGACCGCCAGGAAATTTCGATGAAATATTTGGAGGCCATTGTCTCCACGCTTCAAAAAGCCGGTTTTGTGATAAGCCTCCGCGGAAAAGGCGGCGGCTATAAACTGGCCAGGCCCGCCGGCGAATATACCGTAGGTTCGGTCCTGAAACTCACGGAAGGAAGTCTTGCCCCGGTTTCCTGTCTTGAATATAAGACGAACACCTGCGGCAGGTCCTCGCAATGCCTGACTTTGCCGATGTGGCAAACGCTGGATACCTTAGTGGATGATTATCTTGAAAGCATTACCATCGAAGATTTGGTTTTAAAAAATAATTCCAAATTAAAAGGAAAACTTCTATAATTGGTGTTGACAGGATATTTGTCATATGTTATTATTCCTACATAAACGATAGGAATAAAGGGATTATAGTGATATGGCCCTTATAAAGAGATAGAACATTCGATTCCCATGGGGATAGAGAAAGGATATATCATGAGAGTATATGCAGATAACGCAGCAACCACTGCAATGAGTAAAAGTGCAAAGGAAGCGATGCTCCCTTATATGGATGAGCTTTACGGAAATCCATCCAGCCTGCATTCTTTCGGTCAGGCTGCGGCGGAAGCGCTCCAAAGATCAAGAGAAATCGTTGCCGGTTATTTAAATGCAGATGTTAAAGATATTTATTTTACATCCGGCGGCAGCGAAGCAGACAATCAGGCGATTATCTCTGCGGCAAAACTCGGAGAAAAAAACGGTAAACGCCATATCATATCCACTGCCTTTGAACATCATGCGGTGTTGCACACCTTGGAAAAACTGGCAAAGCAGGGATTTGAAATCACTTTGCTGGATGTCCATAAAAACGGCATCATTACAGTCAAAGAAGTGGAAAATGCGATTCGCCCGGATACTGCCCTGGTTACCATCATGTATGCCAACAACGAAATCGGAACCATTCAGCCTATTCCCGAAATCGGAAAGTTATGCCACGAAAAAGGCGTTCTCTTCCATACCGACGCCGTTCAAACGGCAGGACATCTGCACATCGACGTCATCGAACAAAATATCGATATGCTTTCATTGTCAGCTCATAAATTCCACGGGCCTAAAGGTTCGGGTGTACTCTACTGCCGCAAGGGAATCCCTCTTGTCAACCTTATCGAAGGAGGCGCACAGGAACGCGGAAAGCGCGCAGGGACAGAAAATATTCCCGGCATCGTGGGTATGGCCACCGCATTCGAAGAGGCATGCAAGAAGATCGACGAGAATGCCGCGTACGTTTCGGCGCTTCGCGACAAGTTGATTGTCGGACTTTCCCCCATTCCTCATTCGACCCTTAACGGAGACGCTTTGCGTCGATTGCCGGGTAACGTCAACATGTGCTTCGAGGGCATCGAAGGCGAATCGCTGCTGCTGATGCTGGATGCTCAGGGTATCGCAGCCTCCTCAGGTTCTGCCTGCACCTCGGGATCTTTGGATCCCAGCCACGTGCTTTTATCCATCGGCTTACCCCACGAAGTCGCCCACGGTTCCCTTCGGCTTTCCCTCTGCGAATACAATACCGAAGCGGAAATCGATCATATTATTAAAGTAGTACCCGAAGTAGTGGAATACCTGCGCAATATGTCCCCGGTTTGGGAAGCAATGGAAAAAGGAGAACAAAATCATGTTATATAGCGAAAAAGTAATGGATCATTTTCAACATCCCAGGAATTTGGGTAAAATGGACGACGCAGACGGTATCGGCGAAGTAGGCAATGCCAAGTGCGGCGACATCATGAAAATATATATAAAAGTGAATGACGGAATTATAACAGACGCCAAATTCAACACGTTTGGCTGCGGCTCTGCCATAGCAACCAGTTCCATGGCTACGGAAATGATTATAGGAAAACCCATCGAAGAAGCTCTTGCGCTAAGCAATAAAGCGGTTGTCGAAGCGCTGGACGGTCTGCCTGCCAACAAACTGCATTGCTCCGTTCTTGCAGAGGAAGCTGTTAAAGCTGCACTCAGCGACTACTATACAAAAAAAGGAATCACCCCTCCCGTCGAAATCCCCGGATGCACAGGCTGCTGCGAAAGTTGCACGGCCCACGACGAATAAAAGAGACGCGAATAAAAGACAAGAAAGAAGCAAAGACCTCTGCAGTCGCACTGCGGAGGTCTTTTATTTCTACAGTTTGCTGCTGTGATAAAGTTACAGAAATCCATGGCTAAAACAGATAAAATCAATCCATTGCGTTATATTCAGTAAATGGAGGACTATATTTTGAATAAATTAAGTGGATTATTTTCGAGAGCGAACAAAGAAAGCGTTTCTTCCGGGAAACATAGCCTGACTGTCAATAAAAATCGCTGCCCGCAGAATCATGCCTGCCCGGCAATAAGGGTGTGTCCTGCGGATGCGCTCAGCCAAAATGGATTTTCGGCTCCGAAAGTGGATATGGAAAAATGCATCGTATGCGGAAAGTGTGTTCGTTACTGCCCGATGGGCGCTTTAAAATTGGAATAACAATTGCTCCGCGCGGTGTTTTATTTGATTTAGAATCGGCGGCGAATCCTTTTCATCGCTGGCGATTCTAAAAGCAACGAAATACTCCTTTTCATACTCCCTGTTCTGGTTTATAATTCTAGTGCTTTTGTGTCAATGCCAGACAACAGAGGGAGTATATTTTTTTGTGGAGAAAAGCGGAGGAAAACCCGATGAGTACGATAACCGGCGAAAGAAATTCCGACAAGTGGAAAGCTCTGTATAAAATCGCAGGCACGGCGACCATTGTGATGCTGATCCTGATTCCCATCCAGATCGCTGTTTTTTCCGTTTCGCCCATCCCTTCTTCCGTAGAAGAATGGTATGCTCTTTTCCAAAGCAACTGGCTTTTAGGATTGCTGCATCAAGATGCGCTATATATCATCAACAATATCATTGTAGCTCTCATGTATCTTGCTTTTTACACTTCGCTGAAATCAACGAATGAAAGTCTTATGACGCTCGCTCTTCTGCTGGGTTTTCTTGGCATTTCCGCTTATTTTTCCTCCAGTACATCTTTGGAGATGTTTGAACTGAGCAAGCTGTACGATGCGGCAACGCTCCAGTCTGAAAAAGACATGCTTCTGATTGCCGGACAAGCACTCGTGGCACAGTGGCAGGGTACGGCCTTTACCATTTACTATATTTTAAACGGCATCGCACTGACGCTCATTGCCCTCGTGATGCTCAAAGCGCCTGTATATGGAAAAAGAACTGCAATCATCGGGATTGCGGCAGGGCTTTTTATGATGATCCCTTCGACCTTCGGAACAATCGGTTTGATATTTTCGTTGCTTTCTCTGATTCCATGGTACATTTTTGCGGCACTTTCAGCTAAAAAATTCTTTGCATTCGCACGCAAATGAGCACAGCAACGGAAATAAAAACACACAAGGAGCCGATGCGATCAGATCCTTGTGCATTTAATATAATATAAGCTTGTAAATTTAGAGTTATCTTGGCAGCGTTACGATAAATTCCGTGCCCACCCCCGGTTCACTGTTTACGGCAATGCTTCCGCCATGCGCATGGACTAAAGACCTTACAATGGCAAGTCCGATACCCGATCCGCCCGTATTTCTGTCCCGAGACTTGTCCGCACGGTAAAACCTTTCGAAGATATAAGGGAGATCTTCTTCGGATATCCCTATGCCGGTATCCTTGATCGATAGGAAAACTTCGTCTTGAGTGCCGGAGGTTGAAACTTCGACCCTGCCGCCGGGTAAAGTATATTTTAAGGCATTGGAAACGATATTCATGATCACTTGCGCAATTTTATCCTCGTCTGCTTCCAGATATTCTTCTCTTAAATCAGCTGCTAAAGCGATGTCTTTGTCCCGGAACTGCTTTTCGAAGCTTTTGGTAACCTTGGTTAAAAGTTCCGATAAATTAAAGCGCTGCTTTTTTAAGCTCAGGTTTTCGCCGTCCGTCCGGGCAAGCGTTTCCAAATCGCCGACGATTTTGGACAACCTGATCGTTTCGTCGTGACAACTTTCCAGCCTCTTTGCATCGGTTTCCCAAATGCCCTCGATCATGGCTTCCAAATACCCCTGAAGGTTTGCGATCGGTGTGCGAAGTTCGTGCGCAACGTCTGCCGTCAATCTTTTCCTGAGAGCTTCCTGCTTGCCCAATGTGTCGGCTAACGCATTGATGGAGAGAGTCAATTCCACGATTTCTTCGGTGTCGGAAGCTTCCTCCACTCTGGTTTCATAGTTGCCTTTTGATATTTGCTCAGCTGTTTTTATCACTCTTGAAATGGGGACAGATAACCGTTTCGCCATATAAGAGCCGAATGCGATGGAAAACATCGCAACGATAGCCGTCATCCATAATAAAAGCCTGTTCAATGTATTCAGGAAATTGATGTCGTTTTCCGTGTAAAAATAGGGACCGTAATACCCGATCGTCACATTTGCCACAACAGAATCTTCCACGATGACCTGATAGCTTTTTTCGGTGTACTCGCCGGGAAAAGCCTCGTTCATTTCTTTCATGTTATCCGACATATCCTGCAGCATCTGGGAACACATTCCGCTGTTATGCATCATGGCGTCGATGAGTACGGTTCCGCTTGGGTCGGTAACCTTAAGGATAAGGCCATCGCTCAGCGCGCTCACACTGAGACTTTCCAATCCGGACGAATCCCATTGGCCGCCCCAGTCGACATAGCGGTTTTTTAAAGTGTCGACAATCTCTGTATTCTTCTGATTGAGCTTATCGATCACATATTTTTCAAACTGCTGCTCAAGAAGAATATTGGCAACGACGCCGATCAGAGCAAAAGCCAGAAGGGTAAGCGTCAAAAATGCCGCCGTCAGTTTAAATCGAAGCGTTTGTCTCATATTAAGCACCTCCGAACTTGTAGCCGGTGCCATGGACGGTAAGCACATAGCGCGGAGTTCTTCCGTCGTCGCCGATTTTATGGCGGATATTCTTAATGTGCGTGTCGATGACCCGGTCAAAACCTTCAAAATCAGTCCCAAGGGCAAACTCTATCAGTTCTTCCCGCGTAAAAGCTTTGGACGGATATTTCGCCATCGTCATCAATATTTTAAATTCGTTGGGAGTCAAAACGACCGGTTCGCCATTTTTTCTTACCTCGTGGCGCATTCCGTCAATAATCAACTCCCCATCGTTAAAAGAAAATTCGCTCGCAAGCGGAACTGCTTCGGAAGAAAGTCTGCGAAGCACGGCCTCGACTCTTGCGACAAGCTGCTTTGGACTGAAAGGTTTGGTGAGATAGTCATCCGCACCCAGATCAAGGCCCTTGATGATATCCGCATCTTCCACTTTGGCCGTGAGCATGATAATGGGCACTCTGGATCTTTTTCGAATGGCCCGGCATACATCTTCTCCCATGATATCGGGGAGCATCAAATCCAGCACAACCAAAACGGGAGAAGTTTTGTCGAATAAACTCATCGCTTCTTTTCCATTGTAGGCGCATACCACCTGATAACCTGCGTTTTCAAGATAAGACTTGACCACTTCGGTTATTTTGACTTCATCGTCTACCACGAGTATTGTGCTTTTATTTTTCATTTTGATCTCCCCACCCGTATGGATATTTTGCGAGTTGAAAACTGATTTTTCCTTAAGAACTTACTTGACGGTGTAGCCCTGCTCTTCTATTGCTTCTTTTATTTGCTCTTCATCTGCGGCAGTCGGATCAAACTCGACCGCAACGGTTTTTTCGGCTAAATCCACCTGAACACTGCTCACTCCATGCAAGGCGCTTACCGCCTTTTTTACGCGGGCTTCGCAGTGCATGCAGGACATCCCGTCCACATTCAATACAACATTTTTCATAAATAATATTCCTCCTTAATTATTATCCAGGTTATAAGGTTTTAAGAGTACATCCACATCCGTTCCGTCCGCATCCTTTACTGTCGCAAAGATCCAGCCTTCGATGTTTGTCACTTCCACACCGATGTCTTTTAAGGGCTGCGCTTTCAGTACAAACACAATGTCCTTGTCGTTGGCGCTATAGTCCTTTGCCCATTCGAACTTGCCTGCGGCAAGACCGATTCCGTAATGATCCAATTCCTGGTGGTAACTTAACAGGCTACGGTCATAGGCGACACTTTCAAATAAGGCGTCGGCTACCGTATCTTTCATGCCGGTACCGTTTTCATAATCAGCCGTGATCAAAAGCATATCGTCCGCAATTTTGTAACCGGACCCAAGTTTTTCAACAGAAAGTCCTGCGGCAAGGAATGGATTCAGCGGAGTTTCTATCATTATATCATCCGCGCCGGTCAGTTCATAGTCATGGCTGATTTTGAGTGTGGTGTCTCCGTCCACAGTAAGGTAGTAGTAGTGATCGATCAGTGTGTTGTCTGTAAGAATCTCCGGATAGCTTTCAGCGATTTGATTGAAAGAATCGGGACTGTACTTCAAAACCACGTCGGTGCCCGAGCAACCTGCGAAAGCACCGAGCAGGACAACAAGGGTTAAAGTGATGGCCAATATTTTTTTCATGATTTTTCCTCCGTTATAATCATTAATATACTTTAGCTTTTTTAAGACGCAATGCGTTTGTAACGACAGACACCGACGAAAATGCCATGGCGGCGCCGGCGAATATCGGACTTAACAATGGGCCGCCGAACAGGTAAACAACCCCTGCTGCAAACGGTATGCCGATCAGATTGTAAATGAACGCCCAAAACAGATTCTGCTTTATGTTTCGTATGGTGGCGCGGCTCAGGGCAATGGCAATGGGTACTTCGTTTAAGTCTCCTCTCATCAACACCACATCGGCCGATTCCACGGCAACGTCGGTGCCCGTGCCGATGGCAAACCCTACATCGGCCTGCACAAGGGCGGGTGCGTCGTTGATTCCGTCGCCGACCATGGCTACTTTTTGACCGCTTTCCTGCAGACGCTTTACTTCTTTGGCTTTATCCTGAGGCATTACATCCGACAAAATATTTTCGATTCCGACTTCCGCGGCAATCGCCCTTGCCGTGCTTTGGTTATCTCCCGTAATCATATAGACCGTAATGCCAAGGTTTTTCAGTTTGCCGATCGCCTCTCTGCTGGATGGCTTTACTGTATCGGCAGCAGCCATCAAAGTGCGAAGGCTTCCATCTATGGCTACGTACATCAACGTTCTGCCATTCATGGCAAGCATGGTCGCATCCTTGTCGGCCGCGCTTGTGTCGATGCCATTCTCGCTCATCAGCTTTACGTTACCGGCTAAGATTCTCTTGCCCTGCACAAGCGCATCGATTCCCCTGCCGGGAACAGCTTTAAAGTTCTCGGGATTCATCAGCTGTATGTTGCGTTCTGCGGCAGCCTGGACGATGGCCCGGGCGACGGGATGTTCAGAACCACGTTCGGCCGAAGCGCCTAAACGTAACGCTTCTCCCTCGCTGATTTCGCCATATACTTTAATATCTGTCAACTGAGGCTTTCCTTCGGTAATGGTTCCGGTTTTGTCCAGCACCACCGTGCTTATTTTATGAGTCGCCTCCAGGGCTTCTCCGCCTTTTATAAGAATTCCCAGCTCCGCCCCTTTTCCGGTACCCACCATGATTGCGGTAGGCGTGGCAAGTCCAAGGGCGCAAGGACAGGCGATAACTAAGACAGACACGAAAATCGTAAGGACGAAGTTGAAATCTTTTCCGGCTATAGCCCAACCCGCAGCCGAAATCAGAGCGATTCCAAGAACGATAGGGACAAAGTACCCGGATACGATATCAGCAAGCTTCGCGATAGGCGCTTTTTTGCCTTGCGCATCCTCGACAAGTTTTATTATTTTAGAAAGGGCGGTGTCGTTCCCTACACTCGTAGCTTTAAACTTGAGTAATCCTTCCCCGTTGATGCTGCCTCCGATCACGTTGCTGTCCAACTGCTTTTCTACAGGCATGCTTTCCCCTGTCAGCATGGATTCATCTGCGGTGGAAATTCCTTCTATAACGACGCCGTCGACAGGGAATACCGAGCCCGGTCGAACGATGAGCACATCGCCGACAGAAACTTCGTCCAGAGGAACTTCCAATTCAATGCCTGCTTTTTCGATGATTGCGGTAGTCGGTTTCAGCTGCATCAATTTTTTAATCGCTTCGGATGTTTTCCCCTTGCTGACAGTCTCAAGATATTTTCCAAGCATAACCAGCGTGATGACGACAGCAGCAGATTCGTAGTACAGCGACTGTGCAAAGATAAAATCTCCCAAATATATTTTTACGGTTGCAAAGAGGCTGTATAGGAATGCGCTGCCGGTTCCGATTGCAATGAGCGTATCCATATTGGGAGCGCCTTTCAAAAGCGTTTTAAACCCTTTTGAATAAAAGCGACTGCCTGCAATCACAACCGGTATGGTTAAGACAAGCTGCACGAGCGCAAACACGAGCGGAAAATCGTGGGAACCCATAAAGTACGGAATCGGAATGGCCAGCCCCGGAAACATATGGGACATGGCAATGTAGAGAATGGGTGCGGAAAATATTGCCGCGATGCTAAGGCGCAGCCGCATGCCGGAGACTTCCTTCGCTCTTCGTTCC
Source organism: uncultured Oscillospiraceae bacterium (assembly GCA_964608965.1). Lineage (GTDB taxonomy): Bacteria > Bacillota > Clostridia > Peptostreptococcales > Anaerovoracaceae > UBA10908. The sequence continues at coordinate 6,117 of CAZSPZ010000004.1, read as the reverse complement.
GCTTCGTAGTCGCGGACTTTCTCTCCCTCTATTTCTAAAGGCGTATAACCCGCTTTGTCGATGGCTGATTTAATTTCTGAGAGTTTGACGATTGCTGTGTCATATTCGAAACTGCCTTTGTTTGTGGTAAGGTTCACTTGAGCGGAAATTACACCGTCAAGCTTTCTTGTTACACGCTCCACAGCAGCAGAGCACGAAGCGCAGGACATCCCTTCTATAAGAATTTCAGTTTTTTTAATCATGTGCTTTCCTCTTTTCTTATTCTACGACTGTGATCGTGCCGGTTTGCATTCCCATCCAGCAGGAGTACACGATGGTTCCCGCCTCTGTGGGTGTAAATTCTATGATGTTGTCTCCGGGCTGCAAGCCTACCTGAAGTCCGAATTCCGACAGGATCAACGTGTCGTTGCAACCGTTGATTGAACCGGAATCTGCCTGTAAATTCCACGAGACCGGAACATCTTTTTGCACTGTAATATTTGGATATCCGCTGGAGGTTAAGGTGGATGTTACACTTTGAACTCCATTTTCAACAACCACGGAAGATTCCGAAACAGCCGTTTGGCTGACAGGTGCAAGCGTCGGAAGAGATATTCCCGAAAGCACCAACCCCCTGCCCAGCATTACGATTCCAAGCACGACGACAAGAGCCGCACTTACTTTCATCATATTTTTTGTAAATTTATTTCCTAACATTGTAACGATTGCCCCCAATCCAAACATTAACGGTAACGTACCAAGGCTGAAGAAGAACATGGAGAGCGCTCCCGCAGCGAAACTTCCTGTGCCAAGCGCATATAACTGCATCGCCTGAAGCGGACCGCATGGCATCAATCCATTCAGAAGGCCTACGATAAAAGGTCCTTTTCCCTGTCCCGCGGACTTTGCTTTATTTCCAAATGCCGCAGGAATTCTGGGCATCAACTTGCTCAGACCGGGCATTAAACCTGTCATACTCAATCCCATCATCATCATGAATAGTCCCGAAAGGATGGCGACGATGCCCCGGGTCCAGCCGGAAAAACTGACGACAGCACCAAGAGCACCGATGAGACCGCCCAGGAGCGTATACGAGGTTACCCTTCCCAAATTGTATAAGAGACTTGGCTTAAGATTTTGCTTTGTTCGCGTTTTGGTCCCTACAGCATGAGCGCATTGAGATAAATTGATTCCCCCGCACATGGCGACACAGTGCAAAGATGTCATTAAACCGACCGAGAACAAAACGCCGTAACCCATGGACGAAGATATTTCCGGGATAAAATTAAAACCTACCGTGTTGCTTATGATCAGATAAAGTGCGCCGAGCGCTATGACAATCCCCGCAAATTGAACGGTAGAAAAAGATTGTGCGGAATCACTCTTAGGTGCGTGATTATTTTTTGCGGATATATTTTTTAGTTCATATCCGTAGTCCGCCAGTGCCCCGCTCATTTTTTCGTATCCTGTTTTTTCAGGATCAAAAATCACTTCAACTTTGCGTTTGAGAAAATCAGCATCCGCTTTTGCAACGCCGTCTAATTCCGAAAGGACTTTTTCTATGATTGTTTCGCAGCCCGGGCACGACATACCCTGCACCGCAAACGTCTTTTTACTGTTGCTTTCCATAGCCCACCTTTTTATCGGTTGTTGTAACTTGCAACATGACTTTACGAAAACAAAGTGGAGATTATATGAAGAATATAAAAGAAAAACGCCGGATTTCTGAGGATTCAGAAGTTCGGCGTTTTAAAGCACTATTAAGGTTTCGGCCTTGGATCGAGCAGCGCCTGCTCCGCACTCCAGTAGAATGCCTGTTCCCCCATAAGGTCGTATATTCCTGAATTTTGTATCATTGTCATGGCCCTGTCCGTTACGCCGCACAGGATCAAGTCGACCCCATCGGATTTCAGTTTTTCAAACATTTCCAACATGACTTGCGCTGCGGAAATATCTATTTCAGAGACACCGCGCATCGAGAGCAGAATGGTATCATATTCCCGGCCTTTCTCCTGTATTTGTTCAAAAGTATTGATGTTGGCGAACAAAATCGGCCCTGTTATATACGCGACGACAGCATGGCTATATCGATCGGTCAGTATTGCATCGCTGCACTTTATTCTGGACATATCCACGGTTTCATAGTTGATCTGAAGGTCGGACAAACGCACAATAAGGAAAATCAGTCCCAGTCCTACGCCGACCAATATAGCCACCGTCAAATTGAAAACGATTGTCGCAATCATGGTGGCAAAGAACTTTATGGCAGCATGGGTGAACTTACGGGAGAAAATATACTTTATATCGTTCCATTCGTTCATACGCCAGGCAGTAACGATCAATACCCCGGCCAGAGCGGAAATCGGCACCTTGGAAATGACAGGCGCTAAAACGAACATCATGATCAACAGTCCTATCGCATGAAATATCCCTGTAAGTCTGGTTTGGGCTCCCGAACGAATCGCCACAGATGTTCTTGCCAACGCTGCCGTTGCAGGAACGCCGCCAAAAAATGGAAGAATCATGTTGCCGACGCCTTGGGCCAGAAGCTCCTGGTCATTGTTCATTTTTGAACCCACGGAGCGCCCGGCAGAAGCGCCACAGAGAAGACTTTCCAGCATATTCAACAACGCAATCGAAAAAGCAGGAGCCAGCAGCGGGATGATCATCCGTATATCCATCTGCGTTAAGGAAAGACGATCCGTCAGCAATAAAGTTTTCGGAATCTCTCCGACTTGCGCGATATTTAAATCAAAAAAGATAACAGCACCGGTGGCAATGATGATGGAAATCAAGGAAGCCGGCACATAGGCGCTCCATTTTTTAGGAAACATGATCATAAAAACAATGACAAACAAACCGACGAGCATGGTCGTCGGGTCAAGAGAAAACCCCAATTTAGAATAGGAAATGAGCTTTTGAACGGCGCTGTCACCGACAGAGGTCGTACCGAACAGGTTGTCGATCTGCCCCAGCGCAATAATGACGGAAATTCCCGACGTAAAACCCGTTATGACCGGAGAGGGAACAAAAGAAGTGAGATTTCCAAGGTGAAAAATTGCCGCAAGGACCAGGAGAACGCCGGCCATAAAACTTGCGATAAACATACCTTGCATGCCGTAAGTCAATATAACGGAAACCAGAATTGCAGCCATGGCCCCTGTAGGCCCGGAAATTTGATAAAAACCCCCTGATAAAGCTGATATAACCAGGCCTGCAATGATTGCCGTAACAAGGCCGCTTGCAGCGGTAGAACCCGAAGAAACGCCGAAAGCCAGCGCAAGAGGCAACGCAACGGCAGCCACGGTCAGACCGGCCATTAAATCTTTCGATAAAGTCTTCCCGTTATAATCTTTAAATTCTCGCCGTAAATCGCTGATAAATATTTTTAGCATATGTCATCCCACTTTTTTACCTTAGCAAACAAGTATTAATTTTACTATACTGGGAAAATAGTGGCAAGTAAAAATTCAATAAAACTGCAAAGCGGATTTACACCTTATCCGGTTTTATAACTTTTTCGATAAAAATTTCCACAATTTCAGGATCGAATTGCGTACCGGCATTCGTCTCCATTTCCGATATTGCCTGCTCTTTTGTCAAAGCTGCTTTGTAAGGTCTGTCTTCTGTCATGGCATCGTAGGAATCCGCTACAGAGATAATGCGTGAAATGAGCGGGATCTTATCGCCGGCAAGGCCTTGCGGATATCCTTTGCCGTCCCAACGCTCATGGTGGGAAAGAATATAATCCGAAATGGGCATGAGCTCCGAAGTCGCTTGCGCAATACGGTAGCCTGCTTCCGGGTGCTTTCTGATTTCGTTCCATTCATCTTCGGTTAATTTTTCCTGCTTCGTAAGGATCCGCGTATCAATGCTCATTTTACCGATATCGTGGAGAGCCGCAGCCAATTCGAGTTTTAAAAGTACATCTTCCGACAAATTCAACTCTTCTCCGATTGCAAGAGAAAATTTCACCATGCGTTCGGCATGGTCTGCCGTTTCGTGGCTGTTTTCAATCATGGTGGCTCTTATTGTTGACATCAGATCGCTTCGTACACTTTTCCGCTGGAGAAGTTTGCTGCGTCTCATCGAGTTTTCAGCCTTGATGATTGTATCGGAAAGGTTTTCTTCCAGATATGTTTTGATATCATACCCCATGGATATGCTCGGTTTAATGGCTCCGGTTCCAAAATCTATGAATGTATTCTCGCACATATGCCTGATCTTTTTTACGACTTTTCGTGTCGCCTCGGTCGTTGCGCGAGGAAGAAGGATACAGAATTCATCTCCGCCGATTCTGAAAACGATATCTACGGTTCTGCAGCATTTTTCTAATATTCTGCCTGCCTCTACAAGAAGCTTATCACCGCTTGTGTAGCCAAAACCGTCGTTGACGAGCTTTAATCCGTCCATATCCGCAATGATGACAGCCAAAGGCAAATACTCTTCTGCGTCCAGTCTCCTTTTTTCTTCTTCGAAATATCGACGATTATTAAGCCCTGTAAGATAGTCGTGATAGCCGACATAGAAAATTTCATCCTCCTTTTGCTTTCTCTCTGTAATGTCGCGACTGATTCCCAAGGTGCCGATCAGTTGCCCTTCCTCTCCCCAATAGGGTGTTTTTAACGTGTCAAGGAGAATGTTCCTTCCGTCCGGATAAGAGACCCATTCTTCGTTTCGCCGCGGCTGTTTCAGTTTCAGCATTTCCTTATCGTGAAAGGTGAAAATGTCGGCGATTTTAGAGTCAAACAAGTCATAATCGGTCTTGCCGACGATTTCGTGCTCTTTCTTTCCGACAAATTCAGCGAAAGGCTTGTTGCATCCAAGATATACGCCTTTGACGCTTTTATAAAAAATCAGATCCGGGATGGCGTCGAATAAAGAAAATATCAATGCTTCCTGCTTCGCTTTCTCCTCCTCCGCATTTTTTCGTTCATTGATGCCCTGTGTGAGTCCGTGAAGGCCCAAAATGTTACCTTCCGCGTCTCTCATGAACGATACATGCATGGAAATCCAGATTGAAGTGCCGTCGGATTTCAGATGCTTCACTTCTATGATGCGCGACCTGTTTTTATCGCTGAGAGGGTCGTTTTCCTTTTTAAGTTCTTCTTTAAGAACGGAACGGATTTTTTTTAAGTCTTCGGGTGCAAACTTTTCTTCCATCGATTTTTTTATATAGACTTCTTTCGGTTCGCCTATCAATTTTTCAATGGAGGGACTGATATAGATGTAATTACAATCCAAATCACAGGTCCAAATGACGTCCGACATATTCTCTGCAAGTTCGCGATATTTCTCTTCGCTTTCCTGTAGCTTGAACATCAAATCACTTCGCACATATTGCACTAAGAAAAGCTTACACAAAAAATACGTGGCAATCGGATAAAGAACAAGCACCGGAAACGTAATATTTTTGAGGATATTCAGCGCCTGGTCTTTAGGAAAGGCAAACATACACAGCAGCATGTCGACATGAACGATAAGTCCAAAGAAATAAAACTCGCTATGGTAGGAGTTCTTGAACTTTAATGTCTCTTTAAAAAAGTATTTATTATATAAAATTCCTATCGCAGACGTGGTGATAATCGTAAGTACGCCGGTATACACTCCTGCACCGCCGATCCAAAGCCTATAGATCGACATAATAGTCCCGGCTACCGCAGTGGGAATAAAACCAAAGAACATTCCCGTAACACTCAGTAAAATCGTTCTGGTGTCGAAAATAGCGCCGCCGAATTGCACAGCCGTTGTCATAATAACCAGCCCCGCCGCGCCGGTACAAAGGCCAAGCGAGATTTTATAGCAAAGTTTACCGCTTCGCAGCTTATCATAAAAAGCGGTATAGATCATGGCCAGCGTCAACAAGACAGTGATGTTGTAAATGAAATTGGTCAATAATTCTCTGTTCATTTTTATGACCTCACTTTCAAGGACCGCCGTTTTCAGCCCGAATCCTTGCTGAAACTATATGCTATACCGATATTTTACTCCTAACGCGCAAATAAGACCAAGTATTTTATTGTGTTTGATTTTAAAAGAAAAGATTCCAAAAGCTTTAGACCTTTGGAATCTTTTCTTTTATATGGTGGAGAATAGGAGGTTCGAACTCCTGATCTCTTGACTGCCAGTCAAGCGCGA
>CAZSPZ010000003.1:97337-112924 GCA_964608965.1 uncultured Oscillospiraceae bacterium | reverse complement strand
AGTTCCCGAAATACAGGACGGAATTGTTGAAATCAAAAGCATATCCAGAGAGGCCGGTTCCCGTACCAAAATCGCGGTATGCACATACGACGAAAATGTTGACCCTGTGGGGGCTTGTGTCGGTACAAGAGGAAACAGAGTGCAAGCCGTTGTGGAAGAACTGTCAGGAGAAAAGATTGATATCATCACTTGGAGCGAAGAACCCGGAAAGCTTATAAGCAGCGCACTTTCCCCTGCAAAGGTCAAAATGGTTCTTGTCGACGAAGCAGAAAGAGCAGCAACTGTCGTCGTTCCCGACTTTCAACTTTCTTTAGCCATCGGCAAAGAAGGGCAGAACGTCAGATTGGCCGCTAAACTTTGCGGTTGGAAAATCGATATCAAAAGCCATTCTCAATATTATCCGGAAGAAGGCGCTGACAAAGACGAGACCGATAAACCGGATGATGTGTCTTCCCCTGAACCGGAAGATATTTCTGTAAATACAGAAGAAGCTGAAGTGGTTGCAGTTGAAACGGAAGAAGCACAGGAAGCTTCTGTGGAGACGGAAGGCGAAGTGGCTGCAATCGATATGGAAGAATCGAAAGAGGAAGAGGTCCATGAAGCAGAATAAAATTCCGATGAGGCGTTGCATAGGATGTATGGAATCCAAACCCAAAAGAGACCTTGTGCGAATTGTCGCTTCGGAAGAAGAAGGATTAAAAATCGATCCAAGCGGAAAAGCTAACGGACGCGGAGCATACTTGTGCCCGAACCCGGAATGCGTGGAAAAAGCAAAAAAGAAAAAAGCTTTCGCGAGGAATTTAAATATGTCCGTTACAGAAGAAGACATTCGGCGAGTAGAGTTAGAAATTGCTGAAATCAACAATAGAGAAATCCAACGAACGAACCGGTAGGAGGTGTTCGAATGCCTAAAAAAGTCCATGAAATAGCAATAGAGCTGGGGCTTACCGACAATGAATTGATCTCAAGACTTCATGATCTTGGGTATGGCCAGATGATAAAAAACAGCATGATGGAGGATATTGATGCGATCGCAGTGAAAAACACGATCCTGAATAGCCGTAAAAGAGCTGAAACCACCATCGTAAAAGCCGCTGCAAAAAAAGAAGCCGTCAAAGAGCCTGAACAGGTTAAAGTGATGATTAAGGCTGTGGACAAAGCGATCATAGAAGCACAATCCAAGAAAGCGCAGGTTGTTGTTCCTCAAAAGGAGTTTTCTGAAGTATCGCGGACGACGCAGACGCCACCTGTGGGAAAACCGGTAGCCAGAACTCCGCTTGCATCGCCGGCAAGACCTTTGCCGGTGGGAAGACCCATGCCCAAAAATGCGGTGCCGCAAAAGAAGAGCGACGTCCCGCAAGATATCGATAAAACAAAAGAAGAGCAGAGAGAATTCGAAGAATTCCCTCAAAATGTCGATGCCGTTGAAATCAACGTTGTCAACGAAATTCCGGAAGTATCAGTTGTGGAAGCGATTGCTCCTGCTGCTGTAATCATTGAAAATGAAGTTTCCCCCACTGCGGAAGAGACTGTAATTGAAACAGTAAAGCAACCTACGGAAAGGGAAAACGCTGTGATCGCAGAAAATAAAACGGACGAAAAGTTCCAAGAAAAAAATGAGAATAAAACAGAAATTCAACCGGAAAATAAAGTGGAAATAAAACCGATTGAAAAACCTTCTGTTCCCGTGCAAAAAGTCGATTATACCCCGGGAATCGGGTTGAAAATAGTAAGAAGAGCGGAAGACGAACCAAAGCCTGAACCCCGAAAGCCAATGGAATACAAGGGCAGAGACGATAAGAGACCGGCAGATCGTACATTTGGAGAAAACAGACGGCCTGGAGAATATAAGCCTTCAGAAAACAGGAAACCCGGAGAATATAAGCCTTCAGAAAACAGAAAACCGGGAGAGTACAAGCCTTCAGAAAACAGGAAACCCGGAGAGTATAAGCCTTCAGAGAACAGAAAACCCGGAGAATATAAACCTACCGAAAACAGAAAACCGGGAGAGTATAAACCCGGCGAGAACAGAAAACCCGGAGAATATAAGCCCGGCGACGACAGAAAACCAAAAGAATACGTAGGGAAGAAACCAGGGGGCGAACATGCCCAACCGGATCGTTCGCCACGTACTGAGTTTCCGCGGAAGAAAGACGATTTTAAAAAGAAGGGTGAAACCAAAGACAGAGTTCTTGTTTATACTGCTCCTGTCGGCGGGGCTGAAAAGAAGAGCCGGAAAGATAAGGTCAAAGAAAAAGACAAGAAGGATAAGTTTGAATCAAGGCCCTTGGATCTTACAAAAGCTGCACCTAAAAGACACAGACAATACAAAGATAAAAACGATGTTGTCATAGACGACAATTTTGAAGTTGAAAACCTTCCGGAAGGCAGTGTTGTTATTTCTGTTCCCATCACGGTTGCAGGTTTTTGCGAACAAATCGAACGCACATCTTCTGATGCAATCATGGCTCTCATGAAAATGGGCATTATGGCCAATATCAATCAGAACCTGGACGAGGACACGGCAGTTTTACTGGGCGTGGAGCTTGGCGTGAATATCGTTGTCAATAAAGTTAACGAGGAAGTTGTCGAAGAAGGGCTGGAGCTCTTTATCGATAAGGAATCCGATCTTGTTCCAAGACCACCTATCATTGCTGTAATGGGACATGTCGACCATGGTAAGACATCTTTACTGGATGCAATTCGTAAGACAAATGTTACAGACAGCGAAGCGGGTGGAATTACACAGCACATCGGTGCATCTGAAATAGAATTAAAAGGACAGCGCATTGTATTTTTAGATACTCCGGGACACGAAGCTTTTACGGCGATGAGAGCCAGAGGAGCGCACGTGACCGATATTGCCGTGCTAGTTGTCGCAGCCGATGACAGCGTAAAGCCACAGACCATAGAGTCGATCAGCCACGCCAAAGCTGCGGGAGTTCCTATCATTGTAGCTATCAATAAAATGGATAAACCCGGTGCAGATCCGGATGCGGTTAAGAGAGATCTCAGCGATCAAGGTGTCTTGGTGGAAGAGTGGGGCGGCGATGTAATCTGTGTTCCTGTATCCGCAAAAACCGGAGAAGGAATTATTCAGTTATTGGAAATGATCCTTTTGCAGGCTGAAATACTGGAGCTGAAAGCAAATCCCAACAGGCTCGCAATGGGCACTGTTATAGAAGCCAGACTCGACAAAAACAAAGGCCCGGTTGCAACGCTTCTTGTTCTAAACGGCACATTGCAAGCCGGTACGTCCATCGTCGCCGGTACTTGCAGCGGTAAAATCAGGGCAATGACAAACCATAAAGGTGATTCTATACGAAAAGCGGGCCCTGCCAGAGCTGTCGAAATTACCGGACTTAACGAAGTCCCCGAAGCGGGCGACGAATTTAACGCCGTAAAAGAAGACAAAGTTGCAAGAGAAATTGCCGAAAGCAGACGGATTAAGCAGAGAGAAGAAGTGATGACGAGAAACTCCAGCATCACTCTGCAGCAGCTTTTCAGCCAGATAGAAGAAGGGGAAGTCAAAGAACTTAACCTGATTATTAAGGCTGACGTCCAAGGCTCTGTAGGGGCTTTGGAGCAGTCGCTGGAAAAACTCCATAATGAAAATGTCAAAGTGAAGATATTGCATAGCGGTGTAGGAACCATTACAGAATCTGATATCATGCTGGCAAGTACATCAAGTGCTGTAATTATAGGATTTAATGTTCGTCCCAGCAGCGCAATCAGCTCTATGGCCGATCGTGAAAAAGTCGAAATCAGGACTTACAGAATTATTTATGAAGTCATTGACGAGATAGAAGCGGCAATGAAAGGTATGTTGGATCCCATATTTAAAGAAGTCATCATGGGCAAGATACAAGTTCGCGAAACCTTTAAGGTTCCGGGAGCAGGGATTATCGCAGGTGCGTATGTGCTCGAAGGCAAAGTCTCCAGAAATGCACAGGTTCGAGTTGTACGCGATGGAATTGTAGTGCACGAGGGGAGTATTTCTTCTCTGAAGCGGTTTAAGGATGATGCGAAAGAAGTGGCTTCAGGTTTTGAATGCGGTATAGGCTTGGAAAAATTCAACGACATAAAAGAAAATGATATCATCGAAGCCTTCGCTATGGTCGAAATAGAAAGAAAGTAAAAAAAATGGGTAAAGGGTACAGACCTCAAAGGTTAGGAGAGGAAATTCGTAAAATCGTCAGCGCAATGCTTGTAAGAGGTGAGCTGAAAGATCCGGGTTTTCAAGGAATAATCGGTGTAAATTCTGTGGATGTGACAAGCGACGGAAGTTATGCCACGCTCTATGTTACTGCTCTTGGCTACAACCTGGGGCAAGAATGCTCCCAAGAGGATAAAGAAAAAGTCCTTTATGCATTTCAGAAAAGCAAAGGATTTATCAGAAGTGAAATCGGGAAAAAAGTAAAACTCCGCCATATTCCCGACCTCATTTTTCAGTTTGACTCATCTATACAATACGGAATGAAAATGGATAAGATTTTAGATGAGCTGAATATTCCAGATCAAAAAGAAGACGAAACACTATAGTGGAGGAGTCCAACTGATGGATCATCTGAAAAATATAGCGGAGCAAATAAAGAGCGCGAACAATATATTGCTTTTTCCCCATATCAATATGGACGGAGATGCGCTCGGTTCTGCTGTGGCTCTGTGTAAAGGTTTGCGTTCTATAGGCAAGCAATGCTATATTTTGCTGGAAGACGATATTCCTCCCTATCTTGCTTTCTTGGATAAAGGTTATTGTGTCGACGCGGCGCCCATATCACCCGATGTTTGCATTGCGGTAGATTGTGGCGATATTTCTCGTATCGAAGAACGAAAAAATGTGTTTTTATCAGCAGCTGTCACCGTCTGTATCGATCATCATATTGCCGGTGGCGCTTTTGCCGATTTGAGTTTGATCGATCAGACATCCTCGGCCACGGGCATGCTGATATTTGATTTATTGAAAGCCCTGAACGCCGATATAGACAAGGAGATAGCAGAAGCCCTGTTCGTTGCGATTGTGACCGATACAGGATCTTTCCGATATTCCAACACAGATAAAAGAACGCATTTGGTTGCAGCCGAATTATACGACTATGGCGTTGACCACGTGACATTGTGCAATTTATTATATGACAGCGTGCCTCCGTCTCAGTTTATTATCGAATCGGATGTTTTAACCAGAATGGAACTTTTTGCTTCCGGAAAAGCTTGTATCTCCTACGCCACTTGTGCAATGTTAGAAGCTGCCGGCGCAACGCCGGATCAGACAGAAGCGGTCATCGATAAACTCCGAAGTATCCGAGGTGTTGAAATTGCGGCATTTCTAAAAGAAAGGCCGGACGGCAATTTTAAGGCCAGTTTCCGGGCGAAGTCCTATGCTAATGTTGCGAAGCTTGCATTTGCCTTAGGCGGCGGCGGTCATAAAAAAGCATCGGGCTGTACGCTTGCACCACCGCTTTCCGCTGCAATTAAAATCCTTAAAGACGCCATCCAAGAGGAACTGTCCGAATGAACGGGATCATCAATTTATTGAAACCCGCCGGAATGACCTCGCACGATTGTGTATATGCGCTCAGACGCATCAGCGGTGAAAGGAAAATAGGGCATACAGGTACTCTTGATCCTAATGCTTGCGGTGTATTGCCGCTTTGTATAGGGAACGCTACGCGACTTATTGAATATATGGAAACTTCGGTGAAATGTTATCGTTGTGAAATGATTCTTGGCCTTACTACAGACACACAGGACATATGGGGAAAAGTGATTTCCGACAGAAGGGATCATGCAAAGGATATAACACAAGATGCATTGGAAACTGCGCTTTTAGATTTTAAAGGTGTCATCAGTCAAATTCCTCCGAATTATTCTGCCGTAAGAATTGACGGAAAACATCTTTATCAATATGCAAGAGATGGCAAAGAAGTGAAGGTGAATCCCCGTTTCGTTACGTTGCATCGCATCGATTTTTTAAATTATGACAGCGCGACAAATCGGTTGATGTTCGAAGCTGAATGCTCAAAAGGAACATATATACGAACCATATGCAATGATTTGGGCGAAAAACTGGGTGTTGGCGGCTGCATGAGCTTTCTTTTACGAACTGCAGCTTCGGGCTTCGACATTCGACAAACAAAAACACTTCAGGAACTTGAACATGCGACGCGGTCCGAATTCGAAGCCTGTCTTTTGCCGCCGGAATCGGCAGTAAAAGACCTGGAGCGCCTCGATTTAAACGCGCTCCAGGCGAAGCTCTTTACAAACGGAAACCCGGAATTTCAAAAAGATCTGCCAAGATATACCTCCAAGAAAGGTGAACCCGCCGGACCGTTTGCCGTCTTTTTCGGAGAAGACCTTCTAGGCATTGCCATTTTGACAGACAGCGGAGAATATAAACCGGCAAAGGTTTTAAAATGATGGAAATATTCAGAAGTATAAAAGATCTGAGAAACATAAAAGAAACTGCCATAGCACTGGGAAATTTCGACGGCGTGCACGAAGGCCACCAAGCCTTGATATCGGCCTGTGTAGACAAAGGAGCATCCGACGGACTCGTTCCTTCTGTTTTTACATTTTCGAATCATCCCATGAATGTGATTGCAGGGAAGTCGGTTGTAAAGAATATCATCACATTTGATGAAAAAGCAGACATCCTCTCCAAGCTGGGTGTCGAGTATCTTTTTTCATTTGAATTTGACGACATGATGAGAGCAAGCACTCCGGAATATTTTTGCCGCGATCTTTTATCCAAATCTCTAAAAATGAAAGAGGCTTTTTGCGGATTCAATTACCGATTTGGTTACAAAGCGCAGGGTACTCCCGAAGTATTAGCCCGTATGGGAGAAGAATTGGGCTATCTTGTAACTGTTTTATCTCCCGTGGAATCAGCAGGAGTAACCATTTCCAGCACACTGATCAGAGAAGCCGTTGCGGCGGGAGAAATGGAAAAATATCAGCTTTATACCGGCAGAAGATATGCTCTTAACGGACACGTAATTCAAGGGCGTCGCTTCGGACGAAAAATGGGTTTTCCCACCATTAATCTTTCTTTGGATTTATCGATGGTCATCCCTGCAAACGGTGTGTACGTCACGCAGACGTTAGTAGAAGGGACGCTCTATAATTCTATTACAAATGTGGGAAATAAGCCTAGCGTGGGAACTTTCGAAAAAAACGCTGAAACACATATCTTCAATTTCAACCGGGATATTTACGGAATGGATGTTCGCGTGGAATTTATAAAAATGTTGAGAGCGGAAAAAGTATTCGGCTCGGTGCCCGAATTGGCGGCACAAATTGAATTCGATTGTAAAACCGCAAAAGAATATCACAAGGGTCAATAGGAGGGCAAAAAAATGAAATATGTCAATGGATTTACTATTAATGCAACCGGGGCGGAATGCTTTGTCACTTATTTGCAGACAAGGCCTCAGGGACAGAGCAAAACAACAGAAGAAGTCGAAACGGTAGTGATGTCGGAACAATGCGCGCGTCAACTCGTTGTCGCGTTGGCAAAAGTATATCAAAAAGTCGATACAGACAGAGCTGCAAAGCGCAAGGTGGATGTAAAGGAAGTCGGTCCGGAAATTCTTTCCTGAACGCCGCTTCCTCAAAAAACAGGGAATTGCTTTACAAATTACGGTTCCTTGTGATATCATATATTGTCAATAAGTACCTTTAGCTGAGTAAGGCGACACTCCGACGCAATACACGGCTTCAGGCGAACAGAAAGAGGAGAATAAAATGATTACAACAGAAGTGAAACAAGGTATTATCAGTGAGTATCAAACTCACGAAGGGGACACGGGATCTCCCGAAGTTCAGGTTGCGGTTCTTACTTTTAGAATCAACGATTTGAATGAACATTTAAAGATCCACAAGAAAGACTTCCATTCCAGAAGAGGACTTCTTAAAATGGTAGGTCAGAGAAGAAACTTATTGAATTATCTTAGGGAAAAGGATATCGATCGTTACAGAACGTTGATTTCCCGTCTAAACTTAAGAAAGTAAAGAAAAAAGGGCGGGGAAATCCCCGCCCGCTATTTTTGAATCGGATGCAGGTCAGGCTTGAGAACTTAATTTATTGTCTTAAGACAATAGGTTAACTTGTCAAGCTGGACCTGGTATAGGAAGGTAAGGTAAACAAAGATGAGATTTGAAAATTACAGAACATTTAAGACCGCTGTGGGAGGAAGACTTCTGCAGATGGAAATCGGTAAGGTTTGCGAAATGGCAAACGGCCAGGTGATGGTTCGATACGGCGAAACCGTAGTGAATGTTACTGCCGTATGCAATAAAGAACCTCGCCCGGATATCGACTTTTTCCCGTTGTCCTGCGACTACGAAGAAAGAATGTATGCGGCCGGGAAAATCCCCGGAGGATTTATAAAGAGAGAAGGACGTCCTTCGGAAAGAGCGATTCTTGCGTGCAGGTTAATGGACAGACCACTTCGTCCGCTGTTCCCCAAAGGGTTCTATAACGATGTGCAGGTCGTTGCTACCGTTATGTGCATGGACCTTGATTGCAGCCCTGAAATCGCTGCGATGATCGGTTCTTCCGTTGCGCTTTCCATTTCGGATATTCCATGGGACGGCCCGACAGGTTCTGTCAATGTAGGCAGAGTCGACGGTCGATTTGTTATTAACCCCACGTTGGCCGAACGCGAAGTTTCCGATATGCTCGTTACCGTATCAGGTACAAAAGAAGCCATCATGATGGTGGAAGCCGGAGCAAAGGAAGTTTCAGAAGAAGATATGCTCGAAGCGATTATGTTCGCTCACGAAGAAATCAAAAAAATTGTGGCATTTATCGAAGAAATCGTTGCTGAACTCGGAAAAGAAAAGCAGACGATAAAATTCTACAAAGTGCCCGAAGACGTGGATGCCGCAGTGCGCGAGTATGCTGTAGACAAAATGAAGGCTGCCATCAAGACGTACGACAAACAAGAGCGTCTGGACAATATGGACGCAGTCGAAGTTGCGACAAAGGAATATTTTGCCGAAATATATCCCGAAAGTAAAAAAGATATCAATGCCATCCTCTACAACATAACAAAAGAGGAAGTTCGCGCCATGATATTAGACGAGGGGATCAGACCTGATAACAGAAAGTTGGACGAGATTCGTCCGATTTGGTGCGAGACAGGAATATTACCCAGAACGCACGGTACGGGACTGTTCAAGAGAGGCCAAACGCAGGTCCTTTCTGTTGCAACGTTAGGTGCCATGGGCGATTCCCAGACATTGGACGGAATTTCCGAAGATACAGAAAAGCGTTATATGCATAATTATAATTTCCCTGCATACAGTGTAGGCGAAGCAAGGCCGATGAGAAGCCCAGGACGAAGAGAAATCGGACACGGAGCATTGGCTGAGAGAGCTCTGATTCCTGTTCTCCCCGAAGTCGAAGAATTCCCGTATGCAATTCGCGTCGTATCGGAAGTTTTATCCTCCAACGGTTCGACTTCTCAGGCATCTGTATGCGGAAGCTGCCTCGCCCTTATGGACGCAGGCGTTCCCATAAAAGCACCTGTTGCAGGTATTGCAATGGGCTTGATCGAGAGAGTGGAAGCAGACGGCAGCAGCAAGATGGCCATCCTATCCGATATTCAGGGTATGGAAGATTTCTTGGGCGACATGGACTTTAAAGTTGCAGGAACGGCCAAGGGAATTACAGCAATCCAAATGGATATCAAAGTACACGGATTATCCAGAGAAATACTACAGGATGCATTAAAGCAGGCATACGAAGGCAGAATGCACATCATGGAACAAATGTTGGAAGAGCTGCCTGAGCCAAGAAAAGAATTGTCACCGTATGCTCCCAGAATATTGTCTATGAATGTAGATGTAGATAAGATTCGTATAGTCATCGGGCCGGGAGGTAAGACGATCAATAGGATTATCTCTGAAACCGGAGCAAAGATCGATATTAACGACGAAGGACTAATTTATGTTGCCGCACCGGATCTTGAATCCGCAAACGCTGCAATGAGACAGATTGAGCTATTGGTCAAAGAAGTCGAAGTCGGCGAAACTTATACGGGTAAAGTCGTACGTTTAATGACGTTCGGCGCATTTATCGAACTTCTGCCCGGAAAAGATGGATTACTCCATATTTCCAAGATTTCCAAGGAGAGAATCGATAAGGTCGAAGACGTTCTGAACATCGGAGACACTGTAACCGTAAAAGTTGCAGAAATCGATGGACAGGGAAGAATCAACCTGACAAGAAAAGGCCTGGAAGATATCGAGATCATCAAGGCATAACCACTTGATTTCAGGGCGGACCTGGGGCGGTGTTTCGTTCATGTCATTCGTTTGACATGGATCGACCCGCTCCGGGTCCGCTCTTTATGTTCCACGGTACTTATGTTATAATCGGAAAAACGAAAGGATTGCATATGATAAAAGCAGACAAACTGCCTTGCGGCGTTAGAATAGTATATGAAAAAATCCCGGAAGCCCAATCAGCCTGTATAGGTATTTGGGTGGGTGCGGGATCTTATTGCGAAGGAAATGATGTTTCGGGGATATCCCATTATATAGAGCATATGTTCTTTAAGGGAACTGAAAAAAGAACCGCGCTTCAAATTGCCGAAGATACGGACAGAATCGGCGCCCACATCAATGCGTTTACCAGCAAAGAGTCTACCTGCTACCATATAAAAGCTCTTACAGACCAATTCCCGCAAGCTGTCGATATATTGCTGGATATGCTTTGTCATTCTCTTTTCGACACCAAAGAAATGAGGAAAGAAAGAGGAGTGATTCTGGAAGAGATGAGTATGATTCAAGATACTCCCGATGACTATATCCTTGATCTTCTTACCGCTAAAGTCCTGGCCAAAACGGATATGGAAAGTTCAATCATAGGAACCAGAAAATCATTAAAAAGCATTTCAAGAGACAACATTCTGCATTTCATAGAGGCAAATTATACAAAAGATAATATCGTAGTGGCTGTTGTGGGAAATTTCGACGAAGAAACTCTCTCTCAAAAGCTGGACGGCGCGTTATCTCAATTCGGAGAAAAAAAACCGGTTCGCCCGCAGAATACACCAATAGCAGGTGTTCGATTTCAGGACAAAGTCAAAGATGTCGGCCAGGCGCATATCGCAATCGGGATCCCAAGCATCCCGCTCGCAAGCGAGCACTATTATGCGCACGCGATAGTAAACGAAGTGCTTGGAGGGAGCATGAGCTCCAGACTCTTTCAAAATATCAGAGAACAAAAGGGTCTGGCATATACGGTTTACAGTGCGACATCTTGTTATTCTCAAGTGGGAATGTTTTTTATTTATGCAGGTGTTTCTCTCGGAAAAACAAAAGAAGCCATCAGCGCGATTGCTTTTGAACTCGAGAAGCTGGGAAGAGAAGCAATCGGAAAAGAAGATATTCAAGTCGTAAAGCAGCGATTAAAAAGCGGCTATATTTTCAGTTTGGAAAGCATGAACAGCCGAATGTATCGCCTTGGAAAGAACAGTCTCCTTCTTGGCAGACATTACACACCGGAAGAGACTTTAGCAGAAATTGACGCCGTCACAGAAGAAGATGTGGCAACCGCATGTAAACAGTTGGGAAACTTCAATTCATACAGCGGTGTATCGATCAGTAAAGATAAATTGAACATGAAAGCATTAATGGAAATATAATTTCGGGAGGGATTATGCACAGAGTCGGAGAATTTCAAAAAGTCAGCAAAGAGCAATTTCAAAAGGATTTCCATGCATCCCATCCCGATGTCCCAAATCAGGACGCGGAAGATGCCTACAAAGCTGTCACGATGCCGTTTCGCGCGACAAAAGGGTCTGCAGGTTACGAAATGATTACTCCATGCGCTATTTCCCTGGCACCCGGAGAGTCCGTCAAAATATCGACCGGAATAAGAGTTAAAATTCAAGAAGGCTGGGTTTTCTTCATTTTTCCGAAGTCCGGCTTAGGTTTTACATATCGGTTGCAGTTGGACAACACGGTGGGTGTCGTGGATGCGGATTATTTCCAGGCGGAAAACGAAGGGCATATACTGATTCAATTAACCAATGACAGCAAGGCAGATAAAACGATCGACCTGCCTGCCGGAAAATCTTTTGCGCAAGGAATATTTGTTCCGTTCGGGATCACACAAGACGACGAGGCGGAAGGACAAAGAGTCGGCGGCTTTGGGTCGACGGGGGTATAAGATGCTGTTAAGAGAAGCGCTGGAAAAACTTGAATTTGAAAGATTGTCTCCCTTTGCAGCCAAATCGGCAGAAACAAAGGGCAGAGCCGTCCAAGAAGAATCGTGCGAACTTCGCACGGAATTTCAACGAGACAGAGATCGGATCATTCATTCAAAATCTTTAAGGCGATTAATGCATAAAACACAGGTTTTTTTGTCGCCGGAAGGGGATCATTTCCGAACCAGATTGACACATACGCTGGAAGTTTCTCAGATTGCAAGGACTTGCGCCAGATCGCTTGAGTTAAACGAAGACCTTACCGAAGCAATCGCGATGGGTCACGACCTTGGACATACGCCTTTTGGACACAATGGTGAAATGTTTCTAAACGAGCGTCATCCCAACGGTTTTGCCCATAATGTGCAGAGCCTTCGTGTCGTAGATGTTTTGGAACGCAACGCGAAAGGGAACCCCATGAACCTGACAATGGAAGTAAGAGACGGGATACTCAATCACACCGGCACGCAGCTTCCCTTTACGCTGGAAGGTCAAATCGTAAGGATATCCGACCGGATCGCCTACATCAATCACGATATAGATGACGCCATACGCGGCGGCATTATTTTTGCTGAAGATTTACCGAAAGAATGCATAGAATTTCTCGGTAAAGATCATCGCTCCAGAATAAACAAGTTAGTTTTTGATCTGGTGGAAAACAGCGATGGAAAATCCCAAATTTATCAATCTTTTGATGCGGAAAAATACATGAACGAACTCCGCAATTTTATGTTCGAAAACGTGTACCGAAATCCCGTAGTGAAGCAGGACACGCAGCTAGAGAAAATAAAAAACCTGATGTTTTCGTTATATGATTACTTTTTGGAGCATCAAGATCGACTTCCCAAAGAACAGCAGGAAATGATTTTGACGGACGGCTTGGAAGAAGTGGTGAAAGACCACATCGCGAATATGACAGATCGCTATGCAATTAATCTTTATACAGCGATTTTTGTTCCGGAAGGATGGAAAAAATAATTCAATAAATATAAAGGAAATGCTCTTGCTCCGTCGAATACTTAAACCGAGTGCATTTATCGGAGGGTGAACGTGGCGCAGCAGACATACAATTCAGCCATAGACGAGATTAAAAGCAGGTGTAACATTGTCGATGTGGTTTCCTCTCTTGTCACCCTGAAAAGAACGGGTAGCAACTATAAGGGAGTATGCCCGTTTCATAATGAAAAAACACCTTCTTTTGTTGTGTCGGAACCAAAACAAATTTTCACCTGTTTTGGCTGTGGCGCTTCCGGCGATGTGATTGAGTTTGTAAAAAAATACTACAATCTTACCTTTCCGGAGGCTGTAGAACGTCTTGCAAACCAATACGGAATAGAGATATCCTCATCTTACTCCGAGCAAGGCAAAAAAAAGGATGGTTATTACGAAGTAAACAGGCAGGCTGCCCGTTTCTATTACGATTCTTTTACAAAGAAGGCAAATCCCGGCTTTTCCTATATGAAGAACAGAGGAATTGAGCCGAAAATTTTACAAACATTCGGCATAGGTTATGCGGACGAAGAATGGAACAGTCTTACGGATTATCTTTTAAAAAACGGTGTGCCAAAAGATATGATGGTTGAGTTAGGGCTGGCTTCGGAAAAAAACGGCAAGGTGTACGATAAATTCAGAAACCGCGTCATATTTCCCATCATCAATACCAGAGGGAAAGTGATAGGCTTCGGAGGGCGCGTCATCGGAGAAGGTGAACCTAAATATTTAAATTCTCAAGAGTCCTTTATCTTTCAAAAAAAGTATAACCTTTTCGGCTTGAATCTGACGAGGAGTGAAATACAAAAAGAAGGGTATGCGATTCTGGTAGAAGGTTACATGGATGTGATAGGGCTTTACCAGCATGGCGTAAAAAACGCAGTGGCTTCTCTTGGGACGGCACTCACCACCCAGCAGGCAAAACTGCTCAAGCGTTACACGGAAAAAGTAATTTTATGTTACGACGCAGACGCTTCGGGTGTCAATGCCGCTTTGCGCGGAATTGACATATTAAGAGCAGAAGGCTTGGATGTGAAAGTTCTTCATGTCAACGACGGGAAAGATCCGGACGAATACATCAAAAAGCATGGAAGAGATGAATTTATTGACCTTCTGAACAAAAAATCCATGCCGGATATCGATTATAAAATCACGCTGTTAAAAATGAAATATAAACCGGCGGATACTGTGCAAAGCGTAAAATTTCTTCAAAAGGCTGCGGAAATCTTAAGTCAGCTCACCCCTGTGGAAGCGGATTTATATATTCAAAAAATCGCCAGAGAGAACAATATATCCGAGGGAGCGCTTAGAAGAGAAGTATATAAGGACGAGGATAAGTTGACGGCAGAAGTTGTTCCATACAGCCAGAGACAACCGGCCGAAGAAAAAACCGTTGCGGACGAAGGTGCACTTTTCCTTGAACGAATGCTTGTTCGACTGATCCTTTTGAAAAGCGATTACCTTCCGGCCATAGAAGATTATCCGGAAGCGATTGTCACTCTCACCGGTATGAAATTGATTTCAATTTTGAGAGATATGTACGAAGAAGACATAGATTTCGATACACTTTCTCTTAGAGAAGTGCTGGAAGAGGAAGAATTGGCCTATCTGGACGATATCATCCGTGATGTTCAATTCGGAGAAAAAGACGAACATGCTTTTGAAGACTGCATCGCAAAGCTGCAGGAGCGAAGACTGGAAAAAAGAAAGAACGAAATAATCAATGTGTTGTCCCTGGCCGAGGAGGGGATGAATCAGGAGCGACTGGACGATTTGATGAAAGAATTCATGTCGATACAACAAATGCAAAAAAGGTAGGGTGATAACATTGTCTTATGAAATTGATATAAACGATGAAAAAAGGTACGAACAACTCACTTCCTTTATGGAAAAAGCGAGAAAACAGGGGACTATAACATTCAGGGAAGTAGAGGACACGCTTTCCGAGTTGGAATTCGATGTTTCTCAAAAGGATGCAGTCTACGATGATTTGGAAGCTTCGGGCGTGGAGGTCATGACAGAGGCCAACCCGGAAGACTTTGAAATTATTGCCATTGAGCCTGCAGACGAGGCCGTTTTGGAAGAGATTGTGGCAGAAGCTTCGGATGATGATTTGGAGGCCGTACCAAAGGGCGTGGCAGTGGATGATCCGGTGCGCATGTACCTGAAAGAAATCGGTAAAGTCTCACTTCTCTCCGCAGACGAAGAAATGGATCTTGCGCAGAGGATGGAACTGGGAGACGAAGAGGCTAAACAAAAGCTTTGCGAAGCCAATTTAAGGCTTGTCGTGAGCATTGCAAAACGCTATGTCGGAAGAGGCATGCTTTTCCTTGACCTGATACAAGAAGGAAACCTCGGTCTTATTAAAGCCGTGGATAA
>CAZSPZ010000003.1:46153-97327 GCA_964608965.1 uncultured Oscillospiraceae bacterium | reverse complement strand
ATTCAGCACGTATGCCACTTGGTGGATCAGGCAGGCGATTACCCGCTCCATAGCGGATCAGGCGCGCACAATCAGAATACCTGTTCATATGGTGGAAACCATCAACAAACAAATCAGGATTACACGCCAGCTCCTGCAGGAATTCGGAAGGGATCCAACGCCCGAAGAAATAGCCGAAGAGATGGAAATCAGCGTGGAGAAAGTCAGGGAGATTTCTAAAATCGCCCAGGAACCGGTTTCTCTGGAAACTCCTATCGGCGAGGAAGAAGACAGCCATTTGGGAGATTTCATTCCCGACGAAGATGTTCCTTCTCCGGCGGATGCGGCTGCATTTTCCATGTTAAAAGAGCAGCTCGTGGAAGTTTTATCCACGTTGACCGAAAGAGAGCAGGAAGTGCTCCGATTACGCTTTGGATTAGATGACGGTCGTGCAAGAACTTTAGAAGAAGTCGGGCAGCAGTTTAAAGTCACAAGAGAGCGCATACGTCAAATAGAGGCGAAAGCTCTTCGCAAACTTAGACACCCCAACCGCAGCAAGAGATTGAGAGATTACCTGGAGTAATTCGAATGATGAAGCCATCGGCAAGAATGAAAGCCATAATCGACCAGGTAATGTCGGGAGAAACAATTGCCGATATTGGAACGGATCATGCGATCATACCGATTTACCTCTATAAAAATGGGATTTCTCCCAAGGTAATATTGACGGACAGTAAAGAGGGACCTTTACATAAGGCAAGAATGAATTTGGAAAAATTCAATCTTCTTGCGGCCATCTCCGATATCAGGCTGGGCGACGGTCTTTCCGTTTTAAAACCGGGAGAAGTCGATACAGTGATTATAGCCGGTATGGGCGGATTGTTGATATCGGATATTCTTGAGCGAGAAATACAAAAAACGAGAACATTCAAGAGATTTATCTTGCAGCCCAGAACGGCTGCGGATGAACTGCGAGAGTGGTTGAACAACAACGGGTTTTCCATCATAAACGAAAAACTTTCCGTCGAAAGAGGCAGAGTTTGTGAAATCATTACGGCATTGCCCGGCGAGTCATGGCCTGATAAAGAAGTGTTTTGTTGCGAAATGGATTATGAGATTCCTCCCTTGTTGTTTCAATGCAAGGATCCGCTTCTTGGGCTGTTTGTGGATAAGAAGATCAGGCAAGCACAAGACATTTCGGACAATGTTATGAAGTCAAAATCAAAATGTCCCACGATGACACCGGCGACTGCAGAAAACCGAATCCATCAATTACTAGAAAGGAAAGCACAGTTATGAAAATGTCGGAATGGTTGCAGCTCATGGACGAAATAGCCCCGATTTCTTCTCAGGAGGCATGGGATAATTCAGGCCTTCAAATCGACTATGGAAACCAGGAAGTAAGCAGAATTCTGGTAGCCCTGGAAATCACAGGGGATGTGATCGAAGAGGCGATATCAAAAAAAACAAACATGATTGTCGTCCATCATCCTTTAATATTTGAACCGATTCGCGCAGTTGACTGTAAACAGGTGGAAGGGGATTATATCATCAGGCTGATCAGAAACGGAATTTCTGTCTATGCATCGCATACATGCTTTGACTCTGCCAGAAACGGAAACAACGATCAATTGATGAATTTACTGGGTGTTCAGCGCTTTTCGAGACTGAACATGCCGGGTAAAGGTTTTGAGGAATCCGCCATGGCCAGAATCGGCACACTTCCCGAACCGGTGTTTCTTTCCGAATTTTTGAAGCGTTTAGTCGACGTCCTCGGAAATCCAGGAGGCATAAAAATATCCGGCGATTCCAGCAGACTGATTCAGAAAGTGGCCGTTTGCACCGGCGCCGGAGGCGAATATTTTGCCGGGGCTGTCGCAGCAAAAGCAGACGTCTTTATCAGCGGAGATATCAAGCACCACGATGCGCAAAAAGCAAAAGAGTCAGGTATATGCATTATTGATGCAGGCCATTACGGAACAGAGTATATCTTTGTTGAAAACATGGTGCAGCAGCTGCGTCAGAAGGGCGGGGACGAATTAACCGTCATCGCGTCCGACGTAAATCAAAACCCTTACGACTTTGTTATATAAAATGAAAACCCATGAGTAATCCAGGCAGTCGCGTGAGCGGAAGGAATTCCGTTTCATGAGGAAAGTCCGGGCTCCAAAGGGCGAGGATGCCGGATAACGTCCGGTGGGGGTGACCCTAAGGATAGTGCAACAGAAAACAACCGCCGCGAAAGCGGTAAGGGTGAAAAGGCGAGGTAAGAGCTCACCGGCGGGTCGGTAACGATCCCGCGTCAATGTAAACCCCATTCGGAGCAAGACCAAGTAGGGAGGTAACTGCGCGTTTGCGTAAAGTGCCTGAAAGGCGGCTGCCCGTCGCTTCCCGGAAGGTAGGTCGCATGAGCATGCTGGCAACAGTATGCCAAGATAGATGATTGCCGAATACAGAACCCGGCTTATAGGATTACTCATATTGTTTTGACATCCTGCAGATATATATTGCTTTGCGGGATGTTTTTTTGTCTATTTTGAAATTGCGAAAATATTTACTTTTTTCACCAAAATACGGTTTGAACTTGATATTGAGAGGTTAAAGACATATAATTCAAATGTACATATATCTGCAATTCATTTGCATGAAAAAGGAGAATAAGAATGAGCAAAAGAGAGTTTGCTTTGGGTACAAAGATTATCCATGGCGAAAAACATGAAATGAACCCGTTTGGGTCTTTACAGATGCCTATTTTCCAGACATCAACTTTCGAATTCGAAAATACGGCACAGGGTGCTGCCCGCTTTGCAGGTAAAGAGAGTGGCTATATTTACGCAAGATTAGGCTCTCCGACTACAACACTGATCGAGGAAAAAATCGCACTTTTAGAAGAGGCAGAAGCCGCATGTGCATTTTCATCAGGTATGGGCGCAATATCCGCATCTACTACAACTTTCCTGAAGTCCGGTGACAGACTCGTAGCCGACAAAGCTTTATATGGCTGCACATTCGCATTGTTTAGCCACAAGCTCCCGCAATTCGGAATCGATGTTGAATTCGTTGACTTCAGAGATCTTGTAGCAGTCAAGAAAGCTTTGGCAAAGAAAACTGATATGGTCTATTTCGAAACAATCGCCAACCCGACAATGAAGGTTGTTGATATTAAAGAAATCGCGACAATGGCTCACAATACGAATAAAGACTGTATCGTTGTTGTAGACAACACATTTGCAACAGGATTAATTTGCAAACCTTTGTCCCTGGGCGCAGATATCGTTGTGCACAGTGCAACAAAATATCTGAATGGTCATGGCGATGTCATCGCAGGATTTTCCGCATCTTCTGCAGCACTTATGGCAACGATTAAGGGCGTCGGATTAAAAGATTTAACAGGCTCGGTTCTTGGTCCTCAGGAGGCGTTCCTTATCAATAGAGGTTTAAAAACGCTGAGCATCAGAATGGAAAAGCACTGTGCGAATGCGCTTAAAATTGCTGAGGCTCTTGAAAAAGACAAGAGAATAAAGGCTGTTTATTATCCCGGACTCAAGAATCATCCGGATGCAGCAATTGTGAAAAAGCAACTTTCCGGATTTGGTGGTATGATTGCCTTTGATACAGAAACACCGGAAATCGCAGAGAAGATGATGAATAATGTTCAACTTTGCACACTGGCTGTAAGCCTTGGCGATGCCGAAACGTTGATTCAACATCCGGGTTCCATGACACATTCCACATACAACGACGAACAGATGGAAGCCGCAGGTTTCTCGAAGCGTTTAGTGCGTTTGTCTGTCGGTTTGGAAGATGCAGACGATATTATCTGGGATTTGATGCAGGCTCTGGACATAGCGACAAAATAAGAATAACAACAAGAAAATCGATAAGACTCGGAAGCCACGCCGGCTTCCGAGTTTTCATAAAACGTGATGGAGGTGTCCTTGTGTTGAATGTGAAGCGACTGGTCCCCAGCAAAGGCTGCGATATGTATTTGCTTTTTACAAAAGAGAAAGCAGTCCTTCTTGATACGGGGATGTTCCATTGTGCCGATACGACGGTAAAACTCCTTAAAGAAGCGCTTGGATCGCGTCCGCTCGATTTTGTAGTGATTTCTCATACGCATTATGATCACGTGGGAGGCATTCCGGCCATAAGAAAAGAATATCCCCGAATCAAAGTGTACGGTTCCGAATATGCGGCGTATGTCTTGCAGCGGCCCGGTGCGCGCAAAGTGATGAGGCAACTTTCCCAGGATGCGTTACAGGCTTACGCAGGGAAAGATTCCATTTTACAGGATTACGACGAAGATGCGCTTGTTGTTGACGTAATAATAAAGGAGGGAGATCTCGTTGATCTTGGTTCTGTAAAATTGCAGGTATACGAAACTCCCGGCCATACAAAATGTTGTCTTTCTTTCTTTGAACCGGAGGAAAAGGTACTGTTCTTATCCGAAAGTACCGGCGTGTATGTCGACCCGACCTGGATCGATGTATCGATATTGACCGGTTACGAAGAAACGATGACATCCATAAGAAAATGCGCTGATTTGAATGCGCAGACAATTTATGTCTCTCACTACGGCAAAGTGGAAGAAATTTCACCGAAAGAGTTTTTCGACTTATCGGTAGAAAGTTCAGACGCATTTAAAAATTTAGTTCTTTCATTTTTGGCCGAAGGACGTTCAGACGAAGAAATTGTCAAAGGTTGCCAAAAGAAAATCTGGGAAACAAAAGTAAAAGGACACGAAGATCAACCATTGGCAGCATTCGAGGCGAACACAAAAGCCTTTGTGAACTTATTGCGAAAAGAATTTTTGAACCAAGCATAAAAAATGTCATAAAAAGACTATTTTACATAGTCCTATAAATTCTAATATGGTATACTGTGCGGGAATAAAATTTTAATAAATATTACTAAGTAACCAACACTAATAAACCGGAGGTATTTTAATGAAAGGTTTAACCGAAATCAGATGGCACGGTCGTGGCGGTCAAGGCGCTAAGACTGCGGCTTTGCTGCTCGCAGACGTTGCATTCAGCACCGGTGCCGAGGTTCAGGGTTTTCCGGAATACGGTCCCGAGCGCATGGGCGCACCCATCACCGCCTACAACAGAATCAGCGATAAGCCGATTCGTGTTCATTCTAACATTTACGAACCAGATTACGTGGTCGTTGTAGATGAAACATTGCTTGGAGATATCGACGTCACGGCCGGATTATCCGAAAAAGGAGCCGTTATCATCAATACAGCAAAAGACAAAGCTGAGATAGTTCCTCTTTTAAAAGGATACAAAGGCAGAGTATGTACCATTGATGCCCGCAAAGTTTCTTTGGAAGCTCTGGGAATTTATTTCCCGAATTCTCCTATGTTAGCAGCTGTAATAAAGGTCAGCAACCTGATGCCCGAAGATGATTTTCTGGAAGAGATGCAAAAGTCTTATGAACACAAATTTGCAACGAAGCCGGAAATGATCAAAGGTAATATGAAAGCGCTCCAGCTTGCGCTTCAGGAGGTAAAGGAGTGATGAGAACAGACATCAACAAACAAGGAGTCGATGTAAAGTGGAGGGACATAACCCTGGGCACCAGCATCGTTAACGCCGGAGGAAGTGTAGAATTTAATACCGGAGAATGGCGCGTGGATACTCCAAAATTTATTGTAGAAAAATGCAAGCAGTGCTTGCTGTGCATACCGGTTTGTCCGGACAGCTCCATACCTATGGAAGGCGGCAAGCGTCTTGATTTTGATTTTGAACACTGCAAGGGTTGCGGAATATGTGCGAAAGTATGCCCCTTCGGTGCTATAGAAATGCGAAAGGGGGAAAAATAAATGGCGATTCGTGAAAGATTATCAGGAAATGAAGCGGTAGCAATAGCGATTAAACAAATCAACCCGGACGTCATGGCGGCGTTCCCCATCACACCATCCACAGAGATACCCCAGTATGTGTCCTCCTACGTGGCAGACGGTCTTATCGACACTGAATTCGTTCCCGTAGAAAGTGAACACAGTGCAATGAGCGCGACAATCGGAGCATCCGCTGCAGGAGCAAGAGCTTTAACGGCAACTTCTTCTGCCGGACTCGCATTGATGTGGGAAGAACTGCACATTGCATCTTCGGACAGATTGCCGGTAGTACTGGCTTTGGTCAACAGAGCGTTGTCCGGTCCGATCAACATCAATGCGGATCACTCGGATGGTATGGGCGCAAGAGATTGCGGCTGGATTCAACTATATTCCGAAGACAATCAGGAAGCGTATGATAATATGGTGCAGGCGTTTAAAATCGCTGAAACAAAAGGTATCATGCTTCCCGTTATGGTTTGCCAAGACGGCTTTATCACAAGCCATGCCGTACAGAACATCATGCTTTTAGAAGATGCGGAAGTAAAGAATTTTGTGGGAGAATTCAACCCGGAAAATTACCTTCTCAATTCAAAAAATCCTATGGCAGCCGGCCCTTATGCAATTTCAAGTTATTACATGGAAGCCAGAAGAAGCGTCGCCCAGGCGATGCACGACTCCAAGAAAGTTATTTTGGACGTTGCGAAAGATTTTGAAAAGTTAAGCGGCAGAAAATATACCTTCTTTGAAGAATATTGCATGGAAGATGCGGAATACGCAGTAGTGATCATGGGTTCGGCCACAGGTGCAGCCAAAGACGCCTGCGATAAAATGAGAGCTGAAGGGAAAAAAGTCGGTTTGATCAAGATCAGAGTATATCGACCGTTCCCGGCAGAAGAACTCGCCGCTGCCTTGAAAAATGTAAAGGCTGTTGCAGCTATGGACAGAGCCGAAAGTTTCAGCGGAAACAGCGGCCCCATGGCAGCTGAGTTAAAGGCCGCTCTTTTCGGAGCAAAGCAATACCCCGAAGTTTTATCCATGATTTATGGATTGGGTGGAAGAGATATCACAGTAGAAGATATGGAAAAAATCTTTGCGGACCTGGAAGCAGGAAATTTCGAATGCAAAGAGATTCCGTACCGTTATGTAAATGTCAGAGAGTAGGGGGTACGGACAATGGCATATAATTTTAAAGAAATAATCAATCGCCCAGAGCGCATTGCCCCGGGACACAGAATGTGTGCCGGCTGCGGTGCTACGATTGCGCTTCGAAATGTTTTGAAGGCATTAAAGCCCGAAGATCAGGCTGTTATCTGTAACGCGACTTCCTGTATGGAAGTATCGACGTTTACATACCCGTATTCCGCATGGAAAGACAGCTACATTCACAACGCTTTTGAAAATGCCGCCGCTACGGCCGGCGGAGTCGAAGCTGCTTATAACGCTCTCAAAAAGAGAGGAAAAATCGATGATACCTATAAATTCATAGCAGTCGGCGGAGACGGCGGAACTTATGATATCGGATTCCAGTCTTTATCCGGTGCAATGGAAAGGAATCATGATATGGTATATGTATGCTACGATAACGAAGCATACATGAACACCGGAATTCAAAGATCTTCCGCCACACCGATGTATGCAGATACAACCACGACACCTTCGGGAAAAGTTTCGGACGGAAAAGTTCAAAACAGAAAAGATATTACCGAAGTCATCGCGGCACACAGAGTTCCCTACGTTGCACAGACAACATTGATCGGAAATCTGAAAGATGTACACGAAAAAGCCCAAAAGGCCATATATACAAAAGGAGCTTGCTTCCTGACAATCTTAGCACCATGTCCAAGAGGCTGGCGCTACGAAACAGAGAATATTATGGATATATGCAAAGCTGCTGCCGATACATGCTTCTGGCCTATGTACGAAGTGGAAAACGGCGAAAAATGGACACTCAGCTACGAACCCAAACACAAGCTGCCTATCGAAGATTTCTTAAAGCTTCAAGGCAGATTCCGCCACCTTCTTGCCCCCGGAAAAGAAGAGCAAGTCGCTCAACTCCAGGCAGAAGTAGACAAGAGATGGGCAACACTTCTCAAGAAGTGCAGCCTGTAAACAAAAAATAAACATAGCCCGCGACGCCGTTTTTATTAAAACGGTTGCGCGGGCTCTTGCTTTTTATAAACCCAGTTCGTCGTGCATATATTGTACACTTCTTCGAATGGAATCATGGGGATCGCCCCAATAAATCGAATCGTTGATTTCAAGACTTAAATACCCCTTAAAGTTATTTTTTTCTAATACGTCAATATATTTTTTCAGCGGGAGATCCCCATCTCCCAAAACATAATGTCCCGAAGGATTTCCGTCACAAAAATGGATGAGCTTGATTTCGCTGCCGAAAAGATCGAATTGCGCTTCAAGATTTTCTTTCATCACTTCCATCGCCACGACATCAACACAGACCTGCAGAGACGGATTGTTGACTTCTTTCAACATACGCAACATATCTTCCTGTGTAACAAGAAGGTTGCTTTCATACGGCTGCAACTGTTCGATAATCAATGTGAGTCCCATGGATTGTGCTTTTTCGCACAGGATACCGATGGACTGGACGCAGCGCTTCCAGGACTCTTCTCTTGGAAGATCTCTTAATCCACAGCCGGAATTTATAAAAATATTTCTGGTTCCAAGTATTTGCGCATCCTCCATCGCAGCTTCCATATATCTGAGCGTACTGCGTGTGATTGCTTTATCCTCGCTCGAGTAACTGAACGGATAGTTAAGAGTTTCAGGCGTATACACAACAACATTCAATCCATTGTCATCCATGCTTTTACGTATTTGTTTCAACCTCTTTTCAGCGTCGATTCCGTCGGTATAATTCAGGCGGCAATAATGGGGCGCTCCACCCCAAAAATCGATATTTTTTATACCGCATCGCACCATGGAATCAAGGTAATAGTCCAGCGAATGCTGCACATATTGTACGCTCATGACGGCAAATCGGTCCAATGTAATCTTGCTCAATCTTTTTCATCTCCTCCGCACATCAAAACAGCTTTTTGAAAAGTAAAAGAATATGCTATACTGATAGCAGTTTAGCATACAGGAGTATAAAGTGAAAATAATTACATGGAATGTCAACGGAATAAGAGCGTGTATTGGTAAGGGTTTTCTTGAGTTTTTGATGAAAGAAAATGCGGACATTATTTGCATTCAAGAAACAAAAATGCAGGAAGGTCAAGCTGTTGTCGAGCTTCCGGGTTATCTTCAATATTGGAACAGCGCAGAGAAAAAAGGTTATTCCGGTACGGCTGTTTTTACGAAGATTCAGCCTCTGTCCGTTGCGATGGATTTGGGTATGGACGTCCATAATAAAGAGGGAAGGGCCATTACCTTGGAATATCCCGAATTTTATATGGTGAACAATTATACGCCCAACTCACAGGAAGAGCTTGCCCGTTTAGGCTATAGGTTGGAGTGGGAATCGGCAAACAGAGAATATTTAAAAGCGCTGGATTTAAAAAAACCATTGATTCTTTGCGGAGACTTGAATGTCGCTCATCAGGAAATCGACTTGAAAAATCCGAAGACCAACCGTAAGAACGCCGGATTTACGGACGAAGAGAGAAATGCATTCAGTCAGCTTTTAGACGCAGGATTTACCGACACGTACCGGTATCTTTATCCGGATAAGGAAGAAGCTTACACTTGGTGGAGCTATCGATTTAAAGCAAGAGAAAGAAACACCGGTTGGCGTATCGATTATTTTATAGTATCTGCCCGGATCGCGGACAAAATCAAAGATGTTATGATCAGGGATGATATATTCGGCAGCGATCATTGCCCTGTAATTCTTGAAATTGACCTTTAGGTGCATGGATGGTAAGAGCTGGAATTGACATTGGCGGAACATTTATAAAAGCCGGTTTAGTAGAAGAAAACACCGGACGGATTATTGTGCAGTCGGCTATTCCTTTTCCATTGGGCAATAAAGAAGCGGAAATCTGGTCGTCGATTGCCTTGCAAACAGATGAGCTCCTACAAAAATCACAAATGAATCGTACGGATTTACTTTCCATCGGCGTTGCGGTTGCAGGCAGCATTGACCCAAAAGCTGAAATGATTTTGCACGCGTATAATCTTAATTTTAATAACACCCCAATAAAAAAATCCCTGGAAGAAATATTCCCGGGAATCCCCATTCTGATCATAAACGACGCCAACGCGGCGACACTGGCCGAGCACAGGTTCGGTGCCTTGCGAGGTGCAGATACTGCAGTTCTCATCACATTGGGGACTGGAGTAGGCGGTGGATTGATACTGGGAGGCAAACTTTTTAACGGCGGCAACGGCAACGGTGTGGAACTCGGCCACATGACGCTGAAATTCGACGGAACAGAGCATAATTGCGGAAATAAGGGTTGTTTCGAGCTGTATTGTTCGGCCGGGGCCTTAACGGAAGATAACTGCCTTTGGAACGATGCCGAAGAAGTGTTTAACGCCGTAAAAATAAAAAATCCTCTTGCGCAGGCAAAATTGGAATCTTACATTGAAGCGCTCAGTTCAGCGTTGGTTTCTATAACTAATCTGCTTGATCCGGAAATTATAGCCGTCGGCGGAGGGATTTCCGGTGCCGGAGAGACACTTTTTACACCGCTTCGCGCGAAAGTAAAAGAGAAGTCGTTTTTCAATAAGGATTATAGAATTGTGGCTGCTTCGCTGGGGAACAGCGCAGGTTTAGTCGGCGCCGCCATAGCGTTCGGATATGTTTCGCACAACATCTGATATAGAATTTTTAGGTTTTACATCAAAAATTAAAGGGAGGAATCATCCAATGGGTAAAGTAAAGACGAGGCTTGCAGTAAAAGAGGACATGGAGCGTCTGATCGCTATAGAGGCGATGGCATTGCCTTCTGCGATTTATCTTGCAGAAGTGGAAGAAGAATTTTTTGACCCGCAAAGAGGTGAACTGATCGTAGCAGAGGTTGACGGCGAAACTGCCGGCTTTGCTCACTATTCGGTACAGTACGATAACGGTGCATGGATTGAAACGCTTCGAGTGGACCCGCCGATGCAAAAAAGCGGCGCAGGTGCCGCCATTTGGGATCGCATTATGGAAAAATGCAAAGAATTGAATCCTCCTGCCATCAGGATGTATACAAATATCGGAAACGACGGCTCAATCAAATTAGCCTACAGGAACGGCCTGGGCATCAAGTTGAACACACACGAGTATGCACTGGACTTAAAAGGCCTTAAATCGCCTGATACGCACGACTTTAAACAAGTGCCGTATTCGGATGTCGAAAGAGTCCTTTCTCCTTACAAAGAGGGATATCATGGGTACTATTTTACGAATCGAACATTCTATGAAATGAACGATGCACTTTATAAAGCATTGGCCGAAGACGGAAAAGTGTGGGCGAAGGACGATGCTGTCGTGGTGGTGGGATCCCGCTATAGACACCATACGGCTTTGCATGTGGGGATGTTGTGCGGAAATATCGATCATTGCATAGATTTTGCGGTCGCAAAGGGGATCGCATCGGGTGTTCCCAAAGTCGTGTGCATGGTTCCCAACGACAGGCAGGATCTGGCGGATAAATTGAGAGAGCACGGATTTAAACTGACAGGTAATGACATCATCATGATGGAAAAAATCTTTTAAAGTGCAGATGCAGATATAATAATGAGGTAAAAAAAACGGCGAAGCAACTTCGCCGTTTTTTTTATTCAACCTATTCATCCATCTTTACAATTTCCTTTTTCCACAGGCGTATAAGCAAGAAGATGCTGACACATGTCGCGACCATATCTGAAATCAGGTAAGACCACCACACGGAGTCTAAGCCTAAAGTATATACCAGCAGGTAAGCCAGAGGCAGCAGAAGAACCAATTGCCGCATGACCGAAGATATAAGAGCATACATTCCATGGCCCGTTGCCTGGAAAAATGTTGATATCACAATGCCCACAGCCGCAAACGGAAAGCATAAACTAATTGTTCTTAAAGCATTCACTCCCATGCGAAGCAATTCACCTTCTGCGTCAAAAAGCGCCATAATCTGTTTAGGGAAGATTTGGAAAGTAATTGTGCCCAAGACCATGATACACATGGCCACCGTCAACCCTATAAAAAATGTTTTACGCAACCTTTCCTTGTTTCCGGCTCCATAATTATAGCCCAGAATAGGCAATAATCCCTGGTTCATTCCGAAAATCGGAAGAAGCACGAAAGTTTGAACTTTATAATAAACGCCTAATACCGCTACTGCCGTGGCGCTGAATTGGATTAGAAGTGCATTGAGTCCAAGCGTTAAAACGGAGGCGATGGACTGCATGACAATACTTGGGAAACCTACGATATAGACCTCTTTTATGATTTGCAGATTTGGTTTAAATCCTCTTAAATGCACCTTTACAGGAAAAGGTTTTGTGTAAAGCAAAAGCAAAGCGAGGATCATGGCCACAAACTGTCCGATGACGGTGGCAATCGCCGCGCCGGTAACACCCAGAGCGGGCACTCCGAAATAACCGAAAATAAAAATAGGATCCAAGATTATATTTGTAATGGCTCCGGAAAGCGCGCACATCATCGGAAGTATCATATTGCCGGTGCCCTGCATGATTTTTTCGCAATTGACAACGATAAACACAAACAGCGAGCCGACGCAGACAATGCGGCAATAGGAGGCGGCCGGTCCAACAATCGACATATCGTCGCTGAAGGCGGCTGCAAAAGCATCAGAAAAGAAAAGGCCGAACAATGCAAATACAAACCAGCTGCATATAGCCAGAAATATTCCGTGTCCTGCGGTTAATTCTGCCTCCTTTTGTCTGCCTTCGCCCAAGCGCCTTGATATGATGGAAGATAAACCTACGCTTGTTCCCACACAGATGGCAATGGAAAGCAGCTGCACCGGGTAAATAAGAGAAACCGCAGAAAGAGAAGCCTCGCCAAGCCTGGACACATAAATGCTGTCCACAATATTGTAACAAGCCTGAATGAGCATCGAAAACATCGCCGGAAGCGACATTTTCATAATCAGCGGGAAAATAGGCAGCGTGCCCATTTTATTTTGAATGGGATTCTTATTGTCTTTAAGTTGATCGGATTGAATTTCTTTTGTCATTTTTTCACTTCCTGTTCGTTTCACAATTATTAACTATATAGGCACCTATTTTTTATGTCAAGGGACAACGTTCATCAGGTTGCTTTTTCTTGAAATGCGTTGTTTTTTATGGTAATATTGCTCTTAAGAAAACGAAGGGAGCTGATACCATTGGGTAGACACGGCACAATAGCGGGCAGAAAAGCTTCGCAAGATTCAAAGAGAGCAGCGGTATTTACAAAATACGCAAGAGCGATTACAGTGGCCGCAAAAGGCGGCGGAGATCCTGAATACAACGTATCGCTTAAGCATGCTATAGAAAAAGCCAAGAGCATCAACATGCCGAACGACAATATTTCCAGAGCCATTAAAAAAGGGACAGGGGAATTGGCCGGCGAAACGTACGAGACAGGCAGTTTCGAAGGATATGGAGCCGGCGGCGTCGCAGTTGTCGTAGATGTTCTGACAGACAACAAAAACAGAACGACGGCAGCTGTCAAGCACGCTTTCGATAAGTTCGGAGGAAATTTAGGTGTTCCGGGCTGTGTATCGTACATGTTCGACAGAAAAGGAGTATTTGTATTCGAAAAA
Organism: uncultured Oscillospiraceae bacterium; assembly: GCA_964608965.1. Classification (GTDB taxonomy): domain Bacteria; phylum Bacillota; class Clostridia; order Peptostreptococcales; family Anaerovoracaceae; genus UBA10908. Next base: position 83,800 of record CAZSPZ010000003.1, on the reverse strand, counting down.
ACAAAGGGACTTTCCGAAGAAATTCTCATTGATGCGGCCTTGAATGCAGGGGCGGACGATGTTGTGGAATACGACGATAGTTTCGAAGTGATTTCAAGCCCCGAAGCCTTTGACCAAGTCAGCGAAGCACTGGCGGCTTCCGGTCTCGTGGCGCTCGAAGCGGATGTGGAACAAGTTCCTTCTATGGAATCTACTCCGGCAACGGATGCAGACATAAAAAATCTTAAAAGAATGATAGAAGCGCTCGAAGAAAGCGATGATGTGCAAAAAGTTTATACTAATTGTGCAGTAGATTTATACGAAGAGTAGTATAATGATTGTATCCTGGGGTGTTCGTTAAGACTGTTAATTCAACCTACACTAATTTAACGGGATTCCGAGTTTACTCGAATATGTCAAGCCTCTATAGGGGGAAGGCAGAAAACGGGAACAGGAAACCCACCTATCGTAAGATAGGGCGTGAATTAGGGTCTGACGGCACTTTGGGATATTTTTTTGAACGGAGATTGATATGATCCAAGCCAAGGATATGACAATCAGCCAGTGGACCGACGCATTGTCATCTTCCAGTGCGACTCCGGGCGGCGGCGGCGTAGGTGCGATCTTATCGGCACTGGCTGCCTGCATGGTTTCCATGGTGGCAAATTTAACGATCGGAAAGAAGAATTACGAAGACTTTTCCGATGAATGCATTGAAATCACAAACAGGGCAGCCGAACTGAAAGCAAAGCTGCTTCTTTTGATAGACGAAGATGCAGCTGCTTTTACGTGTTTGATGCGTGCTTACAAACTTGGTGCAAAAGACGAAGATTATGCCGCTGCGGCCAAACCGGCCGGGCAGATGGTCTATGCTGTAATTTCCGTCATTGATCTTTTGGGACTCCTGAATGAAAAGGGTAATAAGAACTTGCTGAGCGATGTCGGCGTAGGCGCTTCTTGCGCGAAATCCGCCCTGGAAATCTGCAGGTTAAACATCCTTGTGAATATAAAATATATAAAAGCAGAGGAGTCCAAGAAAGCTTTTGCCCCCATATTAGAGGAACTTATTCCGCGAGGTATCGATAAAGCGGAATTTATTTATCATAGTGTCATCGCGGAGCTTGAATAAAGGAGAAAGCAATGAATGCTATAGACATCAGAACCATCGGTGATGTGCGGATCGGTCATGCTCAGGATTTTAAGGCCGGAACAGGATGTACCGTAATATTGGCGCCAACCGGAGCGGTCGGCGGAGTGGATGTACGGGGCGGCGGCCCGGCCACAAGAGAAACCGATCTTCTGCGGCCGGTCAATATGGTAGAATCCATATTCGGTGTTATGCTTTCAGGCGGTAGTGCCTTTGGCTTAGATTCCGCCAGCGGTGCCATGCGATTTTTGGAAGAGCGAAAAATCGGCTTCGATGTTGGCCTTGGTGTGGTGCCGATTGTTTGCGGCGCTTCATTATTCGACCTTATCGTCGGGGATCCTGCCATCCGTCCGGATGCAGCGATGGGATACGAAGCTTGTGTCAACGCGTTCGGCGGCGGAATTTTGGAAGAGGGAAATTTCGGGGCTGGAACAGGCGCCACCGTCGGAAAATATATGGGCACAGACCGTATGATGAAGTCAGGAATAGGCTTTTATGCCTTGCAGGCAGGAGAACTGAAAGTGGGCGCCATTGTCGCCGTGAATGCTTTCGGAGACATTGTCGATCTGGAAAGTCGTAAACCTCTGGCAGGCGTGCTTTCAGAAGATAAAATGACAATTGCTTCGACGAATCGCTTTATTCTTGATTCCTACGACACACATAAAGACGTATTCAAAGGAAATACAACGATAGGGTGCATTCTAACCAATGCCATTCTAACGAAAGTCCAAGCAAATAAATTGGCGTCAATATCCCACAACGGCTATTCTGATGTGATACGTCCCGTTCATACGATGTACGACGGGGATTCAATCTTTACGATGTCCTTCGGCGAGGTGTCGGCGGATCCATTGGCAGTAGGTGTGCTGGCGCAGGAAGTTGTTGCAAGAGCTATTAACAGAGCAGTGCTTGCGGCCCAGCCGGCATTCGGATTAAAAGCTGCATCTGATTTTATTTGAGAAAAATTCGGTATGACCATAGACTTTGTTCAGCGACAATTGATAGAAAAAGCGAAACGAGGGAGCGAAGAAGCGTTCGAAACCCTTGTTTTGTCGTGTCAAAACAAAGCGTATGCACTGGCTTTTCGGTACATGAAAAACGAAGCAGACACGCTGGATGTCTTGCAGGAAGCATTTGTTAAACTCTATGTCAATTTGGATACATTCTCATATAAAAGCAGCTTTGAAACCTGGTTCTTAAGAATTCTGATCAATTGTTGCTACGATGCAATCCGAAAAAATAAAATGGCAAACACACGCACGGACAGTCTTTCCTCGACGGGCGAAAACGACACGTGCATAGATATCATCGACAGCGATCCTTCTCCGGAAGCTTCCTTGCTTTCCAAAGAAAGGGCCGAATTATTGTCTTTGGCTTTAGATCAATTACCTGAAGATCAAAAGGATGTCTTAATTCTTCGCGAATACAACAGCTGCTCCTATTCGGAAATCGCAGAAATCCTTCAAATATCAGAAGGTACTGTTAAATCAAGAATCAGCAGAGCAAAATTACATCTGCGAGACATTCTTGTGGAACAAAATTCTGACTTTTTCGTCTAAACGGTGAAAACAGAAAAAGAGGGAACTTCATGCAAACCATTCATTGTGAAAATTGCATAGCATTATTTACGGATTATCTGGACGGAAATTTGACAGAGGAACTGCGCGAAGCAGTCCGAGCTCACTTAAACGGCTGCAAAGATTGCTCCGATCATTATGATGCCTTTGTAAAAGTATCGGCTCTGATGGCGGAAATTCCCTCGATGGAAACTCCTAAAGCACTATCGCTCGATATAAAATCCATCATGAAAACCGGCGAAAAGCGAAAAGCTAAAAAAAGAGCGCGGCAATGGATGAGCGTTGCTGCTGTTTTTGTCGTATGCGCTGGGTCGCTTCTGGCTTTTAACGGCGAAACGGAAGACAGCATAAAGGATAAAAGTTTGATGACAGCAGGGGTGGAAGATCCGTCTGTGATGGATGCAGACGTCAATGAAACGCAAGAAGAGGAAACATTAAGAAGCCAGGACGTTGTCAGAGCGGAAGGTATCGCTGACGACGAACTTCAATATCAATACGGTTTAGGCGAAAAACGATTCGAATTGTTTGATATGGCGATGGAAGATGCGAATTTTGCTGCCGAAGTGGAAGACATGGATCTGGGGTATGGATACGAAGTGCTGGATTATTTCCAGGAAGAAGACGGAAGCACCACATTTGTGTTATACTTTTACGAAGATGAAACACATACAGTCAAAACTTTGGAAAATTCTGCCGATTACCTTCTTTTATCGAATGTCAGGAGTTTTAATTGGTTAAAGAGCGAATTGTAATTATTGACGGAAACAGTCTTGTAAATCGCGCCTATTATGCGATACAAAGGCCGATGATGACGAAAGACGGCTTGTACACACAAGGGGTGTACGGCTTTTTAAGTATGCTTCAAAAAATCCGAAACGATTACGAACCTACGCATATGTTGGTGGCCTGGGACAGGAAAGCTCCGACTTTCAGGCATCATGAATACGAAGAATATAAAGCCGGAAGAAGTAAAATGCCTCCGGAACTTGCGATGCAGCTTCCTATTTTGAAAGATGTTTTGTCTGCCATGAATATAAACATGTACGAAGTAGACGGATACGAAGCGGACGATATTATCGGAACGGCTGCCAAGCGCTCCGAAGAAGCGGGTTTGCCTGCTTTGGTCATTACCGGAGACAGGGATGCCTTGCAGCTTGCCACAGATAAGACAAGTGTCATTATCACGAAGAAAGGTATATCCGAGTTCGCACTCTACGACGACAACGCGATGAAGGCCGAATACGGGTTTGATCATGAACAGTTTATTGATTATAAAGGGTTGAGGGGAGATCCGTCGGACAACATACCGGGCATTCCCGGTGTAGGCGAAAAGACTGCCATTAAACTGATTATGGAATTCGGCAGCATCGAAAACTTATTGCAGAACATCGATACGATGCAAAACGAAAAGCTGAGAGAAAAAATTAAAGAAAATGCCCAAATCGCTTTGATGAGCAAACGCCTGGCGACAATATTCACAGATGTTCCTTTTCATTTTTCGATCGAAGACTGTCGCATTAAATCGCCGGATACAGCGAAATTAATTGAACTTTACAGCAGGTTAGAGTTTAAAACGCATATGAATAAACTGATGCAGCAGGAAAGAAACAGTGGCGCAACCGATGCGTCAACTGCAGGCAGAGAGGATGCATCCGAAACATCTGACGACTTTTTCCATGCAAGATTGATCAACGATCCATCGGAAGCCGAAAAATTCCTTGAGAAATTACCTTTTGCCGAGACTATTGTCATCGATATTCGAAGCGATGACAATCACAAGGGCCAACCTTCGCTGGAAGGCCTGGAAATTTTTGCAGACGGAGATTGTGCCTTTATAACCGGAATCGACGACTTCAAGGGTTTGCTCGATAAAACTATATCCGGCAAAAAAATCGGGCTGACTGGATTTAATCTTCAGCGTTCTTATTATGTCCTTTCTTCTTGGCACATGGATTTAAGCAACATGTATACAGCCTTCGACTGCGCAATGGCACAATATGTGTTATCGCCGAGCGTTAAAGCAATGAACCTGCAGGCTTCGCTGTACGAAACTTTCCATGTCGATCTGGAAGAACGTTCCGCGACGGAAGCGCAGCTGGATCTTTTTTCTGATATGAAGCCGGCTGATTTATCAAGTATAGGCAAGAAACTGTCGCTTATTCTTCAGCTGAAAAAAGTTCTCGAGCAAAGAGTTGAAAAAGAAGAACTCACTCAAGTATTATATGAAATTGAATTCCCGTTGTGTAAAGTCCTTGCCGATATGGAACATCAAGGTTTTAAAACAGACAAAGAGGAACTGATCCGGTTCGGGAAAGGTCTCAAAGAAAATATTTCAAGCCTGAAAACAGAGATTTACAGCCTTGCAGGGGAGGAATTTAATATTAATTCTCCTCAACAACTGGGCATTGTACTTTTTGAAAAATTGAATCTGCCCGGCGCAAAGAAAACCCAAAGGGGATATGCGACCAACGTCGAAGTGCTCGACAGGCTGTCCGAGGAATATCCTATCGTTGCCAAAATTCTTGAATACAGAACTTTGGCAAAACTAAACAGCACCTATGTGGAAGGAATGCTTCCATTGATTGACGAAAACGGTAAAATCCACGCACATTTTCAACAGGCAGTCGCGGCTACAGGCAGAATAAGCTGCACCGAACCAAATTTACAGAACATACCGATCAAGCAAGAGTTTGGCAGGCAGCTCCGCAAGGCCTTCGTCGTTGAAAGTGACGAGTATACTTTAGTCGGAGCTGATTATTCTCAAATAGAGTTAAGAGTCCTTGCCCATATGTCCGCAGATTCTTCTTTGATCGACGCCTTTAATCAAGGGTTGGATATACATAAAATTACTGCTTCCAAAGTTTTCGGCGTACCGGAAAGCGAAGTGACGGATGCGATGAGATCGAATGCAAAAGTGGTTAATTTTGGTGTAATATATGGTATGAGTGGTTTTGGTCTATCCAACGAGCTGACGATCACAAGAAAAGAAGCTGAACATTACATCAGTGAATATTTTCTGAAATATAAAGCGGTAAAGCAGTTCATGGATGATTCGATTAAAACCGCCAGAGAAGAAGGCTCCGTGCGCACGTTGTTTGGCCGCAAGCGTTCCATTCCGGAAATCAAGGCGGCAGCGTACCTCGTTCGACAGCAGGGAGAACGCTTGGCTATGAACAGTCCGATTCAGGGGACAGCCGCAGATATTATTAAAATTGCAATGGTCAAAGTGTACGAAGCACTGCGTCAACAATGCCCGAAATCATCGCTTATCCTTCAGATTCACGATGAACTTATCATTCAAGCGCATCAAAGCGAAACGGAAAGTGTCAAAAAATTACTCGTGGATTGTATGCAAAATGCGGCACAACTGCGAGTGAAATTGGAAGTATCACTTAACGAAGGTGAAAATTGGTATCTTTTGAAGTAGGAGAATACAATTGAAGATCATAGGACTTACAGGCGGAATCGGTTCTGGAAAAAGTACAGTTTCCGAGATTTTAAAAAAAATGGGCTACGTGATAGTCGATGCGGATGAAATATCAAGAGAAGTCTGCAAAACTGGCTCGCCGCTGTTGCGGCTTTTGGTAAAAGAATTCGGTATCGGCATCATATGCGAAAATGGGACGCTGGATCGTAAAAAACTGGCAGATCTTGCTTTTGCGACGCAAAATGGTATTCGTCGTTTAAATGAATTGGTGCAGACCGCAATTTTAGTCAACGCGTTGGAACGTTTTAATCGTATGCGGTTAGCCGGAGAAGTAAAAGTTTGTTTTTTTGATGTGCCTATGCTTTTTGAAGCGGGATGGAATCGGTATACAGACGAAGTGTGGCTGATTACCGCTCCCGAAAAAGTCCGGCTTTCAAGGGTGGTCAACAGAGATAAGAGCAGAAGGGAAGAAGTGTTAGCCCGAATGCGCCTTCAAATGTCAGATGAAAATAAAATCGCATTATCTGATGTGGTGTTGGATAACTCCGGGACGGAAGAACAGCTGCGCAAGCAAGTGGAGTCGGCAATCGGATATCTTTAACCCAGAGAAATAGAGAATTCATCCAAATATAAAAGGACAGATGGCATCTGTCCTTTTTCTATAGAGACCGTTTGAAAGGTCTGCTTCATATTTACAGTGTTTTTATGAAATCAGTATACGCTTTACCTGATTGGAAAGCTTCCTGGTTCATGATGAAATGAATCCCGGCATCCAGGCAGAGTTTTTCCGCTTTGGCTTTTGCGTTTTCGTCTTCGATGGATTTGATATCCTTTACACCTGAAGAACCCACAATTCTTCTTACCAATTCAGTTCCGGCATAAGCGGCAGTGTCTTTTAATATATCTTTCATGTACAAGCTGTAAAATTCATCTGATTGCATCATGAAATCTTTAGATTTTTCCTGCATAATTTTTAGAGATTTCTCGGCGAAAAGATCGGTAAACGACTTGATTGTATCCATTACCCATTCAATATAGAGATGCTTTTCTTTTCCTTCTTCCATCGTAACCACAGCATTGGCATACGCGAAAATCATGTTCGCGATGAAATTGCCGATGTCGTAGCCAATTGGCCCGTAAAAAGCAAATTCAGGATCAAGGATGCAAGTTTTTTCCGGTGTCACGAAAATTGACCCTGTATGGAGATCTCCATGAATCAAGGCTTGAGCTTTTGTCTGGAATATATCTTTTAATATTCCCACTTTTGCTTTAAGTTCTTGATTGTTATAGATCATCTCTCTCATAAATTGATCGTTCGCCGCGCAAACACCGTTTTCCTCCAGATCTTGATATGGTTCTGTCAAAACATGACGTTCGGTTATTTCGCAAGGGTACACATTGGTATAGCGCTTGACAAGTTCTTTTTTATCCATGGCGCCCAGCACCATGTCTGTAGTGTTTATCATGATCTTCGCGCAAAAATCCGCAACGTGTTCGGCAACATTAGGGAATGTTTTATGCGCACACAGTTCGTAGCGCATATTCTCAAAGCCCTTCATGTCTTGCATAAAGATGTTTTTATTCTCTTCGTCATACAAATAGACTTCCGGCACATATTCGGGGGCCAATCTGTGTTCGAATTCCAAAACTTCGCATTCGATACGATTTCTGTCCGTTCCGACAAAACGGCTTTTATAAACACGAATCTCGTTTTCTGCGTGTTTTACAATGACGGATTTTCCTGTGCCTTCATCTTTTATTCTATAAACGTAGTTAATGTTTCCGTCTCCGATTTCTTCGGCAGATAATTTTGCTCCGCACGGAAAATATTCCGGCATCTTGCTTACAGCATAAGGGATAATCGTTTGATTCGTATACATATTATATCCTCCAGTTACTTAAAATAATCTTTCAATTCAGTAGGTTTCATCAGTCCTTTATCGGTGGCTATTCCCGTAATAAGCTCGGGAGGAGTAATATCGAAAGCGGGGTAATAACCTTTTACTCCGTCCATCGTTAATTTGATATCCATTGCATGCAGCGTCAATTCCGGGTCTCTTTCTTCGATGACAACCGTATCGATCGTCGGGTGCGATTGGTTTGGATTGCCGGTGGCATAATAGGGAATACCCCAATAGTTTGCGGCCAGTGCAATTTGGAACGTGCCCACTTTATTGACGACATGTCCGTCGCAGCTGATGACGTCTGCCGCAGAGGTAAATAAATCAATGTGCTTTGTTTTCATTGTGTAAGCCGGCATATTGTCGCTGATGACGGTAACATCGAATCCCATATCGTAAGCACAGCTTGCAGTAAGTCTTGCTCCCTGGAAATATGGTCTCGTTTCCGCACAGATGACTTTAATATTGTTGCCCATTCTCCGGCAGGCTTTTAGTGTCATGGCGATATCTGTTTCCGCCCAGCACTGCGTTAAAATTGTCCCGTTTTTTGGAATTAAAGAGGCGATGATTTCACCTACAGGCTCAAATTTATGATAGCGGTCATTCAGATCTTTTAATGCCTGTTCCTGCGCTTTGGCAACCACATCCACGTTTTCCGCCATCGCCTTTTTTGCCGCTTCCAAAACGCTTCCGGTGTAACGCTGCATTTTTGCCGAAGTGGTAGGGCGGGCATGAGAAAGGGTATAAGAAGCCTTTTCCAGGAATTCAGTTCTTTCTTTTTCCCCCATATTGCGCGATTCGTAACACGCCAGCACCATGCCCATACCGGCGGCAGTATAAGGGCCTCCGCTTTGTGTCACCATGTCTGCAATTGCCTGAGCGACTTCTTCGTGCTTTTTACAAGTTACATATTCGACCCGGATAGGGTAGATTCTTCTGTCTAAGATTCGGACAACGCCATCTTGATACCAAGCGACGTTTTCATATTTCATGATGAAACCAAGACCTTCATCTGCTCTTTGCATATTTTTTTTCTCCTTTATTCTTCTGTTATCAACAATTCGGCGATTTGAACGGCATTCGTGGCCGCACCTTTTCGTATATTATCGGCTACACACCAAAGATTCATGCCGCTTTCCACGCTGAAATCGCGTCGAATACGACCGACATATACTTCGTTTGTACCTTCTGCATCTCTGGCCAGAGGGTAAACATTATGTTCGGGATCATCTTTTACGATGAGTCCGGGCATTTGCATCAATAATCTCTTGGCCTCTTCCAATTCGTATGGTTTTTCGAATTCCAGATTGATGGACTCGCTGTGGGAACCGCGAACAGGGACGCGAACGGTTGTCGCTGTAATTTTAATGGAATGGTCCCCTAATATTTTATGCGTTTCGTTGACCATTTTCATTTCTTCTTTTGTATAACCGTTTTCGAGAAATTTATCGATGTGCGGGATACAGTTCCCTGCGATAGGGTGGGCGAAGGCTGAGCAGATATCATTGCCCAACAACCCTTGATTAAGATCGTTCAATCCTTTGATTCCGGCACCGGAAACCGCTTGATACGTGGAGTATACGATGCGTTTAATTTTATAAGCATCGTGGAGGACTTTCAGCGGCAGCATAGCTTGTATTGTAGAGCAATTTGGATTGGCAATAATACCTTTTGCTGCTTTTTTAACTTCGCCCGGATTGACTTCGGGTACAATGAGGGGAACTTCCGGGTCCATTCGCCATGCGCTGCTGTTATCCACTACCGTGCAGCCGTGGGCTGCGGCGATGGGTGCGAATTTTTCCGAGGTGCTTCCACCGGCGGAAAAGAGCGCAATGTCAATCGGTTTATCGAAGGAATGCTCCGTAAGCTCTTCTACCACATAATCTTTTCCTTTAAAATTGACAATTTTTCCGGCAGAATGGGAACTGGCCATTAAATAGAGGTTTTCAAAGGGGAAATCTCTTTCTTCCAGGACCTTCAGAAAGGTGGTGCCTACGAGACCTGTGGCTCCAACTACTGCTAAATTCGGTTTTTTGTTCATTTACGACACCTCCTTTTGGGGTATATAATTCAAGTGCTGCAAAACATAATATGAAAAATATTATACACTGTGCAAACTAAAATGTTAACTACTTTTGTTGACATAGAGCAATTATAAAAACACTCTCGCAAAGAGGCGCAATTGCAGAAAGCGCTGATTTATGATAATATTGAACTAGATTTTACCATAGGTTGAATTTTAATATGCTTCAACTGCTTTTTGACGGGGGAATAGTAAGTATGACAGATATAAATAAGTCGACAACCTCAAAGTCCGCACCTAAAAAGAAGACAACGGCAAGGGAAGACAGAGAGAAAATACACGCCAAAGAAAAAGAAAAGCAAGAAGTTTTAAAAAGGAAAAAGCTTCTTCACGACGAAATTTGGGCAATCGTTCTCATTGCGATAGGCACTTTTTTTGTGATAAGCCTTCAGACTCAAACTGCCGGGCAAATCGGTCTGTTCGTTCAATCTTTGCTGTTTGGCTGCTTTGGAAGAGTGGCTTACGGTCTTCCATACTACTTGATTCTTTATGGAATTCTGGTTTTTTCCAGAAAAGCATCCTACATGTCTTTGCGCTCGATCATTTGCGTGATTGTCCTCTTCCTTTTTGTTTCTGTCATCAATGCAGGAATGTACCCGGAGCTGGCCGATGCCGTAACGTTTGCTTCTCTTAAGACCACATATACGGCAGGCGCTCAAAGCGGAGGCATACTGGGAATCCTTTTAGGTTCGATGCTTTTAAAATTTGTAGGTAAAACAGGCCTGTATATTGTTGCCGTTGTTGGCATCATGATTACTTTGTTATTTATTATAGATACTCCGCTGGCTACTTTTTTCGACAATTGGAAAATCAAAAGAATGGCGTCGCGCCAAACAAAAGAGGAGCAGTTGGCAATCAATCATTCGATTCTCCAAAAAAGCGCGTCGGAAGACAAATTTAAAAAACTGGACGATGAAAAGCGCAGGGCAGAAGAGGATAAGATTGCCGCTAACCGTGCAAAAGCTGAAAAGGAAGGTCAACTGTTCCCTGTGGCTCCCGAAACGGAGATATACATTTCAGGAAACGAATACCGCAGCGGACAAGAAGATAATTTACCATCCTTTACGCCCGAAACCATCGGTTTAACTCCGGCTGCGGAATCTCCGGGCATTGTCGACAGGCAAAAGAAAATCATCGATTATGTTACAGACGATTCATTGTTCGGCGAAGCAAAGAAAAAAACTTCGGAGGGTTATGGCCTGGACGGCACATCTGTCCCGTCCAAAGGAAAAGGCATCGACCCTTTTGATCGAAAGGAGATCGAGCCTGTCCACGTTGAGAAGGTTTATCGATTTCCGTCCATCGAATTATTAAAAAAGCCGGCATTCAACAAGGATATTACCGAAAAATCGGTTTTACAGGATAAGGCCAAAGTGCTCGAAGAGACGCTCCACAGTTTCGGTGTCAGCGCCAGTGTTTTGAATGTCATAAAAGGTCCTGCGGTAACAAGATACGAAATTCAGCCCAGTACCGGCGTTAAAGTCGCGAGTATCGTGCGTCTTGCAGACGATATTGCGTTGAATTTAAAAGCGAAAAGTATACGCATCGAGGCGCCGATTCCAGGGAAGGCCGCCGTTGGAATCGAAGTGGAAAACGAAGCCATCAACATGGTTGTTCTGCGGGAAATCCTTGAATCGAAAGAATTTAAAACGCATAAATCAAAAATAGCATTAGCGATAGGCAAAGGAATTTCCGGCGATTGTATCGTAAGCGATTTAAAGGATATGCCGCATCTTTTGATTGCCGGAGCAACAGGTTCAGGGAAAAGCGTTTGTATTAACAGTCTTATCGTCAGTATTTTATACAGAGCAAAACCGGAAGAGGTTCGCATGGTTTTAATTGACCCTAAAGTTGTTGAATTGGGTAATTATAACGGCATTCCGCACCTTTTGATCCCTGTCGTAACAGAGCCGTCTAAGGCAGCTGCCGCGCTTGGATGGGCTGTTTCTGAAATGACGGATCGGTATAAGAAATTTGCGGAAGAAGGGGTCAGGGATCTTGTTTCTTACAATGAATCGGTAAGAACAAAAGGTGACAACGAGTTGGCACTGCCACAAATCGTCATCGTTATCGATGAACTGGCAGATTTGATGATGGTAGCTCCATCGCAGGTGGAGGAATCGATTTGCCGTTTGGCCCAAATGGCCAGAGCTGCGGGAATGCACCTGATTGTCGCCACTCAAAGGCCTTCCGTCGATGTCATAACCGGCGTCATCAAAGCAAATATACCTTCCAGAATAGCTTTTGCCGTATCTTCTCAATTCGATTCCAGAACCATATTGGATATGGGCGGTGCAGAGAAATTAGTAGGCAAGGGGGATATGCTTTTCAGCCCTCAGGGTTTAGGCAAGCCGATGCGCGTTCAAGGATGCTTCATTTCGGATTCCGAAGTGCATGCAGTCATTGAATTTTTGGAAAAAAGCGCTCCCAAAGCCGAATATTCAGGTGAAATCATAACAGCCATCGATCGAGCCGGTACAGGCTCAAGCCGCAATGATGACGATGCCGACGATTTGCTGACGGACGCAATAGAAACGGTCGTCAGAGCGGAACAAGCGTCTGTTTCCATGTTGCAGCGCCGGTTCCGGATAGGATATAATCGTGCGGCGCGGCTGATTGATATGATGGAAGACAGAGGGATCATCGGGCCCTCCGACGGCTCAAGGCCAAGAAAAGTCATGATGACGTTGGATCAATTTCTTCAATTGGAACAACAATCGAAATAAAAAACAGGAAGGTCAACATTTTGAAAGTCTATTTTAAAACTTTAGGGTGCGAAAAAAACACGGTGGATTCAGAGAATGCCGCAGGATTGCTCGCCCAAAACGGACATACTATTGTCTATCATGCCGCAGACGCAGATATCATCATTGTGAATACCTGCGGCTTTATAAACGATGCGAAACAAGAATCGATTGATACTATTTTTGCGGTTGCTGCAGAAAAGAAAGACAACCAACATCTTATAGTCAGCGGCTGTCTTTCACAGCGATACGGAAATGAATTGGAAAAATCCATCCCGGAAGCGGATGTTTTTTTAGGTGTGAACGATTATGCTTCTCTCCCCAATATCCTTACATCGATTGATCATCCGGATTCGAGAATTTTCCTTAGTTCCGACAATGCAAATTTCGAAGAAATCGGTTACAGGCTGAGGCAGGAGAATATATTTTCAGCTTCGATTAAAATAGCTGAAGGCTGTGATAATATCTGCAGCTATTGCAGCATACCCTTTATAAGAGGGGGATACAGAAGCCGAAAGCCCGAAGATATCCTGGCAGAGGCAAAAACTCTGGCAGAAGAAGGCTGCCGAGAGATTATTGTCATAGCGCAGGATGTCACCGCATATGGTTCTGATTTTCCAGGCGAAGGGCATTTGCCTTTGCTTTTGCATGATTTATGTAAAATTGACGGTATCCATTGGATCAGATTGATGTATTGTTACGAAGACGAGATAACGGATGAGTTGATCCGGACAATCAAGACCGAGCCGAAAATATGCAAATATCTCGATATACCCATCCAGCATGCAAGTGATCCCATATTGAAAGCGATGAACAGAAGGTCGACAGCGGAATCAATTAAGTCGACAATAAATAAATTACGTAAACAAATTCCGGAAATTGCGATCAGAACGACACTTATAACAGGATTCCCGGGAGAAACGAGCGAAGATTTCCGGCAGCTTGTTGAATTTGTCAAAGAAATGAACTTTCAACGTTTGGGAGTGTTTGCCTATTCAAAAGAAGAGGGGACAGCTGCTTATAAGTTGCCGAACCAAATACGAAAAGACCTGAAAGAGCGCCGCAGAGATCACATCATGGCGATTCAAAGGGAAATATCGCTGGAAAACAACCAGGCTTTTGTCGGTTCAAAAGTGGAAGTGCTTATAGAAGAACAATGCGAAGACGGCAGTTATATCGGCCGTACATATATGGATGCTCCTGATATCGACAACAACGTACTATTTACAAGTCAAAAAATTCTATTGCCCGGAGATTTCGCAGAGGTTATGATAACCGATGCTTTTGATTATGATTTAGTAGGGATAGCCTAAGCGGAGGAAACGATGAATTTACCTAATAAGCTTACAATTATGCGCGTGATATCGGTGCCGTTTTTCGTGGTCCTCTATCTGCAGGGTTACACGATGATTGCGTTTTTCCTGTTTATTGCCGCCTCTGTCACAGATTATCTGGATGGTTATCTTGCAAGAAAGAACAATCTCGTTACGAACTTCGGAAAGATCATGGATCCACTCGCGGATAAAATATTGGTATATTCCGCATTTTGCTGCATGGTGGAAAACGGCCTTGTCCCTGCGTGGATGCTCATTGTTATTCTATCCAGAGAGTTCGTGGTTGCAGGAATGAGGACAGTTGCCGCGGCCGAAGGGATCGTGATCGCTGCAGGCATGACAGGCAAAATAAAGACCGTGCTGCAAATGATAGCGGTGCCGCTTTTGATTCTTAATTCTCCCGAACCGATTGCTTTCGCCGCACAAATCATGCTTTGGGCATCCCTGATCATGACAGTTGTGTCGGGGATAGAATACGTTTATAAAAACAAACAAATTTTTTCTATGTAACGGAGGATTCGCAGCGTATGAAATGCACAATACTGAGCGTCGGAACAGAAATTTTATTTGGATCCATCATCAATACGAATACAGTGTATCTCTCCCAGCAAATGAATTTGCTGGGTGTGGATGTGATGTATCACATGACCGTGGGCGATAACCCTCTGCGCCTGAAAAAAATGATGGAGCATGCTTATATTGATTGCGACCTTATCATTACGAGCGGCGGACTTGGACCCACACAAGATGATCTTACAAAAGAAATCATTGCGGAAGTTTTTCAAGAAAAAATAGTCCCGATTCCCGAGCAGGTTGAAATTTTAGAAAGTCATTTCAAAAAATATAATCGGCCGATGACAGAAAACAATTTAAAGCAAGCGAATTTTCCGTTGCATGCAATCATTTTTCCCAATGAAAACGGCACGGCGCCGGGTTTTGCCATTGAAAAAGACGGGAAACTCATTATTTCGATGCCGGGACCGCCCAAGGAAATGATACCGATGTTCGAAAAAAGCGTTAAGCCTTTCCTTGAAGAACGAACGGAAGGTACGATTTTCCATAAGACGATACGCACTTTTGAAATAGGCGAGTCGATGCTGGAAACAAAGCTCTTGGATTTAATCAACGGGCAGAGCGATCCTACGCTGGCCACTTACGCCAAGGATCATGAATCCACATTGCGAATCGCGTCAAAAAGAAAAACGCGACAGGAAGCGGAAAATGCTGTCAACGCAACGCTTCAAAACGTTCGGGAGCGGATAGGCGAGTATATTTACAGCGAGGACGACGAAGATCTTTCTCAAATTGTTTTACAAAAACTTCTGCGTGACGGGATTACTTTATCGGCCGCAGAATCATGCACCGGTGGTTTTTTTTCAAAGACGGTAACGGATATGCCGGGAATATCGGCAGTTTTCGACCGCGGCCTTGTTACTTACAGCAATACGGCGAAAATGGAAGAGTTGGGCGTTAAGTCTGAAACACTTCAAAAGTACGGTGCTGTCAGCGCGGAAATTGCCATAGAAATGGCGGAAGGTCTGCATAAAGTCTCGGGCAGCGACATGTGCATTGCGATTACCGGGGTTGCGGGTCCGTCCGGCGGCAACCAAGAAAAGCCGGTAGGGCTTATATATATAGGCTTATGGCATAAAGGAAAAGCGACCGCTCACCAATATCAACTGCGTAATTCCAACAGGGTATCGATTCGCAGCAATGCGGTGATGCATATGTTCCTCGTTCTCTATAAAGCACTGTTTAGATAAAAATTGACTAATTTGCAAAAATATGTTATTTTTAATGTCTAAAACATTTCAGGAATATGTCTTGACCGCAGAGATGAGTTATATTATGATGAATAAGAACAAATGTTCTTATTTGACATTGGTTTAATGATCATCGAACTTGGATGCCTTAGGGCAGAAACGGAGGATATAATGGCGGCTGGTAATACAGAGAAGAATTCGGAAAAGGAAAAAGCCTTAGAAGCGGCTTTATTGCAAATAGATAAAAAATTTGGCAAAGGTACTATTATGGAGCTTGGAGATGAAAACGCCAGGCTTAATATAGGTGCAATTTCAACGGGTTCTGTCAGCCTTAACATCGCTTGCGGTATCGGTGGTATACCCAAAGGGCGTGTAACGGAAATTTTCGGACCCGAATCTTCGGGAAAGACTACACTGGCGCTTCATATTATTGCCGAAGCGCAAAAGGCGGGCGGTAAAGCGGCATTTATTGATGCCGAGCACGCTCTGGATCCCGAATATGCGAGAGCTTTAGGCGTAGATATAGATGAACTTCTGGTATCGCAGCCAGACACCGGCGAAGATGCGTTGGAAATTTGTGAGATGCTCGTCCGAAGCGGCGCTATTGCCGTCGTCGTGATCGACTCTGTGGCGGCGCTTGTTCCAAAAGCTGAAATCCAAGGAGATATGGGCGATAGCCACATGGGCCTGCAAGCCAGGTTGATGTCACAGGCACTCAGAAAATTAACCGGAACAATCAATAAGACGAACACAGCGGTCATCTTTATAAATCAGCTCAGAGAAAAAGTCGGCGTTATGTTCGGCAGCCCCGAAGTAACGACCGGAGGAAGAGCTCTTAAATTTTATTCGTCTGTAAGGTTGGATGTGAGAAGAATCGAGAGCATTAAACTCGGCGACCAGATGGTCGGGAACAGAACAAGAGTAAAAGTTGTAAAAAACAAGGTTGCTCCTCCCTTTAAAATGGCGGAATTTGATATTATGTACGGGTTTGGCATATCAAAGGCCGGAGATGTTTTAGACTGCGCTGTGGAAGCCGGGCTCCTGGAAAAATCCGGTGCATGGTACAGCTATAAGGGAAACCGTATCGGACAAGGAAGAGAAAATCTTAAAACTTATTTAAACGAGAATCCCGCTATCATAGACGAATTGGAAGCCGAGCTTATTCAACGGTTCATGGACAAGAAAGCTCGTGTTCTGCCTCAAAAGGGAAGCGAAGTTTTCGCTGTAGACGAAGATGGCGTTATATTAGAAGATTAATGAACAGGCAGTATGCCTGTCTGCGTTAAAAATCGTTTGACAGGTTTGCCTCCCTGTGATATATTACCAATGTTGCCGCTCAGAGTGGGTTTTTTGAAGTGCTTAATGCCACCCATGTTGGCGAGTCTGGATAGAGGAGGTATAATCAGTTATGTATGCAATAGTAAAAACAGGTGGAAAACAGTACCGTGTTTCCAAAGGCGATGTCATCACCATAGAAAAGTTGGATGTCGAGGAAGGAAACAGCGTTACATTGGACGAAGTTTTGCTTATAAGCGACGAAGCCGGAATAACGGTGGGCGCACCATATATCGACGGTGCTGCGGTTGTAGGATCAGTAATCGGAAATGGTAAATCAAAGAAAGTAATCACTTTCAAATATAAAGCCAAGAAAGACTACAGAAAGAAACAAGGCCACAGACAGCCGTTCACGATGATCGAAGTAAAAGAGATCGTAGCTGCAGGAATGAAAGCCGAAGCAAAGAAACAAGCACCGAAAGCAGAAACAAAACCTGCTGAAGATAAAGTAGAATCTACTGCCGATGTTTCCGTAAAATCTATGAAAAAAGCAGAATTAATAGATTTCGCAAAGAAAAACAACATCGAAATAGATGAAAAAGCAACAAACGCAATTTTAATCGCTACAATAGAAGCTGCGATTAGCAAATAAAACCACTTGGGTTAAGGAGGTGAAGAACCATGGCAAGTAAAAAAGGAGTCGGTAGTTCCAGGAACGGTCGCGACAGTGAATCCAAACGTTTAGGAGTTAAGAGAGCTGACGGTCAGTTCGTAAATGCCGGTACCATTTTGGTTCGTCAGAGAGGAACGAAGTTCCATCCCGGAAACAACGTGGGTATTGGCGGAGACGATACGCTGTTTGCAAAAGAGTCCGGAATTGTCAAATTCGAAAGAAAAGACAAGCAAAGGAAGCAAGTTAGCGTTTATTCCCAGGAAGCTTAGAACTTAGCCCCTATGATTTCATAGGGGCTTTATTTTCATATAAATTAATAAAAAAGAGGCAATATGTTTATTGATAAAGCAAAAATAACAATTAAATCGGGCAAAGGCGGCAACGGAGCGGTCTCTTTTCGCCGTGAGCCATATGTTCCCCAAGGGGGGCCTGATGGCGGAGATGGCGGTAAAGGAGGAGATATTGTTATTCTTGCAGACGAAAACTTACGGACTTTGATGGATTTTCGATATAAGCGAAAATACGAAGCGCCAAGTGGTGAAAACGGAAGAAAGAAGCAGCAGTTCGGCAAAGGCGGAGAAGATCTGATTATTAAAGTGCCCATCGGAACAGTCATTCTGGACTCAGACACCGGTGTCGTACTCAAAGATTTAGTGAAAGACGGAGAAAAGATCGTGGTTGCCAAGGGCGGCCGGGGCGGAAGAGGAAATGTAAATTTCAAAAACTCCGTGCGTCAGGCTCCCAATTTCGCCGAAGCGGGCGGGTTTCCTGTAGAACGCCATATTGAACTGGTGCTTAAACTCATTGCGGATGTAGGTTTGGTAGGATATCCAAACGTCGGAAAATCAACGTTGCTATCCGTTTCCACAAGCGCATCGCCCAAAATCGCAAACTATCATTTTACGACCATTACTCCGAATTTAGGGGTTGTGGCAATTTATGATTCCTCTTTTGTCCTGGCGGATATTCCGGGACTTATCGAGGGAGCATCCACGGGCCTTGGCCTTGGCCTGGATTTTCTTAAACATATTGAACGCACACGAATACTCATCCATGTGGTCGATGTTTCCGGCTCAGAGGGAAGAGATCCGATAGAAGATTTTGATAAAATCAATGCAGAACTGTACACATACAGCAGCAAATTAGCGAAAAAACCTCAGATTGTTGCGGCAAATAAAATGGATTTGGCAAAACCGGAGGACTATTCCGCGTTCAAGGCCTATGTGGAAAGCAAGGGATATAAAGTTTTTCCTCTTTGCGCACCAGTGGGAGAGGGCGTAAACGATCTGATGGCTGAAGCCTATGCAGAACTTCAGAAAGTGAAAGAATCAGAACCGGAAATGGTCGTTGAATTCTTTGATCCTAAAATTCCGGAGCAAGAAGAAGACTATCGAGAGATTTATATACGAAAAGACAGCGGCGTATTTTGGGTGACCGGCAAGCAGCTGGAGAAGATTTTCAATTCCACAAACTTTAACGATACAGGATCTCTGAGATACTTGTATAAATACATAGAAGATAAAGGGGCTATTGAACGCCTAAAGGATATGGGGTTACAAGAGGGTGATATTATCCGTGTAATCGACTATGATTTCGAATATTTTGACGAATAGGAACAGCATGGAACTTCAGAAAAAGCTTGATAAATTGCTCTTATCGGTAGAAAAACCGGCACGGTATATCGGCGGAGAGTTATACAGCATACAAAAGGATACGGATAAAGTAAAAACGCGGTTTGCATTTTGTTTCCCTGACACCTACGAAATCGGGATGTCTTACATGGGAATGCAAATCCTTTATCATCTCCTGAATAAAACCGACCATACTTATTGCGAGAGAGTTTTTGCTCCGGCTAAAGATATGGAAGCGGCGATGAGAAAAGAGGCATTGCCTCTTTTTACTCTTGAGACGAAAACTTCACTTAAAATGATGGATTTCGTAGGGTTCACGCTCCAGTACGAGCTTTCTTATACGAATATTCTCAATATGCTCGACCTTGCAGACATCCCACTTCGAACCTCGGAGCGCTCAAAGGACGATCCGTTCATTATCGCAGGAGGTCCGTGTGCTTTTAATGCAGAACCTCTGGCAGATTTTTTCGATATTATTCTTTTAGGCGACGGGGAGGAACTTCTTCCTGAAATCTGCCGACGTCACGGCCTTTGGAAGGGGTCAGGACGCTCAAAATCAGAGTTTTGCGAAGAGATATCGCATTTGCAGGGGGTTTATATTCCTTCGTTTTATCGACCGGTATATACCGATACAGGGGTTTATTCCGGTTATGACAAAATAAATGCAAACGCACCGGACAAAATTCTTAAAGCAATCGTCTCTGATATAGATCCCATCGATTTTCCGACAAAAAATATAGTTCCGCTGATTGAAGTTGTTCACGATAGGGCAGTTGTTGAAATTTTCCGAGGCTGCAGCAGAGGCTGTCGATTTTGCCAGGCAGGCATGGTTTACCGTCCGGTGCGAGAACGAAGCAAAGAATGCGTGGAGCGTCTCGCAATAGAGCAGTTGCAAAACAGCGGGCACCAAGAGCTTTCGCTTTTGTCTTTGTCCACCTCCGATCATTCCGAATTTGAACCGATGGTCATGGATTTGATGTCCTACTGCAAAAAACAGCAGATCGGATTGTCTTTACCTTCTTTACGTCTTGATAATTTCAGCTTTGAAATTTTAGAAGAGATACATGGCGTTAAAAAGACAGGATTGACGTTTGCTCCCGAAGCCGGCACGCAAAGACTCAGAGATGTCATCAATAAAAATATTTCCGAAAAAGAAATCATGACTGCCCTTGATCAGGCGATTGATTTGGGCTGGACTTCCGTCAAGCTGTATTTTATGATCGGACTTCCTACGGAAACCGACGAAGATTTGGATGGCATTTGCGCTCTTGCACGAAACATCATGGATCTTGCTTTTGTAAAAAACGGAAACAAAAAGGGAAGGTTCACTGTGGCCGTAAGCATTTCCAACTTTGTGCCAAAGCCGTACACGCCTTTTATGTGGTGTGCTCAAGACAGCGAAAAAGAATTTGAGAGAAAGCATTTTTATTTAAAAGATCAGCTGCGAAAGATTAAAGGCGTAACTTTTCGTTATCACGGCACGTACTCAAGCCATTTGGAAGCTTTGTTTGCAAGAGGTGATCGCCGCCTGAGCGACGTATTAATCAAGGCGCAGCAAAAAGGCTGCAGTTTTGACGCATGGACTGAGCATTTCAATGCAAAGGCATGGAAAGAAGCGCTGGATGAGTGCAACATAGGGCTCGATTATTTTGCTTTTAACGAGATTGACCCTGCGTCTGCTATGCCTTGGGATATCATTGATTGCGGTGTCACAAAAGAATTTTTCATCAAAGAGTGGGAAACTGCAAGAAAAGCTGAAACAACACCGGATTGCCGTTTGGGCTGTAATGATTGCGGTGTAAATTACCACACGGAATGTCGGTGGGGTGGCGCTTTATGAGTCGGTATGTTTTTAAATTTTATAAATTGGGAAATATGCGTTTCATATCGCACTTAGACCTCCAGCGAGTGTTTACCAGAGCCATGAGAAGAGCAAATATAGGCCTCATATATTCTCTGGGATACAATCCACATCCGAAAATCAGTATTGTTCAACCTCTTTCTCTGGGGTTTGAAACAGATTCCGATTATTTTGAAATTGAAACGGCAGAGGAAAAAGTCATAGATGAAATGCTTTCTGCAATCAACGAAGCCTTGCCTTCCGGAATAAAATTTTTTGACGGGAGGGTTTTGCCGTTAACAGGCAAAACTTTGTCTTCTATTGTTGAATTTGCAAAGTATGAGGTCTACCTTCCGCTTGAGCATACAGAAAGCATCAACGAAAGATTAAAAGAGTTTTGCGAACAGAATATTATTACTGTAAACAAAAGAGATAAAAAGACACAGAAAACCATATTAAAGGATATCAAAAGCTTTATTCGCACGATGGAATTAGAATCTGTGGCTCCGGATGGAATCATTCTGTATATGATTTTGCGCTCTGCGAGCAATGAAAGCCTTAACCCGCTCAATCTCGCGGAAGCGCTTTGCGAGTTTCTCCATGAACCTTTTCATAAAGATTTGTCCAGAGTATGCAGAAAGGATATGTATATTCAAGAAGGAGATCAACTGGTTTCTCTTGGGGAATATACGTATGCGGCAGCTGTCGTCTCCCATTAAACAATAAAAACCTCGGTATTGCCGGGGTTTTTTGTTATCTCCAAGTGACTTTAAGTGGCTTTCTTGGCGCTGTGCGCTTCCATATTACATCCGGATATCCTACGGCCAAAACGGCCTGTGTCTTGCTGTGTTCATTTTCCTTAAGGTATTCCTGCAATTGCTCGGATGCTTCCACTGCCAGCTTGCAATACCCTAAATATAAGGCTCCAAGGCCCAGAGAGTTTGCCATCAGTTCCATTCTGGAAGAGGCGATGCAAGCATCGTTTTCGTTGGGTGCAAGGATGAAAATCAGCTGGCTGCAATGATAAAGCAGCGCATCGGAAGATTTTTCGCTGGATAAGTATTCATGATAGCGTGTCAAGAGGTATTGATCGCCGTCTTTTTCCGCATATGCCGCAGCGCCTTTCCAAAGCAGCTCCCGGACATGATCCATTTCTTTTTCAACGACTACATATCGCAGGTTTTGATAATTGCAGGCGGTAGGGCTGTAACGTCCTGACTCAAGAATGATATCGATTTTTTCTTTTTCTATTTTTTTAGGGGAAAATGCTCTCGTGCTTCGTCGGAATTTCATGAAATTAAGAAGTTTTTCCGGATCAACGCAAAAATCTTGAGCGTCATATTCTTTTATTTCGCTGTTGTCATATCCTACAAGTTCAATGGCGCAAGTTGGGCAAATAGCCACACAATGGCCGCATTCGCTACAGTTGGACCCTAAAGGGCGAGCTCCTTGATCCGTCATTTCTATATCTCTGGTTTCGCATATTCTGACACATTCGCCGCAGGATGTACAAAGGGTATTGTTAATTTCTATCATAAATTTTTCCTCCCCGTTCTCATTTTATTAGCATCAGTATAACTCGTAAGCGACGGGTAATCAAGAATGTATAATGTATTATTATGGTAAAAATGGAATATAATGATTGTTTTCTCCTTTTGGATACTATATAATAAAGCCGCGATGAAACGGAAGTATGGTGGAGGAGGTACCATTGAAAAAGATGAACAAAGCTCAACTATCCTGTGTAAAGCGTGTTGTCGTAAGTTTATTGTGCATTTTAGTTGCATCAAAAGGAATCATGAACTATTTGACAACACGGGAGGCAGATTCAGATATAGTGATTGAGCAAGCGGCAGAAGGGGAAAACCAGATTTCGCAGGGATTATCCGGCGAGCAAAACATGCCATCCGAGGTATCTTCCGGCGAGCAAGACCAGCTTTCAGAAAAAGTTTCCGGCGAGCAAGATCTGTCATCAGAGAAATCTCCCGGCGAGCAAAACATGGGAGCAGCGACGCAAAGCGGCAAAATCAATATTAATACGGCAGACAGCGAAGAGCTGCAATGTTTAAAGGGAATAGGTCCGACAAAATCCCAAAATATCATCGCGTATAGGGAGGAATTTGGCGGGTTCACTTCGATAGAGGAAATAAACGAAGTGAACGGCATCGGAGATGCAACCTATTCCAAAATCAAGGATTATATCGCAATCGAATAAGGCCTGTAATTGACAAAACCACGGCGCTTATGCTATATTTTAGCGGAAATATCGAAAGAAACGGTGAAACATGCTAAAAGATTGCGAAATTGCCAGAATTAACGAATTGGCGGCAAAAAAGAAAACACAAGGACTCAGCGAAGAGGAAATAATGGAACAAGCCGATCTTCGCGCAAAATTTTTGCAGGATTTTCGATGCCGATTTAAACAACAATTGGAAAATATAGAAATCGTAGAACCTGATGATCCGAGGCTGAACAATGGAAAAATCTCTCAATAAAGGTGTTCTATTGGGTTTTAGCGGCGGTGCAGACAGCACCGCTGCAGTTTTATTGTTAAGAAAACAGGGCTATACGGTAACCGGATTGAATTTTAACACGCTGCCCGCGAACGACAATTCTTTAAAAGAAAAGGACTTTATTTCTGCTGTGGCAGCCCAGCTTTCCATGCCGCTTTTGTTTAAAGATGTTTCTTCGGCATTCGACAAAAAAGTAATCTCTGCGTTTTGCAACGACTACAAGAGTGGCCGTACGCCCAATCCCTGCATTATGTGCAACCCTCTTATAAAATTTAATGTACTGGAAAAAACCGCAGACAAGCTGGGCATAGAAAATATTGCGACAGGTCATTATGCCCGTGTTTTCAATTCGACCGAAGATTTTTCTTTTGTTCGCCGTGCGAGAAGTGAAAAAAAAGATCAGTCTTATATGCTCTATCGACTTTCAAGCCGTGTCCTGAAGCGTGTTATTTTTCCTTTAGGCGAAATGGAATCCAAGGAATCAACCAGAGAACTCCTTCGGAGCAAGGATATGATGAATGCGGAAACAAAAGACAGTCAGGATATATGTTTCGTTAAAGAAGGCTCATACAAAGACTTTTTAACCAACCGTATGATCGATTCACCTTTTGGAAATTTTATTGATAAAGATAATAATATTCTGGGAATTCACCATGGTTTGATCAATTATACAATCGGACAGCGAAAAGGCCTGGAAAAAACTTTCGGGAAGCCAATGTATGTAGTGAAGATGAATCAAGACGAAAATACCGTCACATTGGGCGAAGAATCAGAACTATATAAGACGGATGTGTATTTTGAGAATGCATTTTACACACAGTTTGAAGATTGCGGCACTGTCCCCGCTGAATATCAAAACCTGGAAGTGCATGCAAAATTGCGCTATACGGCAAAACCTTCCAAGGCGATATTATTACAAGATGGCGAATCCCGACCGTTTTTACGTTTTTTTGAACCGCAAAGAGCACCGACGCCGGGTCAATCGGCTGTATTTTACAGAGAAGATGTGATTATCGGCGGCGGAATCATTCTCTGATAAACCGCTTGACAACTTTCGTTTACTTCGTTAGAATGAGCACATATTTCAATAAGGCGAAGAAGAGAAGTAGTATTTTAATAGGCTTAGCATAGAGAAGAGGGGATGGTGGAAGCCTTCTGTAAGCGATTAAGAGAAGCCGTCTTGGAGCCTGCACCGAATTGAGAGACCTTGCTTGCAAGGTAATTAGGGTGGTACCGCGAGAATAACTCGTCCCTATGTGGGGCGGGTTTTTTATTTACCAATAAGGAGGAGCGACATGAAATACACAGGTGTAAACGAACTCAGACAGATGTTCCAAGACTTTTTTGTCTCAAAAGATCATTATCCAAGAGGCAGCTTTTCCCTGGTTCCGGAAAAGGATAAAAGTTTGCTGCTGATCAACTCAGGAATGGCTCCTTTAAAACCCTATTTTTCAGGCGCCGAGATTCCGCCCAAAAAGCGCATGACAACTTGTCAGAAATGTATCAGAACAGGTGATATCGACAACGTCGGAAAAACAGCACGGCACGCTACTTTTTTTGAAATGTTGGGAAATTTCTCCTTCGGTGACTATTTCAAACGAGAAGCCATTGCCTGGGGATGGGAATTCATCACAAAAGTTTTGGAAATGCCGGAAGATAAGCTTTGGGCTACCATATACGAAGAAGATGACGAAGCTTTTGATCTTTGGAGAGAGATAGTCAATTTACCGGCAGAGCGAATTGTCCGCCTTGGGAAAGATGATAATTTTTGGGAAATCGGCACTGGCCCTTGCGGTCCGTGCTCCGAAGTTTATTTTGACAGGGGAGAATCTTATGGTTGCGGGAGTCCCGATTGCAAACCGGGGTGTGATTGTGACAGATATCTTGAATTTTGGAACTATGTGTTCACACAATTTGACCGTCAAGAAGACGGATCCTATGTGCCGCTTGCTCATCCGAATATAGATACAGGGATGGGGCTTGAACGCCTGGCCTGTATCATGCAAAATGTTGATTCTATATATGCTATCGATACCATGCGCGCTATTTTAGACGAAGTTGTAAAGATTTCAGGCGTGGAGTATCACGATGGAGAAGTTGTTTCGGATGTTTCCATACGCGTGATAACCGATCATGTACGTACGGTATGTTTTATGATTGCAGACGGGATTTTGCCAAGCAACGAAGGCAGAGGATATGTTTTAAGAAGACTGCTTCGAAGAGCGGCCAGACACGGCAGATTATTGGGATTAAAAAAGCCATTCCTTGCAAAGCTGTCTGAAAAAGTGGTCGAGACATCAGGATCTGCTTACGGAGAATTGGTGGCACGCCGTGATTACATTAAAAAAATCATATCCGTAGAAGAAGATAAATTTGCACAAACCATTGATCAAGGCTCCGAAATTTTGGACGATTATATTAAAGATCTAAAAGGTAAGGGGAAAACAGAGCTGTCCGGCGAGCAAATTTTTAAGCTTTATGATACGTTTGGCTTCCCGCTGGAGCTCACAAAAGAAATAGCGGAAGAAAACGGATGTACGGTTGATGAAACAGGCTTTACAGCAAATATGCAGGCGCAGCGCGAAATGGCCAGAGCAGCAAGAAAAACTGAAACAGGAGAAGGGTGGACCGACGAAGCCGCAATGTACAAACATTTTCCAAAGACGGGATTTATCGGCTATGAGAATGATAAAAGCGAATCAAAGGTTCTGGGCATTGTTAAGGGAATGAGTGCGCTCAAATCTGCCGGAGAGGGAGAAGAAGTCCGCATTATACTCGATAAAACGCCTTTTTACGGCGAAGGCGGAGGCCAGACAGGAGATTGCGGAAAACTTACCGGAGCGGGATTGGATGCCACAGTTTTAGACACAATAAAAGTGAAAGGCGTATATGTCCACAAAGTAAAAATCAACGCCGGAGAAATTGCACCCAATGACATCGTCAGCGCGGAGATAAGCGCTTCGAACAGAAATGCAGTCGCAAGAAACCACACAGCCACTCACTTGCTGCATCAATCGTTAAAAATGGTTTTGGGAAATCACGTAGAACAAGCAGGCTCCTATGTTACAAAAGACATGCTTCGCTTTGATTTTACGCATTTCGAGGCATTGTCAAAAGAAGACCTCCAAAAAATCGAAGATATTATCAACGCGGAAATCCTAAAATTCAAGGAAGTTCACGCAAAGGTTATGCCTATAGAGGATGCAAAAAAAATGGGCGCTGCGGCTTTATTCGGCGAGAAATATGGCAAGGATGTAAGAGTGATTACCGTGGATGACTTCAGTATGGAGCTTTGCGGTGGCACCCACGTATCGAATATAGGCCAAATAGGTTCTATAAAGATATTATCAGAATATGGCGTTGCAGCCGGCGTCAGAAGAATAGAAGCCATTACCGGAAACAGTGTGAAAGATTTATTGACAAAAGAACAAGCTGTCATTTCCGGCATTTCTGAAATTCTTAAAACAAATCCGGCTGGACTCCTCCGTAAAGTGGAAGCGCTTTCAGAGGAAATGAGATTGTTGAAAAAAGAGATAGAGCAATATAAGCAGACATCGATGGGCGCGGGTCTTTCCACGATGCTGGAGGAGGCCAAAGTTATTAAAGGCATTCGCTTGCTCACGAAAATTTTCGAAAATTCAGATATTAACAATCTTAGAAACTTATCTGATACGATCAAAGAAACAGAAAAATCGATTGTTATGGTCTTTGCGGCTGTGGCTGACGAGAAGGCGACGATTATGGTTTCTGTTTCAGACGACTTGCTCGATAAAGGATATCATGCCGGAAACATGATTAAAGAAATTGCGAAAGCCGCAGGCGGCGGCGGCGGCGGTAAGGCAGATATGGCGCAAGCCGGCGCAAAGGATTTATCCAAATTACCGGAAGCTTTTGCTATGGCGGAAAACCTCCTGAACCGTTAGTTTATGTTTATTACAACATTATTAATAACAAACAAAGGGCTTGTGTGTTCGTCCGAATCCTTGTATAATTCAATTTAGAATCAGTTTGAATCAAAGGAGGCGGGTTTCAATGGAAAGGAACACCATACTTTTTAACAGCTCCGAAAAAGGTGAGCAAAAGACCACAGAAGAAATTCTGAAAACGGTTTACGACGCGTTGGATGAAAAAGGTTACAATGCAATCGACCAAATGGTGGGATACATTCTCTCCGGAGACCCTTCTTACATCACAGGGCATAATAATGCGCGAAACCTGATACGCCACATTGAGCGCGACGATCTGGTGGAAGAACTACTCAGAGCGTTCCTAAAGAAGTAAAACAAACTGACAGCGGGCGAAAGTCCGCTTGTTTGTTATTTTAAGCACAAGGAGACATATTGAAATACTTAGGATTAGATGTGGGAGACAAGACCATAGGCATAGCCGTGAGCGATGGATTGATGTTGACAGCTCAGGGAGTTTTAACGCTCCAAAGGGTCGGCATTCGAAAAGATGCAGGCAAAGTGATTGACATGGCCAAAGATTATGGCTGTACAGGCATTGTCGTCGGTCTGCCTTTGATGCTTTCAGGCAAAGACAGCATACAAACCGAAAAAGTAAGGGAATTTGCTAAAATGCTTGAGAACAAATTAAGAAGCACAGGCGAATCTATAGAAGTAGTTCTTCATGATGAACGTTTTTCAACGAAAATGGCAGAAGACATCATGATATCAGCGGATGTATCAAGAAAGAAGCGCAAAGAAGTCATTGACAAACAGGCTGCCATCATTATTTTACAAAGCTATATGGATGGATTGAAATCAAGGAATATATAACAGGAAGGAAAATATAATGGGCAAATTAGGTTTCTATTTTAACATGAACACGTGTCTTGGTTGCGGAGCCTGCCAAGTCGCATGTAAAGACAAAAACGGACTGCAGCCGGGAGAATTTTTCCGGAGGGTAGAAACCGTCGTTCTTACCGAAGGCGGAAAATCTTCTTACCATCACTTTTCAGGCGCGTGCAATCATTGCGATGAACCGCGCTGCGTAGATGCGTGTACAACCGGCGCCATGCACAAAGCGGAAGACGGCACGATTGTTCACGATGATGGGCTATGTATAGGTTGCGGTTCCTGCTTATGGAATTGTCCGTATGGATCCATTTCGTTTAGCAAAACAAAAGGAATGGGGCAAAAGTGTGACGGTTGCGCAGATCTTCGGGCGCAAGGGAAAGAAGTGGCTTGTGTCGGGGCATGTCCTACCAGATCTCTGAAATTCGGCGATTTAGATGAACTGCAAAAGGAATACGGCACTTCCTTGAATGCAATTTCAGTTCTTCCGAATGCGGACATGACAAAACCTTCCTTAACCATAAAGCTACCAAAATCCGTTCAAAAAGGAGAAAAGTGCAATGAATAAGAAGCCTTATAAATATGTTATTATGGGAAACGGCAACGCCGGTTTCATTGCTGCCAAATCTGTGAGAGAAATCGATAAGTCAGGAAGTGTTTTAATGATTTCCCAGGAGAACTCTCTTACTTATTCAAGGCCTCTTTTGACGAAAACACCTCTTCGCTCTTACGATTTAAAAAATACGATTCTTTATCCGCAGGCATGGTACGAAGATCAAAATATCGATGTCATGCTCAATACGGTCATCGATAAATTGGATGTCAGCACAAAATCCATCTTATGCGGAGAAAATGAAATCGTATACGAAAAGTGCATTTATGCCCTTGGCGCATATAATTTTATTCCGCCGATCAAAGGTTCGGACAAAGCGGAAGTAACTTCTATAAGAACATACGAGGATATATATAATTTAAAGCGGCTCTGTGTGGATGCGAAAAATGCGGTTGTAATAGGCGGCGGTGTGATAGGCCTCGAAGCTGCATTTGAAATTGCACGATACGGAATAAAAGTTGTGGTTTTAGAAGCGTTGCCTATGTTGATGCCAAGACTTTTAGATGATGAAACGGCTAATATTTTACAAAAAACAATTCAATCGTTTGCCATTCATACTGCGGTTAATGTAGAAGAAATTGCAGGAAACGGAAGGGTGGAGGCTGTAAAGCTCGCGGACGGAAGAGTTTTTCCGGCGGATTTTGTCGTGGTATCTGCAGGAGTAAGGGCAAATACCAAAATTGCGGCAGACGCCGGAATCGAATGCGACAAGGCGGTCATTATCAACGAAAAAGCTGAAACATCGGCTATAGACGTCTATGCGTGTGGCGACTGCTGTCAATATAACGGAGCAAATTATGCGCTTTGGTCTCAAGCCACGCAGCAAGGTAAGGCAGCGGGTATCAATGCCGCGGGCGGTCATGCCGATTTGGGAATTGTCGATTCCTCGATGGTGCTGAACACCGAAGAAATCTCGATATTTGCAGCCGGAGACACCTGGAAAAGACCGGAATTGAACTATACGACTGAAATTATTGACAATATGGCGCCATCTCTTTATGGAGTCAATCCCAATTTCTTAAAATCTTTCGAGAAGAGATTCTATGTGGACGGTAAGTTGGTAGGTGCCACCATTGTAGGTAATTTAGCCAGAATGCAGGAATTGAAAGAGGAAATATTGGGAATTAATAAAAAGGAGGAAAAATAGATGAAATTAAAAAACAGTAAATCTTTTTTGTGCCACGCACATATTTTACGCTCTTTTTTTGAGGATTTGGAATCATGGAAGAAGCTGAGCGAAGCGTACGGCATAAAGAGTACAATTTCGCAGCAGGAATACGATGACTTCTTCAAAGGAACCGATGCGAACATCTATGTTCCACTCTGGGCCTCCGCCTGCAAGGGAAGGGGTGATATCCTTTTGGATGAAACCACTTTAGAAGTGATTAAATTCTATAAAAAGTATGGCTATAAGCAGATTATTATGGATGGAAATCCTGCTGATTTTATCGGAGAGCAGTTAAGGTTCATCGAATATTTATGCCGTTGCGAGGAAAATGAGCCCGGTAAATATACAGATGCCATTGAAACATTTATCAACAACTTCACTTTGGATACCGTAAAAGAATTATGTAAAGCATTACAGAATTATACGGATCAAAAGGAAATTCTTTTCATCTGCAAAAAATTAAAAGAATTTGTTGCAGGAAAAGCAAGCGAACTAGCTGAAGCCGAAAAAATGTCTGCCGAATTTGACAGTGCGACATGGGTGAAAGAAGATGAAATCGCTCTTGAGCCTGTAAAGATTGTCAGAAGCTCCGGCATTAATAATTGCGGTGGAAATTGCAAGCTGGAGAGCACTGTTCAGGAAGGCTGCGTCTTAAATCTTTCTTCGGATACAAGTAAAGAAGGCATACAATTAAGAGCATGTCCAAGAGGCAGGGGATATAGACATACCTTTTTGACGTCCAGAAGGCTTCGTTATCCGATGAAGCGCAGAGGCAATCGCGGCGAAGGAAAATTTGAGAGAATAACGTGGGAACAGGCACAAAAAGAAATCGCAGATAAAATGAAGGAAACATTCGAGTTGTATGGACCTTCGTCCAGGTATGTCATTTATGGTACAGGAATATGTAGCGTAACACGGCCGGATCATTGTATTAAACGCCTGCTTTCAATACAAGGCGGCTGGTTAATGCATTATAATTCCTATAGCAGTGCTTGCACGAATTATATTACACCTTATGTTTTAGGCGATTTGCGCAGCACAAGCCATGTTTCCGATGTTTTGAATTCTAAGCTGATCATCATGTGGGGGCATAACACCGCTGAAACCATTATCGGACCGTTCAGAAATTACTATTTGATGAAAGCCAAAGAAAAAGGTGTAAAAATCATCGTCATCGACCCAAGGCAAAGTGAAACCGCTGTTTCCATGGCGGATCAGTGGATTGCACTTAAACCGGGAAGCGATACGGCCTTGGCGAATGCTATGGCGTATGTTATTTATGACAAGAAACTCCAAAATCAGGCATATATGGACAAGTTCTGCGTAGGTTTTGACGAAGAACATAT
Source organism: uncultured Oscillospiraceae bacterium (assembly GCA_964608965.1). GTDB lineage: Bacteria > Bacillota > Clostridia > Peptostreptococcales > Anaerovoracaceae > UBA10908. Next base: position 51,990 of record CAZSPZ010000003.1, on the reverse strand, counting down.
GCCGGAAGGGGTTCCCGCCGGAGAAAGCTACCACGCATACTTATTCGGCTTAAAAGATGGGATCAAGAAAACTCCTGTATGGGCGGAAAAAATATCCGGGGTTCCGGCAGACGTCATTGAAAAACTTGCCGTGGAATACGCGACCACAAAGCCGGCGTGCATTTTGCCTGGACTTGGGGTCCAAAGAACGTCCGGCGGAGAAAATGCCATTCGGGCAACGATTGCACTGTGTGCGATGACCGGCAACGTGGGTATATCCGGAGGGGGCGCTTCCGGTTCTGTTACGCCGCAAGGCCACGAAGAAGCACCGGAAATATATAAGCCGGAAAACCCGTTTAAGGGCCAGATTCCAGCTTTTATGTGGTCCAAAGCAATTGATAAGCCAGAAACGATGACGCCGCGCGAAGATGGCCTGAAAAACATGGAAAAACTGCCTTGCGGCATTAAGCTCCTGTTCAGTCTTGCCAGCAACATACTGATTAATCAACATTCCAACATCAACGACACCAAACGCATTTTGAGCGATACATCCAAGTGCGAAATGATTGTTGTTTCAGATTTATTTATGACACCCACAGCGCGCTGGGCAGACTTGCTTTTGCCTGCACCATCGCTTTTTGAAAACGCAACACTCCCCAGCGTATGGGCTACGGACGATTACATCTTATATTGCGATAAGTCGACCGAACCTGTCTTTGGTTCATTGTATGAATACAATTGGATTAAAGAAATTGCACGGCATTTAGATCTATACGATGAATTTACAGAAGGCAACGAAACCGCTGACGGCTGGAGCAAACGAATTTATGAAGAGCTTCGCTTAAAAGAAAAAGAGCTTCCCGAATGGGAAGAATTCAAGAGGGTAGGGGGTCACATGTATAAGGAAAACGAATGTATTGTTCCCTTCCGCGATAATATCGAAAAAGGAATACCTTTTGATACTCCTTCCGGAAAAATAGAGATATTTTCCAAACGATTATATGATTTGGATAATCCCGAAGAAATAGGAGGCGTTCCGATCTATTTTAAGACGGTGGAAGGTCCCGAAGATCCTTTAAAAGAAAAATATCCGTTGCAAATGATAGGATATCATACAAAACGGCGCTGTCACTCCATCCATGATCAAAATAAGTTAATGGACGAGTTAGATCCGCCTGCTATATGGATTCATCCTGCGGATGCTAAAGAACGTTCTATTGCAGATGGCGAACTTGTAGAAATCTTTAACGATCGCGGCGTTGTCAGAATACCTGCAAGAGTGACCGATCGAATTGTAAAAGGAGCCTGCGCAATGAGTCAGGGAGGGTGGTATACCCCCGATGACAAAGGCGTCGATATCAGAGGCAGCATCAACGTTCTTACGCTGACGCATAAACCCACACCCGTAGCCAAAGGTAATCCGCAGCATTCCAATTTAGTTCAAATCAGAAAGTACGAATAGAGAAGTACTCTTATAAGATAAAAGCCCTCGTAGTCCGAGGGCTTTATTTTTACGTTGACAGGCTGAAGGGAAGAAGCATAACTATTCCTAAAATATCAACGAAATGAACAGTTAAAAGGAATACTTCAGATTAAATGATGATTTAGCTATCATCATTTTTTTATGATTTTAGGCTTTCAAGGGAAAGAGGAAGCCTATGAAATCATCGCATTATTTCTGCAAAACCGTATCTACAGACAAAGAAGTAGAAACCTACCTTAACGATCTCGTATTCCTGCATGAGTTTGATCTCGTCCGCGTCGACGCCATTCCACTCGGTGAGAAGATTCTCATTATCGCGCTCGTTAAAGTTACAATTCAATCTATAGATCCATTATTAACCGAACAGAAAGCATCATTAGCAGCGGTAAATTAGCCAGCTGCCGGTGGTGCTTTTTGTTATTTCAGAAAGGAGTAAACCATGCCAGAAGAAGTAGTTTATCTAAACGACATCGAAAATCCAAACGGACGTTACATCGTTCAGTGGGTGGGGGCACTTGACGAATACGAAGCAGCATTGAATAACCTCAAGGCATCGTTCCCAGGGCTTAAAAGCATTTGTTCCATGGGGGCTTTCGGAGGGATCACAATCACCGCATACGTCATTATTCAAGCGTAAAACAGCTCATTACAACTCAATAGATAGCAAGGGTCTTAAGCTCGTTTCCCCGCCAAAGAAACGAAGGGCCAGCGTCCCTGATGCATCAGACAACCGCTCGTTCCACTCTTCGGAGTGTGTAATAGGGCGGTTGGCAGCTCCGCCACAACAAATAGCCGTGCGGAGTGGCGCCAAGGGATTTCAGGGGGTGCTGGGACACAGCGCTGGAACCCTTGGGGGCGCTTCCCGGTTTAAATTTTTTTACCTTCTTTGCGAGGGGTGGGGCTTCGCCCCAAAGCCCTAAAGGGCAATAGGAAGAACGTTTACACGTTCCATTCTACATGGGCCGTAGTTGCTGAACGAAGTGAAGCCACTGCGGGACGCGAAGCAAAGCGTAGCGGCGCATAGGCCGTACACAGCTACAGCCAAAGGCTTAAGGAATAGTTCGCCATTTTTCCTTTTAAAAAAGGAAAGTGCAAATTCGAATTTTTGAAAGGAGTTGATTTTATGAGTGGATTTATTGTTTTTATTCTTCTATTAGCTGCATTTGCAGGGCAGATTGCAGTTGAAATTTTCAAGAACTATATTCAACTGAAATTTGCAAAAAAGAGGGTAGAAGTTAGCATCGATGCTGCTTTTGCGAAGCTTGGCAATATAGGACTGCAAAGCTTTTTACAGCGTATAAAAGGTGGTGGAAACGGTGAAATGTAAGCTTTGCGGAAAAGTGTTTTCAGATAAAGACCGCCGGGCATTTAACGCTCACCTTGTACGGCAGCATTCAGAGGAATACAAGGGCAAGAAAATGGAAGAAATGACGGATGATCCTGTTCCGGAGCGTGTGCATGATCTGCGAGAAAAAAGCAGATCCAAAAAAAGGACTACTAAAGCGAAAAAGAAAACATTTCGTACAAAATTGTCAATATCGCGGCCGGAAGGGTTTAGACTTTTAAACGCGTCCGTCGAAGAAGAAGCCTTCGCAATATCAAAAGGATTCCGGTACATCGATGAGACGGATGAGTGTTACACCTCGGATGAGGCCGAGCGGAAAGGTTGGGTTTAATTTTATGTTTTTAAAATGCGAAAGAAGTATAAAAGATTTTAGCACAGAAGAATTGTGTACCAGTTCGTGTAGGTGGGAATCTGCTTGTTTTTTTGAAGGTGGATGTCCGCTACAAAATATACCAGATGTAGACGTCGAAAATGAATTAACCAACAGAAAAAGGAAGGAGAAATAACAATGGGACTTTTTGATGATTCAAAGAAAGAGGCGCTGAAAGAGGCGGCTGAAGAAATTGAAATGAATAAAATGGACACGGAGTTCCCGGAAGATACTGTCCAGGAAGAAGGCGGCTTTGCTCTTCCGCAAATGCCGGACTTGTCATTTTTAAAGGCCAAAACAGGAGACGGATCCGTGGAGGATTATATGAATCATCCATTGAACTTAAAACAAAGCAAAGGATCCGCTCAAATGATCCGTGGATTTACTGGGCTATTCGGCGCCCTGGATCTGGCCGTGGTAGATATAACCCTCGGTGCTTTCGAGTTAGCCAAGGAGAAAAGAAATGTTGCTGAAGCAGGGCAATAATCACGTCTTTATTGCGGGGATCACGCGATCCGGAAAAACATATTTTGCAATCAATGCTGCCGCCGAAGTTAAAGGCCCGGTACTCTTTTTCAATATTCAAGAAGAAGATTGCCCAGTTCCGTTTCTGAAGGTTGACGCAGATAAAATTGAGATTTGTCAGCTGCTCGATGAGCTTTCAAAAAACCGCAAAATTGACCTGCGTTTCGGAAACGCGACAGATCTACAAATCAGCGCGCTCATAAGCTACTTGATAAAGCAGCTTATGAGCGAAGGTTACACCGAACAGAATCCTATCTATCTGATAATTGATGAATGTCATTTGCTTTCAGGCGTTGCCCTGGATGCTGCTATTTCCGCAGCGACAAGAGGACTAAAGCGAGGGATTCGCTGCATATTCGTCACGCAGCGCCCGGCGCTTGCAAACAAGACTTTATACACGCAGAGCGCGGAGCAATACATTTTCCATTGCTCCGCGGCAGAAAAAGAATATCTGAAAAGCAAGGGAATAGATTTTGACTATGCCCTTGCAGAGTGGCAGCGCCTGGGAAAGTACAGCTATATTTATACTGACGGCTTTGTCACAGAAGGGAAGGCTCCACTATGATTACCACAATCAGAACGGACGGATCACAAATAAAAGAGCTAGACTGTTTTACGCGCCAGCGCAGCGTTGGGAAGTATGATCCGGCCAAGGATTCAAACAGAGATTACCTGCGGGAAGAAATTGCTCCGGACGTGTGGAGAGAATTGGAGCGCGCGCGGATCCGCTGGGGAAGTATTCCGATAAGCGCAAATCGCATTGATGAAATTTTAAGCTTTCAGGCTGAATCGGAACTCAAGGCAATTCGCTACATAAAATATAAATTTCTTGGCGAGTGTAGTTACATCGAAGTGTACGGAATCGATGCAAAAAAAGAGTATGCACAAAACTCGGCGAATAAAGAGATTGCTTATTTGCACGAAAAAGTGGACTTAATTCTTAAGCTGCTTTCGACACAAACTTCTGATGAAATCAATGTGATTCAGCTTCGAAGCGCATAAAATAATGCTTGACACGCTGAATTGGGTAATGTTAATACAGTCTTATAGAATACTTTACTCAACCGTATAAATGTTATGTTAATCTAAAAGGGGGTATACATAATGAAGTTAGGGGAAATCACAAAAACCAAAAATCCACTGTCCAGCTCTGGCAGCGTGACAAGCCTTTCAGACTGGGCGGGGCAAGCAATGTGGTTTGCAATGCTGGGCGCATCGTTCATCCTGGGCGCGAAGATCCTCGGATTTGCGGATAAGTTCGTTCCGGGCAGCATAACGCCTACAAGTTACACCAGCGCAACGACCATGCCAGCCACAGGCAGCGGCATCGTCAAGTTTTAAGGGGGTAAAACGATGTATAGAAACACTTTAAACACAGCCGACGTAATCGCAGCAGATACCTTACTTACACAGAATCAATATGTGCAGGTTGGATCCTATACTGTTCCGGCAGATCTTGAAGTCGGCATGGGCTACGGCGGAAACTCTGCACAGGAAAGCGCAGAAGGTCGCATCTACGCAGATTTCATCGACACGGCAGCAGCTGCGATCAATGGCAAGTTCCGAATCATGATGAAGTCTTCCCAGGATCAACCTCTTGGCGATGTATCTAAGGGAATTTCCCCGATCATCCTGGACATCGACTGCGCAGCACTTCGCCAGGGATCCGCAAACAGACCCGGACAGATTCCTTTTCCGTTTACAAAAGCACTTCTCACCAAAGATAAAAAATTTGTCTTTGAAATCAAGTGCGCGGACGCCGGAAAAACCTTGGATCTCTCTGCATGTACTGTCCTCATGGACATTACCGCAAACCTGGTTTAACTTTGCCAGCAAATAATGTACTTTTCGAGAAGGGCGGGGCGTTTATCGCCTTGCCCTTTATCATACAAGGGGGAAAACATGAAGATTCAAAACTCCTACATTCCCTACATTTTCAGGGAAACACTGCCAGCCGGAACAAGCAAAAAATTTGATGTTGAGCTCACCGGAATAGGCTATATCAAAGAAATTCGCGTGAACTTCGCAGCTGGTGAAAATGGCACGCTCCACTTGCGGCCATACGTTATATTAAACGGTGAGATTGTGACGGATCTGCTGCGCTACGGCGCCGCGGATAAGTATATTTCCGGTGA
>CAZSPZ010000003.1:44979-46053 GCA_964608965.1 uncultured Oscillospiraceae bacterium | reverse complement strand
GCTCCTGAAACGGAGTTGAACTTAATACATCAGCAGGCGCAAAGCTTGCGCGAAGCAGCAGGCTACACCGCCGACGCATCCGGGACGATCTACCAGGCATTAAAAGCAGCTGGCGAAACTCTCACCGGGACGGGCCCGGAAGAATTGATCCAGCAGGCCGTTTCTGAAAGCGCCGGATCCGAAGCTGTGTACGTTTTTTCTGACGGTTCGGACTTTAATCCGGCATCGTTCACTCAAACAAGCACAATTGACGGGGAGAGCATAGCCGGTTATGTCGTTTTAGGGCTAATTGGCTTGGCCGTCGCAAACAAGTTGTTAGCTTAAAGGTATAAAGTGTCGACCTATATAAAAAAAATCGCTTAAATCGGCGTTTTTTAGGCCGACACCTCGGAAAGGTTGAAAAATGAAGCTTTTAGTCGCTCCCATGAAAAATTATAGGAAAACTTCGTCCTTCGGACTCCGAAATACCGGAATAGCCGGGGCATCGAGAGATCACAAAGGCATCGACATGGTTTCTTCAGACACAAATCTATATTTGTGCGCAGAAGGAGTTTTGGAGCGCGCCTTTTGGAATGACTTCCGCGGGTGGACGTGCGAGTTTAGCCTGGGTGCTGGTTACAGCATTCTTTACCAGCACATGAAGTTTTCTTGTACGCTTGAAATAGGGAAGCGATACATCGCTGAAACAATTGTTGGAATCATGGGCGCTTCACGATCCGAAGAAAGGATCCCTGTCATGGGTGAGCATCTTCATTTTGAACTACGCAAAAATGGAGTTCCCATAAATCCGGAAAGGTGGTTGTTTGATATCGAAATTCGTAAACTCATAAAGCCGCTGAATGTTTTTTCAGGCGGCGAAACTAAAACAGTCAAATCAATATCTGTTGACGGTGAAAATTATGTGCGTCTTCGCGATCACGACGAAGTACTCGGCCTGGAAGCCGTCGGATTCGACTCGGCAAAGAATATGCCAGTAATCAATGGGAAGGGTTATTTTGGGTGATATACATGGCAAAAATAGTATTTTTAAGAAAAGAAATAGCGGCAATGAAAAACGCTGGTGGGGCTTGGGGT
>CAZSPZ010000003.1:41983-44879 GCA_964608965.1 uncultured Oscillospiraceae bacterium | reverse complement strand
AATTCAAAAGGGGGACAGGGGATTTGGTTAGTCAATTATTGCTTACGATATGCGTCCTGCTGGTAGTCATAATAGTATTGCTTTTATGCCTGATCTTTATGCAGGGCAAAACAATTCAAAGAGACGTGCGCAGGATCGCGCTCGTAATGTGTAAAAAGTGGAAAGTCAGGGGGGCTTGATTATGGGAACAAAGATATTAAATAGCACGTTGGGAATTATGCAGGCGGGAACGTATTTCTTGCAGGCTGCCGTATCATACATTACAGCAAAGCCGATATACTTCGGAGTGATACTCCTGCTGCTCCTAAGCAGCAATAAAAGCATCAGCCTGGGCAAAGTATTAAAGGCCAAAGGCTAAACCATGTCAATTTTAAGTACGTTGCAAAGCTTGTGGCCTGTGTCGGCCGACGCGAAAATTACTTCCGGATTCGGTGGTAGAGTTTCTCCGGCCGAAGGAGCATCGACAAATCACCTTGGCGTCGATATTTCCGTTCCGATCGGGACTTCCGTAGTTTCGACCATTTCCGGAATTGTCACGGCGGCAGGGTACGATAAAAGCCGCGGGAAATATGTCGAAGTTTCCCAGGGCAATGTAAAGACGCTGTACCAGCACCTTTCGGCAGCCCTGGTTGAGGTGGGGGATCAGATCGCCGCCGGAAGCAAGATTGCTCTCTCCGGGAATACTGGAGTGTCAACCGGCCCGCATTTAGACTATCGCGTTTTCATAAACGACAAGGCCGTGGATCCTACTTCGGCAGAATTAGGATCTGGCCCTGCTTTCACTATGTCGCTTCCCGGATTGGCAGGGAAGGCGATGGATGTCACCAATACCTACTGGGGGGTTATCATAGGCGGCCTTTTGGTTTTGGGCTTATTAGGCGGACGAAAATCCGCCTAATAAGTAAAATACAAATTCGGAATAGATACCAAATAAAAAAAGTACTTGCAATCATGCAAGGAAAAGCCTATATTGAAGATGTCAGCAGGGCAGTATGCCCGTCTATATGGTAACTTGGAGCCTACGTCAGGCATTTAATTATTGCTATAACTGTTCCTAAAATATCAATTTTGGGAATAGTTATAGCTAATAAAGCAGATCTGAGCCACATCTTTGATTTCCTAAACTTCTCGAGCTTTTTAACTAAAATCTCCAATGCGGCCAGATTTAACAAATTTGTTCTATATAAAGAATATTCCATTGATTCTTTACAATCTAAATATAATTCTGCTCTTCAGCCCTGTTGTGCTTTCTGCTACATAATATTTTTATAGTCAACATATAATCTTACTTTGCAGACTTGTTTTGCCTGTTTTTATCTGACCATGCCTAGATTTTGTTTATATATTTGTATGTAAGTCTCGGAAGCGTTGAAATTTCAACGCTTCCGAGACACGAGGCTCTATTTTGCGATTTAAGCGGTTTTTTTTAAATTGTCGATACTTTATACCTTTAAAATCAAGTGTTTTTTCTGGAATGTCTTTATATTGATGTCGGTATCAATATTTTCTGGCCTGCCTGCAAAGTATCCGCCGATATATCGTTGAGCATGCAAATTTCATAAATGACTTGTCTGCAATCTGCATCCGCCGGGCCATGTTCGTTTGCTAAATCCCAAAGTGTATCTCCGAATTGAACTTTGACTGTCGTATAGTATTTTTCATCCATGCTGGATGCATCAAAGAACCCGAAAAAAGATCCTATAACTATTGCAGAAAAAAGGATTAAGATTGTGAGAAATGTGATAAATCTAAATTTTGAAGTAATATGATATCTCTTCATGATCGTTCTCCTATCCCATCGCAAACATATGTTCGTAAACAGAATATCAGAACATTTGTTCTTTGTAAAGGTTTTTTTCAAACATTTGTTCTTATTTTTTTTAAAAAAGAAACGACCTTTTGGAAGATCGCTTCTTTATCGTTTCAACGTGGATTGTACAACTGCGTGGCATCCTTTTATTCTCTGTGTTTGCGCCTGAGTCGCTTCAGCTTTTTAGGGAATGCGTGCCACTCTCCCCTTCCGTTTATAAATTGATAAAATTCTTATCGCAAAGCGTTTGCAATGCTTTTATGACGCCGAATTTAGAATGCTCGTAAGTGAGTCCGCCCTGAAAATATACAATATAGGGCTCTCGCATCGGCGCATCGGCAGATAATTCTATGGAAGAGCCTTGCACAAAAGCTCCGGCAGCCATGATGACTTGATCGCCGTAACCCGGCATATCCCAAGCCACGGGTTTTACGTGCGAATCGATGGGAGCTGCTGCCTGGATTCCTTCGCAAAAGGCGATGACAGCTTCGGGCGAACCAAGCTTTACCGCTTCAATAATATCGTTTCTTGCATCCTCTGGTCTGGGGCATACTTCGTATCCGAGATTTTCGAAGACTTTGGCGCATAGAATTGCCCCTTTAAGCGCTCCGTTGACGGTCTTTGGGGCAATAAACATCCCCTGGAACATGTTTCGCGTTTGTCCGAAAGTGAGTCCGCATTCTCCGCCTATTCCGGGGGAGGTTACTCTATAGGATACTTTTTCAACGAGGTCTTCTCTTCCTGCTACATATCCGCCGGAAAGGGCGAGGCCGCCGCCGGGATTTTTTATAAGTGACCCGGCCATGATGTCGACTCCTACATCTGTGGGCTCTTGAGCTTGCGTAAATTCGCCGTAACAGTTATCTGTCATGCATATGATATCGGGTTTACATTTTTTGCAGGCGCTGACCCATGCTTCCAGTTGGGCAATATCAATCGGCTTGCGAAATGAATATCCCGTAGCACGTTGCACTGCAACCATTTTCGTTTTATCTGATATGGCAGCTATCACTGCAGGTATATCGATTTCACCTTTTTCATTGAGTTCCACTTGCTTATAAGATATGCCATAATCTTTCAAAGAAC
>CAZSPZ010000003.1:37160-41973 GCA_964608965.1 uncultured Oscillospiraceae bacterium | reverse complement strand
CAATCACGGATTCCATGGTGTCATAAGGACGCCCGGTGCAGTAAATCAGCTCATCTCCGGGTCTCAAAATCCCAAGGTAAACCGATGCGAGGGCGTGGGTTCCATTGACGATTGTAGGGCGAACGAGAGCCGCCTGGGTATGAAAAATAGTCGAATAGAGTTTCTCCAGCGCAGCGCGCCCCGGGTCGTCGTATCCGTAGCCGGTATTCCAAGCGAAGTGCATGTCGCTGATCCTGCATGATTGAAATGCAGATAATATTTTGTACTGATTATATTGCATCATTTCGTCCAGTGATGAAAAAACGCTTTTCAACTGGCCTTCCGCTTGATCGATTGCGGTAAAAACTTTTTCTTCGATTTTAAATTCTTTCTTCAATAATTCTTTTATATTATTCTTCATTTTTTTTCTCGACCTCTTTACTTTTTGTGTGTTTTACGGAATCCATATCGTCTGACCATTCGAAATTCTTAATCAGCTCTCGTTTCGTATTCAATTTATGTGCTGCGTACAGCTGCGTTGTTGTTACATTGTCATGGTCCATTAATTCCTGCACATCATAAATGGAATTGCCTCGGCCGATAAGGGACGTCGCAGCCGTCGCCCTGAGTTTATGCGGACTATAGCCCATTTTTCGGCTTGTGCTCAAGCTTATGGAAGTATATTTTTTTACAATTTGACGGATTTGACGATCTGTCAGTCTGCTCCCTTGCAATGAGAGCAGCAAAGCATCTTTATCTTCCGGATCCAAAGAATCATCATTCGGCCGTTCTAAGTTTACATAGTCTTCGAATGCAGCCGTAACCGTACGATTGATAGGCATGGAGGATTCTTTTCCGCGTTTGCGATAAATTTTAAATTCACCTCTGTCAAAATTAAAGGAAGTGAGATTGAGCTGCTGAAGCTCGGACAGGCGCAATCCATAGGTCACTAACAGTAAAAGAATCAACTTATCCCGCAGTTTTGTCTTTTCCCAATAGCTGTACTCATGCTTTGTGAGTCCGGTTCCATTCTCAACAGAATCCAGCATTTTCATGACTTCGTCGTCTTGCAATGCCTTTATTTCGCGCTCTCCAGGCTTTGGAAGTCGAATTGGGTCAAAAGCGTCTGTGATGTTTTTACCCACAAATTGGTCGCGATACAAGTACTTGAAAAGAACGGATATGGAAGATTTTTTTCGAGCTAACGAGCTTTTATTATTTTCATAAACAAAGATATTTTTTTCCGTTTTTACTTTATATCTTCGGCAATAATCAATAAAAATATTAATATCCACTGCTGTTAAATGATCGAAGTCGGACGCTTTTAAATCCTTGATTGTCGGATTTTTTTCTTTGAGTTCGGTTTCGTGAATCAGATACAAGCAAAAAAACCTTGCATCTCTGAGATACGCCAATCGCGACATGGGGAGAAGATTATTTTTTAAATACATAAAATATCCTCGAAACCAGTTTGGGAGCTCATTTTCAATTGCTTCGCACTGCTCGAAAATTTCATTTTCTTTCTTTATGATGTTGTCCGGCTTATCCGACTTGTTGTGGATTTTCAGCTCTTTGATATCTGTCATAATGAACTTTCTATGTAATCGATCATATCTTGCAGCATATGGGTATCCAATTTTTCTCCTGTGGCAACAAACCAACGCAAATCTTCATAACGCTTAAACCATGTCAGTTGACGTTTCGCATAATGACGCGTATTAAGTTTTATTATTTCCGAAGCGCTTTCGGGAGGTTCTCCATTGTCTATACAGGCAATGATTTCTTTATATCCTATACCCTTCATCGCAATATCTTTTTCCGTAAAGCCTTTGGACATTAGAAATTGTACTTCTTTAATGAGACCCATGTCCATGAGTTTATCAACTCTTTGGTTGATTCTTTCGTAAAGTTCTGCGCGTTCCCTCGTAAGTCCCAACAAAATCGGAGAAAAAGCAGCCGTTGGCGTAGCACATGCTTTAAATGGCGAAAGTTCTGCTTCTCCGTTCTCTAAACGTTCAATTGCCCTTAAAATTCTCTTTATGTTATTTGGATGAATGGCTTCCGCTGCCTTTGCATCCAGAGAGTAGAGATGCTTGTGCAATTCGGAAGGGTCATCCTGCCCGATTTTTTGCTTCAGCAAATCTCTTTCGGTAATGTTTCCCGGAGGTGCGGAAAAATCCATGTCATAAAGAAGTGCATTGACATATAATCCGGTTCCTCCGCATACGATCGGCAGTTTGCCTTGATCCAATACTTCGGCGATATATTTGTTGGCTAATATCTTGTATTCGGCAACGGAAAAAGGTTGAGAAGGATCGATTTCACCGATCAAATAGTGTTTTACTCTGGATAATTCTTCTATCGTCGGCTTTGCGCTTCCGATGTTCATGTATTTGTAAATTTGCATCGAATCCGCAGAGATAATTTCACCGTTTAAAGCTTCTGCAATTTGCAACGCATATTCAGTTTTGCCGCTGGCGGTCGGACCAACCAGGAATAATACTTTTTTCATCTATTTTCTCTTAAATAGGCGTTCCATTTCAGACAAGGAAAATCTGACAAAAGTTGGTCTCCCATGAGGGCAGGAAAACGGATTTTCAGTGGCGTCCAAAGCGATAAAAAGCTCGCGAATTTCCGATTCAGAAAGTTTATCATTAGCTTTTACAGCAGCTTTACATGCAGCGGATATGATTTTTGCCGATTGTTCCTGAGGAGAAGCTTTTGTATCTTCAGGCTCTTTTTCCAGTACTTCGTATACGAAAGTTTCTGCTTCATCCAAATCCATGCATGCAGGAATCTCCTTGACTAAGAATTCCTTTGGGCCGAATTCCTCCAGGAGATAGCCGATGTTGGTTAATAAATCCAATCTGTCTTTCGCTGATTCCTTAAGGTATGTTGGCAGTTCAACCAGAAAAGGCGTTAAAAGTATTTGCCCGGAAGGATTTTCTTTTATATAGCTTGACGATAATCGTTCAAACATGATCCGCTCGTGAGCGGCATGCTGATCTACGATGTACAGGCTGTCTTCGCCCGAAGCCAGGATATACGTTGCAAAAACCGACCCGAGGATGTTTAAACCGGAAAATAAGAAACGCCTATACTCAGGATAACTTTTTTCTTTTTCTTCTAATATGTTCCCTTCGTTTATCGTGTCAGCTCTCATCTCTGAAAAAGCTTCATCATAATGTGTTGCTTTTCCAATGAAACGCACATGCTTCATGTTGATTTGTTCAAAGCCGTCATCATTTTCATTGGCAACGCTGTCTGCGCTTTTCTTTACAATGGCGGATAATTCGGGAGCCGCACGTTCTTGCAAGAGTGCTTTCCTTATCTCTGCAGTGATAAATTCTTTTACTTTTTTTTCATCAAAAAAGCGTACTTCGGTTTTGTTGGGATGAATATTCACATCGATTTTTTGCGGATCTATAGTGAAAAATAAAAATGCTGCAGGATGCTTTCCCTCGAAAAGCTTGTCGTTATATGCTTCTTTGAGCGCTGTTTCGAAAATTTTACTTTTTATCCATCTGCCGTTAACAAAAAATACTTGCTGCCTTTGATTCGAGTTGCTGTGGTTGGGGCTACTTACATAACCATTGAGTTCAAATCCATCGGATTCATCATATGAATGAATTTGAATCAGGTGTTCCACCGTTTGCTTGCTATATACGGTCAAAATGTTCTGATAAATGTTTCCTTTTCCGGAAGTGGCAAAAAGAATTGTTTCATTATTGATGAGCCTTATTTTGATGTTTGGGTATGCCAATGCCATTTTAGAGGCAAAATCGATGATAAGCGCGGCTTCTGTGTTGTCAGGTTTAAGAAACTTTTTTCGTACAGGTGTGTTATAAAAAAGGTTCGTTATGATAATCGTAGTCCCCTCTTCGCAGGCCGTATCAAATATTCCGTTACAGGCGCCGCCTTCGAGAACAATTTTCGTCCCGATTTTACTGTTTTTTGTTTTTGTAATCAACTCCACATTGGACACCGCGGCAATGCTGGCAAGCGCCTCACCGCGAAATCCAAGTGTGGTTAACGCATACAGGTCATCTTCCCTGGAAATTTTGCTCGTAGCGTACCGGGCGAATGCCAGCGGAACATCTTCTTTTTCGATGCCGGATCCGTCATCCGTGACCCTGATATATGTTTTTCCTCCGTTTTTTATTTCCAGAACGATAGCTTTTGCTCCGGCGTCAATCGAATTTTCCAACAGTTCCTTGATAATGGAAAGTGGCCGCTCAACGACTTCTCCGGCGGCAATTTTATCCGATATTTCTTTTGGCAATGCCTTAATTCTTGACAAGAGGTCCATTTTATCGATCCTTTGCAGTGTTTTGAAGCTGCTCAAGTATTTGAATGGCTTGAGACGGTGTGACGTTCATTAAATCCAATGCTTTTATTTTTTCCGCCAACATGTAATCCGTCGGAGAAAAGATAGAGAGCTGCGCTTCGGAATCAGCAGTCAGAGACGATATCGGCTGGCATGAACCATCCGCATTATTAAAATTTTCCAACTCTTCTAATTTTCTTTCCGCAGAAAGAAGCAAGGAATCGGGTACGCCGGCCAATCTTGCCACATGGATTCCATAGCTCCTGCTTGCGCTCCCCTCTACAATTTTATGGAGAAATAATATTGTTCCGTTATTCTCGGTCACTTCCACGTTAAGGTTTTTTACTCCCGGAAGTGTATCTTCAAGAACAGTCAACTCGTGATAATGCGTCGCAAATAAAGTGCGTACCGACTTGCCCGGACGGGTAAGGTGTTCGCAAACCGCCCATGCTATGGAAAGACCGTCGTAAGTGCTGGTTCCTCTTCCGATTTCATCCAGAATGACGA
>CAZSPZ010000003.1:20162-37150 GCA_964608965.1 uncultured Oscillospiraceae bacterium | reverse complement strand
TATTTACATTGTTTATCTTGCCTTCTAATTCCGTCAATTCATGGTAATGGGTCGCAAATAAAGTCTTAGCACCTAAGTATTTTCTGTTACTGATGTGTTCGATAACTGCCCAGGCGATACTGAGCCCGTCAAATGTTGACGTTCCTCTTCCGATTTCATCCAGAATGACGAGGCTTTTTTCCGAAGAAGTGTTCAGTATGTAAGCCAGCTCTGTCATTTCAACGAAAAAAGTGCTTTGTCCTTGAGCAATATTATCAGATGCGCCTATGCGTGTGTAAATGCGATCGCAAATACCGATTTCCGCGCTTTCAGCAGGTACAAAACAGCCAGCTTGCGCTATAAGCACGATAAGTGCCAATTGCCGCATATATGTAGATTTACCGGACATATTGGGCCCTGTAATCAGCAACATGCTCGCAGCGTCTCGATCGATATATAAATCGTTGGAAACATAGACTCCATCTTTGATGGTGCGTTCTATGACGGCATGCCGTCCTTTTTTTATTACAATTTTATCACCCGATGTAATGAGTGGTTTGACGTAACCCAGCTTAGATGAACTCTCGGCAAATGCACTGAGTACATCAACGGAGGATAAAGCAGCAGAAGTGCTCTGTATCGTTGGAATCTGAAGGGAAATTTCATGCCGAATCTGTGTAAACAACTGATACTCCATCTCGTTGATCTTTGATTCTGCATTGAGCACGATTGATTCGATTTCTTTGAGCTCCGGCGTAATAAAGCGCTCACAATTAACTAAGGTTTGTTTCCTTATGTAATCATTGGGGACGAGGTCAAAATTTGATTTGCTGATTTCGATGTAATAACCAAAAACTCGATTGTAACCGACCTTAAGATTCTTTATTCCGGTGCGCTCCCGCTCTTTGCCTTCCAAAGAAGCAATCCAAAGACGCCCATCCTTTATCGAATCTTTTAAATCGTCCAGATCCTTGGAATAGCCGTTTCTTATCAGGTCGCCTTCTTTTATCGTGAACGGCGGCTCGTCAACAATCGAAGAATCAATGGCTTCGTAAAGGTTTTCGAGCGAATTGATTTGTGTGTTCAGCGCTTTAAGGAGGGTATCTTCCGTGTCTGAAAGTTCGGCTTTCATATCGGGTATTGCTCTGATCGAGGATTTTAATGCGACAAGATCTCTTCCATTCGCTGTTCCGCACGCGATTCTGGCGGAAAGTCTTTCAAGATCGTAAATACCTTTTAATGAGGCTCTCACATTGTTCAAAAAAAGAACATTATCGCACAGACTTTCCACGGCATTCAGGCGCAAATCAATATCTTTTTTATTGTTTAGCGGCTCTTTCAGCCATTGCTTCATTTTCCTGGAGCCCATCGCTGTTTTCGTGCAGTCAAGAACCCCTAAAAGCGATCCGTTTAACTTGCGTTCAAAGAGACTTTCCGTAATTTCCAAGTTTTTTATCGTGGATTTATCTAAAGACATAGTGTCTGCAACGTCATAAATGCGTAGATTGGAAAGGTGCGTCAACTTTTGCTTTTGCGTTTCTTTCACATAACCCAACAATGCTCCGACGGCATAAAAAAATTCAGGTGCATCATCTTTAGCCAATCCAATGCTTTTTTCTGAAACAATATGAAAATGTTCTTTTATATTCTTTCCGCAAGTGTTTTCTGTAAGCAGTTCAGGAGAAGCGATTGACACGTAGGCATCGGTGCTTTGTTTAAGCTGTTCGAAAAAGTCCGAATCATCTTCCGGTTCCAAATTGATTAAAACTTCTTTGGGCTGTACTTTTGTCAGTTCGCTGAAAAGCTTTTCTCTGTGTGCCCTTCCCTGAAATTTAACCGCAGAAAATTCTCCGGTCGAGATATCACAGTACGCAAGGCCCGCTCCTTCTTGCGCAACATAGACACAGGCCAGAAAGTTGTTTTCCTTCTCGGAAAGCATGCTTTGGCTCAACAGGGTGCCGGGAGTAATGATTCTAACGACTTCTCTGTCTACAATTCCTTTCGTGAGCGCCGGATCGCTCATCTGCTCGCAAATGGCTACTTTATGCCCTTTGTCTATCAATTTTGCGATATAAATATCTGCAGCATGATAGGGAACGCCGCACATGGGTGCTCTTTCCTCTTCGCCGCAGGATTTTTTTGTAAGAGTGATTTCCATGTCCCTTGCACCGATGAGGGCGTCTTCATAAAACATTTCGTAAAAATCGCCCAACCTGAAAAAGAGGATGCAATCCTTATACTGTTCTTTTATTTTCAAATATTGTTGCATCATCGGTGTCAATGACATCTGTTTTACCTCTTTGAGTCAAGGAAAGCCGGTTTTAAACGTCCAGGTGAGCGTGGGCTTTATTTACCGTATCATTGATCTTTTGTTCAAGATCTTCAGGGGAATCCGTCGTTTTATCTGCGCTAAGATATATTAAATATTCTATGTTTCCTTTGGGTCCTTTTATCGGCGAATAACTCCACTCTATAATTGAAAACCCGCTGTGCAAGGCATATCCCGCTACAGCATGCAGGACATTCCTGTGTGTCTGGGGTTCTTTTACAACACCGTTTTTCCCTACAGCTTCTCTTCCTGCCTCAAATTGAGGTTTTACGAGACATACAGCCAAACCGGAAGGGCTCATCAGTGATTTTGCACCAGGCAATATCAGATTTAAAGATATAAAGGATACGTCTACGCTTGCAAAATCAATCCGGTCAGGAATGGTTTTCGGATCAAGATATCTGAAATTCGTTCTTTCCATCGTGACAACTCTTGGGTCTTGTCGTAATTTCCAATCCAATTGTCCATATCCTACGTCGATTGCATAGACTTTAGAGGCGCCGTGTTGAAGCATGCAATCGGTAAATCCTCCCGTGGAAGCTCCTATATCCATGCATATCAAACCATTAAGGTCAATTTGAAAATCGCTCAATGCTTTTTCCAGTTTAAATCCTCCCCTGCTGACGTAGGGGCAGGCATTGCCTTTTACTGTGATTGCTACAGCATCGTCAAAAGGTGTTCCGGCTTTATCGCAAAGCATTCCGTTGACAGTAACAAGGCCGGCCATAATCGCAGCTCTGGCCTTTTCTCTTGACGGAAATAATTCTTTTTCGGTTAAAATGACATCAAGCCTTTTTTTCAAAAAATTCCTCCGCTTTCGCTGCAACAGACTCATAATCCAGTCCGTATTTCTTTCGAAGCTCCGGTATGCTGCCGTGTGCGATAAATTCGTCCGGCCAACCTAGGTTTAATACAGTCGCAGGTTTTTCGGCGCCGGAAATCGCAGACAATACCTGCATGCCGGCTCCACCGCAAATGCAGCCGTCTTCTATCGTAATCACACGTGTATACCTTTTAAACATGGTGATGAGTTCACTTTTTATGATTGGTTTGACCGCTCTTAAATTGCACACGGCCGTATCGATTCCTTTTTTCTTCAGCACTTCTGCGGCTTTCAGTGCGGTTTCTGTCATGCTGCCTATTCCGATGATAACGTTTTCCCCGCCTTCCTGAATGAATTCAGGTTTTCCGTCCATTGGCGTACGGCCATAACAAGACAAGTCGCAAGCCCGTCCTTTAGGATAGCGTATCGCACAAGGTCCGTTAAGCGTCAGCGCATATTCGAGCATTTCGGACAATTCAACCCCGTCCTTGGGTGCCAAAACCGTCATATTGGGCATGGCAGACATAAATGAAAGATCAAACTGCCCATGATGTGTTTCTCCGTCGTTTCCGGAATTACCTGCCCTGTCGATCGCAAATATCACAGGCAAATTTTGAAGGCAGACTTCCATTAATATTTGGTCATAAGCTCTTTGCAAAAAAGTAGAATATATTGCGACGACCGGGCGCATTCCGTTTAGAGCTAATCCTGCGGCAAAAGAAACCGCATGTTGTTCCGCTATTCCCGCGTCGAATACTCTGTCGGAAAATCTTTCTTCCATGTCCGAAAGGCCCGTGCCGTCTGTCATCGCGGCAGATATGGCCACTATTTTGTCGTTTGCCGTAGCCAACTCTAAAAGCTTCTCTCCGAAAATACCGGTGTAAGTTGTGCGGCTGCGTTCAACGATGGGAACACCGATTTCAGGGTCAAACGGAGCGACTCCGTGATATTTATCCGGAGTGTTCTCTGCTTTTATATAACCTTTCCCCTTTTGTGTGACGACATGCAACAAAACAGGCCGCTTTAGGGATTTTGCCAGAGTCATGGCTTCTAAAAGTTCTTTCATATCATGACCGTCTATCGGACCGAAATATTTAAACCCTAATTCTTCGAATATCGCAGCCGGGACTAAGGCATATTTTATAATATCTCTGATGGTTTCCACGCCATGCCCTAATCTTGGAGCAGATTCCAGCGCTCTTTTAAGTTTATTTTTAAACTTTTGATAAGAGGTGGATGTGCGTAAATTTTGAAGGTGGCGCGTGATACCTCCGACGTTCTTGGATATGGACATCTCGTTGTCATTCAGGATCACGATCAAGGGGGTTTTTTCTATTCCCGCGGCATTGAGCGCTTCGTAGGCCACTCCGCCCGTTAACGCTCCGTCACCTATAACGGCCACGCACGAATAGGTGTCGCCGACTAAATCTCTGGCTTTTGCAAAGCCCAGGGCCGCAGAAATAGAAGTGCCGCTATGCCCGGAGTCGAATATGTCGTGCACGCTTTCTGAACGCTTTGGAAAACCGCTGATTCCTCCGAGTTGGCGTAATGTGGTCATTTCGTCCCATCTGCCCGTCAACATTTTATGAACATATGTCTGGTGCCCTACATCCCATATAACTTTATCTTGCGGAGTGTCAAAAATTTTCTCGATGGCAATTGTCAATTCGACAACGCCTAAGTTTGATGCAAAATGACCGCCCGTTTTTGAAACGCCAAAAATAAGAGCTTCGCGAAGTTGTGCCGCCAAACGTTGCAATTGAGACAGGTTCATATCTTTTAATTTAGTTTTCAATAGTTCGTTTTCTTTGAGTTGGTCCATATTTTGTGCGATTCTCAACGAATCTCATCCTCCAAATAATCGATGATGGCATTAAAAACTTCTGCTTCATCGTAATAATCAGCCATGACATTCCGTGCTTTTTCTAAAAGCTCTTTTGCTTTGCCTTTTGATTGCTCTAATCCGTAAACGGATGGATATGTGCACTTTTCCGCTACTTTATCGACGCCGACATTTTTGCCCAATTCCATGGGGTTGCCGATGACGTCCATAATATCATCCACAATTTGGAAAGCCAGCCCAACGGATTCACCGTAAATTGAAATATCCTGACACTTTTTTTTGTCGGCTCCGCCAAGGTAGCATCCGGCAAGAACAGAGGAACGTATAAATGCAGCGGTTTTATTGAGATGAATGTAATCCAGCATTTCGATGGAACATTGCCTATGCACCGATTCTACGTCGGCAACCTGTCCTGCGACCATGCCGCGGCATCCTATGCCTTTTGCGATTTCAAAGGACGCACGAACTTTTCGTTTCAGTTCTTCGGGATTATCAAAATATAAGAGCATGTCTTTCGTCATCACTTCGAAAGCGGCGGAAAGCAATCCGTCTCCGGCCAGAATGGCCACATCTTCTCCGTATACTTTATGATTAGTGGGGATTCCTCTTCTGAAATCGTCGTTATCCATAGCCGGAAGATCGTCATGAATAAGGGAATATGTCTGGATAAATTCCAAGGCACAGGCATAAGGCAAGCCGGCTTCTGCCGAAAGACCGCAGAATTCACAGGCAGCAAGAAGCAAAACCGAGCGAAGTCGCTTCCCCCCTGCCGTTAAACTGTATCTCATAGAATCGTATAGTGTTAAGCTTTTTGAATCAATTTCAGGGAGAAAATCTAAAATGTGAGATTCCACCAGATTTTTTAAACGATTATATTCCGCATTCATCATATCAATTCTCCAAAATCTTCTGTTTTTCCTGTTTTAGGTTGGTAAATTTCGACTCTCTGCTTAGCATTTTCAAGAATTTCAGTACACCTTTTGTGATACATAATACATTTCTCGTAAACTAAAATGCTCTCTTCCAATGAAATATCATCTGATTTCAGCTTTTGTGTGAATTCTTCGAGCTTTTCTAAAGAGCTTTCAAAGTCGGATTCCATTTTTTTTGAAGTCATTCAGTTACCTCCACATCATTTACAGTGCAACGGAGCACCCCATCCTTCATAATCAGTGCCAATTGATCTCCGGCGGTTACGGCTTGTGTTGAAATCAACCATTTCCCCGTGGGAGATTGAGCGATTGCATATCCTCGCTTCAGCATATTCATTGGGTTGGACATTTCAACATCCAAACCCAGAAGCTGTAATTTATTTTCGGCATTGTTAAGCAGAAACAGAATCGAGGAATCTGCACGATCTTTTAAATGCGCGCACTTTAGTCGCATCGTACTTAATTTTTCATTTAACCCTTTGTATAAACGCTCCGGTGAAAGAGAAAAAAGGACATCCTTATATACAGCAATATCAGGTACAGCTAATTCTGCGGCAGCTGTCGGCGTCGCTGCCCGTATATCGGCCGCATAATCAGATATTACCGTGTCTGTTTCGTGTCCTACTGCAGAAATAACGGGGATTTCCGATCGGTAGATTGCTTTTGCCACAGCCTCTTCGTTAAAGGCCCACAAATCCTCCAATGAGCCGCCGCCACGGCCTACGATAATAAGATCGATGTCCGACAATTTTGAATTGACGGCATCCAAGGCCTCCGCAATAGAAGACGACGCGTCCGCTCCTTGCACTAAGCAAGGATATAAAACAATATCAACCAACGGATTTCGCCGTTTTATTGCGCTGATCATGTCTCTGACCGCCGCGCCTGTAGGCGATGTGATCAAAGCGATTTTTTTGGGGAACTTCGGAAGAGTCTTCTTGTGGCCGGTGTCGAATATACCCTCTTTTTTTAATTTATTTTTTAGGTTTTCAAAAGCAATGCTCAGCATGCCCTCTCCCGCAGGGTCTATTTCTTTGATGTTTAGTGAATACGAGCCGCCTTTCTCGTAAACGGATACGTTGCCATAAGCAATAATCTGCATCCCTGAGGATAGCTCAAAATGAATATTGGCCATTCTATCTATGGAGAGAAAACAATTGAGACGGCTATTCTCATCTTTTAATGAAAAATATACGTGCCCGCTGCTGTGATGAACAAGGTTTGATATTTCGCCCGTAACGGAAATATTACCCAGAATGGGATCAGTTCCTATAATCCTTTTTATATAATTGTTCAGTTGCGATACGGAAATCGGTTTCACTGACAAAGTGGGCATCCTTTCATAAGCGCAACGCCGACCGCGTTGTCGCAGCACAACCGGGCATGACCTAATATATATCCTGAAGCGATCCATTTTTTACGCAGGTAACTGCTTGATGCAACGCCTCCGGTCACCAATATTTGTTCGGCACCGTATTTTTCTGTAGCGGCTTGGACAATAGCGCTAAAACTTTCTGCAATTCTTTCGAATGCATAGGAGGCAATCTCTTCCATGGAGCACTTGCCAACCAATGTGCGCAACTGTGTTTCCATTCCGGACAGATTGAGCCATGTTCCTTCGCAAAAAACGGGCGATAAAGGGTTTTTTCTGCCTGTTTGGATCAATGTTGCGGCCGAGTGGTCTAACTTCGCTCCAGCGGGGAAAGAAAGGCCCAGCAAGGCCCCTGTTCTGTCCAGCAGTTGTCCGTAAGATATATCTTTTGTGCCACCGACGATATCGAAACGATTTTTATCTATAATAATCAGTTCCAAGGTACCTCCCGAAAGATGGGCGGCTAACAAAGGTTTGTTTAAGTTTGCGGAAGTTTGATGCGCGCCTGCCTTAATATGCCCTTCTTGGTGCGTCGTGTAAAAAAGAGGAATTTTTAAAGAGGCCGCTATGATTTTTGCGGCGGCAACTCCGGCTTTAAAGACAGGCATATAAGAACCTTCTAAAGGCCTTGGTTTTTCGCTTACGCAAACGGCTTTGAATCTTTCTGCATATTGCCCGGACAATGATTCGATGATGCCGGGTAAGTTTTCCCAATGTTGATAAAGAGCTGCAGACTGCCTAAGACCGATTTCTCCTTCGTTCACAACCAATGGGATTCGGATATCTTCCAATATTTCATCGCATTCGCTGACCACTGCCGCAGATGTCGTATAATTACTGGTATCCAAACCAAGAAAAAGATTTTTATCGCTCATTGCCCGACGCCACTTTTCCGAGGACACCATTGACAAATTTCCCCGAGTCTTCGCCGCCGAATTTTTTAGCGAGCACGACCGCCTCGTTGATAGCGGCAGAAGAAGGAATTTCTTCTTCCGTAACAAACATAATCTCCGTTATGCATAATCTAAGCACTGCCAGATCAACTTTGGCCATACGTCCTGTGCGCCAATTTGATGAAGCTTCGTTGATTCGAGCATCGATGTCCTTTTTATTGGCGCTAAAGGCTTCAAACACCATATTAAAATATGGGAGTTGAGAAGAATTATCCATATAGAATTCTATAAATGAATCTTTTGCTTCCACGCTGAAATTATTTTGTGCTTCCATTTGAAACAGCAGCTGCATTAACAACTCTCTTGCTTCGGTCCGTCTCATGATGTCCCCTTCCGGTTTTCGGCTTCTTCGAAACCAACTCCTTGAACGTGTATATTGACACGTATGATAGGCATATTTGTCAGTTCTTCCACGCTGTCTTTAACATTTTCCTGTATTTCCCACGCTACAGCGGGTATTTTGAAATTATATTTAACATTTACATATACATCGATGACGATGCCGTCTTTTTCTTGGGATATTTTTATACCTTTTGTAAGGGATTCACGGCCGAGAATGTTTTTTGAAAGGCTTTCCGTAAAACCGGACGCAAGATCAAAAACACCTTCTGTTTTCAAGACGGCGTTCATGGCGCACACTGCGATCACTTCGTCGGGAATACTTTCTTTTGTAAATTTTTCGTCCAAAACATCTCACCGATTTCAAACATTCTGAAGCACATATCACCATATATACTAACAGAAAAGGGGCGCGATTACAACGAATCTCGCCCCGAAATACTGAAGTGGTTATTTTATTGATCCTGCTGTTCTTCTTCTGTATCTTCTTTTTCTCTCAATGTTAATGATACTTTTTCTATGCGTCGATCTTTGACGGCAAGAATTTTAAAAACACAGTTTTCGTAGGCGACTTCTTTGAAAACAGAGGTGTCCTCGTCCGGGACTTCGCCCATAAGGTCCATAACGAATCCCCCGACGGTTTCATGGTTTTCCGATTCCATCTTTATGCCGATTTCTTCGGCTAAGTCTTCCAGATAATACAAACCGTCTATGATATAAACTCCGTTTTCCGTTTTTTCCAGCTTCGGTTCGTCATCCTCGTATTCGTCTTCGATATTTCCCACAATCTCTTCGAGAATATCTTCTATTGTAACGATGCCCGAAAAGCCGCCGTATTCATCGATCAAGATCGCCATTTGCATTTTGGAAAGCTGCAGTTCACTTAACAATTCGTTGATTTTTTTGCTTTCAGGCACAAAGAAAGGTTTTTTAAGCAACGGGCGAATATCCACATCGTTAAAGCCCACTTTTCTTGCTTGGAGAATGAAATCTTTCATATAAAGGACGCCGATGATGTCGTCGGAATCTTTGTCGTAAACCGGAATTCGCGTGTAGCGTTCTTCCAATAATTCATCAATATATTCGGAAACCGGGTCGTTTACATTAATCATATAAACATCCGTCCGCGCTGTCATAATCTCGTAAGCCAGTGCGTCGTCAAACTCGAAAATCGAATGAATCATCTCTTTTCCGCTTTCGTCGATTTCTCCTTTTTCCTGGCCCATTTCCAGCAGAGAGAGTATTTCCTCCTGAGAATATTCACTTTCGTCTTCCGCATCGTTTTGTCGGAACAATTTCATGAGTAAGCTTACTGATTTGGAAAGAAGTTTCACAAAAGGCGAAAATATTCTCGCTACGCCAATAATCGGCGTAACCGTAGCTAAAGCGATTTTCTCCGAATAAAGCATTGCGATGCGCTTGGGGAAAAGCTCACCCAAGACCAAAGTGAAATAAGCAAGTATCAGAGTAACGATGACAACAGCAATTTGCGGATTACATGAAATTTGTACTCTGGCAAGCAGCCGAACAAAATCGTCCGATAAATTATAGGATGCGAACGCGGAAGATAAAAATCCCGCAAACGTGATCGCAACCTGTATCGTGGATAAAAAAGTAGTAGGCTGTTCCAGCAATTTCAGTACTTTTTCAGCCCTTGCATCTTCGTCGGTCGTATCTTCGGCCAAGATTTTCATTCTGGTTTTATTTAAAGAAACCAGTGCCATTTCTGCGGCAGCGAAAAACGCGTTGACCATCGTAAGCGCCACCAGAATCAACAATTGAATCGACAAGGGCAATCCTCCCGGGTCAGTGTCCATATTTTTAAGTATCTCCTTCTTATGTTTTTGGGTTATGTTTTCTTGTTAATATATGATGTATTGTAACATATTATGATAAGTGTTGTAAAATACGGCAATCATTGCAGCGTATTTAGGTAATCTTCTTTGTAATTGTTGAAATCCGAAGCATTTTCGGCGAAGTTATGCTCTCCCGAACCATCGCCCTTTAGCACGAAAAACAAGTAATCCGTATCTTCGGGGTATAAAGCCGCCTCCAGACATGCCTGTCCCGGAGATGAAATGGGCCCGGGCGGCAATCCTTGATTTTTATATGTATTATAGGGTGAATCCACTTCTAAATCGCTGTATAAAAGTCTGCTTTTCTGCTCGCCCAGAGCGTAAAGAACCGTGGAGCAAAACTGTAGTTTCATGTCGATGTTCAAACGGTTGTAAACTACGCTGGAAACAAGAGGTCTTTCGCTGCTTGTCTTCGTTTCTTCTTCAATGAGAGAGGCGATTGTGACGGCTTCGCGCACTGTTATTCCAAGCTCATGCGCTCGGGTATAATAGTCGTCTGTAAATACCGCATCAAAACGTGACAGCATTTTATCGATGATTTCTTCTTCGGTGGCATCGACAAAGAAGTCGTAAGTGTCAGGGAAGAGAAAACCTTCCAGGCGGCGTTCGCCTTTTCCCGCTTCGTCCATAAATTGATAGTCATAGCTTCCGTGTTCCAACGCATCGTAGAAATCATCTTCGTCAACCAAACCCTCTTCCGAAAGCTTTGCTGCGGTTTGCTTGATGTTATATCCCTCGGGTATCGTCACTCTGACACTTTCTTCTTTTGCATCCATAAGTGACGTCATAATTTCATTCATCGTCATCGAGGCGGATAATTCAAATGAGCCCGCCTGATATTTGCCGTCGTACCCCAATAACCGTGATTTTATTTTAAAAAGCAGAGCATTTTCTATGATTTCATTTTCCACAAGCAATTCTGCGATTTGGCCGGTACTCGTTCCCGGTTCGACAATCACGGAAACGGATTCTGTGACATCCGGATTGTATGCTTTGTTGTAGTTTTTTAAAGAAACATAACTGATGGCGACTGCTGCTATAAGCAGCAATAAAACGATAACCGACCCTTTGTTTTTCTTCTTTGTTCGTGCTCTTTTTCTGGACATATTGATTCCCCTTCAAAAGAAATTTCGCAGAACGTAAGTTCTGCGAAACTGCTACGCTATTTTGATCTTCCCAGATAATCACCGGTCCTGGTGTCTATTTGGATTACTTCACCTTCTTCGATAAAAATCGGTACCTGTACAATGGCTCCGGTTTCTACGGTTGCCGCTTTCGTAACATTCGTTGCCGTGTCGCCTTTGACTCCGGGTTCAGTCTCCGTTACCTTCAGGTTTACAAAGTTGGGCGCTTCCACGAGGAAGGCCGCGCCTTTATAAAATTTTATCATGGCCATATCATTTTCTCTGAGATATTTGATGGCTTCTTCGACTTGTTCAAAAGGAAGCGGAATTTGATCGAAAGTTTCCTGATCCATAAAATAGTAAAGCTCCCCGTCGTCGTACAGAAATTGCATCTGTTTTGTTTCGATGTGCGCTTTAGGGAATTTATCGTTGGGGTTGAACGCTTCTTCTCTTGTCGCTCCCGTCAAGATATTCCGGTATTTTGTCCGCACAAACGCTGCGCCCTTTCCCGGCTTTACATGTTGAAAGTCCAATACTATATGAGGCTCGCCGTCGATATCGAACGTTACCCCTTTTCTGAAATCGCTTGCATAAACCATAAAATCCTCCGTAGATGTATTGCAAATTATAGAATGATTAATTCTTTTGGTGATTTAACGTTGTTTATTATACCAAAAGATGTAACAGTTGCCAAGTCTTCTATTCGAACACCGAATTTTTTCGGTAAATATATGCCGGGTTCAACGGAGACTATATTATTTTCTTTTAATATTTCCATAGAGCCGGGGCGAAGTCTGGGAGCTTCGTGTATTTCGAGCCCTGTACCGTGTCCAAGTCCATGGCCGAACCACTCTCCATAGCCGGCGTTCTTGATGATATCTCTGGCATAACTGTCGGCATCATGGCAAAGAATACCTGCTTTAATTTCTTGACATGCCGCAAGTTGTGCAGTCAGAACGACATCATATACTTTGCGCATTTCTTCCGTTGCCGAACCGATTGCAACGGTCCGTGTCATATCCGAACAATATCCATCCACTTTGCATCCATAGTCCATCGTCACAAAGTCGCCCTTTTCTATGATTTTGTCATCCGGAATGCCGTGGGGATAGGATGTTTTTGCACCTGAAACGCATATTGTATCAAAAGAAAGATCGTCTGCCCCATTCGATTTCATAAAATACTCAATTTCGAGCGCAGCTCTTTTTTCTGTAAGCCCCGGTTTCAGGAATCCGCACATATGCGTAAAACAAGCATCTGCAATCTGGCAGGCTTTGGCTGTTGCGCTTATTTCTGAAGGATCTTTTGCTGCCCGCAGTTCTTCTACAAGGCCTTGCACCGGTTTGATTTTTTGTTCTTTAAATTTTTCCGTGAAAGTCAGGTATTCAGCAAGAGATAAACTGTCCTTTTCAACTCCTACGGAAATTTTACCCATTGCCCTAAAAAAATTGCAGGCGTCCATGCCGACTTTGATTTCAATAAATTTAAACAGAGGTGCCAGTTCCGACGCCATTTCGCTGTATCTGAAATCTGTTAAAATATATGCGTCGCTCTGTGTGATCCACAAAGAGCAATCTTGACCTTTTTTACCCGTCAAATAGCGCACATTGGCTTCTTTTGTAACGTATAAGCCGTCGATTTCAGATTGACTGATCAAAATTCTTAATGCTTCGATACGTTTTTCAAAAACGCTATTCAACGCGTATCACCTCGCCTAAAATTCCATATATGTCCGAAACAACCTGTGTAAAAGCCATCTCCGATTGAATATATTGTGCTGCAAGCGGGTCTTTCATCACGATTTGATAAAGAGACTGGACTTGGGCCATAAGATCTTCCGGAGGAGTCCCGGTCAGCATTTGTTGTGTCTGCATTGTCATGTTCTTTTCCTGAAAATCGTTTAACATCGCTGATAATTCTTCGTTTTCGGAAATCTTTGCTTTCATTTCAATGTAGGTCTTGTATTGGTCGCAATCCTTTAATGCTCTTGCCAGTTCGTGTGCAAGATCGTAAACGTTGTTCATAGTAGCCTCCTAACATTCAAGGAATATGGGTAAGATCACCGGATTCCTTTTGGTCTTTTCATAAATAAAGTTTCGAAGTGCATCGCGCAAGGCTGATTTCAGAGCTTGTCGATCCTTTACGCCGGCATCTATGGTATGCATGAGAACTTCTTCCATATAGAGTTTGGCCTCTGCCATTAAATCGCCGTTTTCCCGAACATATACAAAACCTCTGGAAATCAAATCAGGACCGGACATCAACTCGCCGCTTGCAATGTCAAAAGCCGCAGCAATGACAATCAATCCTGCTTCGGATAAATGCTTTCTCTCACCCAATACGATGCTTCCTACGTCCCCTACTCCAAGGCCGTCAACCATCACCACTTCGCAAGGTACCGTAGCCCCTGAACGTCTGGCTTTTTCTTTGGTGACTTCCAGAATGTCTCCGTTCTCCATGTAAAATATATTTTCCGCGGCCATCCCAAGAGATTCTGCAATCATGGCATGGCTTCTGAGATGTTTGAACTCGCCGTGCACCGGCATAAAATACTTCGGGCGAATCAATGTGTGGATCAGTTTGAGTTCTTCTTCGCATGCGTGTCCCGAAACATGTGTATCTGCAATATCGTTGTAAATTACATCCGCCCCTTGTTCCAGAAGAGCATTTACAACATTCGATACGGTTTTTTCATTGCCGGGTACCGGGGTGGATGAAAGGATAACGACATCGCCTTTGCGAATTTGAACGGCTCTGTGTTCTCTGTTTGCCATTCTTGCAAGAGCAGACATAGGCTCTCCCTGGCTTCCCGTAGTGATGATGACAAACTCGGAATCTTTCATGGATTTTGTCTGATTGATATCCACCATGGAGTTTGGCGGAATGTTGAGATACCCCAATTCCGTGGCGATGTTCACCATATTTTCCATACTGCGTCCGGATATGGCAATTTTTCTTCCGTTTTCTACCGCAGTATCGATGATTTTCTGCACTCTGTGCACATTCGAAGAGAACGTGGCGATAATGATTCGATTTGGATTGCCGTTAAAGATATTTCCCAGCGCTATGCCGACGGTTTTTTCTGAAGCGGTATACCCTTTTCTGCCTGCGTTCGTACTGTCTGCCAGCAGAAACAAAACACCTTCGTTTCCGATGCGGGCCAACCTGCCGAAATCGATGGGCTCCCCATCCACAGGCGTATAGTCGATCTTAAAATCTCCTGTGTGGAACACTTTTCCTACAGGAGTATCGATGGAAAGACAAATTGAATCTGCCACAGAATGGGTGGTGTGTATCGTTTCAATGGAGAAACAACCTATTTGTATGACATCACCTGGGGTCACAACATGCAAATCACCTTCTAAATTGTGCTCCTTCAGTTTGTTCTTAATAAAGCCCAGCGTAAGTCGCGTTCCGTATATAGGAACATTCAAAGACTTAAGAAAATATGGCACCGCACCGATATGGTCTTCGTGTCCGTGTGTGATGATCATCCCTCTTACTTTTTCGCTGTTGTTGATAAGATACGTAAAATCGGGAATAACAATATCTATTCCCAGCATTTCATCGTCCGGGAAAGCAAGGCCGCAATCGATGATCATGATATCGTCGCCATACTCCAGCAGCGTCATGTTTTTCCCTATTTCGTGGAGGCCGCCCAGCGGAATGATTTTTAATTTATTCGTTCCCGACGACTGTGCTCTCTGCGGGCGATTTGCCTTTGGTTTTGGTTTTGGCCTTGGTCTGGGCTGCGGATAATATCTCCGTCCTTCTTTTTGATCGTTCATATGATATAACCTATCATCCTCTCTTTTGCTTGTTTACTCGATGTTTTATGCTTTTATTACGACGTTAAGAAGCTTATCGGGAACGGCAATGATTTTTAAAATTTCTTTGCCTTCCAGAATAGACTTCACATTATTATTGTTCATGACGACAGCTTCAAACTCGTCTTTTGAAAGTCCTGCTTGCACTTCCACGTGCTCGCGAACTTTTCCGTTTATTTGAAGAACCACCTCTAAGGTTTCCTTTATCAATGCGGACTGTTCGTATTCCGGCCAAGGTGCCGTATAAATTGATTCTGTGTGACCAAGGCCTTGCCACATTTCTTCGGCAATATGCGGCACAAAGGGTGAAAGCATTCTCACCAGTTTATCTGTTGCATCTGCCAGAAGACCCAAATTGATATCTTCCAATTCCTTATAACGATACATTTCGTTGACTAATTCCATGATGGCGCTGATTGCGGTGTTGAAATTAAATCTTTCATTGATATCGCCGGTAACTCTTTTAATCGTGTTATTCAACATATAGTTTAATGATTTGTCATCGGGGCCTTCCGCTTTATACAGTGCGGGAATTCCTTTTGTTAGTTCAGACATTTCAGACACAAGGCGATAGACTCTGTTCAGAAAACGGAAACTTCCCTCCACTCCTGCATCCGACCATTCCAACTCTTTTTCCGGTGGCGATGCAAACAGAATAAAAAGTCTTGCCGTATCAGCTCCGTACTGCTTGATGATTTCTTCCGGACTCACTACATTGCCCAATGATTTGCTCATTTTGCTTCCGTCTTTTAATACCATGCCTTGCGTGAGCAAATTGGTGAAAGGTTCATCCACTTTGCACAAGCCGAGGTCGTAAAATACTTTCGTGAAAAAACGAGAATAAAGCAAGTGTAAAATCGCATGCTCCACTCCTCCGATATATTGATCTACTGCCATCCAATAATCGGTTTTCTTTTTATTGAAAGCTTCCTGACTATTCTTAGAATCACAATAACGTAAAAAATACCAGGAGGAATCCAAGAAAGTATCCATGGTATCCAATTCCCTCTTTGCGGGGGCTCCGCATTTGGGGCATGTTGTGTCGGCAAAAGTTTTGCTAGTTGCCAGCGGCGATTCGCCCTTTCCTGTAAATTCGACATCTGTCGGCAGTTTTACTGGGAGGTTCTCTTCAGCTTCCGCAACCCAGCCGCAATGCTCGCAAAATATCATGGGAATAGGTGTTCCCCAATAACGTTGCCTTGATATCAGCCAATCCCGAAGACGGAAGTTAATGGTTTTTTCCCCTAAACCTTCCTTTGCAAGATCTTCCGTAATTGCCTTGATTCCCTCTACATTATTCATGCCGTCGTATTTGCCCGAATTGATCATCCGGCCTTCCGCGACGAAGGCTTCTTTTAAATCATTGATGTTGATATCCTGATTTCCCGGGTCAACGACAGGGATAATATCCAAGCCGAACTTTGTCGCAAATGCGAAATCCCGTTCATCGTGCGCGGGAACACCCATAACGGCACCGGTTCCATAATCCATCAGCACATAATCGGAAATATAGATAGGCACTTCCTTCTGATTGAGAGGATTGATTGCATGACAGCCTAAAAATTCGCCCGATTTTTCGTTTGTTGTTGACGTTCTTTCGATATCGGTGAG
>CAZSPZ010000003.1:4398-20152 GCA_964608965.1 uncultured Oscillospiraceae bacterium | reverse complement strand
TTTTTTTATATAAGATAAAACATTCTCTTCGTATTCGGTTCCTTTTACCAGCTCTTTAACGAAGGGATGTTCCGGGGCAAGCACCATATAGGTGACGCCGAACAGAGTATCTACGCGAGTCGTGAACACGCGGAGTTTCTTTTCGCTTCCTTTGATATCAAAATCAAGTTCTGCTCCCACAGATTTTCCGATCCAATTTCGCTGCATCGTTTTGACTTTATCGGGCCAACCGGGCAATTTATCAAGATCGGTGAGGAGTCTGTCCGCGTAATCGGTAATTTTAAAGTACCACTGCGATAAGTTTTTCTTGGTCACTTCTGTCGCGCAGCGCTCGCATTTTCCTTCTACAACCTGTTCATTTGCCAGAACTGTCTGACAGGATGGGCACCAATTGACGGGATTTTCTTTTTTATAGGCCAAACCCTTGTTGAAGAATTGAATAAAAATCCATTGCATCCAACGGTAATATTCTTCTGTATATGTCGCAACCTCTCTGTCCCAGTCATAAGAAAAGCCTAGCTGCTTAAGCTGAGATTTCATTTCCGCGATATTATTTTTTGTCCATATCGCAGGGTGGCTGCCGTGTTTAATGGCGGCGTTTTCTGCCGGAAGTCCGAAAGAATCCCAACCCATGGGGTGAAGGACGTTATATCCACGCATTTTAAGAAATCTTGCGGTTACATCTCCTATGGAATAATTTCTGACATGTCCCATATGAAGCTTCCCGGAAGGATAAGGAAACATTTCAAGAAGATAATATTTCTTCTTGCTTTCATCTTCTGTCGTGCTGAACAGTTCCCTGTCTTCCCAAATTTTTTGCCATTTGGGCTCGATGTTCTTAAAATCGTATTGCTTTTTCATGTTAATTCCTTTCAAAATGACGAAGTTAATAGGAATAACTCCTTTATTATTGCTCTGTGGGCTGGAAGTCGACCCGTATGCAGTCGTTCCATATCCGTTCGATTTGATAATGCTCTCTTTGTTCCGCTGTAAAGATATTTACAATGATATCTCCATAATCCATTAAAATCCAGCCGGATCCGCCTTTTCCTTCTATATGGCGCACGAATAGTTCATCCTCGGCTAATTTTTCTTCGACTTCTTCGCAAAGCGTTTCCATTTGCCGTTGGCTTCCTGCTGTGGTAATGACAAAATAGTCGGCAAAACCTGATTTTTCTCCGATATCAAGAATTGTGATATCTCTTGCTTTTTTTGCATCCAGTATTTCTGCTGTACGCAATGCAGTTTCTCTGTTATTCATTATAATTCTCCTTTTCGAGTTGCTGTTTTAACTCCTCTATAGCTGCTATGGAGCGGGGATCAAACTGTATTCCCAGACTTTCCACGTATTCTCTTGTGTGAACCATAAGAAAATAAAGGCAACTGTCAACACTTTGGCAAACTTTACTTCGCAACAGTTCAATGCCCGGGTAATTTCTTCCCGCTTCCAGAGAATCTGCTAAGTAAATAACTTTTTCCAATAGGCTCATTCCGGGCCTGCCGGTCGTATGGTAACGGATTGCGTTTAAAATGTCAGGATCCTCTATGCCAAATTGTTTTTGTAATTCCTCTGCGGCGATGGGGCCGTGTTCAAGGTTTCCTTTTTCTCTGTATGCATCGTGAAACCATGCTGCGATTTCTGCTTTTTCAGGATCGGCTCCATATTTATGCGCAAGCTCTCTTGCCATGTTCACAACGCCGACGGTGTGCATAAATCTGCTGTATGTGAGTTTGTTTTTTACATATTCCTGCAGGAGCCGCGCTATATTCGTATAAAGTCCTTGTTCTGAAATATAATGAATGACGGGGTCAGGAAGCAAAAACCGAATTGATTTTCCTGCGGCCATCCTGTCTCGGAGGTCGCTGGCTGCAATTTCGAGCTCGGGAATCCTGATATATTGAGCGTTGAGGGGATATCTGGTTTTTAAGTCATCAAGAATTGTTTCCAACTTTGATTCATCGTATCCCTTGCGAAGTCCGATTAAAAACGAAAATTCCGAAAGCAGTTCTCTCGAATGGTTCCATTCCTCAATTTGCATAAAAGCATCCGTTCCTATAATGAAAAAGATTTCCGCATCTTTGGGGTAAGTCGCTTGAAGGTCCCTTAGCGTGTCGTAAGTGTAGGACGGTGCGTTTTTTTCTAATTCGATTGTTGAAATCTCGAAACTTTCGTGGTCTCCAATGGCAAGTTTAAGCATTTCCAATCGATGAGCGCTGCCGGCGGGTTTATTCCAGATTTTGAATGGGGAAACAAAAGCAGGAACAAATACAACTTTGTCCAATTCTGCTTCCGTTTTAATCTGTTCGGCCAAAATAAGATGGCCATAGTGTATCGGGTCGAAGCTTCCGCCCAACACGCCGATCCTTTTTTCCATGAATTATTCTTCCTCTGTCACCTTAATAGCCAGTTCTTTCAGCTGTTCCGCCGAGGCGATTGTCGGTGCATCCGACATGGCACAAACGGCATTTTGATTCTTTGGAAAGGCTATGACTTCTCTTATGCTCTTTTCGCCGCAAAGCAGCATCGCCATTCTGTCCAGCCCGTATGCAAGTCCTCCGTGGGGAGGCGTTCCATATTTAAAGGCATCAAGAAAATATCCAAACTTAAGCCTTATTTCCTCTTCGGTCAGCATTAAGACTTCAAACATCTTTTGTTGAAGGTTTCGATCGTGAATCCGGATACTTCCCCCACCCAATTCCACACCGTTTAATACGATATCGTAGGCGTTTGCGAGCACTTTCCCCGGGTCGGTGTCCATGAGCGGAATATCTTCTTGTTTAGGCGATGTAAACGGGTGATGCATAGCCATATATCGATTTTCTTCTTCCGAATATTCAAGAAGAGGAAAATCCACAACCCAAAGAAGTTTGTAATCTTCGTCGTTTAAAAGTCCGAGTTTTCCGGCCAAGTCGCGGCGAAGGAAACCCAAACTGTTATAAACAACATTTTCTTTTCCCCAAGCAATCAATATAAGATCGTTGATCTTTGCTTGGAATATATCCGCTATTTTTCGCAATTGCTCCTGTGTAAAGAATTTCGAAACGCTCGAGGAAATTTCCCCTTCGTTTATCCGAATCCAAACAAGACCTTTTGCGCCGAACGTTTTAATGGAATCCGCCATTTTATCCATATCTTTACGGCCGAATTGATCTGAGGAATTTTCTATATTTATGCCCATTACTCTTCCGCCGGCTGCAAGGGCATCGTTAAATACGTTAAAATCAGAACCTGCTACCGATTCCGCCAAATCCTTTAATTCGAATCCAAAACGAAGATCCGGCTTGTCGGAGCCAAATCTTTCCATCGCTTCTTTCCATGTCAGTCGGGTAAAGGGTCTCTCTATTTGAACATTCAGGAGCTCTTTAAAAACTCTTTCCATAAATCGCTCTTGTATATCCAGAATATCGTCTTGATCCACAAAAGACATTTCCAAATCGATCTGAGTAAATTCAGGTTGTCTGTCAGCGCGTAAATCCTCGTCGCGGAAGCACCGGGCAATTTGCATATATCGATCGGTTCCTGCCACCATTAACAATTGTTTAAACATTTGCGGCGATTGCGGAAGCGCATAAAACTTACCGTGGTTCACTCTGCTGGGCACCAGATAATCCCTGGCTCCTTCCGGTGTCGGTTTAATCAGAATGGGAGTTTCCACTTCGGTAAAACCTTCTTCGTCAAAGTAGTCTCTTGCAATTTTGCAGAGTTTATGGCGAAATGTAAGATTTTTTTGCATATTTTGTTTGCGCAAATCAAGATAGCGATATTTCAGCCGGAGGTCTTCGGAGACATTATCGTCTTCTTTTACATAAATCGGAGGTGTATCCGCTTCTGAATATATGATGAGATCCTCTGCCATCACTTCGATAAACCCGGTCAGCATATCGTCATTTTTTGATTCTCTTTCCGCAACGATACCTTTTACGCCTACAACGTATTCACTGCGCAAAGAATCTGCTTTATCAAAAATCGATTTTGGAATAGTATCGTTAAATACTATTTGAACGATACCTGTTTTATCCCTTAGGTCACAGAAAATGAGACCGCCTAAGTTTCTTCTTTTTTGGATCCAGCCATTCAGACTTACGGTTTTTCCAATGTCCTCTTTCCCAAGGACGCCACACATATGTGTTCTTTTAAATAGTGTTGCCACTTTGTTCGCCTCCTATTTTTGTATCTCTTCGTAAATGTTGCTTATATTGATTTCTTTTTGGGTTGAATGGGTCATATCTCGCAGAGAAACAACGCCTTTAGACAACTCGTCATCCCCTATCACTACAGTATACCTCGCATCGGTTCTGTCTGCATATTTAAGTTGGCCTTTAAGATTTCTTTCCATAACGTCCGAAATTACTTTTAGCCCCTTGCTGCGCAAGTCTTTTGCGATTTTAAGGGATTCCACTTTTGCATGCTCTCCTAACGATGCGATAAAAACATCACATGTTTTAGGTTCTTGAATTTGAATGCCTGCCGCTTCCAAAACAAGGAGCAATCTTTCGATTCCGAGTCCAAAACCGACACCGGGCGTATCCGGTCCGCCGATTTCCTGAATCAGGTGGTCATATCTGCCGCCGCCGCATACAGTGGATTGAGCGCCTATTTTATTGGACAATATTTCGAAAGCTGTTTTGGTATAATAATCCAAACCTCTTACTATGTTGGCATCCACCGTATAGACAATATCCATTGCTTCTAAATTCGCTTTCAGCTCCGCAAAGGCATCTTCGCAATCCTTGCATAAATAGTCGATCATCCTTGGTGCATTTTCAGCCAATGCATGACACACCGGCGACTTGCAGTCGAGAATGCGCATGGGATTTCTTTCAAATCTATCTTTGCATGTATCGCACAAATCATCATAAAAAGGTCTCAGATAATCCTGGAGCGCAGTTTTGTAGAGAGATCTGCATTCGGGACATCCGATGCTGTTGATGTGCAGGTCGAGGTCGTCGATGCCCAGGGAAGCAAGGAAATCCATAGCAAGCGAAATCACTTCCGCATCTGCCAGCATCCCTTTGGCTCCGAATATTTCGATTCCGAATTGGTGGAATTGACGTTGCCTGCCCTTTTGCATTTTTTCATAACGAAAACATGGAATAATGTAAAAATATTTCGCGGGAAGCGGTTCGGCATAAAGCTTATTTTCTATGAACGACCTTGCTATCGGCGCAGTGCCTTCCGGTTTAAGCGTTAAACTGCGTTCAGCTATCTCAAAAGTATACATTTCTTTCTGAACGATATCGGTAGTATCTCCTACTCCTCGCTTAAAAAGCTCCGTATGCTCAAAAATCGGCGTCCGAAATTCTTTGAATCCATATTTTGAACAGCAAGTGCGAAATTGTTGTTCAAGCGCCTGCCAGCGAAAAACCTCGTCCGGCAGGATGTCTTTTGTTCCTTTTGGTATGTTGATTATCATATAATATTTTCTCTCTTTCGATTGATCATTTCTTCGATGCGCTCGATATATATTTCGTAGTTTGAAACGTTTGCTATGCGTTCCAGACGATTCTCTTGCGGGTAGTATATCTTTGTTATTCCACCGGCGCCTAAGGCTATTATACTTTGATTTTCACCCATAATCCGCATATTGTAAAGGCTTTCTGTTCCGGGCAAAGCGTAGCCTACATTTTCGAAATTCCCGGCCATATGCTTTTGACGGTATAGGTAATAAGGTCGATAGCCATTCTCAGTGAGCAGAGGTAATGAAATATCAAGCATTGCTTTGACGTTGGCAGCTTGTTTATAAGCGTAGTCACTGTCTTCTTCCATTAGTTTTGAAGCTTTTTTTACCGATAGCGTGTGGACGGTGATATTGGATGGATGCAACGCGATGACTTGTTCCAGGCTGTCATAAAAATCTTCCGGTGTTTCTTCCGGCAGTCCTGCTATCAAATCAGCATTGATCACCGGTATTTTTATCCGGTTTGCCAGACTAAAAGCTTCTTTAATCTGCTCCGGAGTATGAGAACGGCCGATTAACTCCATGGTTCTTGCTTTCATGGATTGCGGATTAATGCTGATACGTTCGGCTCCGGCCTTCAAAATCAACGCGAGTTTTGCTTCGGTGATGGTATCAGGCCTGCCGCACTCTACGGTGAACTCTTTCGTTTTATCTGTAAAAAACGAGGTGTGAACGGCCTGCAGAAGGGATTCGAAATCTGTTTCATCCAGACTGGTGGGTGTTCCGCCCCCGATATAAATCGATTCGGCATACCATCCGAGTGCGTTTAGAATACTTTTGGTTGCCTCAATTTCCCGGAACAGCGCATGAAGATATTTTCCAGCATGTTCTTTGGAAATTTTATTCGAAGTAAACGAGCAATATAAACATCTGGTGGGGCAAAACGGTATTCCGATATATATTCCTACGGCTGCCCTTTCGGGATCGAAGTTTACAGTAACTTCTGTATCGTTTACTTGAAAAAGAAGGTCTGTTTTTTCATTTGAAACAAGATAAGTATCTTTTAATATCTGCCTCGCTTCTTCTCTTGAATGAGTTTTCAGGAGTTCTGAAAGCAATTTTGCGGGGCGTACACCGGTTAATATTCCCCAATCAAGTGTTTTATGGGTTTTATGCTGCAGAAAATTATATAGCTTTTTTTTTCTGATGTTATGATCTGACGGCTCATCTTCAATAATCAAATCCGCCGTGCTTTCGGTTGCTTCGCCTACGAAAATTTCAAACTCCGACGCCGGAAGAAACATTTTGGCTAACTCCGAAAGGTCATATTTGCTTTTTTCTGTGGGTACGGCAATTTTATACAAAAGGATTGAACCTCGCTTCATAGCCTATCGTCGTCTGCTCTTCGTGGCCGGGCAAAACTTTTGTATCCTCAGGTAAGACAAACAGTTTGTTTTTAATCGAGCATACGATATCTTCAAAATTGCCTCCGGGAAAATCCGTTCGCCCAATGGATGAGCGGAATAAAGTATCTCCGCTAAAGAGTATTTTGTTCATTAGAATGCACATTCCGCCGGGTGTATGGCCGGGTGTTGAAATGAATTTCAGCTTTTGATCTCCTATCACCATTTCTTCTGCGTCATCCACGTAGATATCGCATTCTATCCCACCTTCCCCGTAGCTGGCCTTACGGTCAAAAAGGAATTTCTTTTCTTTCCTGGATGCGATAAGCTTGATGTCCGTAAAGGTTTTTCTTAAATCGCTTATCCCGCCCGTATGGTCACCGTGTCCATGCGTCAATATAATATAATCCGGCGTTATTCCTTCTTTATCGATAAAGTTTTTTAAATCCTTTGATACATCCCCGGGGTCAACTATAAAGCCGATTTTTGAGGTCGGGTCCCAAACCAGGTAGCAATTTGTCTGCAGTGACCCGCAAGGGAAAACTTTGATTTCCATACTAAAACTCCTTTTTACTGTCTATAAGAATCGTTACAGGGCCGTCATTGTATATTCGAACCAGCATGTCGCTTTGAAATATACCTTCTTCGACCTTAAGATTCGTCTTCTTTAACGCTTCGCAAAACTCCCGATATAACTTAACAGCTTCTTCCGGCTTCGCTGCGCTTGAAAAACTTGGGCGTTTTCCTTTTTTTACATCTCCGAAAAGCGTAAATTGTGAAATTGCAAGGATTTCGCCTCCGATATCCTGAACAGAGAGGTTCATTTTTTCTTGGGCATCTTCGAAAATTCGAAGGCCGGCGATTTTTTCCGCCATATAAACCGCATCGGATATGGAATCATCCAAACCCACACCTAAAAAGACTACAAGGCCTTTCGTTATACTGCCGGTTATTCTGTTCTCTGCTGTGACGTCTCCCTGCGTAACGCGTTGAACCACTGCTCGCATAGAATCCTTTCGCGCACAATTTTAGCGCCGGTTAAAACGTTGCATTTAAGAGTTCGTTCTATATACGTCGACAACGCTCTTAATTTGACCGAGCCTGTTTAAAATCTTTATAATGTGGCCGGTGTTTGATATGGATAAAGTAAGAAGCATATTGGTAATACCTTCTTTGTCTGTTTTTGCATTTACACTTGTAATGTTAATGTCCATTTCTTCGCAGGCTTTAGAAACATCTGCAAAGAGACCTTTCCTATCTTCGGCCAGCAAACTTATTTCAGCATCAAAATACATATTTTCTTCTCCGGCCTCCCATTCAACTTCAATAAAACGCACCTGTTCAGCTTCCGGCAAAGAAAGCATGTTGATACAGTCTTTTCTGTGAATGGAAACGCCCCTGCCTTTCGTTGTATAGCCGATTATTTCATCCCCGGGGACAGGGTTGCAACACTTTGAGAATCGAATCATTAAATTGCCGACACCTTTAACGGTGACGCCTTTTGTCATTTCTCTCTTTTTTCTGTCATTCGTCTTTAGTTTGGTTTCCTGTTTTTCCTGACGAATTAAATCCGCTTGCTTTTCTTCGTGGTAATAACCTACACAGAGCAAAAGCGTCCGGTTTAAAACGACACCGCCATAACTTAAAGCTGTATAAAGATCTTCGATGGATGCATAGTTTTGAGTTTTTGCGGCACGCCCTATATATTGATTCCGCAACACAAGTTGAAGATCGTAGCCTTTCCTCTTTGCCGCTTTTTCGAGCATTTCTTTTCCCTTATCGGCATTTTCGGATTTATTGTCTCTTTTCAGCCATTGGCGGATTTTATTTCTTGCGGAATTTGTTTTGGCAATTTTAAGCCAGTCAATACTGGGCCCTTTCGAGTTGGCAGAGGTTACGATATCTATTATCTCCCCATTTTTCAACTCATAATCTATCGTAACCATTTTGCCGTTTACTTTGGCGCCGACACATTTTGCACCTACTGCCGTATGAATTTTAAATGCAAAATCCAACGGCGTAGAGCCTGCGGGCAACTCCATGACATCGCCTTTGGGTGTAAAGACAAATACTTGGTTTGAAAATAAGTCGAGCTTCAGGGTTTCCATGAACTCTTTGGGATCGTTCACATCCTGCTGCCACTCCAGAGTTTGGCGAATCCACGCAAGCTTTACTTCTTCGTCGTCGGATTCTATGCCCTCTTTATATTTCCAATGCGCAGCGATACCATATTCTGCAACTTGATGCATATCCTTGGTTCTGATTTGAATTTCAAAAGGATTTCCTGTATTGCCGATAACAGTGGTATGTAGAGACTGGTACCGATTAGGTTTTGGCATCGCAATATAGTCTTTGAATCTTCCGGGGATGGGTTTCCACATCGTGTGTACCGCGCCCAAAACTCCGTAACAATCTTTAATACTGTCCACGATGATTCGTATGGCAGTCAAATCAAATATCTCATCGAGCTGCTTGTTTTGAAACTGCATTTTTTTATAGATGCTGTAATAATGTTTAGATCTTCCGGTTATTTCGTATTTGATGTCCAGGTCGTCGAGTACTTTCTTTATTTCGTTTATTACACGCTCAATCGCTTCTCCGCGTTTTTCCTGCCTAAGATTCATGGCAGATACAAGACTTTCGTATGCTTCCGGCTCCAAATTTTTGAAAGCGATATCTTCCATTTCGAACTTAAATGCGTATATTCCGAGTCGGCTGGCCAAAGGCGCATAAATTTCAAGTGTTTCTCTGCACTTTTCTTCGATTTTCTCTTCTTTCATGTAGTTGATCGTGCGAAGGTTATGCATCCTGTCCGCTAGTTTTATGATCAGTACACGAATATCCTTGGACATTGCCAGGAACATTTTTCGTATATTTTCCGCCTGACGGTCTTCCCTGCTTTCATACACGAGGGAACCGAGCTTTGTTACCCCGTCGACAAGAAGGGCAACTTCTGCGCCAAAATCTTTTTTTACATCTGAAATTGTATAATCTGTATCTTCCACGGCATCGTGAAGCAATCCCGCTGCCAATGTGCGATCATCCATGCCAAGTTCGGCAAGGATTTTTACGACAGCCAACGGGTGCGTAATATACGGTTCGCCGGATTTGCGAAACTGTCCTTTATGCAATTCTTCCGCCTTCTGATAAGCCCGTTCGATAAATTCCACATCGTAACCGGGATTAAAGGAAAGTAATTCTTTTATGAATTCCTGCATATTTTTTCCTTAACGTGATGACGTATAAATTAAGCTCCTTTGTACTTTGATTTTTTTGTGAGCTTGTATATCGTGTAATAAAGTCCCGAAGCGATGGTAATAGAAGATAATGTACCGGCTGAAACACCTACGATAAGCGGCAGCGCAAACGCTTGGATATCGTCGCCGCACAGGATGATCAGTGGAATGATTGCAACGATCGTCGTTACGGAAGTCATCAATGAACGTCCTAAAGACTGATTGATGCTCGTGTTGATAATTGTTTCCAATTTGCTTTTCTTCATGTAATTCATGTTTTCTCTGATTCGGTCAAAAATGACGATTGTGTCATTGATGGAGTACCCGATGACAATAAGAAGTCCGGCAATAAAGGGGCTGTTGATCGATACGTGGAATAACCCATAAAAAGCCAACAACATCAGCGCATCATGAATAAGCGCGACAATTGCGGCGATGCCGAATCGCCATTCAAACCGCACGGCAATGTAGACAAGCATCGCCGCTGTAGCAAGCAGCACCGCTTTCACCGCGTTGCTCTTTAACTGTGAACCCACAGACGGGCCGATCAGTCCGGCTTGTTCAATATAAGCCGCTTCCTCTGTCGTTATTGATAATTCGGTTCTTATAACTTCACTCAGATTGGCACGTTCCGTATTTGAAAGGGCCTGGGTGGTTTTTAATATAATTTTTTCGTTGTTTATCCCTGCATATTGTATATCTGCGACGACGTCGTTTCCCGATAGAATTGTCTGAATGTCTTCCATGGCTACTTCTTGGCCAAGGTTGAGCTGCATCATGGTTCCTCCGGTAAAATCTATTCCCTGGTTATATCCGCGGATAGCGCCTACCCCAAGCCCGACAACCAGAACACTCACGGAAAAAATGTAAAATAATTTTCGACGTTCAATAAACGGGAATCCAGGTTTCTCTTCTTGTATTTCTGTGCTCTTTGCTCCAAAGGCTTTTTCCGTACCCAAAAGTTTGCTTTCTGCAACGATACCCAAAAACAATTGCGAAATAAATACTGCAGTGAAAAGGCTTGCGATAATACCTATAAGCAATGTTGTCGCAAATCCACGCACGGAACCGGTGCCAAACTGATAAAGGATGACTGCCGCAATGACAGTTGTCGCCTGAGAGTCGATAATCGTTGTTATAGCACGCTTAAAGCCCGATTGCACCGCCACTCTGACACTCTTGCCGGAGGCTATTTCCTCCTTTATGCGGGAAAAGATGATGACATTGCTATCAACGGCCATGCCGACGGAAAGGATAATGCCGGCGATTCCGGGAAGAGTGAGTACAGCATTCAATCCGATCATCACCCATATAATAATAAGAACATAAAGCATCAGGGATATATCTGCGACCAAACCCATCACTTTATAGAACACGAGCATAATAGCTAAAATAAGCGCGATGCCGATGGCTCCGGCTAACAGGCTTTGCGAAGCAGCATCAAGACCCAGCGTTGGGCCGACGATTTCCGTCTGAACTTCGCTCAACGTGACGGGCAATGCCCCTCCCCTGATCAATGCAGCAAGGTTTGAGGAGCTTTCTTGTGTAAAGTTTCCTGTTATTTGACAATTTGTTCCCGATATGACTGTGGATACCATCGGTTCGGATATCACATCGTCATCAAGGTATATCAATATTTGGTTATCTGTATATTTATCGGAGGCAGAAGTAATTTCGCCGTTGACAATCGCTTT
Source organism: uncultured Oscillospiraceae bacterium (assembly GCA_964608965.1). Taxonomy (GTDB): domain Bacteria; phylum Bacillota; class Clostridia; order Peptostreptococcales; family Anaerovoracaceae; genus UBA10908. The sequence goes on along the minus strand of CAZSPZ010000003.1, from coordinate 8,420 downwards.
TGTTGCTGCTTCAAAAGCAGCTGCACCGGTGGCATCAAATTCCATGGTGACCATATATGTCCCTATAAGCGAAGAATCATATCCTTCGTATGGCTGAGACGAAGCGCTTCTGACATTTTGTCCATCCACAACCAGTTCTCCGTCTGTGGTTCGAAAGTGAAGTTTTGCAGTCTGTCCTATCATTTCGATGGCAGCCTGGGCATCTTCCGCGCCGGGGAGCTCCACGCGTATCCTGTTTTCGTTTTCAATGGCAATGACAGGCTCGGTAAGACCGAATTCATTGACGCGTCGTTCCATAACAGCCTGGACTTGCTCCATTAAAGATCGGAGTTCCGCGCCTGTTAAGTCCGTATCTGCTTCCATGACAACAGATACTCCGCCGATCATATCCAATCCGAGGCGCATTTTTTCTGCGGCGCTGCCCTTGATGCCGATTCCGGTTATCGTGGCAAACCAGCCGAGGGCAATAACAATAATAATTAGTACAGCTGAAAATTTCTTCATTTGAAATCGCTTCCATTCTTTGCAGTATGATGGCTTACGCACACTTTTCGTGCGAATCACAATATAATATTTTACGACTTTTTGCTTAAAAATTCAAGGAATATATGATGTTTTGCTTGTATTTAAAGCAGATATTTCTCTTTCAATATTTTTCTATAATAATGATAAAAGCCCGGAAGGCTTGCTTTCGAGACTTTGCATTATACAAAAACAAGGCATGTGCTCTGGCACATGCCTTGCAGACTTTGTGCTATTTCTCGGCGGCAGCGTCGTCTTCCTTTGCCCCGAGTTTTTTAATGGTCTTTGGCGTAGGTTTTGATACGGATTCTTCCGATTCAGGTAAATCTTCTTCTTTGGCAACAACGGTTTTATTCTTACTGTCCGTCAACATTTTTTGCGATATTGCCCACTTGGCAATGTCCAATCTGGTTTTTTCCGCACCCACCTGAATGGTATACTTCTCATCTCTGATTCGTACGATTTTTCCGTAAATGCCGCCGATGGTAAGAATGTCATCGCCGACCTTTAAGCTCTCTCTCATTGCGGTCACTTCTTTTTCGCGCTTCTTTTGTGGCCTGATGAGTATAAAGTACATAACGACAAAGAGTAGCACCAGCATTGCGATCTGAATAGTAAACTCGTTCATTTGAATCCTCCTAAGGTTATACAACAAATTGATTATAGCGTAAAAATCTAAAAAAGAAAAGGATTTTTTCTTGATTTCCCGACAACCCTGTGGTAGTATATCGATGTTGCGCCGGCGTGATGGAATTGGCAGACGTGCTGGACTCAAAATCCAGTGGTGGCAACACCGTATCGGTTCGACCCCGATCGCCGGCACCAAAAGAAATACCGCATCTTCGGATGCGGTATTTCTTTTGCGCAGCCATTACAAAAGCGGCTTCCTGCGAAGCCGCTTTAAAGTTTATAAGACTTGATCGATTAGCTTATTTCTCTGCAATGACCGCTTTGCCATCGTAATAATTGCAATTCGGGCAAACTCTGTGAGGAAGCTTTGGTTCGTGGCACTGTGGACATATAGATAACCCAGGTGCGGACTTCGCCATGTTCGCAGATTTTCTAGAGCTTGATTTAGCTTTCGACGTTCTTCTCTTTGGTACTGCCATGTTGACACCTCCTTTTTTGAAACTAACTTCTTGATTATATAGAGTGACCTTATGCTTGTCAAGTACTATTTGTTGACGATTTGGTAGGTATCCTTTGCAATCATAAGCTCTTCGTTCGTTGGAATAAGAAGAATTTTAACCTTGCTGCTATCTTTGCTTATAACGGTTTCCTTGCCTCTTACGTTGTTGCGTTCTTCGGAAATTTCGATTCCCAGGTGTTCCATTTCCGTGCAGATGGAAGATCTCATCGCAATACCGTTTTCACCGACTCCAGCAGTAAATACAACAGCATCCGCTCCGTTCAGTTCGGCCATATAAGCTCCGATATAAAACTTAACCTTATTGGAATAGACTTTAAGCGCCAATTGAGCTCTCTGGTTTCCTTCTTTGGCGGCATCTTCGATATCTCTGAAATCGCTGCTCACACCCGAAATTCCGAGTACACCGGATTTTTTATTGAGCACGTTGTTCATCTGGGCAAGGGAAAGACCTTCTTTGTCGCAGATGAAGTCTATGATGGCAGGATCGATATCTCCGCAGCGAGTACCCATAACCAAGCCTTCCAGAGGAGTAAATCCCATGGAGGTATCTACTACTTTTCCGCCGTCTATCGCAGCGATGGACGCACCGTTGCCCAAATGGCACGTAATTACTTTCAGATCTTTTACGTCTTTGTTAAGCATGATTGCCGCTCTTTGGGAAACATACTTATGGCTTGTTCCGTGGAAACCGTAGCGTCTTACCCCATACTTTGTGTAGTATTCATAGGGAAGCGCATAAATGTATGCTTCCGGTGGCATGGTCTGATGGAATGCGGTGTCAAAAACGCCGACCATCGGAGTGTTTGGCATCAACTCGCCGCATGCCGCAATGCCAAGAAGGTTTGGCGGATTGTGTAAAGGTGCCAGGCTGACGCATTCTTCCAATGCTTTGATGACGTCGGCCGTAAGCAGTACGCTGGAAGCATACTTTTCTCCGGCATGAACCACTCTGTGGCCCACTGCTCCGATTTCATCCATGGAGGAAGCAACACCATGTGTTTTATCGATTAAAGCATTCAACACGTGGCCAATCGCTTCCTTATGATCTTTCATCGGCGTTTCAACAACAAATTTATCCATTCCTTCTTTTTCGTGTTTAAGGATGGAACCTGCGATTCCGATTCTTTCGACGAGCCCTTTGCACAGCAATGTCTCGCTTTCCATCTCAAGAACTTGATACTTCAGAGACGAACTGCCACAGTTGATGACCAATACTTTCATTCTAATTTCTCCTTTATTTTAATCTCTTATTGAGTCTGATGACCGAAATAATTTTACTCCATAAACTTCTGTTGTGCAAAGTATTTCTATTGTTCGCTTTGCGATATGTATGGATTATTGACAAAATCAGAACCGTCGTAAATCGTCATGCCCTTTATTATGCTATATAAATCCGAAGCTAAAACATCCAACGAAAGCATCGTCATTCGGGGATCGTCATCGCTGATGTTCTTGTTTAGATTTGTCAAAATAGGGATTTTTGACTCTTTGTTTTTTAGAACACGAAGAAGTTCGGCCCCTGCCGTATTAAACCCCAGCACGCGTGCATACGGTGATTCGGATGCCTGGAGCATTTCATAAATGTTTTTGTTTAAACCCAGCATAGATTGTACAAGTATGCGGGAAATCTTTGCATAAGTATATCTCTTGGACTTAACGGACATGATCATATCATCGATGGAAACAGCTTTTTTTAACGCTTGTTTTAAGTTGTTTTCAAGGCCTTCTGTTACAGAGAGAACTTCTGCCAATTCTTCTCCTGATTTCGTAAGGAGATTATTTCTCAACAAGGTAAAATATCTGAGTTCGTCGTTTTTAGAAAAAAATTCTTTTGATTCAAGAATTTTATATGTTTCAGGAGGAAGTGCGTAAAGGACGGACGTCAATTTCTGTTCACTTTTTATCAATGCGCGGATTGCGCTTGCGGAGGCGTATTCGGTATCCCCTCTGCCCTTATCGTGGCCACATCCTATTCTTTTTACTGCAAAAGGTTTCAATCCAGCGCTTTGTATGATATTTTGCTTTAAATATTCCAGGGCAAGGATATCGTTGGAACCCTTGAGCATATCTTTTTGAATTTCAGCGTCATTGCCAATTGTGTTGCGGAATGCTATATCATAAGCAGCCGGATAAGAGATTCCTTCTTTTAACGCAAGTCTCAGGGCAGAAGAAAATGAATTTTCTTCTTTGACAAGTAAGCGCGAGGCGGCTTCCAATGATTCAATTTCGCCGGATTCGCTGCCGAACGCCAGGTCTGTGATTAAGTGCAAACCTTTCAGTATACGAATACCGCCTCTGGCAAATTCCTCCGCACTGTTCACCGCGAAACAAACGGGAAGTTCCAATACAA
>CAZSPZ010000003.1:0-4388 GCA_964608965.1 uncultured Oscillospiraceae bacterium | reverse complement strand
ACCGTTTTCCACCGCACACTCTGCGCGTGTCCATTTATTCCACATAGCCGGTTCACCGCGCTGAACAAAATTGCCGCTCATAACAGCCACAAGATAATCCGGCATCAATTCCTGCCTGACTTTATCAATCAGATGTTTATGTCCGTTGTGGAACGGGTTAAATTCAGATATTATTCCGACTGCGCGCATTTTGTGCTCCCGATAAAAACAGCCGACGTGTCATTACGCCGGCTGAACCGATTATTCGCCTTTGTTCATTTGAGTTTTGTATATTTGATCCTTTACTTCGTTCCTGCTGGAGGAGATATTCTGATTGATCTTCTCGAAGGAGTTTTGAAGATCGCTGTACATATCGGTAAAGTATGTTGAATAAAGCTGATCGACTTTTTCCTGCAAGTTATATAACATGCTGTCTGTATAATCCAAAATACTCATTTTCATCACAGAAGAATTTTCTTTGGCTACACGCAATATTTCTTCCGCTCTGGCTTTTGCCTTAACGGTAATCTGATCTGATTCGACAAGCGATTCCGCTTTTACGAGAGCCTCTTGCAAAAGTGATTCGTATTCTGCTTTCGCTTCGTCCAAAATGCGAGTACGTTCATTCTTGATCCATTGCGCTTGCTGTATTTCATCAGGGAGCTCAATTCTTATTTCTTTGACGATTTCCGTTATTTCGTTCGGGTCTACCATAACTTTTCTGAACATAGGAACCGATGCTGCCACTTCTATTATTTCTTCTAATTCGTCTAATAATTCCAATACCTTCATTTTATTCCCCTTTCGATTCTTTGAGTTTTGACTTCATCATCGCGTGCACGCAATCCGGTACTAACCCCGTAATATCTCCGTTGAGCGCAAACACTTCTCTTACTAAACTGGAACTAATAAAAGAATGACTCGGGTTGGTCATAAAGAAAATTGTTTCTGCTTTGTTATGATACAACCTGGCATTCATCTGCGCCATTTGTATTTCATAGTCAAAGTCCATCGTTGCCCGAAGGCCGCGTACAACTACATCGACATCGTGCTCAAGCACATAATCAGCCAAAAGCCCGTCAAAAGTATCTATTTCGATATTTGAAAGATGCGCTGTGGCTTCTCTGATCATATCCATACGTTCCATTTCGCTGAAAGCGGATTGTTTGGAAGGATTTTTAATCACTCCGACAATCAATGTATCGCATAACTTTGATGCCCTGTTGATAACATCCAAGTGGCCGGCTGTTATTGGGTCGAACGAACCCGCATATAGACCTTTTTTCAACTGCATAACCTCTCAGTTCTCTGATATAACGTCACTTTGATGGATCCGTATTTCTTTTGTTTGAACATAACAAGTTCGCCGACATTTTCCGGCATGGTTTCTTTGGCTGAATGTTCGCATAAAACGATACCATCTTCGACCAACAGGTCCGATGCGGAAATTTTTTCTAAAGCCTGCACAAGCAAACCTTGCATATAGGGAGGATCCAACAAGAAAATATCCACTTTTTCTCGGATTCTTTTTAAATTCTGACTGTAATCTCCAAGAAGCAAAATCGCATTTTCTGTAACGCCGCAAGTGGCAATATTATCTTTTGCCAACGAAAGACTTTCTTTGGAGGCATCAGAAAAATAGACGGTTTTTGCCCCTCTGCTTATTGCTTCCAGCCCAAGACTTCCTGTTCCGGCGAACAAGTCTACCGCAACCGTATCATCTGTAATGTATGGCATTAATATGCTGAAAATTGCTTCTTTTACTTGATCAGATGTGGGTCTGATATCGTAATTGGGAGGCGTTTTCAGTTTTCTTCCTTTTAGACTTCCTGATATTATTCGCATGAGCAATCGACCTTTCCGATGAATTATTGTAGCATGAGACGGTGTTGTATTCAAGGGAAAGGAACATAAAATCTAAAGAACCAGCGAGTCGATTGAATCAAATTTGTGTTTAATGGCTGTCATAAAGAATGCGTTTTCCGGTTTATTTAAATCACAATCATCGGCAAGAAAATCCACGGCATCTTTTCTTGCTTCTTCCAGCAGCTTAATATGTTTTACAGGATCCGCCAATTTCAACTCGGGAAGACCATGCTGGCGCATTCCGAAAATTTCTCCCGGACCGCGTAAATCCAAATCTTTTTCTGCGATGATAAAGCCGTCGCCGGTGGAACACATGGTCTGTGCACGGGCGACAGCAACCGGACTTTCCGAATCCGTCACGATGAGACAATAGGACTGTTGAGATCCTCTGCCAACACGGCCTCTTAGCTGATGTAGCTGCGCCAGACCGAATCGTTCGGCATTTTCTATTAACATAACCGAAGCATTGGGTACATTGATACCCACTTCTATAACGACCGTCGAAACAAGCAACGATATTTCCCCGGAATGAAATTTTTCCATGATCGCATCTTTTTCCTGTTGTTTCATGCTGCCGTAGAGGCACGATGAACGTACTCCCGGAAAACGATTTGTCATTTCGAGGAATAAACTCTGGGCTGATCGCCCTTCCATTTCCATCGAATCCTCTATAAGCGGAGCGACTATATAAGCTTGATGCCCTTTTAAAATTTCCGACATCAAAATATCGTATGCCGCATTTCTTTGCTTTTCGTTAAATTTTCTTGTTTCAACAGGCAAACGTCCCGGAGGCATTTCGTCGATAACGGATATATCCAGATCTCCGTACAAAATTACAGCTAATGTTCTTGGGATAGGTGTCGCCGTCATGACCAATACGTCGGGATTTTTTCCTTTTTTTGAGAGCAACTGTCTTTGATTGACACCAAAACGGTGCTGTTCATCTGTTATGACCAACCCTAAATTCAGAAAATCCACATTTTCAGAAAGGATGGCATGTGTTCCTATCACCATATTCAATTCGCCGCTTTTTAATTGAGAGAGCACATTCTTCTTTTCTTTGACGGAAAGTGAGCCTGTAAGGAAACCCACATGGACGCCGTAAGGGGCAAAATCCCTCGACAGTGTCTCGAAATGCTGTTTTGCAAGCAATTCCGTCGGCGCCATAAAAGCACCCTGATATCCGCTTTTTATGGCCTTGTAGAGGGCTGCCTGGGCGATGACCGTCTTTCCGGACCCCACATCCCCCTGCACGAGGCGGTTCATCGCCCGGGCCGACTCCATATCCGATTCGACGTCGGCCAGTACACGCTGCTGCGCGCCGGTAAGCGGGTACGGCAGCCCCTGCGTAAACTCTTTCCCTTTGATTTTGCGATCAAAAGCGATTCCCTCTCTCCCTTTGCCGAAGCGATCTCTCGAAAGAAGAAGCGCTATCTGCAAATCGAACAATTCCTCGTAGACCAATCGATATCGCGCCTCTTTGAATTTCGTTTCATCTTCGGGGAAATGAGTATTGCTCAACGCATATTTTAAGCCGCATAAACGTTTTTTTTGAATGATGCTTGCAGGCAGAGTTTCGTTGTCGTCCGGCATGACATGCAATGCCGTTCTGATATGTTTTCTCAGCTCTTTTTGAGTAATGCCTTTCGTTAACGGATATACAGGCAAAATCCCGGTTTCCTGCACATCGCCCGGAGAATTGAACGTAGGATGAAACATTGTCACCCTACCTGAATCTTTTTTTACTTTTCCGTAAAAAAAATACTCGTTGCCTTGAATAAAGGCATGTTCCATGTAGCCGCCCATAAAAAACAGAACTTCCATGCGCCCTGTTTTATCTTCGACAAGAAGGCGCAACGTACGCTTGCGCCCATAACCTTTGCCTTTGGTAATAAGCAGCACTTTTGCCGCTACGAGAGCTTTTTCTCCGTCGGAAAGCGATGAAATGCATTTTATGTTGCGCAGATCCTCGTATTCTCTGGGTAAATGCTGAAGCAAATCATCCAGGGTTTTTATATTGAGCCGCTCATACGCTTCGATTTTCTTTGGACCCACTCCGGAAAGTTCGCCGACTGAGGTGTTGATCTCTATGATTTTATTCATATTCTATCCGGGTTTGTATTCAACAGTGTGCGGTAATCCATTCGAATATTGCGCCTTGCAACATTTTTCGACAACATACCGGTTACCACAATTTCAATGTTATAAATAGGCAATTCAAGAGATTGCATGAGCGAAGCAGCCAAATTATGCATGATGCCTGCGGTCACTTCATTAATGCTGCAGCCAAAGCGAAGCAAGACATAAAGCCTTATAAATATTCCTTTGTCTGTCATCTTTACAACTTTTTCTGCCAACGCATCGTAATTTCCCAATCGTATTCTGACATCCGATACGGTGCCTTTGTAGTTCGCAAGCCACGCTTTGTCTTCGTAGGGGCGAAAAGCATCGATGATCATTTCATCCACAACGTCTCTGTTTATGGTAATCGCACCCATTTTGTTGACTTCTCTATACAGCATGTACGCTTCCCCTCCTCGCTT
>CAZSPZ010000002.1:96404-204345 GCA_964608965.1 uncultured Oscillospiraceae bacterium | reverse complement strand
TATTATTTTAATCTATTAGACCGAAGTGTTACAAGTTCAATATACCATTACAGAAATTTCAGAAATACGTTCTGCCACGGCCATAATCCGCAATCTTTCGCAAACAATTTCGCGTTTGGGCCGGGCCGTAGGAACATTTATGTTCCTACGACAAAGAATAAAGAGGTGATTTGCACCGAAAGCCAGGCAAACTTGGCCGAATCGGTGCAAATGGATCGTAAATCACCGCGATAGGAACATTTATGTTCCTATGAACGATGAAATTTCAAAAATACGTTCTGCCACGCCCGACATCCGCCCTACTTCTGCACAACTTGGCGTTTTGGAAGGGCCGTAGGAACAAATATGTTCCTACGGCAAGAATAAAGTGGAGATTTGCACCGAAAGCCAGGCCGGCAAGGGCAGATCGGTGCAAATGGATCATAAATCGCCCCGATAGGAACATTTATGTTCCTATGAGCAATGAAATTTCGAAATTGTGTTCCTATCAGCCCAAATAAAAAAGGCTCTCTGCTATAATGCCAGAGAGCCGATGAAATTTCAAAAATTACGTTCTGCCACGCCCTTCTACGATTTTATAATGGCTAAATTAACTCTGACCTTCGAAGCATTCTGTTTAAAATTACCGCAACCTCTGCTCTTGTTATGTAATCCTTAGGTTCTATGGCGTCTTCGTATCTGCCGATGATAATATTTTCTTTTAGACAAGCCGCCATGCTGTTTCTGATATATTCAAACGCTTCTTTTACATCTTTGAATTTCTCCAAAAGGGCATCTACTTCTTCTTTAGAAAGTTCCGTCTGCATACCGATAACGCCCATCGCTCTTGCAATGATCACCATCGCATCCTCTCGGATAATTTTATCATTGGGTCCGAATTCATCGACCTCGTATCCGGTAATCAAACCGTACTCGCTGGCCGTTTGAATATAACCGTTGTACCATTCCTCCGAGGCAACATCCAAAAAACGGCTTGGCTCACTGCCCGGGAGAAGACCCAATGCTCTTACGGTCATCGCGGCAAACTCGGCGCGGGTAATATCCAGTTCGGGTTCGTATTTATTATCGCCGGTACCGCTTACAATAAGCCTGGCTCCCATATTGTTTATAATTTCTTCGGCCCAATACCCTCCAAGATCATCGAAGGTTGCCGGATTATAAATAACAGAGTAAGTGCTGTTGGTAAGGCTGTTTATTCTTGCATAATATTTTCCGTCAACAATAATAATCGTTGTGGGAACGTGCGAAAACGTACCGTCGGCATTAATAATAACCCCGGTGGTTATTTGGGAAGGATCGATACCCTCCGGGATAGCTATAGTACGCTCTACATAACTGTTAAAGCGCGAAACCGAAACCGTTTGGCCATTGCTTTCGCAGGTTATTTCGAATTCCACTGGCGGAACGACCAGCAGGAAATTATTTGCATTGGCCGCATCCTGGATTACCCGGACTTCGTCCTGGCGAAGATTCGAAATACGAATGTTGACATTGATGTCCTCCAAAGCCACCTCTTCGCCGAACTGTTCTGAAATACCGTCTATGTTAATTTGAGAAGCCGCTAAGGAGTATGTAACGTCTCCGCTTTGCACCTGAATTTTTTCATTTTGACCTTCCAGGTCTTTTACGGTTTGACCATTAAAAAATCCCATTCCGTCTTGGCCATCCGCAGTATTTCTCGATGCTTTGTTGCGAATGTCCAAGATTCCATCAAGGTAAATAAAACTGTAGTTATCGGACGCAAAACCGCTGGCGCTCACGACATAATTTTCGGCATTTTCTCCGGGCTCTCTTGTGAAATCCAATGTACCGTTTAAATCATCGACATTTTCTCCGTCAATAAATCCACTAACCGATACAGTAAACTCAGGATCGGAATCATTTCTATATTTTTGGCTATCGTTCACCTGGACGGTGAGCTCTTTTTTATTAATCGTAAGCGTGCAAGTATCGATTGCCTGATTATATGTATCGTCTGCCGCTTTTGTGGCTGTTAGGGTGACGGCCCCTGCTTGCAAGATGGTCACATTCCCAGTTGCTGAATTGATGGCTGCCACAGTTGTATTATCAGAGGAGTAACTGAAACCTCCTGTTCCACTTCCACCGGAAGCCGTATGATCAAAAGAGGCATCGCCATAGGTTTTAGTGACATCGTTATATATTATAGCTTCCTGCGGTGTGCCGGTGGAAGAACTATCTTCAAAATCGATGACGATGCTTGTGTTGGATGAACCCAAAACTGTCGAAGCATCGTTTCCGCTGAATGCCGAATTAGAAAAAATGACACTAAAATTACTGATGCTGTTTGCTTGTGCATGACTGATTGCATTGCCAGAAAGACTTATTTCTGCAGTTGTACTACTTTTCTTAATGGCTGAAGCAGTAAGTCCGGTAGGTGTGTTTTGGAAAGTCACCCCACTTATCTCTTCGTCTATATTTCCTGTAAATGCTTCTTCCACGACTGTTACTGTCAATCCATTGCCAATCGAACCATCATTGGCACCAGCTTCGGAAAAAGTTGTCGCATCATATACAATAGATTTTACAGCCGGTGGTGGTGGCGCATTATCATCGGGCGCTATGGGGTCAAAAGGAATGCCATTGTTATAGGTAAGTCCTGCTCCATCGTCGACAAACAAATAGGGTGGCAGTGCCGTATCGTCCAGATTATACACTGCAAATCCCAGAATATAGGTTCCGGCAGACCCCGCTTTAAAGGTTGCTCTTTGCCAACCGGTGCTACCATAGCTTCCTGTTGAATAGTTTCCGGTTCCCAGCACGGTCGCCCCTAATATGCCGATTTCGCCATAAGCGCCGTTGATTAATGGAAGGCTTGCAGGGTTGTCTGTATTGACAAGCGAAACAAAAGACGCATCGTTAAATGGGGCATAATCCGTCGCAACATAGTTCCAATACATATAAAACTCTTGTGCCGCTTCAAGCTCTATTGTGCGATAAATATAAGCAAAATCCGTAGGCTGGGGAAACAATCCGAGAAAGTATGCTCTTGTGTCGGTTGAAAGATCTAAGGTGTCGGCAACGCTGCTGAAAACACCTGCATTACCAGATGGTGCCATTACCGCCATCTTTGAGTTTTTAGGATGAATTTCCCAAGAATTTGAACCTGCGGCTATGGTCTTACTGCCGCTGTTAACAGTAACATCTTGATAAGTAACCCATTCGGATAAATCTGACTCAAAGCCTAGGTTGGCCAGAGCCAATGCAGCCGCATTCAATGGAAGCGTTCCTACAATTACAGCAATACAAACAAGTCGAGCGAGAAATCTTCGTTGCCATTTTCTTGCTGAATATCTCATATTGTCTCCTTCTTTCTTATCAAAAATTACCCTTCTTTTTAATTATAACTTATGCCTGCTAAATCTGCAAAAAATAAAGTTGTCAAAAAATAAAGTTGTCAAAAAATCAAATTTTTTGACAACTTTATATTCTTTTATTCTTCCTCTTCTTCGCTGCCCGGAGCCTCGATTGCCCCGTCGGTGGTTGTCGGCGCTTCCAGAGCATAAATCTCCGTCAGCAAATCTGCTATTTTCTCTTCGTCCGCAATATAGAAAGAAAGTTCGTGCATCATTTTATCGTAGCCCGGAAGAGTGTAAGAGCTGACGTTTTCAGACGAAAGACCGCTCATCGCTTTGACCGCAAGCTTTGCGGCCATGGAGAACGTAAGATCGGACTCCACGTTTTGCAGCGCCACCTTTGCAACATCCTTCAGTTTGCCTACGCTCAGGCATTCCTTTATAACGGACCGGACAAAATCCTGCTGGACTTTTATCCTCTGGATATCCGCAGCATCGTAGCTTTGGTAACCCTGCCTCGCAAAAGCCGGATTTGTCTTGCGGAATCGGAGGAATTCGATGACATTGCTGCTGTCAATAAACTGATCCCCTTCGGGTATGTCGATATAGAGTTCCTTGCCCTCGGTGCTGTCGATGTATTTCATATGGAACGGAATATTGACGGTAACGCCGCCGATCACGTCCATGACCTTACGGATGTCTTCGTATTCGACGATAGCATAGTAATGGATAGGCATTCCGTACAGCACATCCGAAACGGCCGTCGCAGTAGCCACAACGCCCTGGGAACTGTAAATGGCGTTGATTTTATGAGCCGCGTAAGGAGAATAACCTTCCCTGTAATAAAACGTGTCTCTCGGAATGGAAATCATATTCACGTATTGATTGGCCATGTCGTAGCTTGCGAGCATAATCGTGTCGGTCATGCCCCCGTTTACACCCAGAAGAAGGATGTTGACTCTGTCTTTGCTTTGGAATACATCGTAAAATGGGCTGCTGGGATCCACGGTAATCGGTGTCATCTGATCTAAAAGATTTTCTTCGGCTTCGAACACCGTCGTTCCGCCGATTTTTCCGAAAACATATCGAACAGGCAGCATGGCAATGGTTGCCAGTGCAAATACCAATAAAAATGTAGTGATTGTCTTTTTGTTTAACTTCATATTTTCCCCCTTGTTATAATCTCTCTCTCATTTCCCTTTTGTAGTCTTCCACGCCAGGCTGGTCAAAGGGATTGACTCCCATCATGTATGCCGATATGGCGCAGGCTGCCTCGAAGAAGTATACCACTTCTCCTACGGTTTGTGGAGTGATTTTTTCATAAATTCTAAGCCGCAGCATCGGTACGCCTGCGCCCAAATGGGCGGCCGCGACGCCTTCCAATGCCGCCCGGTTGACAGCCATCATGCTTTTTCCTGCAAGAGGCAGACCGGCCGATTCAGGCACGATTAAATCCGAAGCAGGCTTTTCTTCGTCCAACACCGTCTCGAAAAAGCAAGGCGTTCCGTCCTGCAGAAATTGGCCCATGGAATGAAGATCCGAACTGAACGTAAGACTCGCGGGGAAAACCCCCACACCGTTTTTTCCTTCGCTTTCTCCGAAAAGCTGCTTCAGCCATTCCGCGAAAAAAGAAAAGCGAGGTTCGTACGATTCGAATATTTCAATTTTCTTTCCTTTTTTATATAGCAGGTTTCTGCAAATCGCATAGTCTTTTGCCTGCTGCATTAAAGCCTGGTCTTCCATCGCTGTCTTTGCGCCGGACAAAAACTCCGAAGGGGAGAAACCGGCGGCTGCCAGGGGCAGCAAGCCTACAGGCGTCAGGATCGAATACCTGCCGCCGATATCGTCGGGGACCACGAAGCTTTCGTAACCTTCCCTGTTCACTTCTTCCCTTAAGACGCCTTTTTCGGCATCGGTGATCGCAACAATGCGCTTGGAGGCTTCTTCTTTGCCGTATTTGCAGATAAGAAAATCCTTAAGAAGCGCAAAGGCGATGGAAGGCTCCGCGGTGGTCCCCGATTTGGAAATCACACAAAGGCAGACCTCTTCGTCTTGCAGCACTTCTAAAAGTTCTCGGTGATAGGCAGCGCTTATGTTCTGTCCGGCGAAAAACAGCCGTGGGGCGCCCTCTTTTCTTAGATGTGCAAAACTGCCCGAAAGAAGCTCGTACGCAGCTCTGGCGCCCAAGTAAGAGCCTCCTATTCCTATCACAACAAAAGCGGTACATTGTTTTTGTATCCTTGCGGCCGCCTTTTCTATTTGCTCTATTTCGCTGGGATCGTAATCCCTTGGAAGCCCTACCCAGCCAGTAAAATCTTCTTTGCCCGAAAAAAGGCGCAGGGCCGCTTTGCCCGCGGCCGCCTGTAAAGAGCTCATCTCTTCCGGCGCAAGCCCCGAAAGAGATGTATCCATAGTCATTAAACTTTTCATATTGCTCTCCTCTACCAATTTATAAACCCAAAATACCCCATGTATTTTTATCTATATAATTTCAGGTAGAATTATGTGGCGTATTTATTTCCTTTTGAACAGAAATTATTTAATTTCAAATTTTGGCGTCCAAACCCCGTACTTATCTTGTTCAAATAAATTTTCATTAAACCACTGATCAGCGATTTGCCAGAAATCTTTGACTGTTATACCAACAAATTTACAATAAGAATCAAGTATCCTTTGATCCAATTTTGAATCTTTATCTTTCACTAACTTGATTGCTTCGTCTCTATTCATCTTTCCTGCACGGATATACCGTGACGCCATTTCTGTCACGCTTGCATGGCCAAATTTGGGATATTTAAACCATTGGTTCATAAGGTAAGAAGGGCTGTCGATTTGGTTAAAATTTTCAATGGTCCCTTCCCTTGTCCATTCATGCTCCATATGTCTAAAGCCATTTCTTTTGGCCACTTCATAATTATGCAACGAATCCCATTCTACAAAATATGATAGATATATCGGCTCTAAGCCGTGTTTTTCCATTTCTTGCGTACTAGGCTGTTGAATACTAAATAAATCTTTCATGGAAATCGAATCATCCAACCATTCATTCCAGTCGATTGGCTTTACTACATCGTTAGAAAATATCCCCTTTGCAGAATATGTTTCTTCTTTTTGAGCGCCTCCGTATTCATAATTGACATTTTCGCCATAAACCAGAAGCTGTAAGCCGAGTTTCATGCACATTTTTACCGGAACAGCATAGATAGCAGCATCCACATACCAAGTTGGAGATCCGAGCTTTTGAAGTCCTTTTAATAACATTTGCTTTCCGATTTTTTCATTTAGTGAAAAGGTTAAAACATCGCATCCAAATGTTTCAGAAATATTTGATTTATTCTTTCTTCCAGTTTCGGTCCAATCCCAATTATCAATCGAAATCAACAGGGGGTTCATTCCCAAAAGTTCTTTCATTACATACACTTGAAATGTCGAATCTTTGCCACCGGAAACAGCAATTGCACAATCATACGCATTATCATTCATCCCTCTGTATTTGGAACATAGCGCCTCTAATTCTTGCCACCTCAAATCCCAGTTGACTGCTTTCTTTTTCTCATAATTATTGCATGCCTCGCAAACACCATATTTATCAAATTCAATACCTGGCCGGGTGTTTGGCATAACACATTTCTTGCAATATCTAATATCTGTCATCGTCGTTACTCCTTTATTTCAAAATCGCTCGCTGTAAATAAATATTCTGTGGCTTCTATGCATTCGCTTTCAACAAGTACCCTGTCAATATCGCGAATAAATTTTGCGATATCACTATTCATTTCCCGACTAAACCTTAGCCCACCTATTATTTCATGAAAAAGACCATAACGCTTGATTGTGCTTATATATTTAAAATTTGACATAAATGCATTTTGAATATCTTCATAACCAGCTTCATTATCATTTATAGATTGTAGCTTTTCCTTAGTGTTAGTTTGATATTTTAATAAATTGTATATATCATCTATTTGCGCACGGTGAGATAAATTTAAATCAAAATCTTGATAATATCCTTTACATAGAGATAGTAGTTTTTTGATTATATATGAATATGCCGCATTTTGAATAGATACTTTATCACGAGTCGGTTCATGCGCAATAATAATTCCCTTTACACTTAAAATGTTTTTTAGGTGCTTTAATAGTTTTGAAGGATCATTAAAATGGTGTAATGCTCCTGCAAAAACAATACAATCAAAAGATTTTATTCCTATCTGCTTAGTCGTAAGCGCAAATATATCTCCGCAAATATAATTTAATGCTCCGCCTTTTGATTCATAAACATTTTGAGCTAAAGTATCTTTTGCCACTTTAATGTTCGCAACTGATAATTCGACGCCCGTAACGTTAAAACCTTCTCGGTATAATTCAAGTGAAAGCCATCCCGGGCCACAGCCAACTTCTAGTATTTTGTACTGATTTCTGCCTATACCCTTACGGCTACAATCTGAAGATAAAATTTTCAGTATTGCTTCATATTGTTCTTGCATATCAAGCTTAACATAATCGGGATGCCGCCAAGAATTGTTATAAAAATATAAGCATTCACGATTACATCTCAAGTCAGGGATATGTCCACCATTAATCCGTTCCGTTATTTGTTCATCAAATGCTTTTGCTTCTTCTTTTTCGTTCATATTACATTCCCCATAATTCCATTTTTCAGCAAAAACTCAGCATATAATAAGTCTTCTTCAGTATCTATATCAATTGAAGTTAATTGCGGCATTATATAACACAGCTCATTGTCGTTCAAACTCGTGCTATTAGAAAGAGTTATTGCTTTATTAATATAAATTGCACCATTAACTTTATAATACGTTGGGAATTCTTGTCGGCGCACAGTACTACAATCATCAAGCAGTTTGCGTGCGTTCCCTTTGTTATCAATGGAGCGCATCAATATTGGATTATCATGGACTTCACAAACACTAACTAAGCTATTTGCATCTTTTTCAATAAATTTATTCAATGCTTGAAGTATATTAGACGAGTTTCTAAAAGGTGATGTGGGTTGTAATAGTACCACCAGGTCAAAATATCTGCCTTCGATGGACATTTGGGACAAAGCATGCATTACTACATCAATAGTCTTTGCTGTATCACAAGCTAGATTGTCGGGTCGAATAAAAGGGATTTCGGCAGAAAATTCTTTTGAAATTTTAGCTATTTCATCGCTATCGGTAGAAACGACAACTGCATCAAAAACTCTCGCTTCTTTAGCTGCATTAATAGTATATCCTATGAGTGGTATTTTACCCAAAGGACGAATATTTTTATTGGGTAATCCTTTGCTCCCACCCCTTGCAGGAATAATTGCAACCGCTCTTAATCCTTTAATCATATATATCTCCAATGTCAATAAATCGTTTTTGTTGTTCAATATTCCATAATGCTGGCATTGTAAGGTATTGCATAAACTTTGCGACACTATCCCCTTTTCCATAATATGATGCGCTGTGTCGATACTTTGGAGTGTTTAAGATTGAAATTAATATTTCATCTTTCGAATATCCTACATGCTGTACATTAGTCAAATTTCTAACAATGCAACGCCCTTGTTGCCTACTTCCGATATCTATTGCTGGTATACCGTACACACAAGCTTCCCTTATTCCAGCGCTAGAATTACCAATGATGTAATTCGCATGCCTCAACAATGTTAGGAAATATTCAAACCTTAAGGATGGAAATACTCTAAAATTGTTATCAAGGGTATTATATTTTAATAAAATATCATCTGAACCAAGATCGTTGTTTGGGAAAATCGTAATACATTTAGATCCTGATTCCTTAATTGCGCTGACAATCTGATCAATCTGAAAGGCCGTATCGGTAAATTCAGTGACCACTGGATGGTACATCAATATGCAATAGTTGGAAAAATCAATATCATATCTCGATTTTGCTTCATTCAAAGAAGGAAGAGTATTACTCAGCATGACATCTATATCTGGAGATCCAATTTCAAATATGGCTCTTGAATCTTCCCCCAGTTGGATTAGTCTGCGGGTTGCTTCTTGATTGCAAGTAAAGTGAATGTGTGCAAATTTGGATATTGCATGCCGAATCGATTCGTCTATTGTGCCAGAAACTTCTCCACCCTCAACATGTGCAACCTTTATATTATTTAACGCACCTGCAACAGCTCCAGCTAGTGCATCTGTTCTATCGCCATGAACTATCATTAAATCTGGTTTTATCAACTCCAAATAGTTGGATAGTTCAATGATAGAATTTCCAAAATTTATACTCATATTAGAACTTGTAGGTGCACATTTTGCGACATGAACATTTCGATATCCATCTTTCTCTATTTCTCCGTATGTATATCCGAAATTTTCCAACAAATGCATGCCTGACACAAAAATATGACAGTCAAATTGTGCATTGTTTTCAACTGCACGCATTAAGGGTTTCAATTTACCATAATCGGCTCTAGTTCCTGTTATAAAAAGTATCTTCCTTTTTTTCATCATTCAATCAAATCTTTCGATAATAAAACACCTGCACAAATGTTAGTTTTTGCCTTATGGCCTAAAATGTTCTTATAATCGCTTGCCCGTAATTCTCCAATCCCAGGTCTTTTCACCCATATATTCGAAGAGTCAAATGTTTGTCCTTTTAGAATTTCTTTAATCGTCACTACACTTGAAAAAGCAAATTTCATAGTTATATCTTCCTCTTTAGCGGCCTCTTTACATCCACCGCTCATTAAACTAATTTCACTTGATGCCTGCAATAATATTTTCAACTCTTCTTCATCCATAGAACATACTATATCTGGGCCATTTCTTTTCTTTGAGTCGGTAAAATGTCTTTCTATAATATCTGCGCCTAAGGCGATAGCAGCCATACATGCATAATTGTTTATTGTATGGTCGGAAAGACCTATTGGTATGTCAGGGTAGCATTTTTTTAGTTGCTGCATTGCGCCCAATCTAACGAGTCTTGCAGGAGTGGGGTAAAGGTTTGTTGTATGTAATAAAGCAAATGGAATTTTTCTATTTTTCAATATTTCAACGGCTTTTCCTATTTCACTCATCCCGTTCATGCCCGTTGATACGATCATTGGTTTTCCAAAAGAGGCAATATAGTCTAGCAATGGGTAGTTGTTAAGTTCACCCGACCCAATTTTATAACCCAAAACACCCATTTTTTCTAATCGATCCGCTGCTGCTCTAGAAAAAGGTGTGCTTAAATACAACAGACCCAATGATTCCGTGTATTGCTTAAGTTCAATTTCTTCTTCTTCACATAGCATGCAACTTTCCATTATTTCATATATCGATATATTCGCATTGCCGGGAATAATATTTTTTGCCATATCTACCATTTCATCAGCAACGATATGGGTCTGGTGTTTAATTAGCCTTGCACCGGCTCTATACGCAGCATCTACCATTTCCTTCGCCGTGCTTAAACTACCATTATGATTAATTCCAATATCCGGAATTACAAGGGGTCTTTCTCCCTGTCCAATTCTAATATTTCCCAATTCAATCATTGTCTTTAATTACCTCATTGTCTCGTAAGAATTTTTATATAAAACTCTTACTTCTATAAATACGCACGTAAACTCTATCTAAATACATCAAGTCTGTTAAAAGATTATTCTATCGGCTTCTTGTCTTTTAATTATAGTGTCTAAAGTTGGAATTAGCAATTCCACAATCCGCCAAGTAAAGATTAAAAAACTAAAAGATAAACCAACTCGATTGTTATGATCGTATATAAAACAAACAATATATGGTAGTGAAAATATTTTTTTAATCTTTTTCATTTGGCGTTTCCACATAATTAGGAACGATTTTGTGAAGCCAGAGTTTTGTTTGTTTGTCGGTCATCGTTTTAATTTCCACAACACCAGCCTCCAAACCACCGTCTGCCCGAAGTAATTCTGAAAGGCCAGAAGTAAGCGGTACGGGATGTCCTACATATATTTTTTCATGCGTAGTCTCTTTAATTCCTTCTTCGTCCATTAAAAGCTCTTCATATAGCTTTTCGCCGGGGCGAAGGCCTGTAATCTGAATATCGATATCATCGTAAGGCTCAAATCCGGATAAGCGTATCACATTTTCTGCCAGACTCATAATCTTTACCGGCTCCCCCATATCCAGAATAAATATTTCTCCTCCCATTGCCATAGCACCTGCCTGAATTACCAACTGTACCGCTTCGGGAATGGTCATAAAATAGCGGCAAATATCTGGATGGGTAACCGTTACCGGACCCCCCTTTGCAATCTGCCTTCGAAAAGTGGGTATTACGCTGCCGTTGGAGCCAAGGACATTTCCAAAACGCACGGCACTAAAATTCGTTTTAGATTCCGCACTTTTATCCTGCAAAAGCATTTCGCAAATCCTCTTTGTTGCGCCCATTACATTAGTTGGGTTAACTGCTTTATCTGTAGAAATCAGAACAAACTTGTCCGCCACATATTTTTCTGCCATATGCATCACGTTCTTAGTTCCCAGCACATTATTTACAATTGCTTCCTTTGGATTATCCTCCATTAATGGCACATGTTTATGCGCAGCTGCATGGAAGACAACATGCGGTTTATATCGGTTAAAGATTTCATCCATACGGATGGCGTCACGAACGGAGCCTATCACCACATCAAATTCCAGATTCGGAAACTTATCTTTCATCTCGTCGGCCAAATCGAATACCGAATTTTCGTAGATATCCAGTGCAACCATTCGCCGTGGCTTAAACCGTGCAATCTGTCTGCAAAGCTCGCTACCTATAGAACCTCCACCCCCTGTAACTAAAATAATTTTATCTTCTAAATAACTGCTAATTTCCTTAAGATTGACCTGGACAGCCTCCCTACCAAGGAGGTCGTCTATATCCACATCTCGCAGAGCATTGATACTAACCTTTTCGTTTATAAGATCTATCAACGAAGGAACAATCTTTACTTTGCATTTTGTCTTGTGACATTCTTCTAAAATAGCTTTCATTTCTCTTTTAGAAGCCGTAGGTATGGCAATGATAATCTCATCTATATTGTATCTTTTGCAGAGGGATGATATGTCGTTTCGGTCGCCCGCTATCTTAACTCCGGCAATCCTTTGGTTGTATTTTTGCCTATTGTCATCTACTGCAATAACCACTCGTTGTCTCTGGTCTCGATGCATGCGCACTTCTTTAATCATTGCGGCACCGGCGTCCCCCGCGCCTACCAACATGATTCTTTTTTCATTTTTTGCTTCTTCTGAAAGAATAGCTTCTTTCAGCTTTTTCCCTCCGTATAGGTTAAACTTCCCAGGGCTTTTGATATTGCGAAGCCACCTATAACCAAAACGAATACCTCCAATTAGTAAAACATCAAACATTCCAGCCATACCATATACACTTCTTGGCAGCATCTGTTGCGTAAATTCGATAAACGTTACCGCCATTGTATTTGCAATAATACAACTTACGAAAATTTTTACTAATTCTTCCGTGCTGGCATAGCGCCATAAGCTTCGATAAAGGCCCATAACCCAAAATACAACCAGCTTAATCAATGTAAGCCAAAACCAATTTTCTAAGTATATTGCAAAAAAGCCTTCAAACTGAAGATTCTCTGCATCAAATTCAAACCGCATTAAGAGTGCTAAAATATAAGCTATGCTAACACATAAACTATCTAAAATTAATAATAATATGATTTTCCATTTACTTCCCATATAATTCCTATTCTGGCGTGCTGCCTCGCCGAAACAAATCTTTTATCAAATCTAATTCTTCAAATTTAGCCTTATGTAGCAATGCCAAATATAATAGCATCGCCAATGTGACAGTAAGGCCCAACAAAACCATTCTAGGCATCCATATCCTATTACCAATAATTATAAAGAAAACATATGAAAATCCTATTGCTATAGTTGAAAAGATTATTATTTTTATAACCTTTGTCTTAGAACGAAGTAATTGAATTTGCGGGTATTTTCTTTTAAAAGTAAGGTATAAGAGCAATGTATTCACCGTCTGTGCGATACTTGTGGCCAATGCCAACCCTGCATGGTACATAAACTTGACCAAAATTAAATTTAGTATAATATTGCAAACAACTGCAATCGCTGAACAAACTACAGTGGTCTTTGTATCATGTAGTGAATAAAAGATTTTTGTAATCAAAGCGTTCAGAGATATAAATGTCAATCCGATAGCATAGTAAAAAAATGCCGCAGACGTAAGTAATGTTGATGTTCCGTCAAAAGCCCCTCTTTCATATATAACTTGTATTAAAGCACCGCTGTAACACATAGAGCCTAAAGTAAATGGTACTGCCAATAACACAATTATATCTATACCCTTTTCAGCCATATCGCTTATCCGGCTATATTCTTCGTGAGCAAATGCTTGATTCAGTTTTGGATAAATTATAGTAATAAAAATAGTAACAGAAAACATTGATATTACGCCGACAACCATATTGCCATAGTTTAGAGCTGAAACACTACCTGTTTGTAGTTGTGAAGCTAGCACACGGTCAATAAAGGTATTAATTTGATTTACACTACCACCAATAAATATTGGTAATGCCAAAATCATTGATTCTTTTACTGCTTTCGTGAAATGCCAATCTGAAATATAGTGGAATGAATTTCTCTTTGCCAATAAAAAGGAACCTATTCCTCTTATAGAGAACCCTAGCAAGGCTCCAAAAATCAGCAAATAATGGGTTGTGTAGGCGCTTATAATTGTTATAAATATTATTGATAAACTTTGAGTATACCCTAAAACAATTTGAGATAAAAAAACTCCCTTATATTGAAGAAATGCCTCAAAAAGAGCAATAGATGTATTAAAAAGAACTATTAGAAACCCAATTTTTAAATAAAAAGAGGTAAGTTCAATGGCCTCAGGTCCATAACCCGGAGCAAAAATGTCGACGAGTTGTCTTGAAAAGAAGACACCTATTATGGCCGCAATTCCTGTCACAGCAATAAGGAAATTAAACAATTGGCTCGTATAACGATTGGCTTCTTCGTCACCTTCTTGTTCAATTTTTCTGGAAAAAATCGGCATATACGCTGTGGCCGCAGCGCCTATAACTCCCGCTAAAAGTGTGTTTGGTATAGATTGAGCCATAACATATGAATCCGTTATGATTCCAGTTCCATAATAGTTTGCCAGAACAAGCTCACGAATAAAGCCAATCACTTTTGAACCCATTACGAAAATCGCCATCAATACGGCCGTTTGCGGTGCAGTTAATGTTACTTTTTTCATAAAATACCTTTCATTTAAATCATTTTAATTATATAGCAAAGCATAACATATGTCTTTAGCTTTTAAACGAATTCCAACTTAAGGATTGCCTTGATAAGCTTTTTTGCAGTATAATATCATATCTTTATAGAATCAAGTAAGTGGGGGAAAATAATAATATGGCAAATTACACTAATAAAGAGCAGCCATCAAAGCAAATCAAAGCGAAAGAGTCAGATTATCTGTACTCTATGAGTCATGCTCCTCGCATAAGCGAAGATACTCATATTGGACAAATGTTTCCAATCATTGTGTTTTCATCCATAATAATTTTAATAGTCCGTATGTATTCCTACAATCGACCGATGGAACAATTCTTTTGGACAAGTCAAACAAACGCAACTGATATAGTAGACTTTTTTAGTTACTATAAAATGGTAATAATCATAATATGCGCAGTGATTGCGTTGTTAATGTTGCTTTACCAAATTGTGACACAATCCCTTGCAATAAAGTCTTGTTTTGCATATATACCAATGGCTGTGTATACTTTATTTGTTATTTTATCATATACTTTTTCTAATTATAAAGAATTTGCATGGCTTGGATGGAATGACAGGTTCGAAGGAACTTTACCACTCCTTGGCTATATGGTTCTTTTATTTTTTGTAATCAACAGTATAAAATCAGAAAAGAATGTAAAAATGGTGTTATACCCATTAGCCACAAGCAGTATCGTTTTAAGCCTTTTGGGTATCTCTCAGGCTCTTGGCCACGATTTTTTTCGAACTACCCTTGGACAAAAGCTTATAGTACCCAATTTCTTGACTGATTCTGGTATAACTACTTGGCAAGGAATTGAATCTGCGGCAGAGCAAGGAAAACAGTATCTGGAATTTACATTTAAGAATAAGGAAATTTATCAAACTGTATATAATATTAACTATGTGTCTTTTTATCTTACTTTACTTATCCCGTTGTTCGGTATGCTGTTTATAAGAGCACTCAATAAAAATTCAAAAGAACGATTGTGGAAGAAAGTAGGTCTTGGTGTTTTATTTGCTTTGTTGATATATAACCTTATTGGCTCGGCCTCTTCAGGAGGTATTCTCGGGCTTGGTGTAATTGGAGTGACAGGATTAATTGTTTTAAATAAGAGATTGTTGCATTGGGCAAAACCATTAACCATTCTTTTCATTATTACCGGCATTGTAGCAAGCATAACAGTAAGCCGTTGGTTGCCCGAAATTAAAAATGCGACTTTTGGTGACAATGGCATTTTTAATTCTGTTGCACAAGAAAATGATCAGGAATTGCAAACAAACCAAACACAGAAGCCTGCATCCATCAAACCTTTTATTGATTACATTATCACAAATGAAAATAATATTGAAATCAGTATTAACCATAACCCCCTTACTATTCAAGTAACCACTGATAAAGAAGGTGTACTTGATGGTTTGATTTTGTTGGACGAAGAAGAAAAAGCTCTACCGATGTATGCCATAGAAGCAGAACCTGGTGTTTACTCTATTGGTGATGATAGGTTTTATCAGTATTTAACACTAACACATGCATTTGATAAGACCTATTACTATGTAATATTAAAAACTATAGATATCGAATGGGCATTCCAAATTTCCGGTGATCAGATTTATTATTATAACCAACTTGGAAGAACAGTTTCTTTATATAATGTTGCCCACTTTGGGTTTGAACACAACCCGGATTTCGGCTCACAGCGTGGCTTTATTTGGTCGAGAACCTTTCCCCTTCTTAAAGATACTTTGATACTTGGAACTGGAGCAGATACTTATTGTGCTGTTTTCCCACAAGAAGACTATGCAGGAAAATATTCAAATAACTTCCAGGGAGTTTTAAATATGATCATAGATAAACCGCATAATATGTACTTGCATGCGGCAGTAGGCACTGGAGGGATATCGCTTCTTGCATTACTTGCACTTTACGGCATTTACCTTACACAAAGTTTTCGGCTCTATAGAAAGACCAAATTTGAAAATGATTATTTAACCTTTGTTGGGGCTGGAATTTTCTTTGGCGTGACAGGTTTCATTGCGACGGGCCTTGTCGATGATAGTTCTGTTTCTGTTATGCCAATGTTTTATACTCTGCTTGGCATGGGTATTGCAATTAATTTAATTTTGAAGAGACGTAATCGAATCATAGAAAGCTAAGGGAAATATTTTGTATTTAATTATCAAAAGGATGACGGACGTTATATTATCTTTAATGGGTATTACCCTATTATTGCCAGTTTTCCTGATTCTTGTGATTGCGATAAAAATAGACTCAAAAGGACCGGTCATTTTTAAGCAAAAACGAATTGGTATACATGAGATCCCTTTTAATATCCTTAAATTTAGAACGATGACTGTTGACACACCCAAAGAAACTCCCACTCATCTGCTTGAAAACTCTGAACAATGGATAACGAAATTAGGTGCTTTTTTACGAAAGACAAGTCTGGATGAATTACCACAAATTTTCAATATATTATCTGGAAGCATGGCTATAATTGGCCCAAGGCCTGCATTATGGAATCAATTCGATTTAATTGCAGAGC
The DNA here is from genome assembly GCA_964608965.1 of uncultured Oscillospiraceae bacterium. GTDB lineage: Bacteria > Bacillota > Clostridia > Peptostreptococcales > Anaerovoracaceae > UBA10908. The sequence goes on along the minus strand of CAZSPZ010000002.1, from coordinate 187,236 downwards.
GCGATAAATATGGAGCAAATGATATAAGACCCGGATTAACAGGGTGGGCGCAAATTAATGGTAGAGATGAGATAGATATAATAAACAAGGCTGCATTAGACGGCTATTATATAGAAAACCTCTCTTTTAAGTTAGATGTTAAAATATTTTTTACTACAATAGTAAAGATTTTAAAGCGAGAAAATATATGCGAAGGCAATTCTCACTCAAAATTCCATTAACATCATTGCTCCCTAAAAGCGGTACATTATATGAGATTACTTGTTGTATGCCAGTATTATTATCCAGAACAATTTCGAGTTACAGATATATGCACCCATCTATTTAAGATGGGGCACGATGTTACTGTGCTTACAGGATTGCCAAACTATCCTTCAGGTAAAATATTTAGAGGCTATAATTGGTGCGATTTGGAGAAAGATCAATTATTAAATGTGGGAACTGAAAATATTCATGGAGTCAAAATATTAAGATGTAATAGTAAACCACGAAATGTTGGCAAAAAAAATCTTGTTCGAAGCTATTTAAGCTTTGCATACCAGGGATCTAAAGTGGCAAAAAAATTACCGACAAGTGATTTTGATAAAATCATTGTTGTTCAATTTTCACCTGTTACGATGGCCATTCCTGCAATTTCATATCAAAAGCTCGTAAAAAAGTGTACGGGGAAAGTTCTTCCACTTTACCTTTACTGTTTTGATCTTTGGCCGGATAGTATTGCTGCAGCGGGGATATCGCTAAGAGGGCTGATTTATTTTTTTACAAAAATTTTGAGTAAGTATATATATCAACAAGCTAGTGTGATTTGGATTAGCTCCGAACAGTTTAAGTTATATTTTCGGAATAAGCTTCATTTAACTCAGCCCATAGAATATTTGCCTACCTATGCAGAAAGTGTCTTTGATAATACAAAAAAATCAACCACCAAAGCAGGTATAAATTTTCTTTTTGCAGGCAATATTGGAGAAATGCAAAGTATAGAAACTATTCTGAAAGCGGCTGAAAAAGTTCAACGTGAGAATTCAGAATTAAATATAAAATTTCATATTGTTGGCGATGGCTCTGCCTATGAATCTTGTATGGTGTTAGCAAAGAAACTTCATCTTGCCAATACTTTCTTTCATGGAAGAAAAACTTTAGAGGAAATGCCTACACTTTATAGTATGGCAGATGCCTTTCTCCTTACTCTAAAGGAAAATCATTTTATTTCATTAACACTTCCCGGAAAAGTGCAATCATATATGGCTGTGGGGAAGCCTATTGTTGCTGCGATTGATGGAGAAGCAAGTGCTGTAATAAAAAAAGCAAAATGTGGCCTAGTCGGACCTTCTGAAGATTTTGAATCTCTATATTTAAATATAATTAAATTTGTCCGAGAAAAAGAAAAGCACCAAATATATGGTGCTAATTCAAAATTGTATTACGAAGAGCATTTCTCCAGCGAAGCGTTTTATAAAAAACTTTCTGAACTTCTTATTTACCCCAAATAACTTCGTCTATTATTTGTGTATAGCTTTGTATAATTTTTACAACTTTCATTGAAACATTTTCGTCCATATAATCGATGGGCGTTCTAAATTTCATCTCTTTTTCATATAAGCTTATAGATAAATCGATAGCCTGTTCAATACTTTCACCTGATATACCTCCAATAATTATTGTTCCTGAATCAATAGCTTCTGGTCTTTCGGTAGAAGTTCTCAGCAAAACTGCAGGGAAGGACATAATACTACTTTCCTCGGAGAGAGTTCCACTATCAGAAAGTACGCAATATGCATTCATCTGCAAATAATTGTAATCTGCAAAATTCATTGGCTCAAAACTTTTTACTAATGGATGGAAAATAAAATTTCTTTCTTCGATAAATTTTTTGCTCCTTGGGTGCATCGAATAGATAATAGGCTTTTTATATTTCTCTGCCACGTGATTTATCCCCTCCATAAGCAATAAGAAATTGGGCCCTTTATCAATATTTTCTTCTCTATGCGCAGACAAAAGAATGTACCCCTTACTTTTTAACTTAAGCCGTTCCAATACATTGCTTTGCTTGAATTTTTCGATGTTGGCATTAATAACCTCTCGCATAGGAGATCCCGTTACAAAAATATGCTCTTTCCGAAATCCTTCCGCAAGAAGATATCTTCTGCTATGTTCTGTATAAGGTAGGTTAATGTCCGAAATATGATCGACAATTTTCCTGTTAATTTCCTCTGGAACATTTTGATCAAAACATCGATTGCCCGCTTCCATATGAAAAATAGGAATTTTAAGTCGCTTTGCAGATATTGCAGATAATGCTGAATTTGTATCTCCAAGAATAAGAAGGGCATCAGGAGTTTCCTTTAGCAGCACTTCGTAAGACTGTGCTATTATATTTCCAATTGTTTGGCCTAAGTTACCACCGACACACTCCAGACAATAGTCCGGTACCCTAAGATCTAGCCCATCGAAAAATACTTTATTAAGTGCATAATCCCAATTCTGACCTGTATGTACCAAAATATGTTTAAAATGCTTATCACAAGCTTTTATTACTTCTGACAGGCGTATGATTTCCGGCCTAGTACCGACAATTGTCATTAGTTTTAATTTTCCCATTTATACCTCCAAAAAGTAAGTGTCCGGACTTTCCGGGTTGAAAGGCTCGTTGATCCACATCAGTACAACTAACTCTGTCGAGCCCGTGTTGGTAATATTATGAACGTACCCAGGAGGAATATCTATTACTTCTAGGTTTTTTCCACTAACACAATATTCGATAATTTCGTTTCTTTCGTATGCTGAAACTTTACGAAATTTAACGGATGCTTCGCCTGATAAAATTATAAATTTTTCCACTTTATGGTGATGCCAATGATTACCTTTTGTAATACCAGTATTAATGACATTGACAGAAATTTGGCCGTAATAATCTTGTTTTAATATTTCAGTAAATGACCCCCTAGAGTCTATGTGGGAGGTCAAGGGGTAATTAAAAGAATTTTCTGGAAGGTAGCTCATGTATGTGCTATACAAGGATTTTATAAATCGCTCTTTCATATTAGCAACACATAAATTATTTCGCTCCATCCTAAATGATTTTATTATATGAGCCAGATTTCCAACAGTTGTAGAGTCGACTTCATTTACAGAACAATATTTACCCTTTTTAGATGGTTGTTCTTGTTCTAGCACGCCAACTAAAGATTTTACTACATCCTCGACATAAACAAGATTAATCAACTTTTTTTCATCGATAATTTGTATTGGTATATCATGGGCAATGTTATAACAAAATGTTGCAACAACTGAATTATAATTTGGGCGGCACCATTTTCCATACACATTAGGTAACCGAAATATATATATGTTCGTGCCAAGCGCATTGCCATAAGAAAAAACGGCTTCTTCGCCAGCCAACTTACTAACACCGTAAGGATTGTCTAACGCCGCTTGGATAGATGAGGTCATTACTATAGTAGCCTTGTTATTATGCCTAGCAAGTAACATGAGGAGATGTTTAGTGAAATCCCTATTGCCCTCCATATATTCTTTGGTATCTTGCGGACGGTTTACTCCAGCCAAATGAAATATAAAGTCACAGCTCTCAACATATTCTTCTAATTGATCCTGGGAATTGTCTACATCATAAAGCAGAAGATTTTCATAATGCCTATTTTGTAGTTCCAACACTAAATTCCTACCGATAAAGCCCTTGGCGCCCGTTATAAGAATTCTCATTTGTTTATCCCATACTCGAAAAGAAGCTGCACCATTTCATCGAGTGCAAGGCGCTTCGTATTGTTGGAAGTATAACTCTCTGTTTCTTTGGGTATAAAGTTTCCTTCTTCAAAATATTTTTCATAATTCAAATCGCGAACATCCATTGGGACTTTATAATAAAATCCGAGATCAACTGCCTTGGAAGATTCTTCGCAAGTAAGTAGAGTTTCGTATAACTTTTCTCCATGCCTTGTTCCTATTATGTTTACTTTTGAGTTTGAAATACCTTTGTATTTTAAAATTGCTTCTGCTAGAGTTTTAATCGTAGCTGCTGGAGCCTTTTGTACAAACAAATCTCCTTGCTTTCCATTTTCGTAGGCGTATAAGACTAAATCTACAGCATTTGCTATAGTCATCATAAATCTAGTCATACCGGGATTCGTTATAGTTAAAGGCTTTCCTTCTTTAATTTGATTTTCAAAAAGGGGAATCACAGAACCTCTTGACCCCATAACATTTCCATATCGCGTACAACAAATGACGGGATATCTTTCTCCAAGCATACGAGCTTTAGATGTTGCCACCTTCTCCATAAGAGCCTTGCTGATACCCATTGCATTTATTGGATATGCAGCCTTATCCGTACTCAAACATATTACTCTTTTCACTCCATTTTTTATGGCCGCATTAAGAACGTTTTCTGTGCCTTCTATATTGGTCTTAACGGCTTCCATAGGATAAAATTCACAGGATGGAACTTGCTTTAGCGCGGCTGCATGAAAAACATAATCGACCTCTTTCATTGCAAAGTCGATGCTATCAAAATTTCGCACATCCCCTATGTAAAATTTTAGCTTTTCGTTGCTATAACTAATGCGCATGTCATTTTGCTTTTTTTCATCCCTGCTGAATATGCGAATTTCTTTAATGTCTGTATTTAAAAATCGTTCGACAACAGCATTTCCAAATGAACCGGTGCCTCCGGTTATTAGTAATATAGAATTTTTTATATATTCATTCATGGGCAACCTCGTCATGTTCAATCATAAACAAAAAAGCATTAATATCATTAAAATAACTTCCATATCTGTTTAGTTTCTCCTCTGACCATTCCCACCATTTTATTAACAGAAGTTTTTCGACTACGTCGTCATTAAAACGCATTTTAATTGTTTTTGAAGGGTTACCTCCAACGACAGTATACGGTTGAATATCTTTTGTTATAACAGAATTCATCGCAATAACCGCTCCATTACCAATGTGAACGCCGTTGCTTATATATGACCCAGCGCCTATCCAAACATCATTGCCAATAACGATGGATTTTTCTATTGGTCTTTTATTGCGTGCAAATTTTCTATTTATACTTGTATTTACATCAGCATAAAATACGGGAGAAGTCGAGACCCAGTCATATGGATGTCGCGCTCCGCCAATTGTAACATTATTAGCAATAGAAACAAAAGAACCAATTGTTGCATTTATGATTGAACAGTCATATCCACAGTATGAGTACCGGTCCATCTTTGAATCCACGCAATGAGTTCCTGATTGAATCCTTGAATAGGGTGAAATATTGCTTCTAAGAACCGCCTTGCCTCGAGCTTTTTTTATCAATTTGCTCCATAAATACATTATCACTTAATATTACCTCTTTTGGGGATTGCATGCTCCGTGTAAAATTCTTGTAACGACATTTTAGGGAATGATCTAATAGAGCTGTTAGGAGTTATATTGAAAATTGAAATACTGTTCTTTTCAGAATAATGTTGCAGTGCATCAAAATGGTTATACATGATATGTAACCATCTATAAGAAAAATGCCAATCGCTAGGTACATCTTTCTGGTTATTATTATAAAAATGAGTGTAATTATCGTTAAAATTACTTTCACACCCTATCATATATATTTTTTTGTACCCCATAAATATTGCACATTGGAGAGCAGCACAAACTGTATTAACACAGGCTGTAACATTTTTTGTCATATCAAGTTGAATATTATCACCATATTGAATGAGTTTATTACTTATATAGTAAAAACGCTCTTTCTGAATTTTTTTTGTTTTTAATGCTCGCATTGCACTTAATCTTACAATAAATTTCGTATTGGGAGCAAGACGATATGCGTCGAGCAACATCTCAAATTCTTTTTCTTTGTAAAACGCATCATCAATTGCGATATGATATAAAAAATTTTCCTCTGGCTTAATGTTCCCTTTATGAAACCAATTCACTGTAAAGATTGGCATAAAGCTTACTTTGTTAAATTCGAACTCGTTTAAAGACGGCCCATTCCCACAAATAATGCACTCATCAGTTTCAATATTCTTAAGGTAATTGTTTCTCTTTAAAAGGGAATGCTTGCTTACAAAGTGAGGTAGAAATTTAATCTTTGCAAGAAAATTATACAGCCTAAATGCATAGGCTTCATAATATTCTAGCTGTTCAATTTTATCTTTAGGTTTTTTCATAGGCCCTCTTCGTAGTTATAAGAAGAATTTCGAACATCAATATTACCAGCCTCTAATCTTCTGGTAAAAAGTTATCATGCGACATTGTTCATCTATACTAAGCAAATTTTTGTTTTCACAATTAATAAAAGCTTCAGTCTGTCTATATAATCCGGGTTTATATATACTATCGATATTATCATCTAAATCAACCATCTCGATAGATAATTCTCCAATATTTTGTATTTGTAACTTCTCCAAGGGTTTTAGAATCAGCCTATGCTTTTTAGTGAGAATTTCAATTGCCCATCTGCCGGGAGATTCCCAATTAGCACAGTATGAAAACAACGCTCCTTTGTCACTAAGTCCTGCACCAGAAAAAACTGTACTATTAGGTTGCCATGGCAGACCCCCCGAAACGTAGCAAGTCATTTCTTTAGGGATACCTCCTAAGAAAAAGGCAAGATCAATCACATGAGTTGAATTTGCTAAAAACCATTCTTCTTTTATCCCATCGCGCTTTTTTAAGGAATTTATAATGTTGCCCCATTCAGTAAATTCAAAATGAAATGAAGTTACACCACCATCATCCCGTATGATTTCTTGGGCCTTTTTAACAGAAGAATAGTATCGTCGATTATATGCAATAAATACATTAGCGCCATACATGGTAGCGCATTGCCTAAGTGCTTTAATATCTTCCAGTGTGAGGCCCCCTGGCTTTTCTGTTAGGATTTTTTTTATTCCCGATGTCACTAATTCTCTACTCACGATTCCTATACTGTCTTCGCTCGTGGCTACAATAGCAGCATGAAAATCAGATGCCTTGAAACCCATCGGCATGATTTCCTGACCTCTACGTATAACCGCTATTCCTGTCTGCATTTCAAAACTTTCAGCAGAGCACTTCCCTCTGCCGATGACGACTTGTTCAATGCCCAAAGCACTGAGTACCTTTGAATATTCAACAGCCATCGGTCCGGCGCCGACTAATAAAACTCTTGTTGCCATTTTTCTCCTTCTATGTAAACGGAAAATTCTTTTCTTTATAGTCAGTATTTTCATTTAAAAACTTAATAATAGGAGCCATCATTAGTTTATGAGTCTTTGCAGAAACAGAATATTTCGGGAGTTCGCACTCACCTGTTTCAATGAGTGAATTTACAAATTCAGTTGTTAATTCACTTTGATACGGGATATGAAAATCAAAAGCAGAAAAGTTGTGGGACAAACTATTTTTTCTCTCCCCTGCTTCACTGACTAAATTTAGTTTTACATTTGAACAACCTGAAGCTATTTCAACATTTATGCTTATATCACTCCCTGGAATACATTCGAAAAGACCTACGCTTCCATCTTTATATTTCGCGATAATTGTCCCCATTAGTTCTTTATAACCGGGCCGCTTACTTTCATAAATATTTTTATAAACGCTTTCTAAATTAAGCTTAAAATCATTACAATCGGTCAAATAAGACATATAGTCTAAATAGTGAATTATGTTGGTAACTAAGCCATAATTCACTCCCGTCACTTTAAATCTTATTGGGCCTCTAGCAACATAACTTTTTATTTCTTTCCAAATCGGAGTCATTCTCATAGAGCAATTGACCCAAGTCTTAATGGACTTCTGCTCTATAAGTTTCTCGATTTGATTCAGATGTTCAACTTTTGAAAATAATATTTTTTCGAGCACTAAGTACTTTATATTCGTACACTCAAGAATATCTTCAATGATTTTTTTACGAGGGTTAGAGCTAGATGCAACTATTACTAAATCTAACCGCTTGGGTATATTATCATAATTTTGCGAATATCTTAAAGAATGCTGATGTAATCCTTCTCCAAAGGTACTATATCGCTCTTTTGCAGTATCAAGCGAGTTTTGATCGGGATCTATTACGAAAATACTCAATGGTACTTTTACTTTTTTCATTGCCTGGAGATGACGACTCCCGAGTTGGCCTGCTCCAATTATTGCTATTGTGTACATACTCCCACCCTATATATTCTGCTTTTATAATTGACTCAATATAGTTTTACCGTTGAGTATTTATCTGTCACTATATTTTCCTAAATCAAAAAAGTATGAATGTTCAAATCCTTCTGACATTATGCAAACTCCAACCGCCCCAAGGGTGTATCCCATAACAAGGCAATCACACTTCGATAGTAAGTACATATCTGTTAAATACTCTAGTCCTTCTTTATATTTATTTATGTTATAGTTTTCTATGGGAATCATTTGATCTTCTACTATATCATATTCATATTTTACGCTCTCCCGTGTAATTAAAATATCTTGAAAAGCATTTTTAAATTCTTGAAAAATATATGGATCCTCAGTTGTGCAAAAAATTAAATCACACGAATATTTTTTATAAATTTCTTTAGCTTTTTCAATAATGTCTTTTACATTTGGCTGAGCGGCTAAATTTTTTGACACTTTGGGAGAATAACCAGTTCCTCTACAATGCACCCCTAAAATTTTCTTCTCACAATCAAAAAGTTTTGAGTATTCATTTTCAATATAATGCATGGTATTTTCATTCATTCTAACGTAACGAGCAGCAATCTCATGCCAATACTGTCTATTTGAATCACTTTTGAAAAATTCTGGAATATTTCCTAAAGGTCGCCTAGCTTTTAAATAAACTCCATTACTGAAAAAAACATTCTTGCAGTTTTTTATATAATCCAAATTATATTTCATGGGTTGGTCAAAATAATATTCCCACGAGTTAATAATTCCCACTTCATTTGGGTATAAATAACTATTAGGGTAAGTCTGAAAATCCACAATTGGAATATATCCATTTTGGATGGCATATTGTATATGGTTAAGTGCATATATATAATTTGAAAACAAACCCGTAGTAGGAGTGGTCGTACGCCTGATGACATAAAAATTTAGATCAGGATCTTTGATTTCTTTTGTAAAAATTTTCTTTTTTCGCCACTTAATATAATTACTACCTTGTAATGTATACATTAAAGGGATATATATTGGTCTTGCAATCTTATAGAACCTTCTAAAGATTTGCCTTATGCTTGTCACTATTTTGCTCCTCTTCCTTCATCATAGTAGAACGCCCCACTTTGTTTAGGGTTGATTATCAACGCAGCAATTGTTCCACTGTTAATCCCGGAAATTCTGTAATCACAATTTGAATATGCAATCATTGCTGTGATGTATTCAAGACCCCTCAATCTTTTATCATCAATTCTGTCTGTTGTAAAGTTTGTGTCAGTATTTTCAATTAAATCAATATTTTTTGCATCAATGTACTCTGTATTCACTGTAAATAAATCGCTTCCAAAAAATTCTTTAAAAATATTGAAATATTCAACATCTTCTGTCGCTAAAAACACTCCATCACAATTATGCATACGCTTTACCTCGCATGCTCTTTCAAGCATTTTATCAATGGATGGCTGTAAAGGATTACCTACGCTGTTTTTGGGGGATGATCTTAAAAGACGATAACCAGTTCCCCGACAATGAATACCTAAAAATTTCTTTCTTTTGTTAAATAGACTTTCGCACTGCTCATTAATATATTTTGATGCATCATCACTAAATTCAAGACACTTAATATATAATTCATTCCAAAAATTAACTTTACTTGGATTCTCAAGAAACTCAAGGCTATCAACTGGCATATAGGGGTATTTCACACCGCTAGATAGTATAACATTTTTACTTTTATATACATCCTCTACAGAATATCTTTTATTATCGCAATAAGGCTGTTTAAAAAAGAATTCCCATGCATTAAGTTTCCCAATTTGATTTGCGTATAAATAGACATTTGGGTATGACATCATATCGATAACTGGTATATATCCTTTTTCACGCGCATAATTAATCCATCCTAAAAATACTAAAAAATTTGAAAAAATGTCGGTGTGCCTACCCGCTCTTCTTATAACGAAAAAAGTCTTATCAAGATTATCACTTCCACCAGTAAATATTCTTCGCTCTCGCCATTTCCAGTTGTAAATAGGTCTGTACAGCCATAAAAATATGAAGGCGTACTTTGATTTTCGAAGATGCTGCTTTATCATGTCAAACATCTGATTCACGCATTCTATACGTTATAATATTCGGCTTTATGCAGAATATTATATGCATTAATTAATTCTTCAATTCCATGATCTATTGTTCTTCTAGCCTTAAACCCTGCATTAATAAGTTTTTCATTGCTTACAATATAATTGCGCTTGTCAATATCTTCGCCTATAACTGCTTCCACATAATAAAAATCAGGTATGTGCTTTTTAATGACAGCACAAAGCTCTCGCTTGCTTAAATTAGCTTCATTCAGCCCTAGATTAAAAACATTATCTTTCATAGCATCAAAGTTATCGATGGCGTATAGAAAAGCATCTGCAACATCTCTTACGTGAATATAATTTCTTTTAAAATCGGCTTCAAAAAGTACAATGAACTTGTCTGTATACGCCCTATATACAAAATCGTTTACCAATAAGTCCAGCCTCATTTTGGGGCTACTTCCAAAAACGGTCGCAAGTCGAAAGACTATAGCATTGCCTCTCTTTAAAATCGCTTTTTCTGTATCCACTTTGAGAGAACCATATAATGAAAGTGGATTTAGCGAGGACTCTTCCGTGCAAAAAGCCCCATTTTGTCCAACTCCATACCCCGAATTAGTATTAGGATAGATAATCTTTTGTGAAGAATCCAATAATTCCAACATGCTAATAACAGCGTCTTTAGTCACAGCTCTTGCCGACCACGGGTCAACATTTGAAATAGGCGCTCCAGTATAGCATGCTAGGGGAATAACAATATCTATTCTTTTTAAGAGTTTTTTTACTAATTCCAAATCGCGAACATCTCCACGGACTATTTTAAAGTTTTCATTATCACAACAGTCGAGCAAAGAATTTTGTTTAAACATAAAATTATCAAGTGCAACTATCTCGTGCCCCTCACGCAAGAGTATTGGAACTAAAACGGAACCAATATAACCAGCAGCTCCCGTTACTAATATCTTCATACTTTCCCCTTTCTTTTAGGCACTATGCTTTTAAATAAACTATTCTAGGATTTGCCTCACTCCCAAAATAACATCTTCTTTATTTTTATAGAATGCGTCTTCTAGAACATAACTTGAGGGAGTCGGTACATCTTCACAACCAATTCGTACTATCCCTCTTTTTAAATAAGAAAAGGCGTTCTCTATTATAAATGCGCTTAACTCCGCAGTCACTCCTCCAGTTTTCCAACCGGTATCAACAATTACTACTCGTCCCGTTTTTTTCACCGACTCTAAAATCAATTCTTTATCAAATGGTTTTATTGTTCTTAAATCAATTACCTCTACAGAAATCCCTTCATTTTCAAGTTCATTGGCTGCTTTTATACTATCAACCACCATATGTGAAATTGCTATTACGGTAACATCCGAACCCTTTTTCCGTACTATTGCCTTGCCGATTGGAACCTTATATAATTCTTTCGGTACGTGGCTTCGCTGATTAAATAGTTTGCGATGTTCGAAAAACATAATTGGATTGTTATCTTCTATCGAAGAAGCAATCAACCCCTTAACATCATAAGGGGATGTCGGCATAACAATCTTTAAACCAGGTATATGCATAAATAGTCCGTGTAGGGCTTGCGAATGCTGCGCGGCAGAACCCCAACCCATTCCGGTCGTTGCCCACACTACCATCGGTACAGGACATTGGCCTCCTGACATATAATTTAGTTTTGATGCATGATTAACAATCTGATCCATCGCCAACATTAGAAAATCGGGTCTATTATGGCAGTAAAAAGGTCGTAAACCGGTCACTGCAGAGCCTACAGCGACTCCCATCATACCGGCTTCCGATAAAGCCGTTTCGAACACTCTCTCTTTTCCATACTTTTTGTATAGGTCCGTTGTTGCACCAAACATCCCAATAGGATCATTCACACCTTGTCCCATAATAAACACTCTATGGTCAAGAGCCATGGCTTGATCAAGCGCTTCATGTACGGCTTCAATATACGTTAATATCCTATTTCCTGGACGGCAATCGTCAAATATACTGGCTTCCGCTAAATCAATTTGGCTTATTCTAGTCCATGGCATAATTCATCCTCATCTAGCCAAAAGGCCCTTATAAAGGTGGCTTTGTTTAGGCAGATCGCTTTTTATGGCATATAAAAAAGCTTCCTCTATTTGCTTGTTGATTGAGGATCTGCATTTATCTTCTTCTTCCTTCCGGATAATGTCATGATTAACAAGATAATCATAGCAATGCTTGATTGGGCATTTTGAAACCCACGACGCCCATTCTTCTTCTGTGCGGTAGCCTGTTTTTTCTTCGGTCCCGGTTCGCGTATCATGATGATCTTTCCACCGATAGGTAAGACATTCAATAAATGTCGGGCCTTCGCCACGACGGGCCGCATTTATTGCTTGAGCGGTCTTTTCGTAGACTTCAAAAACATTATTCCCATCAATCTGTATGCTTGGAAGTAGTCCGGTAAATTTCTTATATATTGAAGACTCTTTTTCCCGTTCATTGATTGGGGTTCCTACTGAATAAAGATTATTTTCGCATATATAGACTATAGGTAAATTTTTAAGAACCGCAAAAGCAAGACTTTCAAATACAACACCTTCTTCAGAGGCAGCATCGCCTAAAAATGCAATCGATACACAATTATCATTTGTTAATCTGGAAGTCAATGCACTACCTGTTGCTATAGGGACTCCTCCCGCAACAATAGAGGACGTTATGGGGATTCCTTTCTCATTATCCACCAGATGCATTGAACCGCCTCGGCCATGGGAACATCCTGTTTCTTTATTGTGTAGTTCAGAAATCATGGCTTTTATATTGCCCCCTTTTGCAATATAGTGTCCGTGATTACGGTGATTGCTAAAAATCCTGTCCTTTTCCTCTAAGTTTTGACATACTCCTGCCGCGATAGCCTCTTGACCAATGCAAAGGTGTATTGGTGTATGCATGTTATCTTCGTGGTAATGAGCGCCTATTGCCTCTTCTACCATTCGTATTTTTAGCATCGTATTATATAAATCTATCATTGTTTCTTTTGGAATATTATAATACTTCATAGTCATATAATCCTCAAAGCCGATTCGCTATAGTCTGTTAAGTATCGTACAGAGTTCTCTTATTTTATCGTGTTCTAAATCCGGATAATTACCTATATACAAGGCAGACTCATGAATTTGTTCTGCGTTTGGATAATCTTTGGGCTGTATATTGGGATATGCGTTTTGCACAAATTTTTGTCTAGTCAAATTTCCCCCACCAGCTGTACCGCGTCTAAATTCTACATTCTCAGCTTTTAATATATCGACTACTTTATCAAATTGGCTCTTGCTTTGTTTCCTCAACATAAGAACAAATGCATAATTTACACTACCTTCAACTTTGAAATCTGCATAATATTTACTTGAATCTAAGTTTTCAAGAAATAGTTTGAAATTTGAGCATCTTCTATCGTTGTTCCTATTAAGACGTTTTAATTGATTTATCCCAATAACGGCATTTAATTCAGTGCTACGCATGTTGAATCCCGGAAGCAAAAAGGTGAATTCCGGGTAAGTATCTTTGCTATTGGCTTCCAGTTTTTCTCTATACGCAAGGTCATCGCATTCGCGGCTTAAACCGTGACTCCTAAATAATCGGGAATACTGATAAAAATCCTCATCATCGGTACAAATCATACCGCCTTCAATAGTACTCATATGATGTGCATAGTAGAAAGAAAAATTCGAGGCTTTGCTAAATGTGCCAATTTTATTGCCGTTGTGGGTCGCTCCATGAGATTCACAACAATCTTCTATTAGTAAGATTTTACGCTTAGTTAATTCATCAAGTAAACGATCCGTAATCCCGTCAAATCCCAGAACATGGGTTAAAAAGACAGCCTTCGTGCTCGGTGTAATTGCTTTAATAATCAAATCTTCTTGCATTGCTAATGTTTTAAAGTCTACATCAACAAACACAGGATGGTGCCCTGCATTAATTATACTGGCAACATCACTTGACCATGCTATGGGCGAAGTGATAATTTCACCTTTTCCATATAATTCTGCTATTATGTGCATGGTAATAAAATTTGCGGAAGACCCAGAATTCACAAAAACACTATATTTTACTCCAAGCCATTCACTCCAAAGTCTTTCCAACTCTCTTACATTCTTACTTTGTGTAAATACATTTTCTCTTTGTAAAAATTCTATTAAACAGTTCACGTCCGACTTATCAATATTGTTGTTCATTAGTGGCCAATTTAGCATATAAAATCCTCCTGATTCTCTAAAAACCATTTATAAGTAATACTTAAACCCTCTGCAAGTTTTGTTTTTGTGTTCCAGCCCATCAAATTAATCTTACTACTATCAAGAATGCGAATGGGCATACCATCGCTTTGAGAAGAATCAAAGATAATCTTTCCGGAATATGCTACGACATCCTTTATTGCATATGCAAGTTCTTTTATAGAAGTGCTGCTCCCGACACCAACATTAATAGTCTCAGCAGAATCATAATGATTCATAAGAAAAATACATGCATCAACAGCATCATCAATATATAAAAACTCGCGTACTGGCTTTCCTGTTCCCCATATCAATACTTCTTCCATTTCATTGATTTTAGAATAATGAAATCGCTTGATAAGCGCCGGAATCACATGGCTATTGCTGTTAATAAAATTATCGCCAGGACCATATATGTTAGCAGGGATACAACTAATAAAATTATCACCATACTGTCTATTGAAGTATTCACATAATTTTACCCCTGCAACCTTTGCGATTGCATACCCTTCATTTGTAGGCTCGAACTCTCCAGACAATAAGTATTCTTCTTTAATTGGTTGAAGGCTGGCTGCCGGATACATGCATGATGATCCCAAATAAATCATTTTTTTAACTCTTGTCTTATGTGCAGCATTGATTATATTAAGGGCGATTTGTAGGTTCTCCATAGCAAACTCAGCCATATTCTCACTGTTTGCCTTTATACCTCCGACTTTCCCGGCCATAACAAAAACATAGTCGGGCTTGTTGCTACAAAAGAAATCTTCGGTATCCTTTTGATTCGTCAAGTCAAGCTCTTTATGTGTAGAATGTATAATGTTCTCATAGCCTAATTCGTTTAATTTTAGAATCGTTTTGGATCCCAAAAGCCCCGTACGCCCCGCTATGTATATCTTGCTATCTTTATCCAAACGGTTGTTCCTCCCTGTAATATATAACCTGGCTCCCGTTTCTTTCGAAAGAAAATGGGATACTTAAATATTCGTTTGTAGCTTCGAGTAATTGGTCTCTTTTGGAAGGTTCGCAGAAAAACAGCATAAACCCTCCACCTCCAGCCCCAAGCAACTTTCCTCCGATGGCGCCACTTGCCATCCCAATTTTATATAAATTGTCGATTTCATTTGTAGAAACCTTCTCTGAAAGTGTTTTTTTTAATTGCCATGCCTCGTCCATTAGATATCCAAAAGCTCGTATGTCTTGCTCACTGTTAAGAATATCGAACGCCTTTTGTGTTATTTCTGCGATCGCTTTAAGCTCTTGGACTTTGGAATTTAGTCTGCTTATTTTATCCTTTTCAATGTCTGAAGCAAACCGTTGGAATCCTGTAAATATTAGTACTAAATGTGATTCCAATTCTGATATTCTAGCCCGAGATATCGTAACGGGACTAACAAAAAAGCCACCACCCCTCTTAAATGTAATATAATTTAACCCACCAAAAGCCGCTGCTATTTGATCCTGACATCCTACAGCCTCGCCTATTAAGTCCTGTTCAATATGAATTGCTTCAGCTGCCAACTTTCGTTTTGATACCATTTTGCCTTCTAAACCATATAATGCATTTAAAAGTCCCACAGTAAAAGCTGAACTTGACCCCATACCGGATCTCGCTGGAATATCGGTATCATAATGAAGATCCAATCCATAATCAACATTCAGATATTTCATGGTTTCTCGGATGGAAGGGTGTTCAATTTCATCAACATCTTTTACTCTCTCATTTCGAGATCCATAAATAAGTTGATGGTTGTAATCCCAATAAGGGGGCATGTGTCTGCAGGTTATATAAAGGTATTTGTCTATGGTGGTCGATAAAACGGCACCGCCATGCTCATTGCAATAGGGCTGTAAATCTGTTCCGCCACCAAAGAAAGAAATCCTAAAAGGAGTTCTGGTAATAATCATTCATATTCTCCTAATTGTACCTACTACTATACATTAAACAATTCTCTTTCTAACATAAGGCAAAGGGCATGATAAATTTGCATATGCAATTCCTGTATTCGATGAGTCTTCTCTTCCGGCGCTCGTATTACATTGCAAAACGTGCCCATCATGTCTCCGCCAGTTTTGCCGCTAAGACCAATTGTCCGAAGCCCCAAAGCGTTTGCGGCAATTCCTGCATTGATTATATTGGATGAATTGCCCGATGTGCTGATTCCAAGGAGAACATCTCCTGGCCGGCCAAAAGCAACCACTTGTTGCGCAAATACCGAATTGTACCCAATATCATTTCCAATAGCAGTACACAACGAGGTTTGCGCGGACAAGTTCAGAGCTTTTAATCCACACTGTAAAGCGTTTCCAAGCTCTCCGCTTCGATCGCCATTGACGTAAAGTTCATTCCTTACTTCCCTGGAAATCGGTCTTTTCAAAGCAAATCCTTTAGCAAGCTCCCCCACAATATGATCGGCATCGGCAGCGCTTCCACCGTTTCCGCAAATCAATAACATTCTATCCTTTGAAAAACATTCAAATAAAATCTGATACACGTTAAGAATATCTTCTTGGCAAACAATAAGATTTGGACATGTGCCGAATAGTTCACCAAGATATGCATTCGTTGAATTTTTCAATAAGCCACCTCGACTTTACAAGATTTTGTTTACTGCTTCGAATAAGGATGCCGCATGGAATTCCGCTTTTTTTATGACATCCTTTTCTATGCCTATATACACCGTATGACATCCGGCCGCCTTTCCCGCCAGTATGTCGCGCAAATCATCCCCAATCATATACGACTGATTAAGGTCGATATTAAATTTATCAGTCATATTTAAAAGCATTCCAGGCTTAGGCTTGCGACAACTGCAGTCAATCTTATATTCAAGAATTTCCCCTTTAAAACCTTTGTCCGGGTGATGAGGACAATACGAAATATCATCCACATAAGCTCCTTTTTCGCCTAAAAGCCTTTCCATGCGCATATGAATATTTTTAAGCTCTCCAATTGTGCATTCCCCTCTGGCGATTACTGGTTGATTTGTAACCACTATAGCCAAATATCCCGACTCGTTTATACGTTTTATTGCCCGAGCAACAGCATCCATCAATTCGAATTGCTCAGGTCTTGTAACAAAACCCTTATATACATTAATCGTCCCATCTCGGTCCATAAAAATTGCCTTTTGCTTATGGGTAAGATTTTTTGATTGAATAATGCCTTTGGTATAATCTCGTATAACAGCTTCGTATCGTTGAAGAGTTCCCATGTCCTTGACATATTCGGGAGAATCGTAGGCATACACACCAAACCTTTGTAAATTTGGCTTTATGATGTCTCGATCAAGATCAACTTTTTCGTTTTGCCAGAAGTCGTTTTGGGGATTGAAAATCGATGATGACAGAATGTGAATTCCAGCATTAACTCTATTTTTATAATCTCCACGTATGTCTTCCTTATTGTACCATCTAACAACTTTGCCGTCACTATCTGTTTCAATTAAGGCACTGTCGAACGGATGGTCGTTAGGATGAGTAAGCAGTGTGATATCTGCATTTCTCTCTATATGATAATCAATCATTCGCATTACTGAAATATCAAAAACAAGATCCCCGTTAATTAATATTAACGGAAAATCAACGCTAGAAAGTAATTTTAAAGCACCGGCAGTGCCAAGCGGTTGATTTTCGCGAATATATTCTATCTTGACCCCTAGTCGCTGCCCATTACCAAAATAGTCAACGATGCTATTCTGAAGGTATCCCACTACGATTGTAAAATTTTGGGCACCCTGATCTTTTAAATGTAGAATTTGATGTTCTAAAATAGGTTTCCCTAAAAGTGGAATCATTGGCTTTGGGATATCAGGAAAGTGATTTTGAATCCGAGAACCTTTTCCTCCAGCCATTATAACTATTTTATACTCTTTGATATTCATCTCTTATATCACAGCGCCAATCTGGTCGTTCCTACACCTTGTGCATATTCAAAATCATGCACAGCTAATGCGTAATCTGCAAGTGCTGAAACATTTGCCAACTTTGCTTGACTAAATTGAACTTGTGATTCCTGGAGTTTTGCCAATGTACTCATCCCCGCGTTATAGGTCAATTGCGCAATGCGGTAACCCTCGGAAGTAAGAGCGAGCGTACTCTCCGAAGAAACAACAGCCTGTCTTTTTTGTATAAGCCCCATATATTTTACTCGAATATCCATTGCTATCTGATCTTCAATTTGTAGCATCTGCTGTTTTGCCTTTAAAAAAGTTACTTCTTGTTTTTTATAAGCAGAAGACAATTTAGATGTCGTTACTTTTGCATTGTTAAAAAGCATCTTCTGTAGTTCAAAAGCAAAATCTGTTACCTTGACTTCATTTCTATTCTGCTGCGCAGATGCTATAGCTTGACTTAATATAATCGAAGGTTCAGTGGTTACGATAGATTCTCTAGTGAATACTATCTCTTGCATTAATGGATATCCCATCTGAAGGTTAAAATTCATCTTAGCACTATTGTAGGTTGTCAAAGATTCCATAAGGCCGTTTTTAGCTGATATCAATATGTTTTGCGCCGTCATTAGGTCAATCCTTGATGCGGTACCTAGATTATATCTTTTTTGAACACTATTTAGAGTAGTCTGCTTTGCAAGCAAATCATCCGCTGCAATATTGTAGCGCTCTTGCGCTTGTAACGTCGTGTAGTAAAGTTGTATAGCGTTTTTTTCGATAGAATTTAGCTCTGTTTGATAATTTGTTTCTAAGTTTGCTTTTGTAAAATCTCTAGTGAGTTTAGCGACTTTTGCATCAAGGCTAGAAGCACTGTCGCTTATGCCCAGAGCCGAAGCGGATGCCAAGCTTATGCTGTTTAAATAATTAAGTGTACTTTGTACTGTATCATAGGATTCTGAATAGCCATTGGCTATTGCTTCGTCGGACTTTTTATTTATTTTAGCTGTCTCTATTGCCGTTCCCGTAATCATCATTAAATTTACTACATTGTCTAATGTCATCGAAATCGTATCCCCTGTAAATACAATCTCTTCCATCGTCGGCTCTGCTGCAAAACTATTGACAGTAAAGCCGAAGCATAAAACTAAACACACAATAAAACTAATACCCTTTTTCATCTCTTTTCCTCTTTCAACTATTATAATATACCGTAATTTACAGCTTTTGTAACGTCGTTCTCATCGATAAGAACCACCACAACGGCTATACCAGCCCAATCTTCATCTAAATCCCAAGCACGAACGTAGTCTCCAGCATCAATATGCGAGACAGAAACGGCATCAAATGATTCAAGGTTATCGCCATCAAAAACGGCCTTGTAGCAGATACCTTCATTTGCGTAGCCAAATTCTGAAATTGCACCCCCACTTACCGTAAGTAGATCGCCCCTATTTTGGGTGACCTCTAAAAAGTTGCCTACACCCAGCCCATCTTTCGTAAGCTCTACATAACGGGCAACGTTTACCGCAGAAGCTTTTTCCAGAGTTTTTACTATTCCGTTGGACATTCGAGCTACGTATAAGTCTCCGGTGTAGGGAATAAATGTTGCAGTTGAAATAGTTCCACTTTTTTCCGTACGTAATTTATACACGGTCTCGCTCATCCTATATTCTATTTCATCGACAATGCTTCCGGAAGAAGCTAAAACTGTCGAGATGCTAAGGGGTATTCCAATTGCACGTCCATTATAATTGTTCAATCTTCCGTTATCAGGAGTAGTTGTTGCAGGCTCCGTGGTAGTTGACGCTTCCACCCATCTATCTCTTATTGTTTGGGCTACAACCGAGGCCATCAGGGCAACATCTCCCCTAGTTGCATTTGCACTACCCTTTTCATTAACCTCAATATTTTCAAAAAGTCCAAGTTCTCTAGCTTTGTTAAGATAGTTCGAAGGCCAATTTCCTGCTAAAGATACATCCGCATAACCCATCGAGCGGAGAAGCATCGCCACGGCTTCTACATGCGTTACCTTTCCATTAGGGGCAAAGGATGCATCAGATCTTCCATTAATTGCACCTAGACTGTATGCTAAAGTAATATAAGATTCTGCCCAATGAGCTCTTACATCTTCAAATGGAACGCCAACTACATTCTCATAATTGATTTTATCAACAGTTTTGATTAGGATTGTGGCCATTTCTGCTCGGGACACTAAACTATCGGGACGATACGTTCCATCAGAATATCCGGTTATGATGTTCATACTTGCCAATGTAGTAACGGCGTTTTCGTAATTTGTTCCCGAAATATCGCTAAAGTTTGCTGCGTAACTCACTGTGACACTAGATAGCAACAAAGTTAAAGTTATAATAAATATTACTGCCTTTTTCATACTATACCTACTCTCTTTTTAAATATGTTAAGAGTATATCGCAGAACGGGAGTATTTTCAAGCGATGAAAACCGACCCGAGAATTCAGATTCTCGGGTCGGAAAAAGTTATCTTTTATAAAATGGCTATTCTAACATTTGCCGAAGAGCTTTTTTAAATTCTAGTACTACCTTACAACTACGATATCATAAACATCCATGTCATCTTCGTTAGTACTGTAGAGTGTTATGGAAGTGATAGCACCGGTTGTTAAACCACGTGCATCTCTTGTTCTTCCAACAATCCATTCGCCTTCTTCGGCATCCCAAGTGTAAACAACAACATCAGAAGCCAAAGTATAAATAGTTTCAGTTGGTCCTGCTGCATTACCATCAGTCAGGTATTGTCCTGATACGGCTGTAGGAGTAGCCGCAGTAAGAGTTACTGCTTTGCTTGTTATGCTTGTGTTAGCTGCTGCCGCGACCGCAAATGTATCTGCATCGCTCAATGCGCCACTAGCATCAAACTTGAGCATATAGATTGCACCTGTTGAAACAGATCCTGCAACAGCATCCGCCTTTGCAGTAGCAGTCGCCTCGTATGTTGTTGCAACGCCATCAACCAAAAGATATGTTTCAAAGTCGTAGTCTGTGGAAATGGTCGCCCATCCAGTAAACATCGCATAAGTGCTTACTGTTGTGCTGAAATCATACAGGATTAAGCATTCGATTTCGTTTGAATCCAAAACATAAGTACCGGTTAATGGATCGCTATCAAGTACTACGTCCTTAGTTGTTGCAGTGTAACCATCTGCATCGCTAGCCGCATAGGATGTGTCAAATGTAAACACAACTGCGTCATCCATAACCACTTTACCGTTATATGTTCCAAACGCTGTTACGGATTTAGCAACACCACCAGCAGTTGTTGCAATCTCGAGAGTATCGATTTCGCCATCTGCGTTGAGTCCGTACTGTACAAGTGCGCCAGCAGGATAGGCTCTAAGTCCAACAGCTGTGCCAGTAAGGATTACGGCTGTGCCGGATACCACTGCGATATCGGAGTCTGAATCAACAGAGAAAACTTTGTCTGTTCCATCTGCTAAGAAAAGGTCGAGTGCAAGTGCATCTCCAGCTTGAAGTCTATCAATGCCGTCACTACCATCCAAAAGGATAGCGTAATTATCTGTGCTTGTGATAGCATCTACATCATATACATCACCAAATGCATCCAAGTAGAATTTGACTTCTTCACCAGCAGTCGGAGCTGCAAATCCAGAATCCAGTGCAGAAGCAGCATAAATTTTGCCACCGAGTGTATATTTGGTAGTAGCACTATTTACTTTTGTTACAGTTCCTTCAATAACTTCTGTTCCAACTGCAACTCTAGATATTTCATCGCTTGCATTTACATAAACGTGAACAACAGAGTCTTCTTCAATTGCATCGAGTGAAGATGCTCCAACGAGTTCGAAGGAATCCATATCGATATCGCCATTATCATCCTCTGCAAATGCAAAGTTGAAAAGTTCGTGATCTTCTTCGATATCAACTGCATCGGAATCCGAGAAGAAATCAGCATCGTCAGCATTCCATGCCAAGACTGCATATACAGCTTTGACTGTTAATCCGGAAACTTTAACACTAAGGGTTCCTTCTACTGAAGCTGTTGCGAAGACAGCAGCAGCAATCTCGCCATTCTCAAAACCGAGAGCTGTTATTCCGCTTTCACTGATAACTACATTACCGCCGTTTGCTACATCGGTCTTTGCATTTGTATCAAGGGAATAATCTACTCCATTGGATGTAAATGTGTCAGCAGCAGCATTGAGTTCGCCATTCATAAGCGTACTAAATGTTCCATCAATAGCAATGATTTCGTTATCACTATTGGCCTTTGCTGTAACAATCATTCCAAGGTAAGGCTTTAAGTTGATAATAGAATCTTCAGTTCCGTCTACCAAAAATTCATTGGTTTCGGATGAAACATAATCAGCTTTATAAGCGGGTACATAGGCTTCGGCACCAAGGCGATCCAACATCGTGTCTAAATCTCCATTAACACTTGACCCTATCCATTCGTTCTCGGCATTTACTTTACCCATTTCACAACTTAAGGTGTTGTATACTAACTGAGCGATATCACCTCTGTTAGCTCCGGCTGTTCCTGCCTGAATGCTTCCAATAATTCCAAGAGCTTTTGCTTTGGAAACATATGCTGCGGGATATGTGCCGTTCAAGGATGCTTCGGTATAGCCGAGAGCTCTTACGAGCATTGTTACAGCTTCGTCGTAGGATACTGTTGCATCCGGATCAAAGACTGTAGCGGTTCTGCCAAGGATGATTCCAAGGCTTGCTGCATAAACAACGTACTTGGAAGCCCAGTGTGTAGCAGAAACATCGCTAAACTGTGTAGCAGATGTTGCATTGGGGTTTAATCCCAGTGCTCTGATAATAAAGGCAGCCATTTCAGCTCTGGTTACAATGCCAGCAGGCTTGAACGATCCGTCGCTGTATCCGGTTACTACGCCTAAATCCATGAGAACGCTCACTGAAGTTTCGCTGTCCGTTCCGACTACATCGGAAGGAGCTGCGAAAGCCATGCTAACGCTTCCAAGGATCATTGCGAGTACCAGTACAAATGAAAGTACTTTTCTCATTCTTAATTCCTCCTTAAGAATTCTTCGAAGGGGAGTTCTAATTGATTTTTTTGCTCAAATTACCCTCCCCTTCCGAAGATAATTTGACATAAGTTCGTAGGAATGCTTCCAACATAACATTGAAAACACAACCTATCAGAGTGAATTATACCATAACTCCCATGTCATGCAACAAATCCAAGGAAATGTAACATTACTGTAATATCTTGCAATATAAAGACTTTGGGGCTATTTATGTTTCCAGTATGGCCGGCTTGACGAAAAATGTCCATTACATAGGTGTTACGTATTGGTTACTGTTTGGTGCAGGTTTTTGTTTTAATACAACCGATGCAGTTGCCAGTAGCCGATGTCGCGGTCCAAGATGATATCCACGCTGTGGATAAGCTCGGCGCCGCCGGTGTATTGGGCTTTAAAAATTACCGTTTGTAGTTCGGCGGAGGCGGCGCCGGCCTGGGCCCTCGTTTCTGCTGCCCGAAGGGTGCCTTCGTAAGAGACTTCTCCAAGGGCATTTGCTTCTGCGCTTTTTTTTAGGAGAATTTTAGACTCGGGGCGCCCTGCCATGGTGGCAGAAACAGACAGAGGGTTTCCGGAGACTTTTGCATCAAGGCACAAAAGCTCGCCCGGCCAAAACACATTGCTTCCCCGAAGCCTAGGCGAGGAAAGTGCGCTGTATACCGCGAAGTCGACGGGAGTATTGTTTTCCGTTCCAAAACGTTCCAGATTAAATACCTTACGATTTTTTTCCCATTCTTTCGTGTGAGAAACTTCTCCCTTTATATTCATAGGAGCTAAACAATAAAAGCGATATGTGCCAAGACCCGCTCCGGTTTCGTCTCGCACAATTGCTACGATGTCGTATCGTCCGGCGATTCCTTTATAAGGGATAGGAATTTCTGTGGTTGGATAGCGGCCAAACACATCCGCCTCCAAACCATTTTGAACATGCAGATAAATAGGTTTTTCCGGATCGTTCTGATGATAAAGTTCGGTAGTAAGCTGGAGCGTATCCTTTTCCTTATCATCTACTCCTATATATACTGCGTAGTCTTCGCCGACTTCCACATTAGTCGGATCTGTACGAATAAATGTAATCCAGGGTGCTTGAACCGTGCCTTCTATATAAAAGGTAAGCGCGCAGACATTGCTGGGTCGGTCGTAAGGGGAACATCCGGACCTTGCAGCATCGTCTTCTTGCCAGTGTTCCAGCACATATTTACCGTCAACATAAAAGCGGTTGATTGGCTCCGTAAGCACCTGGCCGTTTAAAGGGTAGGCTCCATCGTTCATAGGCGTATGCGTATATTTCCAATACGAAATTTTCGAAGGATCGTTTTCGTAGTCCTCGTAAAATATTTGATAAGATATAAACTCACCTTTTGGATACACCATGGCGGCGGCCTCTTCTTCTTGGGCGTTGCACGCCACGATTGCAACACCCGATTCTTTTGTGTCCCATTGTTGCAGTACAGCTTCTCTTCGAAAAGAAGTATCTTCTATATATACTCTTGTCCCGTTTTCTATGGTATAGATCTTTAGCTCTTGGATTTGAGTTTCTCCTATTTTATTTGGCATCAATGTAATTTCTGTATCGCCTGTGGTGGTCGTACTTTCAAAAAATAACGCAGAATCTGCCATAAAGAATTGTCCTGCTAAGACTTCCTGCGGAACGCTTACACCCGGATTGGATAGGACCGCTTGCACCCCGGAGAAGCCACCGGTTGCGTTTCTATGGGTAGAAGATCGTTGATCAATTGTCTGAACGCCGGTTAGACCTCGAAAGGCTAAGCGGTAATTTCTTGGAATATTGCTAAGCGCGCTCTGCGGGTAGCGGTTGTTGTACGCACAACTCCATTGCTGGCTGCCCCGGGTAAACGTTACATTATTATAATTATCGCCACTTGTAATCGTGGGCGAAGACCAAATATCAACGCCCAAGTAAAGCGCGGTCCTTGCGACTGGGATGTTTATGTTCATCGTATAGCGTCCGGTTTGTCCGGAAACGGAAGAATACGCTGTAGACGGCCCGTCTTCTATATATTCCGCATCTAGCTTGGCATAGGCTTCTACGCTGCTTGGTGCGGTAAAGCTTCCGGTGATCAAATTCATGGACCCCTCGCTTCGAACCTGGGAGACGGTTTCCAGTGCTTTATGTTCTTCGAATAAACTCGTATCGCTCCTCGCCTCGACCAAAAAGATGCGAAGATTATCGATTTTGGTATGATAGTCCATTATTCTTCCGCCGTAGGCTCTTGCATAAGCGGTTAGGGTATAATGCCCGGGCTCTAAAAGCTTTTTATGGGTATATTTCCCGGTTGTTGACCCCGGAATAAACTCATCCCAAGCGACAGCAGTTCCGTCGTCTTTGCTTAAGGTAAAAAAGTTGGCCATCCATCCGCTGTCCATTAAAATATCAAAATCGAAAGAAAGAATGCCTTTTATGTTTTCTGGAACCGTAAATTCAACCGTAGAAGAAGACGCAAGGTACTTGTTTTTCCAGTTGGAGCCTTGAGATAAGTAGACTCTGGCTGCTGTGTATTTTCCCGAGTCCACTCTGCTTGCATCCAAATCAAAATAGGGATCTAGTTCGGTGTCGTTAAAATCCTCGAAGAATTCGTCTCTCACTTTATACGAGTTGCTTCCTGCAATGGATGCAGCACCGATTTGTGTAAAACGAGTCCGGGCGAAGAGGATATCTTCTTCTGCCGTGGTCTTGTATTCGTAATGATACGTCTTTCCGGGCTTTAGCTCGAAGCCCTTTGAAATGGACCCTGTGGAAGTTGCGGTGGTAAGCAAAAGAGTGTTTTCTCCCTGTTCTTTCTGCAAAAGAAATTCGTCTGCGATAGTCCTCGCAGAAAAGCTTCCGCTAATTTCTTTGCAAAGGGTATAGTCCGAAGAGTAGGAGAGGTGTCTTGCCTTGAATCGATTGATCTGACCTTCCTCTGTTTCGGAAACGTTTAATACCGATGTGCTATGGTAAGCTGCAGATGCCACTTGATGGTTTGCTCCGGTGGACAATAAAAGAATGCCTGGGCTGTAGTATCCATATTCCAAGACGCTGTTTAAACCGGCGGAAAGATTGGAGAGGGCGCCCTCGGCGGCGGTGCCCGCCGCCGGATTAAACGAAAAGACTTTGGCTCTTTCGGGTAATCCGTGGACCGGGCCGTTGTTATACCCGGAATCTGCAATGTAGGTCCACTGGGCGCCTAAACCCACAAGTACATTTCCAGTGTCCTTTTCTACTGCAAAGAGGAGACGGTCTGCTTCCGTGGGATATCCTTCTGTATGTTTTACGGAGACCGTTCCCGCATATCCGTTATAAATCCCTCGCAGGGTTACGGAAACATAGCGATTGCTTCCGGACCTGCTGTAGGTCCTTATCCCGATATAATTAATCCTTCCCGAACTGTCGTAGATCGGAACCACGCAATCCGGAAAATTTGCAACAACGGTTGACGTCGATTGATAGAGTAACTTTCCGGTTTCGTCAAAAGCGCGCACCTTTGCCAAAGTACCTTCTACCGTATTTGTGACTAATGTGCCAAAGGAGTCGATTCCAACCAAATAAGTGACGGCGACCCCGCTGTCCTGGGAGGTTCCCTGCAACCTACATAAATTCAGGGTCTGAGAATTTGTGTCGAAGGCTGCTCGAAAAAGCTCTGTGCCTCTTCGCACAAGAAAGACTTCTTTGCCGCCTAGGTGCTGTATCGACCGCGTGTTTCCCAGTATATTTTCTGAAAGAATCTTGCGAATGCTTCCATCGGTCCTACTGATGCGGTAAATTCCATCGGTCTTAAAACAAAAAATGTTGTCACCGCTTACGCTGTTGTTTGCGCTCATTACGTAGGGTAAAACCGCCAGCTCGGCCCCGGTTTTCTTATCCAGCAGAATGGTTTGTCCATTGATTATAAAATAGAGAAACAGTCCTTGGCTGTCATGGCCGAAAAAAGCGCTGCTTCCGAGGTCCGCGCCCATAGAAAAGTGTTCCGCGGGCAGCGTATATACCCAAATTTGATTTAAAGTATCAGCATCGTAGGCTCTGATCGTATAAGGTTGGGAGGGGTAACATTCGTAATCGCTTGCACCGATACTCCAGGTTGCCTCTGCTTTGTATATCTGACTTTCATCCGATGTAAAAGAACCGTTTTCCCAAAATCCCGACCATGTACCTTGGAATCCATAAGGAACCGTAAGTTTCCCGGTGTTTTCTATAAGGCCTCCTTGGGTGTTTCCGGCGGCACTGATATGTTTGACATGAATCCTTGCATCGATGCCTTCTGCAAGGAGAAGGCGGAAAAGTTCTCTTTGCCCTGCAAGAGCTTCTCCGTAAGAAAGTTGATCCTTTGCCAGAATAAGAATCTCTGCTGTTTGAGTTTGAATCGCTTTTAAACTTACTGTCGGTGCAACGTTGTCTACCACGCTGCTGGAGGTCGCTTCTGCTTTCAGGTAGTCGGAGGGCATGATATATTCCAAAAGGGTTTCCTCTGTCCAAACATCCTGCACTTCCAGCCTAACAGAAAAGATTCCGACGCCTTCCTTGTTGAATCGTACGGTTTTACCTGTGCCAAAGCTGATATCCCTATACCCTGCTAAATTTTTGATATCTATAGCCGCTTGGGAAGCGGTCCAATAATACCAAGTCCTATCCAACTGATCTCCGTCTGTTTGGCTTACGTCTCCGGTAGTAATCTCTGCGATGTTTGATCCTTTATTTCTGAGAAACGACGGCGCAAGGTCAATTGCAGCTTCGGGTGGATTATCCTTTGCAACGGGAAAAAGAACCTCTACATAATCCGTATAGCCTCGGCTGTCCTTGGCGAAGATGCGATAAATAAAGTCTTGGTTTTCCGTGTTTTTTGTAAGAAAGTCTAGCCGCAAATTTACAAAATACTGTGTGCTTCCGGCTTGCTGTATCGGTCTTGTCTTGATTAACTCGCTGTTTTGAAGGACATTCTGTCCGCCTGCCAATTGATCAACAAGGTGTACCTTCTCTCCGCTTTGACTATCCTCTAATTCCATCCAAACCTCGACAATTGGAAAGCTTGGATTTTGGGCCACAGAAACCGAAAGGCTCTGCTTTCTGTTTTGCTTTTGCGTTCCCGAAAGACTGTGCAAAATAGCAGGCGTTCGCACCACGGTGATCGGCTTAACGTCCTCTCCGGTCTCCCCGCTTTGGGTATTCACAGTTAATCGTACATTGTAGTTTCCTGCGCCGAAAAACACGGCTTCTGCTTGGGTATTACTTCGGCGGGATAGATTGCCTACGCCATTTTCTACAATACGGAAACTGTTATCGGCTAAATTCTCTTCGTAGGCTCGAACGGCGGAAATTTCCTCGCCCTCCACTTCGAAAATCGATGCATCTACGGCAAACACAGGATGCCCTTCGTAGGTTTTCGGTGGCAGGTTTAATACAACATCTACACTCGCTTCCACAATCGCAGGCCCAGTGATCGCAGGCGGCGTAATCAACGCATCCACCACCTCGTAAAATTGAAACTTTACCGGATAAGAAAAAGAAAGCCCCACGGCCCCGCCTGCGGCGAAGGTACCTTGCCCAACGGTATACCCGGCTGAATCTTCCGCGCTCCCTCGAATATAAATCGTATGCCCACCTTCCAACGCACCATTTAAGCCGGTAATCATCGAAGGATGAACATAACCCTCCTCCACCACTTCGGGCGAGTTGCGATTGATACGACCGGCAGACTGAGCACCTGCCTCCCCGTTTCCAAATAAAGAGTAGATGTTGTAACCGTAGGCACGATCGATAAGTGGAATCTCGCCGGATAAAGAAAGACCATAGTCGGAGAATGATAAGTCATTAAAATGTATAAGGTTGAATTTAGGTTTTGCATTGAAGTACAGTACATTGCTAATTATGTCTAACTGGATCGTGTCACTTTCAAAAAGCTCCTCTATCGGAGTAAATCGAGCAACTACAGTTGCAACCACATCCTTCCCTTCTGCAATCAAAGATTGTACTTTAGTTGGGAGTGGAACAGAAAATTCTGCAAGCTCGTCAGATAAAATTGAATCATACCCTCGATCTCTCATTTCTTCGTCTTCTATCGTAATTTTTTCAAAACCCGAATTTCCCACCTTCCAGTATCCACCGCTGTAATGCCAAAGGTCTAGTGATACTGATGATGTGATGTCTGCGCCTTCGACCAAAACTTTAACCTCTAAAGGTTCTTCCCCATAGAGAGGTGAAGTCATAAATGCTACTAATAAAATTATTATAAATATTACAAAACTCGCATTAAGATTAGCTTTCATATATGTTTCCACCCTATTCCCATACAAAAATGTAGTTTAAAGAATTTGAACTATATTCCGTATAATGCAAACTGTTTACGCGATCTTCGTATTGAATTCTAAGAGTGGCTCCCTTATCAACATTCCATTTTAAAGTGTAGTTGAGCCAGTTCATATTTTCTGTTGGAGCAATGGCGAGCCCCATTATAATCGTGCCAAGCTGATTAACAGAACTTAACCCTTCTACAGTATGCTCAACAAGATGAGCTTCTTTATTTCTACTCCAATGACTGTCTTCAATTAATATTTGCTTTCCTTCCGGAGAAAAAAAGCTTATATCTAAACAGTTTTTATATTGTTCTGGAATATAAGGAGCCGTGAAGCTATATTTATATACTCCATCCGAACCCGAGAAAGAAATGGTTTGAAGTATGCTATTTAAATATTCCAAACAGAAAGGGTCGGCAATATCCGAAATTTTTACTTCGCCTTCTTCTATATCCTCCATCGGCACTTCTTCTGCTCCTTCGTAGCTTACAAGCACATCCAGAAGGCGGACAAAGGCTGTGGCGGCTTCTGCTCTCGTCAAAAAGTCTTCCGGACGAAAGGTACCGTCGGGGTACCCAATTAAAAGATTACCGGCTGCGCTCTTTGCGATGTAGTATTCGAATGCAGAGCGGGCATCGATATCCGAAAACTTTCCGATAGGAACAGAATCGTTTTCCGGAAGAAGCCCCGCAAAGACGAGCGCCATATATTTTCTTGGTATGGGTTGATCCAGGGAGCCCTTTCGAATTTCGTATTCGGTAAACAAATTTCTTTCCACACCTTGGTCGTAATACCCTGCGGCCCAATGCCCCTCTACCACCGGAAGTGCATCCTTAATGGCCATTCTTAAAAATTCGGCATAGGTTACAAGACCTTCGGGCTGAAAGCTTCCGTCGGGGTAGCCCTCCAAGATTCCTGCATCTTTCGCTCTTGAAACAGCGCCGCAATACCAATCGGTTGCAGCGATATCTTTAAAAGGCACAGCTTGAGCGGTAAAGACTTTAGACGCAAGACCGCTCAACATAAAAAGGAAAAATGCCACAAAAAACACAGAGAGGCAAAGCCTCTTTTTTGCAATTTGGCCTTGCCTCTGAATTCTCTTTATTTTCATATTATTTCCTTCCTGCGCTCCCGCAGGTTAGGTTTCTCAAGCGACATTATTATACAGGAATATTTTACCATTAACAAGAGTTTTATATTTTAACTGAATCTTTAATTACATCAAAATCAACCATACTAACTAATTCCCAAATAATCCTGTCCACCCGTTTCTTGAAAAGATCTGGGCTTAAGCCTTCTATTGCTCCAAAGGTTGTTTTTAGAGCATCTCGTACTTCGCTGGTAATTATTCCACGTTCAGGGCCGCGTGTATTTTGAAATTTTAATTTCTCAATAAATTCTTCGATTTCTTTAAACTGCAAAATTTTAGTTTTACCGTTGAAAATGAAATCAACGAGGCAATCCAGTTGATATCCCACAATAGCCCATTGTGCTTTATCACGATTAGCCGCACTCCGCAAATAAAGCGATTGGAAATCATTCGCCCTTTGTAATGAGAGGTCGCTGCTTTCAATGTTCTTTACTCTGCTAATCAGCAACTTTAAATCTTCGAAAAGTTTGTCCGGGTTATATGAAATATTGTGGATCTTACATTCTACTTTGGCTATTTTTTCATAATTTGACGCAATGATTGCTTTGTTTTCAAAGGTTTGATCCACGTTTGAAATAAATAATGTGATGACATCGTATATCTGCTTAAATTGTTCATCCGCTCTTTCGTCGGGAATTCCGATTGTTGACGGTCCTAATGTCGTCAGTTTATCTGCAAATAAAGTTTCGAAAGTCAATATATTAAATTGCCTTTCAGTTTTTAAAGCAAACAGATCGGGTTGCTCTATTTTATTGATGGCATATTCATGCTCAGAAAACATGAATTCTATTTTCACTTCCTGCTTTCCTTTCGTAGAAAACAACTCTTTATCGTCACAAACACTTGGGACT
Source organism: uncultured Oscillospiraceae bacterium (assembly GCA_964608965.1). Lineage (GTDB taxonomy): Bacteria > Bacillota > Clostridia > Peptostreptococcales > Anaerovoracaceae > UBA10908. Next base: position 155,536 of record CAZSPZ010000002.1, on the reverse strand, counting down.
TTGGCAAAATAGGTCTCTAAAGCATCCAAACCCAATTTAGGATTTTGAGGCTTATATTTTTTTAATTTACAATAGTCACCGTCACCATTGAATCCAGCTTCTATTCCAAGAATCGCATTGCGCACTTCCGTAGGACTGGCAAGGCACACCATATCAATGTCTACGCTCGTTCGTTGCGCCGTTATAGGAATATAAAATTGAGTAGCGGCACCGCCCTTTAATATTATTTTATCGCCTAACGCCTTCTGGAAATGCAGAAACATCTCTAAATCCCAAATAAATAGTTCAAACCTGGAAAGTGAGTTGAAACCTCCGTCTGCCATTCTTTTTTCTATTTCGGATTTCTCAAAAGCTTGTTTCTCTAAAATCAGATTCTCTTGATTTATAAAATTCATTTTGCCTCCTTGGTCTGATGGATCATGAATTCCCGAGCTTTTCCCGGTAGTTTATTTAATTCTGAAAGCCAGATTATTTCGTTCGTGATCTTTCTGTCTCGCGCTGCTCTTTTAATTTTCATCGTAGCTATGGCATTATTTCGTTGCATACTTTGATAAATCCGAGATAATTCGGCTATGGAAATTCCATATTCCATTCGGGTCGTCGCATAATACAAATCGATAAATGCTTTTTCCTTTTGTGCAATGTGGTTTGTTGCTAATGAAAAATCCTTTCCCTGTAGAATAATGACATCCATTTTATTTTTTAATATCGAGTCTTTTATGATATCGCGGTTTTTTTCCGTAATCACAATCAAGCCTTTTTCGCTTAGAACTTCTCGGATTTCTTTTATTCCTGACTCTTCGACAACTAACAGCACGGGGTATTTTTCTGGTATATGAAGGAGTTCGCCGATTAACGCATCCAGTCCCGTAATATAAAAATTGTACCCGTACTCTATTAAAATGTCGTATACCATCTGCGATTTTTTTTGTAAATAATCATACCCCAAAGCGTTATGCTCGCGCATTTTTGACATAGCATAATACCCATGCCCGGTCTTATGAATTTTGCCTTCCTGCGCCAATGAATATAATCTCCAGGAAATAGTCTTCGTCTTTATTCCCGGGAACAGGGAATAAATCTTTTTAAGGCTTACCTCTTCGCTATTTCCGATATGCTCAGAGAGTTGCTTATAAAAATTCTCGTTGGTCGTATTGCTTTTTGTGTTCATGACTTTGCCTTTCAAAACTTTTTTATCAAAATTATGTTTTGCTATATTTGTTTTGGTAATTATAACAAAACATTTTGCACAAATCAATGTTTTGCTTAAAATGTTTTGAAATTATGTTCGACCATGGCCGTAATCCGCTTTACTCGGGAACAATTTCGCGTTTGGGCCGGGCCGTAGGAACATTTTTGTTCCTACGGCAAGGGTAAAGAGGGGATTTGCACCGAAATCCTAGTTCGTCGGGCAAAATCGGTGCAAATGGATCATAAATCGTCTCGATAGGAACATCTGTGTTCCTATGCCAAAGATAAAGTGGAGATTTGCACCGAAAACCCTTGGCAAGCCGGCTCGATCGGCGCAAATGATTGTATACGAGTCTTGATAGAACGGTCAAATTTATTCCAAGTTCCCCGCGCTTGCCCGTTGCGATAAAAGTGCAGCTTTGGTATACTGAAATGTAAATTAGTTCAAATGCGGAAGTAAAGAAAGAAGGTTTTCAATGCAACGGGGTTTCGATGCGGAAAAGTATTTAGAAGAACAGTCAAAATTTATATTAGAAAGAATTAACAGCAAGAAAGTAGAGCGGCTTTACCTGGAATTCGGCGGAAAACTCGTGCACGACAAACACGCGATGAGAGTGCTTCCCGGATTTGATGAAAACGCAAAAGTAAAGCTCCTTGCAAAGATGAAAGACCACGTGGAGATTATCATCTGCATTTATGCCGGCGATATCTTAACCAACAAGACCCGTCAAGACTTTGGCATCACCTACGATTTGGAAGTGATGCGCTTAATCGACACCTTCCGTCAATATGAACTATCTATTAACAGTGTCATCATTACCAGATACGAAGACCAGCCCGCCGTCAATACGTTTATCAACAAGCTGGAACGCCGCGGGATAAAAACATATAAACACACGTTTACCAAGGGGTATCCCACGGATGTGGATACGATTGTGAGCGACGAAGGCTACGGCGCGAATCCCTATATCGAAGTCACTAAGCCCTTGGTCGTCATCAACGGTCCCGGACCGGGATCGGGAAAACTGGCCACCTGCTTATCGCAGCTCTACCACGAAAACAAGCGCGGTGTTAAAGCGCGTTACGCGAAGTTTGAGACATTTCCCATTTGGAACCTGCCGCTCAAACATCCCGTCAACATCGCCTACGAAGCTGCAACCGTGGACCTTCGCGACGTAAATATGATCGACTCCTTCCATTTGGAGCAGTACGGCGAAACTTCCGTCAACTACAACAGAGATCTGGAAATCTTCCCCGTGCTAAAACGAATCATAGAGAAAATTACCGGCGAAGCCTCCGAATACAATTCGCCGACCGACATGGGCGTTAACCGGGCAGGATTTTGCATTACGGATGACGAAGCCTGCCGGGAAGCTGCAAAACAGGAGATTATCCGAAGGTACCTCCTCGCCTGCGTGGACTACAAGAGGGGTTTGATCGACACCGAGGCGCTCAACCGTGCAAAGCTCTTAATGGACGAAATGGCGCTTTCTCCTGAAGATCGCAAAGTGGTAAGGCCTGCGCTGGAATATGCCGAAGCCAAAAGAAAGTGCGATGCAAAGTATGAAAACATCATCGCCATGGCGATGGAATTGCCGGACGGCAGGATGGTGACAGGCAGAAGCTCCAGAAGAATGGTTGCAGGTGCTGCGCTTGTTATCAACGCGATAAAGATGCTCTGCAAAATACCCGATGAAGTGCTTTTGATTTCGCCGGATGTGCTCAAAACGCTGCAGCATTTAAAAAAGGATATCTTGAATAAAGAGAAGTCCTCTCTTACCGTAGAGGAAGTGCTGTCCGCCCTTACTTTATCGGCAACCGTCAATCCGATTGCGGCGATGGCTGTTGAAAAACTTCGAGAACTTTCGGGCTGCAAAGCACATTGTACCGCAATTTTAAGCGATGCGGATGATCAGATATTCCATGACTTGAGTATAGATACGACCTGCGAAGCAGAATTTTCCACCAACAACCTGTATTTGGGGTAAGGTTTTGGAGGAAGGGAAGGGATGGGCGCACTGCCCGGTTTGGAGGAAAGAGATGAAGAAATTAATAATTACAATGCTTGCAATCGTACTTGTTTTGGGGAGCTTTACGAATGAAATTGCGGCAGAGGACGCGGAGATCGTGACGGGATATGAAACCACCACTTTAAAAGTGTCGGATGAAACCAATCAGGTAGAAGCCATCGGCGCAACGCTGAACGTCCCAAATTACATCGGCTCCATCGATGTTACGCTGGAAACATTGCAAGGTACCGCGGATGCTACGGTTCATGTAGTCTATGTGCCCAACGACAAATGGGACGGGCTCTGCTATTATTCAGCCATGACAGCCCGTATCAGAAAATATGGCGCATGGCTGTTCAACGGTTCCACAGAAATTGTGGGCTGGAAAGATTTATATTCCTACGGTTTTCTTCCGATCAGCGGAGGAACCGCAGTCTTTAGCCCCGACAGCGCAGAGCTTCATTTTCTGGAAGGACCAGGGCTTTATACAGCACTTGTTTCTTTGCCCTATTCCATGACAAATACAGGCTACAGCAATTATTCGGAAGCCCTTATAAATGCTGAAAGCTTTTTGGAATACACCGGCATAGGATTTTCTTTTGTGTTGGTGCTGGATGATACGAGCATCGATTATTTTATGAAATATGGCACATTGAGCGATGTGGCCTCTTTTACTTGGCCGGGGCTTAAAGATTTGCTACTTTCCGTGCAATATCAGGAAGTTGTGGAAAGCGAAACCCTTGGATTTGATAACTTTATCAAAAAAGCAAACTATGTGCGCGGAATGTTCCTGGATATGCCTTTTAATGTGTCTCCTTGGTACGAAAGTTATGTCGAGAAATCTGTGGAATTAGGCCTTATGAAAGGCTCTTCGAACGGAATGTTCTTGCCGGAAGGAGACGTTAAGATTTCGGAAGTGATTGCCATGGCCTCGCGACTCCACAATATCTACTACAACGGAAACGGCGAATTTTCCCAAGGCCCCGTTTGGTATAATGTCTATGTAAATTATGCACTTGCCAATGGATTGATTAAAGAAGGGGACTTTAGCGATTACGATCGTCCTGCCACCCGCGGGGAAATGGCTTATATTTTCGCTTCTGCTTTACCCGCTGCGGCACTCCAGGAAATCAATACAGTGGAGCGCCTCCCGGACGTCAACGCCGCCACGGCCTACGACACGGAAATTTTTACCCTGTACCGAGCCGGCGTTTTAACCGGCTACGCAGATCACTCCTATGCGCCCGAAAAAACAATCTCCCGCAGCGAAACCGCAGCGATCATCTCCAGAATGGCGGATGAAACACTGCGGAAAGTATTTTAGAATTTATCAGCGCTTTTTTACGTGCTTGAGTTTATCGGCGGATTTTGATGTATCGGATGTTTTTACCGGCGCCCGTGGAATCGATGAGTCCGGCGCTCTGCATTCTTCGAAGAATGCGGCCTGCCATGGTTTGCTCAATGCCCAGCGCTTCCTGTACATCGACGCGCTGAATTTCAGACTTATCAGCAAACAATTTCAAGACGACCTGCTCGGATCTGGGTAGGTCGTCTTCTGTTTCATAATTTCTGTTGGGAAGAATCATTTTAAAGACATTGCTCGAAACCTGGATCAATGGCTGCTTGCTTTCTGACTCGTATATCCGGAAAATATTGGAGATGCCTTTCCCGTTGGAATCCACAAGAGAAAGCCGATAGAAAACATCGGTAAGGTTTCTGTTTCGCACAATGGAAATACCCATTTTAATGTCTTCGGTCGTTAAGTCCTCTGAAAGGCCTCCGATGGATATGATTTCCATGCGATCTTCGTACAAATTCAGGATTGCATCGGATGGATAGCTGTAATCCCGATGAACAAAAGCGTTGACCACTGCCTCTCTGATTGCAACTTCCGGATAATCCTTTTCCTCGACGTTGAATAATCCCTTTTTGCGTGTCTTAGATTTATTGTTCTTTTCGATAAAAGAAAAGCACTCCCTCATCTGCTTAAAGAGAGAGCCCTGTGCTTCTTTCCTTTCCATCAAAACATTCCCGTCCGCTCCTCCAAACACTGCCATGATAAAACGATAGGGGCACTGATCGGAAAGCAGGAGAGCCAGATTGTTATATTCGCCTTCTTCGTTTTGCATTTTAAGAAGTTTGAAGTGATCTTCGCCAAGGTCCAGCCCACGTATGGTCAATTCCTTGCGTTCTTCATTAAAAGTCAGCTCCTGGTTGGGCGATCGCTCACTTTCGTAGCCGGAACCTTCCGTATATTTATTCATCGGTCTTTTCTCCTATTTTATTTCATCGTCGTACAGAGCCCGTTCGCCCCCTATAAATTTAGGGCGCACTCTGCAGGCTACCAGGTTGGCTTCTCCCAGTTTTTTAACGGACAAGCGAACCGGCACACAGACTTTAGCCATATGCATTCCTATCAGCGTATCTCCGATGTCTAGGCCGGCCTTTGCACAGTTGATTTCTTCCACTGCCACGGGGGCGGCGAAAGAGTGGTAGGCGGCCGTCGCAAAAGAGCCTCCGGCTTTCTTTTGCGGGACCACGTTTACGCGGGCAAGGCCGTAGGCCTTGGCGGCCGCCTCTTCCATGATCAGGGCCCTGTTCAGATGCTCGCAGCACTGGGCGACAAGAAATACCTTGGCGATTTTTGCCTCTTCCCAAATGGCTGAAAAAAGAACTTTCGCCACGTCCTCGTTCGAATCCGAACCGATTTTTTGGCCCACCACTTCGCTGGAGGAACAACCCACAACTAAAATGTCTCCCTCTTTCAATTTTGCTGTTTTTATGATTTCCCTTGCAGCGGTTGCCGCATCTTGTTTAATCTCTTCGTACATTTAAATTGCCTTTCTTTTATTTCGTAAGCACTTCCACTGCTTTTGCCAGTTGCACATCGTCCATTTTCGGATTCATGTACGCATTAAAAGCCGATGCAAGGGCTTTGGTTGTAGTAAAATCAAGCCCGCCGTAAGAATAAAGCGCCTGATCGGCCTGAAACTCTTTGATGGCTTGCACAGTTTTTTCGTCCATGACCGCTGTAAGTTCAGCGTCGTAGCCTAAATACCGAAGTCTCTGTTGGGCAGCATAAACATTTAGACCCACCGCCCCGGCAAAATATTTTACTGATTCGGTCATGGGGGCCAACACAGTATTGATTGCTTCAATTTCTTCCTCTGCCAGATATCCTGTGCTGTTGACCAGAATATTTGGGGTTACTCCATTACCGTCGATTCGTGTTTTGTTGGGTGTCAGAAAGTAAAATACAGAAAGTTTAATCGCAGCACCTTGAGCCGCTTCTGCAATGATTTGTGCAACGCCTTTGCCGTAGGTGGTTTCGCCAACCAATGTGGCAATTCCTCTGTCTTTTAGAGCGCCGACCAGACATTCGGAGGCAGAGGCAGTATTTTCGTTGATCAAAGCCACGGTGGGCACTGCCTTTGTGGCATCCGCAAAAGAGGAGACCGTTTCGATGATGGAGCCTTGCCTTTCATAGAAAGCAATCGTTCCCGCAGTGGGAATCAGCTGATCGGCGATGTCGATGGCAGAGCTCATCAGTCCGCCTCCGTTGTCGCGAAGGTCGATAATCATCCCCGTCATACCCTGGTTTAACAAACTTAAGCGTGCGGCTTTAAATTCTTCGTCTGTGTTGGAATCAAAACTTGTTATTTGAATATATCCAATGTTTTTGTCCAGCATCGTAGAGGTAACCGAGGTTGTTTTTATAATTTTACGCGTCATCGTATACAAATTTTGAATCCCGGCTCGTTCGACGGTTAGTGTAACACTCGTGCCCGCTTCTCCGCGGACAAGCAGTGAAACGTCCTCGATAGCCATTCCCGCGATGTCCGTATTATCGACTTTTAAGATGTAGTCCCCTGTCTTTAAGCCTGCCTGGTAAGCGGGCGAGCCTACTACCGTGGCAGTAATCATGACCCTATCTGCAACAATACGCATCGTAACACCAATCCCGGCGTACTCTCCTTCTATGCTCTTAACCAGCTGGGTGGCGGTTTCGTTGGAAGGATAATACACGCTCCAAGGGTCGTTTAAAGACTGAAAAAGGCCTTCGTATACGCCGGTAAACAGCGTATCCAGGCTTATTTCGTCCTTATATGATTCCTGGATTTCCAATATTAATTCTTCCAGCGCATCGGCTCTGTATTTAAGCGGTGTTTCTCCATAGTAGAACGTGGCGCCATACAGCATATCGTAGTCGGTTTGGGATAATGTGACGGTATCGCTCATTTCGCCGGCAGAAACAGACGATGCGGCGCTTACCCAAAAGCCTCCTTTTTCCATCGCGGTGCCAAACCACCCGGTCATGGCAAACACATAGAAGAAAGTCATGACCAACATGGCAACAGCCACGAGCAAAGCTATCACTCTCGCAACTTTTTTGTTTTTCTTTCTATACATATTTTCCCCTTTACATAATCTCTATATCCAATTTATTTCGCGATTCGCTCAGGCCGCGAAGACTCATGTTGTAGTCGATGGAAAGACGGCTCTTGCCATCTTCCCCCGCAGAAAGTCCGGAGACACTGTTTGTCAGAACTTCCATGCCAACGGATCCAAAAGGTGTATCGTAAAGCCCCTCGAACCGCTTGCCCTTTACAAATTCTATTTCCGTATCAAAGCCAAGCGCTTTTCCGCTTCGTCTCATTTTGACTTTCCCATTCGATATAACCAGGGAAGTCTTGCAACCTTCCAAGCCGGAAATTTCGCTCTCCATATACGATACGTACGTTGTCTGTCCCCTGCGAAAGAGCTTTCCTTCCGTCGTCAATTCCACGACATCCTCGTGCTGTTCTTGATCATTTTGCTGGGTGATGGTCTTCCCCGTTATTTTTAGCATAATATCTTTCATATCCCAACTCCACTATCCTTTCTATTATTTCCGGGTAGGTCATCCCTATATCCATGCAGAGCAGCGGAAACATGCTGGCATGGGTAAAACCCGGAATTGCATTGATCTCGTTGATGTAGATATCCTGTGTGTCCCTGTCCATCAGAAAATCCACTCTGGCGTACCCCTGGCAACCCAAGGCCAGATACGCTCGTTTTGCCATGTCCTGCAGCTCCGTTCTCTTTTCTTCGGATATATCCGCAGGAATGCAGATTTTGCTGGCGGCATCGTAATACTTGGACTTGTAATCATAATATTCCGCAGCCGGAAGTATTTCCCCTACGGCGCCCAACGTGATGTCGTAATTACCCAGCACTGCTGTTTCCAGCTCTCTGCAGTGAATGCCTTTTTCCACTACGATGCGATTGTCATAAATCGCTGCGGTTTTGAGCGCTTCTGTAAGTTGCGCTTCGCAGGCCACTTTCGTGATACCCACGGAGGAGCCCATGTTCGCCGGTTTCACAAAAACCGGATATCCCAGTTCTCCGGTTACTGCCTCGCATATCTTTTCGGCCCCTCCGGCAAAATCCTTAGCGTTCAGCGCAATGTATTTTGCCTGCCGCAGCCCTTCGGCGGCGAATATTTTCTTCGCCACGATTTTATCCATAGCCGTTGCCGCACCCAGAACTCCGCAGCCGCCGTAAGGCAGGTCCAGCAGTTCCAAAAGGCCTTGCACCGTGCCGTCTTCGCCGTTAGGTCCGTGCAAAATGGGGAGAGCGAAATCAATCATATACTTCAGCTTTTTCCCGCAGCCGCCCATGACCGCAAAGTCGTAATGTTCCGGGTTCTTTGCCAGATCTTCTTCGGCCTTCTTTTGCCATTCTCCCGGAATAATCGCTTCGAGGGGACCCTCGTAAAGAAGCCATTTACCTTCTCTGGTAATGCCAAACATTACTACATCGTACTTCTCTTTGTCAATGGCCTTGATCACAGAAGTGGCGGACATAAGAGAAACGTCGTGCTCCCCTGATTTTCCTCCGAAAATAACCCCTATTCTTTTCTTATTCACGACCGGCCTCCTTAAGCAGTGCGCTCAGTTCTTCTTCGCTGAAACGATATTCTTTTAAGCAGAAATGACAAGTCAGCTCCGCTCCTTTATCTTCTGTCAGAAGCGAGGAAAGATCCTTTTCGCCGATGGATATCAAGGCGCGCTCCATTCGCTCGCGGCTGCAGTTGCAGCGCCACGCAATATTTCTTTCTTCCAGTATGACCGGCAGATATTCCGGCGGCATCGCGCCAAATACAAGAGACATCAAAGCGGAAGGGCTATCGGCCTGCTCGACTAAAGACGTGATGGACCCCATGGAAGCGATCATCACTTCCAATGCGTCCAGACACCCTTCGTCGGCGCCGGGAAGCACCTGTATGATCATTCCTCCGCAGGCCGCCACGTGCCCATCGGGTCCTATTTTTACCCCTAAAGCCACAGAGGATGCCTGTTGCTCGGATGTCAGAAAATACTGCGTAATATCCTCTGCGATTTCTCCGGACACTAAATTGACCCGGCCGATGTAGGGCTCTTTGAGGCCAAAGTCTTTTATGACAGTCAGCACACCGTTTCCGATGGCTCCGCCTACATTCAGCTTGCCGTTTTCCTTGAGAGGAAGATCCACGTCGGGGTCGGCTATGTATCCTTTAACCCGGCCGCTGCCGTCTGCTGTCGCAAGGACTTCTGCCGCGGGGCCGTCTCCTTTAAATTGGACGGTAAGCTTATCCCTTTTTCCTTTCAGCATCAAGCCCATAAGGCCGGCCGCCGTAAGCACACGGCCTAAAGCCGCCGTTGCAAGGGGGGATGTATTGTGAACGCTGCGCGCTTTTTCCGCCAGCTCTGTTGCGATGGTAAGGTAGAGGCGGTAGGAACCGCTCTTGTCCACAGCGATAATCGTATTTTTCATGATGGATACCTTTCAACGAAAGCGGAAATTTCCAATTTCATCTCTTCTATTACGTCCAGCGATTCCGGCTTTGTCGCTTCTTTTGCAGACAGATACACTTTTAATTTAGGTTCGGTGCCGGAGGGTCTTACGATCAGTCCCGAACCGTTTTCCATCGTGTATCGAAGCACTTCGGATTTTGGAAGGCCTGTCGCATCGTTCATATAGTCCACAGTCGAAACCACGGGGCTTCCTGCAAAAAACGAAGGAACTTCTTTTCTGAGCGCTTCCATGATTCTTGCCATTGCCTGCATGCCGGCTTCCCCTTCGAAAGCAAACTCCGCCACAGCATCTACATAATATCCGTATCTTTCGTAAAGCTGCATCAGGCGATCCCAAAGCGTATGATCCTGCATTTTATAGTAGGCAGCCATCTGCGCGATGAGCATGGCGCCGTTCACCGCATCCTTATCGCGGACATAAGCTCCCGACAGGTAGCCGTAACTTTCCTCGAAGCCGAAGAAGAAACGATCTTGCTGTCCTTCCCGTTCTAAAAAGCCGATGATTTCGCCTATAAATTTGAAGCCGGTAAGGACCTCTTTCATTTCTATGCCGTATTCGGCGCAGATGTCTTTGGCCATATTGCTGGTGACGATTGTCTTGATGGCGATAGGATTGTCGGGCCTTTTCTTTTGCTTGCAGAGAAAATCCAAAAGGAGCACACCCACTTCGTTTCCGGAGAGAAGTTTATACTCAGCTCCGATTTCGCTTTCTTCCAGCGGATTGCCTAGAGCTTCGGAATCGGCTTCCCCGGAGAACTTATCCCTCCGGCCGTTCTTGTTTTCCACGCGAACCGCAATGCCGATCCGATCGCAATCAGGATCCGTCGCCAAAAGAAGGTCCGGCATCTCCAAAGCTTTGCAGAGCTTTAAACCTTGCTCCAGCGCTTCTTTTTTCTCGGGGTTTGGAAGGGGACAAGTCGGGAAGTTGCCGTCGGGTTTCTCCTGGTTCTTTACGACATGGACTTTGCCCACGGCGATTTCCGATAAAATCCTCGTGACGGGTTTTAGTCCGCTTCCGTTCAAAGGTGTGTACACCACTTCTAAATTTGAGCAGTCCGTGGGGACACCGGCCTTTAAAACTTCCTTTATATATTCGTCTTCGACGCTTTTTTCAATCAAGTGAATGGGGGCCGGGTTCGCGGCATGTTTTCCGACACCGTCAAACGTATCGGTCTTCTCTATGTATCCGAGCACTTCGTCGGCAGCTTCTATGGTCATTTGACAGCCTTCGTCGTTATAAACCTTGTACCCGTTGTATACCGCAGCATTGTGACTGGCTGTTACCATAATTCCAGCAGACGCATTAAAATAGCGAACGGCGTAGGAAAGCATCGGCGTAGGGGAAAGTTCGGAATAAAGGTGAACGGTGATTCCGTTTTCCGACATGATGCGGGCAGCAGCTTCCGCAAAAAGCTTCGAATTATTTCTGGAGTCGTAAGAAATCGCGATGGAAGGATTCTTCCGGTCGTGGATCAAAATATAATCGGCAAGACCCTGCGTCGCTTTTCCCACACTGTAAATATTCATGCGGTTTGTGCCGGCGCCAAGGATTCCCCGAAGACCTCCGGTTCCGAATTCCAGCTCTTTATAGAACGCATCGTAAATTTCATCCAGCGCTTCCTGTTTTTTTTCTGTATTCAGTTTCTGTTTCAGCGCCTGCAGTTCTTTGTGCACTTCGCTTTCTGCTTTGGATTTTTCCAGCCAAGTCCTGAAAAGTACCAGAACTTTATCATAATTCTTTTCCAAATTCCGATGCCTCCTTTCCTGTTATTATCTAAATATTCTAACACATTTGGGTGTTTTTTTGAATGAAGAATTCGTGAATATAACAAAGGGGCCGCAAACCCGTTTATTTTACCGGATAAGCAGCCCCTGGCGTTCAGTGGGTCTACAGCAATGTCGAAACGAAGAAAGTGTCAGGATTCGGTCCGTGGTGCACGCACATGCGTTCCAGTTCCGAGCCGTGGGGATACAATCCAAACACGGTGGGACCGCTGCCGCTGACCTGCACAGCCATCGGATTTTTCTGCGCCCGAACCCATTCTATGCTTTTTTCCGTTTCAGGGAAAAGCCTGAGCGTCGAAGCCTGCAGATGGTTTCCCATGTGCGGGGTTGCTTCCTTCCAATTTCCTGATTGCGCATGCCCCAGAAAGGCTGCGGTATCGAAGCGATGCTGATAATCTTCTTCGGTCAATCCGCCGTATACGTCCTTTGTGGGAACGCTGAAGCGGGGTGTGGTAATCAAAACCTTGCAATCGATCGGCGCTGTCGGCTGAAGCTGTGTGCCGGTTCCCGTTGCGATGCAGGCTGTTTTTCCTGCCTGGACAAGCACGCAGAACGGCACATCGGATCCGATTTTTCCGGAAACCTCCGCTATTTCGTCTTGCTTTTCGTCCCATATTCCCCAAAGCTCTGCCAACCCTTTCATCACGGCGGCGGCATCTGCGCTGCCTCCGGCAAGGCCGGCGGCAATGGGAAGTTTCTTGTCGATGTCGATGGTAATTCTATCCACACAGTCGCTGTGGAAGGTATCGTGCATCAGCAAAGCTGCTTTATAAACAAGATTGTCTGATTCCGTGGAAAGAGCTGGGGAGTTCGTCCTTATTTCAATGGAAAGCTCCATCGGATGCTCTTCGCACCGATACAGACTTCCCCGAAGTCCGACCTCTCCGGGTTCCCAGCCCACGCGCACCCGGTCATAAAAATCCAAAGCCTGCATAACAGTTTCCACTTCGTGAAAACCATCCGGCCTCTTCCCAAGCACGTTGAGTATCAAGTTAATTTTGGCATAAGCCTTTTCTTCGCGGTGTTGCATAGTTCCTTTACGGAGCCCGACGGCTTAAAATTGTTGGCGTACAAGGCTCGCCTGTCTTTGATTATCGGATAAAAGAGCCTGTCGGCTCTTGCTAATTGACTAAAAGGGCCCGCCGGCCTCCAATCGTCGGCAGACAGGCCCCATTCATTTTGGGTTCTTATACGCTTACATCTCGACGATTAAAGCTGTGCCCTGGCCGCCGCCGATGCACAGTGTGGCAAGGCCGTGTTTGCTTCCGCGTTTTTTCATTTCGTAAATCAATGTGATCAGAATTCTTGCTCCGGATGCGCCGATGGGATGGCCAAGAGCGATCGCTCCGCCATTTACATTCAGCTTCGCAGGATCGATTCCAAGTTCTTTGCCCACAGCCACAGACTGCGCCGCAAAGGCTTCGTTTGCTTCGATCAAATCCATATCGCCTATACTTAAGCCGGCTTTTGCCAATGCTTTCGTGGAAGCGGGAACAGGTCCGATTCCCATGATTTTGGGATCTACGCCTGCGGATGCATAGGATTTGATGGTGCAAAGCGGTGTGATTCCAAGTTCGTCTGCCTTTTCTTTGCTCATGACAATCAAAGCTGCCGCACTGTCGTTAAGTCCGGATGCGTTAGCTGCCGTAACCGAACCGCCGTCACGCTTAAACGCAGGTTTAAGGGAAGCCATCTTCTCCATGCTTGCGCCAAACTTAGGATATTCGTCGGTATCGAACACGAGGGGATCGCCTTTTCTTTGCGGAATTTCCACGGGAACGATTTCGTCCTTGAATTTTCCGGCTTTGATTGCGGCTTCCGCCTTCTGCTGAGAATCGCAGGCAAACTTGTCCTGTTCTTCTCTTGTAAGCTGCCATTGTTCCACAATGTTTTCGGCTGTAACGCCCATGTGGTAGTTGTTGAAAGCGTCCCAAAGTCCGTCGTTGACCATAACGTCTACGAGCTGCTGGTTGTTCATTCTTGCTCCCCAGCGAGCGGTTGGAACGGTATAAGGAGCAAGGCTCATGCTTTCGGTTCCGCCGCAAACGATGATATCGGCATCTCCTGCTTTAATAATCTGAGCGGCAAGGCCTACGGAACGCAGTCCGGAACCGCATACTTTGTTGATGGTAAGCGAAGGAACCTCTTGGGGAATTCCGGCAGCCATAGAAACCTGTCTTGCCACATTCTGTCCAAGGCCGGCCTGCAAAACGCAGCCTAAGATTACTTCGTCGATGATAGCAGGGTCGATTCCCGCTCTTTTGATCGCTTCTTTGACGGCAATTGCACCTAATGCCACGGCCGCTGTATCTTTGAGCGTACCGCCGTAATTACCGATGGGGGTTCTTGCCGCGCTGGCAATGACAACTTCTCTCATGTAAACAAACCTCCTACAATTACTTCATAAAAAATATAAAACATATGTTTTAACGCATTCAGGCCGCTTCAAAAACGGCTGTTCTTATTATACTACTTTGCCCCTTCTTTTTCAATAACCGGCCGCCTACAGTCTATAGATATAAACTTTAAACATGCGGCTTGGGAAATACGACTGCTTTGTCTGCCGAAGCGTCGGAAGCCCCATATCCTCTTCTCTGTTGATGTAGAGAATTTCGGGCGGAAGAGTTTTTGCAAAGTCTTTGTTGATTGCCTGATAAAGCCCTCTATAGGCAGGGTCTGCCTTCTCGATGCACACATCCACCGAATCGGCGGTATGCCTGCTTGCCATGGTAAACGCTTTTACTTTTCCGTCTATTCTGATCAACCCACCGAACAGCCCATATTTCTCGTATTCGGGGAGGGTGCGCTTAATGATTCTGCCTTCCTGCTGAACGAGAAAATCGTTCTCGTTTGTCTCGGCTTTTCTTTTCATAAATTCATCGGTGACGGCCGTCAGTTCTTCTACATGAGCCGGCGTGATTTCTTCGTATGTATAGTCCCAGTTGGACAAGAAGTAGTTCAGATGATTTCTTTTTTTTGCGTATTTGCGGCCGGACAAATTCTCCAAATCGGTTCTGTCATAAATGTAATCCCAGTCGTTTTCATCCGGGATTGCCACGGCAAATCCTTCCATCGCTTCGTTGTAGAGCGAAAGGTGCACTTCGGGAACGCCGAAAATCGTAAAGTTTTCCCCTTCTCCGCACGTTTGATCCTTCAGGTTGAAAATCAACTCCCGAAGCTTGACGGCGTCGTATTTTCCGTCTAAAGAAAGCGGCGGGAACATATAGGGGCCGTGGTATTCCTGGCCAAACCATCCTGTGCTTACAATGCAGAGGTAGCCGTCTATGATTTTATAGCGATTCCCTTCCCACATGCAAAGGGAAGCAAAGCCCTGGCTGGTGCATCTGTTCGGATTTGCGCGGAAGTAAGGCATTGACATGTCTTTGGAATCCAAGGTGAAAAGTTCTCCGAACGAATTGAATTTATTGATCATAATTTTATGCCCCAAGACTTGATAAGGTCTAAATTGTCTGCCCGTGTCATGGACACGGTGATTGGTACGATGGTGACGTATTTTTCCTGATAACCGCCCACATCCCAGGAAAGCCCTGCATTGGGATAGTATACGTCGCTGCTCTTATATTCGTAATATATTCCTTTTGACGTTTCCTGCACCGGGTAATACACGTCGGTGTAATCTTTTGGTCCCATACCTGTCACCAATATCCCGGACAGCTCTTCCTGCGGGATGTCGGGCACATTGACGTTTAATATCGTATCGGAAGGAATTTTTCCCAGGGATTTCATGACGATTTGCGGGACTAAATCCTTAAAAATCTCGAAGTGCGTGCACTCGTGGGAGCACAAAGAAAAAGCGATGGCCGGAACGCCCAGAAGGCGGCCTTCCATGGCGCAGGCGATCGTCCCCGAATAATATACATCGGTGCCCAGATTGGAGCCGTGGTTGATTCCTCCGCAGACTAAATCGACAATAATCCCTCTTTGTTTAAGAAGCGCCATTCCCACTTTAACGCAGTCGGCCGGCGTTCCCGAGCAGGAAAAAGCTTCCACCGCGCCGGGGTAATCGTCCATGTTCCAAGGCTCTATGTAAAGGGAATCCCGCATGGTGATTCCGTGTCCCGCTGCTGTGCGCTCTCTGTCGGGGGCGAAAACATAAATTTTGGCGCCCTCGATTCCCGAAAGAGCAGCTACGAGTTCTTGTATACCGCGGCGATGAATGCCGTCGTCGTTTGCAACTAAAATATTCAAAATAAAACCTCCGTTTATATCGTTTTATTGTACCATATCCTGTGCTACTTTTCTTCCGGATTTTCCACTAAGTACTGCCAATATCTTTTGGGCATAAAGTTTTTCTGGCAGCGCGGATTGATCCGCTCTTTTATCGCGGCAGTTTTGAAGTACTGCTTCCACAAGGACTGATACTCCTGTTCGGAGGGGGTAAACTCGGGCGCAAAGTCGCGGGATAACGGACGCATCACCCAGCGCCCGCCCGCCGCGAACCCTGCTTTTTCGCGGTTTATATCGTGTATGACAAAGGGTTCGCGCCTGTAGCGATTCAGAAAATGGGGCATAACAAGCTGAATCAGGTCCGAGTCGGGTCCGAAGTTTCCATACAGCACTTCGGCTCCGTTTTCATCGTACACGGCGTTAAAGCGGAGCATGCCCATGATCCTTTCGATTTCGCGGTTTACTTTATGGTTCAGTTCGTCCATTCTGCGGACAATAGGATCCCCATGCAAATAATCCACGTCTTTTCCGATTTTAAAACCGTAGAAAGCGTAGGTCAGGATATCCATTTCCGCTCCGGGAATATTGGAAAGAAACGCTCTGTAACAGCGCCGAAGAGAAGCGGGAGAAATTTTATTTTCTATGGCGGAGGCGACTTTGTCGGCCTTCGTCTGGTCGGTAAGAACGGCCCGCCGAGCAGACAGGCTGTACTGCCCCGCATTTTTTTCGGGCAGTATCGCCTCTGCGGCCTCGTCGTAAAGGTGCGCGTAGAGGCAGCAGAGAAGGCCGTCGAACGTTCCGTCGTAAACGTATTCCATTTTTTATCCTTTTAACAAGCGGGACGTATCGCTCAGCATGTCCAGTTGAATGCCGCCCGTCTGCATTAAGAGATGCTCCCGAAGCTGCTGCTCTTTTACGGCGGAGCCGAAGTATTTCCCGTTGACCGTAATGAAATACTTCGCCCTCTTTAGCACGACGCCCACCCGCTTTAAATCGTCGTAGCTTAAAGGGGAGAGCTTCCGCTGCCGGAGAATTCGAACGGCAGAAATGTTGCCGACACCGGGAATCCGCAGAAGCTCCTCCGCCGACACCCTGTTGATTTCCATCGGGAAAAGCTCCAAATGCCTTAGCGCCCAGGAAACTTTGGGATCCATTTCCAAATCCAGATTCGGATTGGACTTGTCCACGATCTCGTCCGCCGTGAAACCGTAAAACCGCATCAGCCAATCCGCCTGATAAAGCCTGTGCTCTCTGGCCAGAGGAACCGTGCTTCCCACGGCAGGAAGAAGGGGAGAGTCCATAAGAGGAATATAGGCGCTGAAATACACCCTGCGCATAAAAAATTTCTTATACATGCTGTGGGACAGCGCGAGAATCTGAAGGTCGCTGTCGTCTGTCGCTCCGACCATCAGTTGTGTTGTCTGTCCCGCAGGAGAAAATCGATCTTTTTTCGTGACCATGCGTGCATCCTGTTGACGCAGTGTAAGATTGGCGCCGGCGCCTTGATAAATCAATTGCTGCGTCGTAAGACTGTTGTCCCCTTCGCCCGACAAATAGCTGCTGCCCGCTTTTTCTTCCAGTACGGGCGCCCTGTAACGATAGTGGGAATACTTGTTCCCTGCGCCCACGAGCGCTTTTTGTTCAGCCATCGTATCGGTGATCTGCCGCATGGGTTTTAAAATGCCTTCTGCCTTTTTCTGCGGGGCCAGCCGTTCCAAGCCTTCCCTTGTGGGAAGCTCGATGTTGACGCTCAGCCTGTCTGCAAGAAATCCGATTCGCTGCACCAATTCGGGAGAAACACCTGGAATGATTTTCGCGTGAATATAACCCAGAAAGCCGCAATCTTCGCGCAGCATGCGAAGCGCCTCGCAAATTTCCTCTGCGGTTTTGTCCGGAGAGCCGTCCACGGCAGAGCTTAAGAAAAGGCCTTCTATATAATTTCGGCGGTAAAACTCCATGGTAAGGTCGGAAAGTTCCTTGGGTGTAAACGCTGCCCTCTCCACGTCTGCAGACCGCCGGTTGACGCAGTATTCGCAGTCGTAAACACAGCGGTTCGTGTAAAGGACCTTGAGCAGGGAAATACAGCGGCCGTCCGCTGTCCAGGAATGACAAATCCCCATGGCGGCCGCACTGCCGATATGGCCGTCTTTACCCCGGCGTTCGTGACCGGAGCTGGAGCAGGAAACGTCGTACTTCGCGGCATCCGTCAAGATCTTTAGTTTTCCCATGATGAGATCGAAATTTTCCATACAAATATTATATATCCAAAAGAACATATGTTCAACAACTTTGTTCTGTTACTTTTTATGCAAAAAGATGTATTATAATAGAATAATGTATAATAAAAGGCAGAAAGGGGACCGCGCGATGTACGAAGAACTGAAAGAGATTATAAACAATGCAGACAACATCGTCTTTTTTGGGGGCGCCGGAGTATCGACCGAGAGCGGGATCCCGGATTTTCGTTCGGGAAAAGGACTGTACAGCGCGCAGTCGGAATTCGGATATCGACCCGAGGACATGCTTTCCGGAGATTTCTTTAAGTGTCACACTGAAACTTTCTTTGATTACTATAAAAAGAACCTCGTCGCTTGTTATGCCAAGCCCAATAAAGCTCATCTGGCGCTGGCCAAGTTGGAGCAGCAGGGAAAGCTCTCTGCAGTCATCACGCAAAATGTTGACGGTCTCCACCAGGCGGCCGGCAGTAAAAATGTCTTCGAATTCCACGGTTCCATTCAAAGGAATACGTGCCTTACGTGCGGAGAGCATTACGACTTGTCCTACATTCTGAGCGAACATCACTGCGAAAACCGTGTGCCCAAGTGCGAAAAATGCGGCGGGATCATAAAGCCGGACGTCGTTCTTTACGGAGAAATGCTCGACAACGACTGCATCCAGGAATCCATCGCGGCCATTATGAACGCCGATGTGCTAATTATCGGAGGCACTTCGTTGGTCGTCTACCCCGCAGCTGCTTTTATTCAATATTTTTCCGGCGACAAGCTGGTTTTAATCAATAAATCCACGACCGACATGGACAAGAACGCGGATCTTGTGATACACGATCCCATCGGGGAGGTGCTTAGAGAATGCCTAAACATAAAATAGCCATCGAAACTCTGGTCAGAAAAGTTCGTCCTCCGCAAACGCCAATGACGGTGGCGGATACCATTTCCGATAAAACCGCCCTGGTGCTTTCCGGCGGCGGCTCAAGGGGCGCCTATCAGGTGGGCGTCTGGCGTGCTCTGCGGGAACTTGGCATAAAAATCGACATCGCCGTGGGTACGTCCATCGGCGCCATGAACGCCGCCGCCGTCGCTCAAAACACCTACGACGCCGCAGAAGCTCTGTGGAACAAGCTGGAAACAGACATGGTGTTTGACTATGCCCATGTGGTGGAAAACAAAGGCGTCAAGTTCACCACGATCAAAGACATTCTCCGCGAAAACATCAACGAGGAAAAAGTGCGGAATTCCCCCGTCGATTTTGGCATCGTAACGGTAAAATTTCCTTCCATGGAACCTGTTTATCTTTGGAAAGAGGATATGCCGGAGGGCGAAATGCTGGATTATATCTTAGCCAGCAGCTCGTGTTTTCCTGCGGTTACGCCCTACGAAATACACGACGAAAAGTTTTTAGACGGTGCGTTTTACGACTTTATGCCCGTCTCTTTAGCTTTGGAAAAAGGTGCCGGGAAAATCATCGCCGTCAATCTGGCTGCGGTGGGAAAACTTCGGGAAAAGGATTTAGAGATCGCAAAGGACCGCCTTACATTGGTTCAGTGCTACTGGGATTTGGGATCGTTTCTGATTTTCGATAAAGAAAATACGAAGCACATTATGCGGCTTGGTTATTTGGACACGTTAAAAGCTTTCCATGTAATGGACGGCTACCGTTACGCTTTTGCAAAGGGGCAAATGGACCTTAGAAATATCAAGGCTGCGGAATACGCAGGAATGGCTTTTGGCTTGGATCCTGAAATTATCTACACGCAGGAGACGTTCCTTGGCAAACTCAAGAGTGCGCTCAGCGAATATGCGACGACGGAAGATAAGAATCTTGTCGACCTTCGAGAGGGCTTAAAGAAGTTGTCCATTCTTCAAATGGAAAGAAATATCGAAAATATCAGCCATCTGAGCAAACGGGCAATTCTTATCTATATTGCAGAGTTCCTAAAGAAACAGGAAGCGCCGGCAGAGGATGGCCGGAAGAAATCCAAGGAACTGCCGCCACCTTTCCAAAAGGCGTTGAAGCGCCTGTTCGATCAAGATGTAAAAAGTGCGGAATGGCTGCTGAAAACAGGTTTACTGTAAAAAATGCGGAATGGCTACTGTAAACAGGCTTGTTATAAAAGAAGTGCGGATTAGGGGCGTTGTCGAACGTCATTGCGAAAAAAGGTGCGATCCCCGCGGGGGCCGCACCTTTTTCAATCCTTATTCATGATTCTTTTCGATTTTCTTGACTTTCTTTTCGAATTCCTGCCTTTTCATCCAAATTTGGGCGCCGCAAGTGTCGCAGGAAGCCCGGCAATCGGCGCCGACACGCTGCAGTGTAAACTTGTCCCCACCGCAGGGATGCTTCTTTTTCATCTGCACTTTGTCGCCTACAGCCAGAGGTAAAGGCATTTTATCCTCCTAAAGCAAATTCTTTTTATATTCGGAATACAAGGCTTCCAATTCAGCGACTTTTTCCTGCGCCAGTTTTTGCAGGTCTGACGCTGTGTTGTAATCTGCTGTATCCAGAGCGTTTGACAACTTTGTAAGAAGACTCGTCTTTTCCGTGGCATCCTGGCTGATCTCTTTTCGGAGCGACCGGATTTTTCTCCAGCGCACTTCGTCGATATCTGCACAGTCCAAGGAATCGTGGCACTTCTCGCACTCTCGGACGCTCTTGCGCATGCCGGGAATAATTCTGTTGTGAAGCTCGGTAGCCCACTGCGACAAAACCGCAATCTTATAGGATTCCAAGTCGATAGGCTCCATCATGTTGCCGGTAAACAGCAAATTGGCCTTTTCGGGATAAAGATCAAAGCCCTTGAGCGCTTCCCAGACAGTAGCCGGCGCTTTGCCGAAATACTTTTCTCTTTCTTCCTGAGAGTAATCGTCGAAGATATTCTTCTCTGTGCGGTAAACCCTGTCTTTTTCAAGATAAAAGTCTTCTTCTCCATACTCTTTCGTAAGAGATTGGAACAGGTCGGCCGGTGTTTTTCCGTTTTCGAGCGCGGCGCGAAGTCCGTCCAGCATGGACATATAAACCGCAGAAAGCACCAGATGGGTATTGCTCTTGGGGTTTGGAGAGCGAAGCTCGAAGCGTGTGGCCATAAGATTTCGCATGTCTCTGATCAAGCCCACTAAAATCGTACGGTTTCTGGAAGGGGCTTCCACGGTGTGACCAAGGCTTGTGACGACACTGACGGGCGCTTCGAAACCGGGTTTCAAACGGTTATAAGCATCGTTGGTGCAGTTTGCAAGCGGGCTGATAATCTCGTAATTCTTAAGAAGGCCCATCAAGCAAGCATAGCCAATGGGGCTCAAATAATCTTTGTGTACATCTTTTGCCGTAAACAGGTTGATGAGTCTTCCGTCCTTGAGCAATACCGCAACACCGATATGCGTGTGCTTGCCGCTGCCGGCAACACCTTCTATCGGCTTGGCCATAAACGTTACGTCCAGGCCGTGGTTGCGGAAGATGTCCTTTACAATATAACGGACCTGCTTGTCGTTGTCCGCAGCCTGCATGGGATCGGAGTACTTCCAGTCGATTTCCAGCTGCTCCATGATGTGGTCGAAGTCGCCGTCATGCATCAGCTTAGGCTTAACGCCGCCCACTTCTTTGTGCGCCATTTCAATTTCAAAACCATAGCGGTTCAAAACAATCAGCGTGCGCTCCAAAGCGGTACGAACAAGACCCAGCGTTCTCTTCCAATACTGCTCTTTCAGTTCCTGGGACGTGTGCAGTCTGTCTTTATCGGCCACATCGTCGGGTGTCTTAACATAAAATTCAAGTTCGGTGGCCGAAGTCAGCTTAATTTCCGCAATGTCGTCGATGCTGTCAAACGGCAGATATTCGAAGACATAGGGATTCTCTTTCAATAAATTCATGAGCCCGGTTTTGAAAACCTTGATGGCGTCGCGAAGGATGATCCTAGATCCCACTTCTGCTTTGTCGTTATGGACAAGATAGGAAGGAATCCGAAGCGTGCCCATCGGCAGCCCCGTCGCTTCGTCGATGTTCTGGTAGTTGTAATCCACATACCAGTTGACGGATAGGTCGGGTAAAATGTCCACCCTTGCATTGTTTATTTCCGCGATCTTTGGTAAGAATACCGAAGAACCATCGGTCTGTACACCGAAAGAAAGAAAGTGTCCCACGTCGTCCAACATGTTTTCTATGGGAATCTTCTCGTCTGTATCGTCGCCTACGATGTCCAGTCCGCACAGTGAAACGTATCTTATTTCTGGATGCGCTTGGAGACACTGTCGAATTTCAGCCTCCTTGTGTTTGCTTGCCGGTAAACAGAATATCATGTTTTCTAACATTTTTACTTCCTCCTTTCGGGGATAATCTATTGCGCACGCCACCAATCAACAAAGCCGCGCCACGGAAGGGACGACATTTACGTCTTCCGCGGTGCGGCTTGCCAGTTAACAGCGCTTAAAAATACATTGTTTATTTTACTCTTCCCAAACGATTTGTCAAGGCACGTTTTATCCAGTTGTCTGCATCATTGGACCATCTGGTCCAAATATTGCTGCAACTTCTCCATGTATTGACCATATCCGGCCCAATCGCCCTGTTTCTGGGCGGCCAGAGCATTTTCGTAAGCTTCGTTTGCCAGAGCTGCGAGTTGATCGATATCGGTTGTTCCTGTTTCGCCGCCCGTTTCTCCACCGGTTTCGCCCGGAGTAACAGGAGGCAGCACACCGCCGGCTTCCAAAATAGCCGCAGCAGCGTTTCCTGCTTCCACAGGATTATCAGCATTCAACGGATCGCCGGCGCCCTCGCCGAACAAAGTGCTCAGCGCTTCTGCCAGTGTGGCCTCGTACGCAATCTTTTCGCCGTAGTAAACGACAACTCTCTTTACTTCCGGCAGGCTTCCCTGAGAAGCTTCCAAGTATACCGGCTCAACGTAAAGCAGGGAGCCTTCTACCGGGAACACAAATATGTTGCCTCTCGAATAAGTAGAACCGGAATTGTTCCAGAGGGAAAATTCTTTGGAAATCTCCACGTCCTGGTTAATCTGCGCTTCCACCTGAGCAGGACCATAAATGATGCGATCTTTTGATAAACGATATAGGATCAGCTCACCGTAATTTTCGCCGTCATTCCTGGCGACCAGCAACCCGGTCATATTCGATTTGCCGCTGGGGGTATACGGAATGGAGTTGATGAATTCAGCAGTGGTTTCTCCCGGAAGTCTCATGATAAAGTAATTCGGGGTCATCTCTTGTTCTGCCTGGCCGTATGTTTCGTTGGAAATCGACCAAAGATCCTCGTTTTGATAGAAGACTTCCACGTCGGTCATGTGATACTTTTTGTAGACGTCGGCCTGAATGTTAAAGAGCGCGTTGGGGTAATGCACGTGCGCCTTCAGGGATTCTGGCATATCCGCGAAACTCTTAAAGAGATCTGGATAAATCTTTGCCAACGTCAAAACAATGGGATCCTGATCGTCTGCAATATAGAAATCCACGCTGCCGTCGAAGGCATTCACCACGATTTTGACGGAATTGCGGATGTAGTTCATATCGCTTTCATCCGACCAAGGTTCGGAATACGGGTAGTAGGAACTCATAGTGTAAGCGTCCATCATCCAATAGATTTGACCGTCAACAGTAACCACATACGGATCGTCGTCGTAGGCAAGGAAAGGCGCGATTTTCTGAACCCTTTCCACGATATTGCGATAAATTAAAATCTTCGAATCTCTGGTGATGTTAGAAGAAACAAGAATTTTCAAACTTCTCTCCCGGATAGCAAACATCATGCGATTAAAAAGTCCCAGTTCGATTCCCGCGTCCCCTTCGTAAAAGTTATACGCGTTGCTTTCGCCGCTCGGATAGTCAAACTCCGCTTCGCTGGTACCTGTAATGATGTAGTCCTGCGTGGATTCACCGAAGTATATCTCAGGTCTTTCGATACTTATTTCCGGCACATCCGAAACCGGCGGAATGCTGTCGATCAACATATCCGGCTGTCCGCTGCTCGTAACGCGGTCCACTCTGGAAAGCGTGACGCCGTAACCGTGCGTATACTTTAAATGACGTATCAGCCACTGATCCTCGATCTTTTCCTGGTCGATTTCTCTGGCAGACAGGAAGACTTGCGTATATTCTCCGTTCACATAATATCGATCCACATCCACGTCGTTGAACGTGTAGTACGTACGGATGGACTGTGTCTGATTGTAAAATCTTTCGGCAGGGTCAAAGTCGTTGATCCGGATATTGGAAAACGTGTCCATGTTCTTAAGAACATCGATCTTGGTGAGCTTGTTGTCCGCCGCGAAATCCGAAACGGCAATATCCTGGAGATCATATGCCATGCGGGTGTACGTGATGTTGTTCTGCAGGTATTCGCTTTCCTTGTTGATTTCGTCGGGGGAAACCACGAGGTTTTGAACAAGGCCTACCGCGCCGCCGCCGATCAGGCTGACAAGCACCATTAAAGCGGGAACGACGAGCGCCAGTTTAATTTTGCGCTTTCTGATACCCAGAGAGAACGTAACGGCAGCTACGGCCGAAAGGACCATCAGGATACGATAGACCAAAAGCGTAACGTTGATATCGGTGTAACCTGCTCCGTACGCAACACCTGTGCCGCTGTAGAGCAAATTGTACTGGCGAAGGTAACAGCTGACGCCGATGCCTGCAAAGAGAAGGACGCTGATGACGGTAAGCTGCGTAGAAGCAACTGTGATCAAGATTTTACTCAGGCGTTTTTCTTTGGGGTCGATATGCCTTTTTTTGCCCGTTTGTTTTTTGAAAAATCCTTCGAAAAGATCCCCAAGATTTTGCGGCCGGTCTTCTACGGTAGCGCCTTCTCCGGGAATGTCGTAATTATAAGTATCCGCTTCTTCTTCCGCAGGGACGCTTGCTCCCTTGGCCTTTGTAAAGCTGATCATCAACACATAGAACAGGAGTGTAACGCCAAGCAGAGTAATCAACATATTGATGGCGGCTCCGTTTAAAGCGGTCAAAAATTCCAGCTTAAACATGTAGAAACCGATGTCCATCCCGAAAAGCGGATCCGCCGCATTAAAGGCGGTAGAATTAATAAACTGCAGGATCTGAAACCACAGCGCGGAAATTGTCGTGACGGAAAGCACTGCGCCAAAAACACAAGACAAAATGACCACGATCTTGCGAAGCGTCTTCTCCGATTCCTGGTCCACCAATTCCATCTCTGCGTTCTTTAAGAAATTCCTCTTTAAAATAGAAAGGAAAATGTAACCAAGTACCGTCAAAATAAGGAATAAAGGGATCCCCAATTTGACCTTTGTTCCTATTTCCGTCAAGAAAACCGAGGTATAGCCCACCTCTCCAAACCACAGGTAATCTATGATAAAGTCTGTCATTTTATACAGCAAGCCGATCAAAATTATCAACCCGATAAAAATGAATCTCGCTTTGCCGCCTCTCTTTTGTTTTTCCATATTCTCTTCCCTTTCCCCTTTGTAAAACCGGTATGTCTTCTGAAATCTTATTGATTAAAACGGGGTGTAGTCCACGATTTTCATTTCTCCGGCCACATCCTCCATCTGATAAATCCAGGAATAGGATTTCGTTCTGGTCTTCCCATCTTCTGTAACGGCTATCATTTCCCTTGCGAAAATGTAATACGCAGTGTCCGACATTCGCACTTCGCCAAGCATCAGCGATTGAAATTCTTCTTCTATTTCTCCTATTTTAGAGAAATTGAGGGCACTGCGGTACGCTGCACCATCTGCCTTAAGAAGGTCGAGGCAGCTGTCGTCTTCTCCGCCGTTTACATAGTCGACCCACTTGGAATTAAAGGATATCAGGCAGCCATAAATCGCTTCTTTTATCTCCAGATCCTCCACAACAGCCATTTCGCCCAATCCATCTATTTCGTAGGTGACGGTGCCGCTGTAAACGAGCGTGGGACTTTCCGTGATCGACTTAATATTCTCGTTATACTCAGTTACAATCGCCCCTAAATCCAACACGGGTTCCTGTTCTTCCGGTGTTTCTCCCTCGGGCATTTCCTCTTCGGCCTTCGCCAATCCAAGCTTTTCCAAGGTGTTGGTGACAAATTCGCCGATCGATTCGCCAAAGCCCGACAAAGTGCCGATGACATTTTGCTCGATCTCTGTGCCTTTCAGCGTTAAATCGTTATCCGGAATCAAGTTTTTCATACCGAAAAGCGTTAACTCTGCCAACGCAAGAACCAAAAGGATAATCAGAACGAGCTTTCCAAACACATGATGCTTTTTAGCGCCGCCTTTTTTGCCGGATGCCTTTATGTCTTCTTCGATCGGAGCAAAGAGCTCTTCGATCGGCCTTTCCAAAGAAGTGGTTTCCAGGCTGGCTTTCGTTCTTTTATCTTCGGGCCTTGCGGTTTGTTCGCGGCCTTCTATTCTTGCATGCTCCGAGGCGTCAAATGCCGCTGCGGCATGATCTTTTCCCTGAGCCTGGACTTGCGGCGCCACGGCAATCGGGGCTTCTTCCTGGACCGGGAGTTTAGAGACGACGACAGCCTGTCCGGCCTCTGTAATCCGAACTTCGGGCGCAGAAACATTGTGTTCTCTCGCTGCAATTTGAGCTTCGAACGCTGCAGCGGTATGATCTTTCGTTGCTGCATCGGTTTCCGGCGCTGCGACAGTTTGATCTTTATTCTGGGCCTGACCTTCCGATGCCACGGAAACCTGATCTTTCCCTTGGGCCCCGCCTTCCGGCGCCGCCACAGCTTGTTCTGCTGCAGGCAACGAAGGGTTGATCGTGCCGGAAGAAGTTGGATAATCGGCCAATCCGCTGATGGTCCGGAAATATTCTTCCCTGGCTTTTGCCATGGCGGCAAGCCGTTCCTCGTTCATGGATTTGGCTTGCTGTTGTTCTGTTGCCAAGTGTTGCTCGTTTATGGATTCGGCTTGGCGCTGTTCTGTTGCCAAGTGTTGCTCGTTCATGGATTCGGCTTGACGATGTTCTGTTGCCAGGCGTTCCATTTCCGAGGAGAGGGCCGAGGATCTGGCTTCCTGTTCAGCCTGGCGCTGTTTATTTTGCTGTTCTTCGTAGGCTCCTTCGTGTTGCTTTAAACGAGCGGCTTCCTGCGCGCGAACTTCTTCCTGTATTTTTTCAAGATTGATGGGAAGGGTGTCGCCTGTTATAAAGTCGGCATCCTTTGTGTTATCCATCAACATGCGCTCAAATTCTGTGATGCTTTCGTGCCTATATGCAGAAGAGGAGGGCATGTATTGTCCCGACGCGGACTGCTGCATCGGCGACTGTCCGCCGTACGGCTGCTGCGACTGAAATTGCTGCATATTATATGGAGTTTGCTGCTGTCCCTGCTGATACATGGGCGAAGGAGCAAAACCTTGCATCGTTCTTGGCGGCTGCATTCCGGCCTGAAGCTGTGCGTTTCTCTGTGCCTGAAAATCTTCCTGCGGCATGTTGAAAGCTTCTTCCCGATAAGCCTCTCCCTTTTGACGGCCTTGCAACTTTTGGTATTCCCTATCTAAAAGGCGTTGAAATTCTTCGTTCTTCGTTTGGAACGTAAAGAATTGCTCGTTTCTCCGGGTGCTTTCGTCCAGAGGCTCTTTCCATGCTGTTTCCCGCTGGTCGGGAACGGCTACGAAACCTTCGGTGGCGTCCGGACTGACCATCACGACGGGTTGCTTATTGGCAATCGCTGCCTGAATTCTGCTGTCCGGCGTCGGAAACGTCGAGGGTGCGGGACTTGTATAATCGTATTCGGGCCACTTGATAGGAATATCTCGGGGAATCTTGGGCTTTGGAAAGTCGTACACATTCCAGGAAAATTCTGAAGTGTCAAAAGGTTCAGCTTCCGTTTTTTCTTTCTGTTGACGGGCCGGCTGATATGCCTGTTGACCCGACGGATAACCTTGTTGCTGTTGTTGCGCCGACGGGTAACCCTGCTGCGATGATTGCTGCGCATAAGCCTGCTGTGACGGCTGTTGGGTCGACGGATAGCCCTGGGCAACTTGCTGCGGCTGACCCGAAGGATAACCCTGTTGCGATGGTTGTGTATACGGCGATGCGGCCGGTTGATACATCTGCTGCGCCGGACGATAACCCTGCGGCGCCTGTTGTTGATCGACCGGATAGGCTTGTTGGTGTTGCTGCGGTTGACCTGATGGATAACCTTGCTGTGCATATCCCTGTCCTGCAGGTTGATACATCGGCTGTCCGGCTCCACGTTCTGTCTGCTGTGGATACATGGAAGGTGCCGGTTGCTGATAATTCGGTGCAGGCTGTGGAATCCATCCGAATTCCGGCGTGTAAGCCGGAGGTGTCTGCGGCTGATAGCTCTGCGCAAAGGAAGGCTGCGGCTGCGGGTATCCCGTCGCTGCCTGCTGTGGATATGTGGGCGCTGCCGGCTGATAAGCCTGCTGCGTGTAAGACGGAGAATAACCCGGCTGCGGCGCCTGCGGATATGCAGGTCCGGTCTGCGGCAAATATGCCAATCTGGGCTCGGCGCTTTGCGCGGACATGGCTTGCCCTGCATTCATCGGTTCGGGTCTATAAAACGGAGAGGTTTGCTGTTGGTAGCCCGGCGAAAATGCCGGCTGAGACGGCTGCGCGTAAGTCGGCGCCGCCTGCTGGTAAGTTTGCTGCGTATATACCGGCGTCGAAGTCGGCTGCGCTGCCTGCGCATATGCCGATGTCGCCGTTGGTGTGTCAGATGGAGCGGAAGCAGGCGTTTCCACGGTCGGCGCAGCCGGCGTGGAGTCTTGCATGGTCGGAGCCGTATCTTCTGCTTTTTCAATTGGTGCGTCTGGTGTTTCTGTTGTCATCATATTCATCCTGCATGTCTCACAATATGCTCTGTTTGGATCCAGTTCGGATCCGCAGATTCTGCACTTCATTCCGTTTCCTCCGTTGCGATAGCTTACACCTTTTCATATTATAGTATAAAAAAGCATCCTAGGCAAGAATTCACATCTTTTGACTCATATTTTTTGTTTTCTATTGACATACCAAAACTGCAATGCTATTATGATTTTTGCGTCAATTGTATTATAATGTGCATCCATAGCTCAGCTGGTAGAGCACCTGACTCTTAATCAGGGTGTCCAGGGTTCGAGCCCCTGTGGGTGTACCAAGACAGAAAAACCGCCAACCGTAACCGGTGGCGGATTTTTTTATGCAGAAAAGACCCACGGGGGGCTCGAATCACCGAGGACACCAGCCAACCAAAGGTTGGGGTGTCCGGGCACAAGACCTTCCACAGTTTTCTATGAAAGCTGGGATAGGCCTGAGCCGAAAGGGCGCAGGCGTAAGCGAGAACGTCCGATGATAAAAGATTTTATTGATCGATGCGAAGTATATTCTCAATGAACGGCAGATTAGCTTGCACCTGCTGATTGTTAATCAGTAGAGCGTGCGTTATGTTTTTGTCTTGAATATAGACGCTTAACGGCTCCATTGCATACCGTGGATCATAGATGTAAATATTATCGAAATGTTTTGAGAGGTATGGGATGAAAGCGTTCCCATAAGAATCCTTGATGACTACAATATTTCTCCCAGTATGGCTGTCAGTCTTTATCCATGAGTCAGCATGATCTCCGCCTAAAAAAGCTCCATAATTCCGGGCAGTTGTAAACATCGATTTCCAGCGAAGCATTTGATTCGAATCGTTATCATAAGCCCAAAATTCATACTCCGAATCAGCAGCTGGAACATAAATGAGCATACGATCTGTCATATTCTTGACATTTTCATCTTTTGTCAAACTGTACATACTTCCTACAAAGTCACCGTTATCCATGATGTCGCAATCGGAAAGTTCGATAGGTTGAAAACCCATAGCTTTTGCATAAATTTGATACGCATAAAAAGCACCCCGGGAAGTCCAATGATGGTCAGAGTTATAATAGATATCTTCTTCCTTATGTGCAAGAATATTATCGTATACATCAATGCACCGGATATTACCTTGAATATTGTCATAAATATTGCTAATAATAAACCGCTCGCTGACAAACATTTCATCTAGCTTTGGATTGGATAGTGTGGCATATCGTGTGGGTGCTAAAATAATATCCAAAACGATATCAGAATCCTCAAAAATACCTGCCAACGCTTCTACCGCCGCCATATAATTTTTCGCGGTTTGTTCCTCGTACATCGTTGCGTACACCGCCATATCCTCGAAGATCAGGGTATGACCCGTGACAGCAGGAAGTTCTACCGTAATTTTCTGTGGCTCTGATGTTGATTCGGAGGCAGGTGTTTTCTCTACTTCGTCACCCGCAATTGCGGTATTCACAATTTGAAAATCCTCCCCAATTCCGAAATAAGTATAGATGCTTTTCCATCCTTCAAGAGATTTACTAATTCCGATTAACGATTCCCTTTGCCAAAAAGTGTCAGAAACAAAACAATCTATCTCCAAAAAATAACTCCCGCTGACAATGCTTTCCACTGAAAAATCCGGAAAAGTAGCCAAGTTTCGATTTTCTGCTGAGGAGACCGTTGGGCGTTCACCTTGCATAATATTGCCAATAGCTATGACAATCACGATCAACAAAAAAGCAACAGAACTCCATTGATTTGATCGAGAGTATGTTTGTTTGATTGATGTTCTCAGTATATTTCTCATAGATTAAAACCTGAAGTATAAAAATGGATTGTAGGTGCTTCCTAAAAGAAACAACGTACTTAAAATTAGGGAAGATATAAGGAGTAGTGTGCTCGTGACAGGCCATGCCGTTGCAAACTTTGCTTCTTGGCAACAAAAAAGTCGATTAAACAGATAATCGGCTATCGGAAATGAAAAGACAAAAGCTACAAGGAGTAGGACAAAATTTTCTTTTATAACTGTTACGACAAAGTAATTGACGCCCGGTAAAGCGCTGTTTCCGAACATGATATTTAATGCTGCGATCAACTGCGCCGTATCAGTGAAGTAGAAGACAGTCCAAAGCACCACGGTTATAAAAGCCATATAACCATAGACCAGGACAGCCGGTAATTGTTCCAAAATATTCTTTAAAAATAAACGCTCCAACATTATTAAGACGCCATAAGATAGGCCCCATATCACAAAATTCCAGTTGGCACCGTGCCATAAACCCGTCAACACCCACACCAGAAATAAATTCAGATACTGATGTTTCCTGTTGCCTCCAAGTGGAATATAGACATAATCGCGGAAAAAGGTCCCCAACGAAATATGCCATCTTCTCCAAAATTCGGTTACGCTTTTAGAAAGATAGGGATAGTTGAAATTTTCGAGAAATTTAAATCCAAACATACGACCAAGCCCGATAGCCATGTCGGAATATCCGGAAAAATCGTAATAAATCTGGAAGGTAAAAAAAACCATAGCCGCCCAATAAGACAAGACAGATAACTGATCTGCAGCACTGAAAAGGGTGACTATGACTGCGCCACAACTGTTGGCAAGGATCACTTTTTTTGCCAATCCAACGCAAAAGCGTTTAGCTCCGTACCCAAAATCTTCAAAGCTGAAGGTTCTGGTCGACAGTTCTGACTCCACTACGCTATAACGAACAATTGGTCCCGCAATAAGCTGCGGGAACAAGCAAATATACATCAGAAGTTTAAGAAAGGATTTTTGCACTTCAACTTTTCCCATGTATAAATCAATCACATAGGATAAGGTTTGAAAAGTATAAAAGCTGATTCCTATAGGAAGGGCAATATTTGGTACGGCAAGCGAAAATCCTAAGATTTCGTTTATGTTTTCTATAAGAAATCCCGCATATTTAAACAGCCCCAGTAGACTCAAATCCAAAATGACAGCCAGAATTAAAAAAGATTTTGATTGAGACGTTTGCTTATAACGGTTTATTAAAAGGCCTAGCGCATAATTGGCATACGCCGTAGCAAACATTAAAAAAACATAAACGGGTTCTCCCCATGCATAAAACAATAAAGAAAATATTGTAAGAATTAAATTTTTAGCAGGGATTGATTTTGCTAGCCAGTAGAAAAGAAGAACTGAGGGAAGAAAAATATACAAAAATGTCAATCCGGAAAATATCATTTAAAACCTTTCCTTACCTTTGATTTTAATAGCAACAAACAGTCTGAACAGTCTCGTTTCTATTCTTCCGCCATCATCTCCCAGAATTCGTCTCCCCAGTATTTCGTAATAAATTCGTCTCTTCCGGAGATCGTTCTATCTTCCTTGTAAAGCTTTGGCTCCTTCTCGTGAAAGTCCTGATGATATTCCTCTGCATCATAGAAAGTGGATGCAGGCATTATCGGAGTAATCACCGGATTGGGAAATCTCCCGCTTTCGTCGAGTTCTTTTTTTGATTTTTCCGCAATTACTTTTTGTTCCTCTGTCGTATAGAATATTCCCGTTCTGTACTGAGGTCCTCTATCCTGGAATTGACCTTCGTCATCCGTTGGATCAACCTGCATCCAGAAAGCTTTAAGCAGTTTCTCATAACTCAGCTGCCGGGGGTCATATACAATTTTCACGGCTTCGTAGTGGCCGGTTTTCTTCTGTTTAACATCCTCGTACTTGGGATCCTTGACATGACCACCGATGTAGCCTGATTTAATTTCAATAACTCCTTTTAAAACTTTAAATGGTGAAACCATACACCAGAAACAACCTCCGGCAAATATAGCTACTTCATACTTCTTTTCCATCTAAAAATACCTCCCCGTAAAATGCCTAGAATCAGAGTCTAAATCGCTAACGAAACAAATCGCTGTGGTTTCCGGTTCGAATCAGATAAAGGGCGTTTTCATTCTTGAAGAGCTTCATCCAAATTTCGCTTCTTTATTGCTTTGTAGTCTCGTTTAAAGCGGGAAGTGAATTGAATGTTAAGCACTTAGGTTGTCCATCAGTGCATCAACGCTTGAAAAAGAATCGCTCAGGTTTCTTTTTTTCTCGGCGTCGGCTATAGCTGCCCTGGTTTTCGAATTGGGCTTTTCAATTCGAAGTTCAAAGGGGATGCCACCATAACGGACAGCTTCCCTGATAAAAATATTTAAAGCGGAAGATATGTTAAGCCCAAGCTCTGCAAAGAGTGCATCAGCCTGTACTTTCAGATCTTCCTCAATTCTTACATTTAGTGTTGTAGTAGCCATAAAATTACCTCCTTAATATATTGAATATTGTAGCACATTGTATTTACAATGTCAATACAATGCAGATACATGATTCATCGCTTGCATGTATTCCTGATTTATATTTCGCTTGGTATTTCCTTTCGCGCTGATACATCGATCAAAGTCAATACCATGGTTGCAGCCTCCGCTCTTGTTCCTGTCCGATCTCCGGCAAAAGTGCCTGATTCATCGATTCCCATTGCCAAGCCTTTTCCATACGCCTGCTCCACATAATATGTATAGGCTTCATTTTGTTGTACTTGATCGTAATCAGACATCATGTTTTCTATGCCGGTTGTATCTACTTTGGGCTCGTGCAGCGTATTTTCCGAGAGCCTTGTCAGAATCCGAACCATTTCGTAGCGCGTAACCGGATTGTCCCAAGTCCCGATAAGAATCTCCTCTTTTTCTAAGATTCCTTGTTCGACGGCAGCTTCAAATGTTGCTGTCGCCCAATGATTATAAATGGACTCCGGTGTTACTATCGTTGCTGTGATCGCGCCCGTTGCCACACTCGTAAAAGCCAACTTCAAAAATTCCGCTCTTGTAATTGTGCTGTCCGGCTTAAAGGTGGCATCACTGTATCCGTTGATTGCACCTATTTCCATCAGGCGTTCAATCGCTGCTTTCGCCCAATGATTTTGGATATCCGCAAACACTCTTGATGAATTTGTTGAAAAAACTCCTCCGGCAATCGCCTGTTCCAATGTCATTTCCGGCACGCCGGCATCTTCCACAATAATCGAGCCCGTCAGCTTATCTGCGTGGGCTTTCGCATACACATAGTCGCTAAAATCGCGGACATAGATGTTGTCGACATACAGCCGATATTTGAAATATCCGGCTTCCCGGCCATGCTTGATCGCATATAATGGCAGCAAATAATTTTCCGCGTAGGCCTCTTTATAAAGCGATTGATCCGTTGGCAGCGATTCCTCCGTAGTTTCCACCGTCACAACCGGCTTTAACGTTTGGGCCGCGACGTAGTCCGAAAGAAATCCGCTCTCGTTTCCCGAAGAATATGTATCCACTCTATAGTTGTTTACGCCCTGCAAAGCTGTTGCGAAATCGAAAGAACGCTTATTGTAGTCCACCCCGAACCAATACTTCCCGCAATCGATGAATTTTCCCTTCGAATGAAAGCTGACAAAGTTTCTGAAATCATACTTTTGGACATAGTTCATGACTGTTTGGGTTTCCGGTTCGCTTCCTCCGTATGGCCCGGCATAGTAGCCGTTTGACGGGTCATCCCGTGGGATCATTCCGGGATAAACCTGAAACTTATCGATCCACTTCATCGTGATCGGGTCATAATATTCATCCGGATAATTTCGATTTAAGTCCACGCCGGCTATGTTTGCCTTGAAATCAGAATAATCCGACGTCGCGACGGCAGATAACATTTTTCTCGCCGCAGCGGTGTTGACGGAGCCGATTCCAAACTTAACGAGGTCAAATCCATCCGGATTGACAAGGGGAATAAAATGGATCACAGCTTTGCTTAACTCCGATTGCAAATTGAATGCAGGAATATGGCCGTCATTATAATAATCTTTCGCGTAGTCCTCGATTGCTTTTATGAGCATCGGCGTGTTGACGGTCTCCCTGCCATGGGTGCCCGCTTCAACATAATAATGCTCGCGGTATAAATTAAAATCATCCCGGGCCATTGTTTCCCGGACGTTTGCTGTCATGATCATGGCATAAATCGGTTTGCTGTCCCGGGAATATCCGATGATTTCCAAATGCAAAATTTCGGGGTAGGTTGCCTCAAGCGTTTGCGCTATATCATAGTACTCCGAAGACGAGTATGTGGCTCCTTTGTCGTAATCAAAAACATCCGCAGTCTCGGCGGAAACCGTTGTTGCGCTCGAAAGTATGCAAAACGCGAGCAGAATATAGAGAAAAAATTTACGGTTATGGATCATTGATTGGTTCCCTTCGCTTCAAGTATTAGCTGTATTGCCTATAGATATTATAGTCTATCAGGAGGTGCACTTACAAACTTAGTTTGCCTCTCGCCAAAGATAAGTACCTGCCCTGATTTGGCTTGTTTGGGATGGCCTGTGATTTTCAAAGGGTGTTTTGGCGGAATTTTTTCGGTGATATATTTCTGCCCGCATGAGTGTTTCTTTAACTCATTTATATTTTTATCACTCCGAATATATAAAGTCCTATCGATATAATTGCCAAGTCCGCGCAAATATGAACAAGCCAACTGTTCAGAAATGTTTCCTGCTTTTCGTCTAAATAATTAAATATGGACCCTCCAACAAATAGCCCTATAAGCGCGAAAACAAATGCTGCAGGGAAAAGCCAATTCTGGAAATTTGCTATGTGATATACGGCAAACAGCAGAGAGCTAAATGCATAAGCTGTATTCCTAAATCCCAATCGTTTCATGTTTAGGAACAGAAAACCCCTGAAAAAGAACTCTTCGAGAAAGGAATTTATAAACACTAAATAAAAGCTGTAATATAGGATATTGCCCGTATTGATTTTATACTTCTCTTGAAATTCCAATACCAATTGCGCCGAATCAAGATATTGCTTCATAAAAATATAGGCGACGATGATCGCAATAAAAACACCTGCCCCCAATATAACGGCACTATTCCATTGACGCGTCTTATTTTCACTTGCTTTGCTATTGGAAATTGAGGATTTCAATATACTGTCCCCGGTTCGCATTGTATAAATCGCAGGGACAATCACGAATAAGGCTGTTTTCAACCCAATTTTACTCATATAGTTAAGTGCCATTACCTGATCAAAAAAATATAGCAACATGACGGTAAAAATCGATGTTGCTATTAAATATATTATGTTTTTTCTTGTCATCATCATTCACATTCTATGTATCAGTATTTTCATTCCGTCAAACTACCTTTTAACATTTTAATTGCTTCTTCAACCGGCACAACATCGGCAAAACGCTTATTCCAGATTTTATAATTGTAGAACTGATAAAGTTTTTCGCCCGTCAAATATTCATTATCAAATGTTGTGTTTGCTTCTTCCGGAACAATGATCTTATATTCATAATCGAAAGCAGTTTTAATCGTAGCGTCCATACAGTATTCCGTCTGAAGCCCAACCATCATGATAGTATCTGTCTTTTTACTGTTTAAGTAGTCCCTAAGTTCCGTTTTGTGGAAAGCACTATTGTACTGCTTTTCGAAAATCAATTCACCTTGTGCAGGCGCGATATCGGCGTATATCTGCCATCCGTCCGAGCCGCGCTCAAGATCCGTACCTCCCCCGTCGTCATGGCGTATGTACACCACTTCTTTTTTAGCGTCTCTTGCGGCTCCAATGAGCTTTTTAATATTTTCGATGACTCTTTGCTCATTATAGGGATGTGTGTTTATCAAACCATTTTGAACATCCACTACCAATAAAATCATATTACTCATGGATTTCCTCGTTGTGCTCTCTCCACTCGCGATATTTATCCAAATCGCTGGATACTTGCTTTATAATCAATCCCAAAGCGATAATATCGTCTGTAATTCCAATGGCCGGAAGCACATCGGGGATCAAATCCACCGGTGAAACAAAATAGATGAGCCCTGCTATAATCGCCACGATTGAACCCTTGGGAACATCCTTATAGTTACCTTTTGACCAATCTTTCATCATTCCGAACATCAGTTGCAGCTTGTTCCATATTTCATCCAACGGACCGTCGTTTTTAAAGGCCTTCTTTTTTGCGTCTGCCAGTAAACCAGTCAATTTATCCGGATCGCCAAAATATTCACCGGCTTTATTCTTATATTCATTCAGTTCTTTCCCATAATCTTTACTCACTGTCGTTCCTCCTCTTTTTATAACTATCTAATCTTTATACATGATGACATGTAAGCCAATCGGGGGATAGTCAAATACGTCCCCATGTGCTATGAAACCCAATTTATTATAATATTCCTGTACGCTAATTCTTCCTTTACACCAGAGAAAATTACTGCCCATTTCTCTTATTGCATTTTCAGCGAATTCAACCACTGCCCGCCCGGCTCCCAAATTACGGAAATCCTCGAGCGTTGCCATTGCTCTTAATCTATATTGGTTTTCGTTGGAAAAGTCAGGAAGTGTTTCGACACAAAAGGAAGCTACGCTGATCAATTTGCCGTTATAAAAGGCTCCGACATGAAATGTAGTAGCATCGTTGTCTGTTTCATATTTACAATCCTCGACTGTCTGGTGTGGGCGCAAAAGAGAATGTCTGATGCTGTAAGTCATTTCTTTTTCAATTGTTCTTACTTCAAACATGTCTTTATCCTTGCTTCTCCATTTTATTATCAAGCCAATCAATCATTGTATCAAGGCTTAATTTAATATTGCCGATTGAACAATGGTTATTTGCATTGTCTTTCTCCGTAAAAACAATATCCGTTACAGACTTGGCATTTTTTAAAGATTGAATCAATGGGGCATGTAGCTTAAACGGAACGAAATGATCGTTTCTCCCGGTAATAACCATTACGTCTTGCTTTATCTTATCGGCGTGCAAATTTGTGCTGTTCATTTGCCAGGCATATTCAAATGCATCCATCGGAACATCAATTTTAGTAATATACATGATGTTACTATTTCTCCATGCTTCCATTCCGCCTTTTTGAATCCCTTTTAAGGCAACTTGATTGGAACCTTCTCTGACATATTTTTTGAAAAAATTCATAGTCCAACGGGCAATCAAAGGTGGAATTTTATAATAATCATAAGCACCGCCGGTCGATATAACCCATTTAATTCTTGGCTCAAAAGCAGCGGCACGCAAACACAGATAGCCACCAAGAGATATTCCGAGCAAAGCTGCCTCTGAAATGTTGCAATAATCCAGGATTGTCTTTACAGGCTTTTCCCACGCAAAGTCAAATGGAATATTATACTTTTTGACGGTTTTCCCTTGCCCCGGACCGTCAAACGCTATTACTTCGTAGCCATGCGTCGTAAAATACCATGCCATCGAATAAAACTCCTCGATCAGTGAGTCAAAACCAAAATGAAGAAGGATTGTTCCTTTTTTACTCTCTGTCTTGGCCGACATTTTCAATACATGAAGAGATGAGGCCTCGTAGGGCACTTTCTCTACACACACGCCCTCCAGGGGCATATTGCAATAAAATAAGTCTATGAATTTATCGTAAAGCATTTCTTTGTCTTCTTGGTTGTGCAAAGTATAAAATTCAGCAGCACGATAAAAAAATGCGGCCTCAATACACCGGCCGGCACTCAACTTTTTATCCGCTTGCTCAATCATTACAGACTTCCAATCGTCAAACGTTTTAATTTTTGCTCCCGAGGATTTTAAGTCGTCATAGGACAAATATCCTAACGAATACCATCTGTTAAGCTGATAGTTAAATAGTTGCTTCTTATGGAAATGCTGATATCCAACAGGAAATGTAAACAAATTATTTTCCATGACGGCATCCTCCGTTTTTGGGGCGAAGTTTCAATATGCTCTTCTATCTTCCTATTCTTCTCCGACTAATCGACCAACTTCATAATCACTTTCTTTATTTTATCATTTCCTTGTGTAAGTTGGGCCTTAAGGAATGCTTCGATTTTTTCATCTTTTTCTTCTTGATAGAGTTTCCCGAGAACTTCGACTGTATCGAGCAATAAAAGTCCCTTTTGGGTATCTTTCCTTTTTTCTAAATCAAGTCCTATTAATTTATCAATGATTTCTTCTCGATATTGATTTGTCTGACGGATGATCCTGTTTAATCCTTGGATACATTGACGTGCTGTTACAAATTTCTCGTCGTCGCAATGCTCCAAATATGTGCTGCATATCTTTGCGAATTGCTCACCCTTGTCCCATATGATATTTTCTGCGATGAGCATGATTCCGAGGCTTCTCTGATAAGAATTTTCATGGTTTAACTTTCCAACAAAAGTGTGCCAGTGTTTGTATACTCTATCATCCTTTTGCGATAGCATTTGAAGCAGCAAGAACGTGGCGTATCTGATGTCGTCATCCTTTTCATTCAACCATTCGACAAGAACCTCGATGTCCTCGCATCCGATGTGCTCGGAATAGTTCGATAAGTCGTTCTTATTCTTTAAAAGATGCTCTTTGCTTATCATTCTATATCACTTCTTTGATTGATTTTTGATTAAATCGTTTGACGGCATCAGGAATAGTTGAAAGTTAGGTGTTATTCCAAGACTTTAATCTTATCTATCTCAAGGTTTTCTATTGCATGCAATTGTTGCATCACTAATTTACGTAATTCAAGCAATCGTTGAGATTGAGGCATTTCCTGCCCAATTAAAATGGCGTTATAACTTTCCATATTGGCCAAAACCAATAATTGACTTAGACTGGCATAATCACGAATATTTCCTGCTTTTTCATTATTAGCATCTCTCCATTCTTTTGCAGTCATACCGAAAAGAGCGATGTTCAATACATCTGCTTCGCTCGCGTACGTCAAACTAATCTGTCCCTTTGTCAAATCAGGCAAAATCAAGTTATCTTTGATTGCATCTGTATGTATTCGATAATTTAACTTGGAAATTTCACGATTCAAATTCCAATTTAGAGATAATCTATTGTTTTCATCCGTTTTTAATCGTTTGTAATCTTTTATTATGTAGAGCTTGAATTCTGCGGAAATCCAAGACGCAAATTCAAAAGCAATATCAGAATGTGCGTAAGTACCACCATAGCGTCCCGACTTAGATGTAATACCAATTGCATTAACAGAATCTATCCACTTTTTAGAAGACAGTGTAAATGCATTTGACCCAGCCATACTTCTAAACCCCTCGAATTCGAGGGGTTTAAAATTCGGGTTGTACATTGATTCCCAGAGCCCAAGAAATTCCAATGTATCACGATTTCGCATCCAGTTCGATATAACAGCATTTGGATCATCACTCTTATATCGAGCAATATCGGTAAGTGATATAAATTCATTTTGAAAATCTTCAGTATAAATACTAATCTGAATGCCCTTGGCATGAAGACTATCCTTTATCCTTATATCTGCCATACAATACTACCTCCTCAAATAGGCTTTATATTTCTACCCTTTTGTGCTTTTTCCAAATCATTCCGGCTTGGGGTCCAAACATGATTTTATAAAATCAATCGGCACATCCATTCTGAGCGCAGTTTCCTCGATAGATCGTCCGCCGTCCAAAAACCGCCTGACCACCATCGCAATGTTTTCTCCCACTTCAATGATATGTCTATCCAAATCATAAAAACGAACCGCTCTTTGTCCCCAGGAATGTTCAATCACACGATGCAGGTACTGAATGTCCTGTAAGCAATCCAACCTTTGAATAAAAGAATCAAAATCATCTTCGTCAAAATAGAGCTCCGACGCATTTCCGCCGAAAGAAATCTCATTGTTTTGCTTTTGAATAAAGTCAGCCCAGGTGTCTTTTGTCTGCAGATTGACACCGCCTGTCAGGACCACATTTGCGCCAAAATCGTTTACGACTTCCAGTCCAAGCACGTCAAAGTAAAAGCGCTTTGACTTTTCCATGTCGGATACTGCGATGAGCGGGCTTACAAATTTCATATGTTTGATCTCCTTGCTATTCTGCTCTTAAGAATGTGTGCGTTGTTCATTCCATATCATTCTTACTTCTCAGTTAAATCTTGAGCAAACCTTAACAGGTAGCCATCCGGATCCATCACTAAGAATTCTTTCTGCCCGACCAGTTTATCATCTGCTCTGTACCAGCTCTCTTTCATTTCGATTTTAATCGGGTAGTCATTTGTTTTTATATTTTGGTATAAGTCATCAATGCAATCCACTGCTATTTGAAAGTTCATTCCCCGTCCGAAAGGATAGGACAAAGTTCCGGTCTCCCAATGTCCATTGATCTCTTCGATCATTATTTGAGAATCTCCGCGTGACAGAAACGCAAATTTATCCTCTTTTCGCTCATATTCTATCTTGAAGGAAAGAATGTTTAAGTAGAAATGAAGACTTTTATTGATATCTGAAACCGATAATTCGGGTATGAGTGCATTGAATATAAACATAGTGGTTCCTCTTTTATTTAAGCTGTTGTTGAGTCGGATGAAATCGTTGAATGACTGAGAATGTAGAATTCTTCCTGGCATAGTTGATATTTTTTCTCTTTGGTCGGAAAGCGCTTATCATATTCCTCGACCTGGTTTTGGTCGGAATGATAAACAGGACTATCCTTATAGTACCATCTCTTTCCGTTGAAGACATCGGGTTTCAACTCTTTGACCAGCATCGCAGAGGGGAAAACTTCACCTTCCAGGCAAATATTAAATCTGATGCAGCTCTTAAAGCCTCGAGCAACATAATTGCCGGGGTTTCCGAAAATGACAATCGCATCGTAGCCCATTTCCAGCGCCTTCTCGAACGAAACCCGAAGCAACTCCTTGCCAATTCCCTTTCGCTGATATTCGGGCAGTACGCATAGGGGACCAAAGGTCAGAATCGCTTTCTCGCTGCCCGCTTCGTCGATCAATTTAGCTTTCGTGTACATTACATTGCCAACGATTTTACCGTCGATTTCCGCGACAAAATCCAGCTCCGGAATAAAATCTTCGTGGCTTCGCATTGTATGGACCAGATAATGCTCGTCGCATCCGGGAACATACAAATTCCAGAACGCCTCCCGGGTCATTTTTTCGACGATGGAATGGTCCTTTTCAGTTTCGTTTCTGATTATTAGATTTTCCATTGAGGCCTCCGTGTGTTACTAACTTGCTGTGATATAAAGCTGTTGCGATGCGTAGAGAGGTGCTTCTTAATATTCTGTAAGACGATTTAACAATGCTAAAGAACTATAACTCGGACGCCAACACTTCACAATGTACAGTCTGCATGAGTACTTTTCTATCGTTTATATAATTAATCTTTTCCAACCCAATCTGGGATTGGATATCCTCCATTCTCGCAAATTTTTATTGTGTTTTCATCTCTTTTCTTAATTAAATTCTTAATATAATCAACGGCTTCACAATCTCTCATTACTATAATCCCAATCTCCGCAAGTGCTTTTGCATTACCGAGAATACCTCCTGGCTGCCTTTTTGATCCTCCATCATCTGTAACTAATAGATCTGCATATTTCCAGGAATTGAAAACGATCTCAATATCGTTCTTTCCATTCTCTGTTTTTGCTCCGATAGGGAATAAAATGCTCTCTATTTTCCCCAATAAATCTTGCTCTTCGGTGGTTCTTGCACATGTCTCGGAATATATATATCCAATTGCTTTTTTCCTGCGCAAATCACTACCGGCACAAGCTTCTTTATGCGCAACTAAAGACATCTCTAAGATAATAACTTCATCTTCATGCCATTTTTCTAGTTGGTTCATCCATTCTGATTTTTTTCTTGCATTAATTCGATTTGTATCAATCTGAATCGTTATACGAACAGACCTACCTGGAATTATCATTTTCATCTCTTTCACCACATTTTTTCATACATTGCGAATGGCAAAATGCTAGTTTTTTATTCCTATTCGGAATGTTCAAAAATTAGTCTATTCTGCACATACGGCTCAAACAGATTATATTTTCTCCTCGCCAAAACAAAAAACACCCATTCCCCAGCAGGGAACGGATGCTCCATTTTTTCTTTTATATTCTCTTCCACATCCATCAGGGCGCAGTTCACCCAATCGATAAGCGGCCGGGCGCCTGGCACGACCAAATACGACGATGTAAGCTGCTTTGCCTTCAATGGATCGCCTGAACTTTCTTTCGACTACACTCCAACAAATTGCCTGTTCTATTTTTACATAATCCTAAATATATTCGAAACTATCTCCGACGCCGAGATCTTTTACCTCGACGACGCGCGAGAGATTGATTTTAGCTTTTAAATCTGTACAATGGCAGGGATGCATGGCAGAAATTTTCTGCCGGGACAAATACTCCAGTATTTGGGCCATGACCGCCGGGTCTACATCCAGCAAGTGGAAGCCTCCGATTACATCGACGATCCGATCGTCTCCACAGATTTTTTTCGCATACTCGATCGTATTGCAAATCCCGGCGTGGCAGCATCCCGTAACAATTACAATGCCCTCTTCGGTTTTGTAAGCAAGGGACGTATCGTCCATGATATGATCGGGTTCGAATTCTTCGGTCGCGCCTTTTGTGACACCGAAAGTGATCTTGTTTTCAAACTGATTAGTCCTTGGGATTTCTCCAAGGTAAATCAGTTTTTCTGTGATGCTGTAGGGCCCGTTGACTTTCTTTGTCAGAAAATAGGCTTCCAATGCGCTCTCTCTTAAATTCAGACCTATTTCTCTTCCGTTGCTGATCTTTGATTCAAACGTTTTTTCGTGTGCAATCAAATCGACCTTTCTCTTCATTTGAGTGGCCTCATAATATTTCAGAAGAGAAGCGAGCCCGCCGGTATGATCATCGTGTCCGTGAGAAAATACAAGGGTGTCAATCTCTTTTAAATCAAATCCCAACAATTGGGCGTTGTGAATAAAAATATCGGAATATCCGGTATCGAGCAGGATGGTTTGATTGCCCTCTTCGATAAGCGCGGAAAAGCCCGGCTCTGCGTAAAAATAACGATCGATCGTCGTATTATTGTCGCATAAAATGGTTACTTTCATTCTTTCCTCCTGGTTGATCATCTATTGTTTTGCCTTCTGCAATCATCCTGGTATCTCCCGATAAATACAAACAGTTCACTTTGCGATTTTCCTGATTCAGGTCGACTTCTATCAAATATTCTCCCATGGGAACATGGATCTTCAGTTGCTTGGATGTTGTCTCGTTTTGAAGCATCATCACCATGGCCGTCGCTCCGGCACCGATCCCGCAAGAGGGTGTAAAGGTTTCCGCGCCTCTTTCGTAGGTGATAACAGTTGCTTCGCCGTCTTTTACGCTGTCATAAAAGTTGACATTGACGCCCTTGGGA
The DNA here is from genome assembly GCA_964608965.1 of uncultured Oscillospiraceae bacterium. Classification (GTDB taxonomy): domain Bacteria; phylum Bacillota; class Clostridia; order Peptostreptococcales; family Anaerovoracaceae; genus UBA10908. The sequence goes on along the minus strand of CAZSPZ010000002.1, from coordinate 111,327 downwards.
TATCGTTCGCTGTATCGTAAGCTTTTTGCAATCGTACTCAATCGCTCGTTTTGAACATCTTGAACCGTCAGGCCTTTATACTTTATGACGGCATGGGGCATACCCCCGAACTCGAGATAGGCATAAGCCGTTCCGTCATCCCCTGTATTCCATATATTGCCCAACTCTACCAAATCGGGAGGATCCAGCTGCATTTTGTAGCAGTGCTCGCCGGTCTTCCAAACATTCACATGCTTTCCGCACGACTCGATGCTCATATCGGCTTCTGCCAAATGATGCTCGAATGCATATCTGGCAACACATCGCATGCCGTTGGAGCACATCGGAAGGTTGCTTCCGTCTGCGTTGACCATCCTTATTCTAAGCTCTGCGGTCGCTTCCGAAGCCTCGATCGCAATCAATGCATCCGCGCCGATGGAAGTTCTCCTTTGACACAGTTCTTTGGCAATCTGGGCAAGCTGCTCCGAAGGCAAGTGCGACACTCTGTTATCTATAACAATAAAGTCGTTGCCGGCGCTTTCCATCTTCGTAAACTTCATTTCGCCACCTTCTGTCGAACCGCGTTCATTTATATCTTTATCCCTTTTGATGTTCTAAAGATCTCGTGCAATCACTTTGAGCTCGTCGGAAATGCTTTTGAGTTCTGCAATCTGCTTCTTTGTCTTCTCAGTTTCCAAAACCTGCTCCTGCGTTGCAGAGAAAGCCTGGTCGGAGCTTTTCAGCGTATCTACATTGACTTGTTGAATCTGTACTAAGAGATCATCGATGTTTTGGGCGATTTCCATGGATTCCATCGCGAGCTTGCGAATCTCGTCGGCCACGACGCCAAAGCCCGCACCGTAAACGCCGGCTCTGGAGGCTTCGATGGCAGCATTCATGCTCAGTAGGTTCGTCTGCTTGGAAATCAATTTCGTTTGCGCCAGAACTTTACCGATTTTTGTTGTCATTTCGTTGATTTCGTTGATATTGCCGCGCAATTTTTCTTCGTCGCTTCGAATTTGCGCTGCGGAATCGGCTAACCCCGTAATGGAAGTACCTATATTTTCTACGGCATTATTAACGGTCTGCGCCACGCTGCTGACGTGATTTTCAAGATCAAGGCTGGTGCCAACGGCGACGCAACCGATTAAGTTTCTTTTATTGTCAAACACCGGATTATTGACGATCTTGACCACCATACCGAGGGTTCCCACTTTTTCTTCGCAGCGGTATGTTTCCCTTTTTCTCATGCAAATCTTCATGGGAGAGTCTTCGGCGATCTTGCCGTCTGATACGATGTCCAGTTTGTGTCCGGGATAATAGCCAAGCAGGTCGTCCGTGTCGGAAACCCACACCACCATATCCTTTCCGCATATATCTTTAAGATGAGGGGCAATAGCTAATAAGTGTTCGAGCATTTCATTTCCGGCAATCATATTTCCCTTCTTTCTTCTTCTTGGTAATAATCAACTGACTTTTTGTATTCGTTAACATATATCGCACACATGGTTTTAGTTTACTTCCAAACAGAGTGCTTATCAATGCCTTGTTTTGCTTTTTTTGTAAAACTTCTGGAAATACCCGCTGCAGCTTGGCAAAAGAAATTGAATTCCCTTTAAAAATAATTTATACAATCATAATTCTGCCATAATTCCATTCGATAATAGAGCCATCAAAGAGGTTAAATCAAATGTTATCGAATATACTTTAGGAGGTATAGATTATGATGTATGCAAGAGGAATGGGCATGCTTGCCGGAGCTTCCGGATATGGAGCAAACGCTTTGGGTTGCGGAAGATTTGGAATGCCGATGATGGGCCTTGGCCTTGTGCTGATCGTTCTTGGCGTGATCGCTATCGTCCACTTTATGAAAAAGTCCAATCAGAATAACTCTACCGGCGTAGAAATGGAACTTCTGAATGAGCGCTTTGTAAAAGGCGAGTTGACGGAAGAAGAGTACACCAAAATGAAACGTGTTTTAAAAAGCAAATAGACTCGCACGAAAAATTGGACAGGCAATAAGCCTGTGTAGTAGAATAAGGGCGAGGTGAGATACATGATATACAATGTTTTAGTGGTCGAAGATCAACCGGATATCAGTAGTATCGTTGCAAAATATCTGGACAACGAAGGTTATGTTCCTTTGGTAGCCAAAGACGGCTTCGAAGCCCTCGATATTTTTAACAACAAGAAAATTCACCTTGCCCTTCTTGATATCATGATGCCCGGCATAGACGGGTTTAATGTGCTTGCGGAAATCCGCAAAATATCAGATATTCCCATTATCATGCTCACGGCAAGACAAGAAGAAATAGACAAATTAAAGGGCTTTGACATAGGCGCAGACGACTATGTCACGAAGCCCTTTAGCGTTAAAGAGCTTATGCGGCGTGTAAATGCTCTGATAAAACGCGTATATAACAATTCAGACGAAATCACTTATAAATGTGCTGACCTGAGCCTGCATATAAAAAGTATGAAGCTCTATAAAAATTCTGTGGAAATTCCGATTACCGCAGCAGAATTCAGTTTGCTGCACGCGCTATTCAAATATCAGGGGCAGGTTTTAAGCCGCGAACAATTGATAGAAACAGCATACGGGAACGAGTACGACGGGTACGATCGGAATGTGGACAGCTCTATTAAAAGGATCCGTCAAAAAATAGAAGACGATCCTAAAAATCCAAAACTTTTACTCACGAAATACGGTGCAGGTTATACGTTGGGAGGCGCTCAAAATTGACAATAAGACGACAGTGGCTCTTTGTGCTGACCCTAACGGCTGTTTTGGCCGTATTCATCAATACGTTTCTGCTCACATCGATGATCAATCGATATTTCTTATCTTATACCGCTGAAAGTTACGACAATCACGCAATCCAGATTCAAGAGTTGGCCTTGCATGCGCTTACCGACGGCGATTTTTCCGGCCAGGCGTTGAGTGTTCAATTTGAGTCGCATCTGGATGATCCGATTCGCAGCATTAAACTTTACGATGCCAACGGCCAGCTTTTGGCGTTAGCGGAAAACAGAGAAAATTTGATGCACGGAATGATGGGCGACAAAATGAAAGCCAGAATGAATTCGACATTCGAAGAGGTGGACAGCTTTGAAATTGTCGAGAATGGAACGGTCATCGGCACGCTCAATATTACGCGATATTCCTCGTTGAATAATTCCGTTGTTTCTACCATGTTTAAGGGCTCCCTGATACGAAACAGCGTTCTTTCTTTTGGAATTGTTCTGATTATCCTTATCTCCATCGGTGTATGGATCAGCAAAAAAATGAGCAGGGATCTTACAAACGCGGCCTCTCTGGCTGTGTCGATCGACCTTGGCGATCAATCGGATATCAAGCTGTCGAAAATTGAAGAAATCCGCATCATTCAACAGAGCCTACAGGCACTGCACTCAAAGCTTCGAATAAAGCAGCTTGGGCGTAAACAACTGATTGACGAACTCGTTCATCAGGTAAGAACACCTTTAACGATTTTGAAAGCTCATCTGGAAGGCTTCGAAGACGGCGTGATTGAAATGACGCCCGAGGAGATCACCATCTGCGGCGATCAAATTGAAAACATCACATCGATTATCGCAAATATGAGCATGATGCTGGATGCGAATGTCGAATCCCGGAGCGTTGCGCCGGAAAAAATAGATATCAACACGTTGATCAAACAGATTGTCAACGGTCTGAAAGTACAGTTCGATAAAAAGCAGATCGATTTGCAGCTGCTCAATCACGAAAAAGTATCAATTAAGACGGACAAATATAAGTTGAGCCAATCCATCTACAATATATTGACCAATGCTTATAAGTTTACTCCGTCCAACGGAAAGGTTGAAATCTCGTATAAAACGAAGGATAATATCCTGGAAATCAGCATCAAAGATACCGGCATCGGCATCCCGGAAGAGGATCAGGCAAATTTATTCGACGCCTATTACAGAGGCGGAAATGCGAACAAAATAACGGGAGAAGGTTTGGGCCTCTTTGTCGTTCGGGGAAACCTTGCTCAAATCGGCGGAGAGGTGACCGTTTTATCTCAAGCCGGTGCCGGAAGTACATTTACCATAAAAATTCCCACGGATATGGACCCGGAAGTTTAGCAAACGCGAGGATGCTACCCGATAAGGTGCTGGGTTGCCAGAATCAGAAGGCCCATTGCGCCCACATAAATCAGACAGTACTTTAACGTATACCGCAGCATTTTCCCTTCCTGGTCGCTCAGTCCGGTGACAGTTCCGGCAATCGATATGCTCTGCGGAGATATCATTTTACCCGCTGTTGCGCCGCTGGCTCCGGCAGAAGCCATCCACTCGGGATTCAAATTCAGTTGGAGGGCCGTCTGACTTTGCAGCGTTCCAAACAGAACATTGGAGGAAGTGTCACTTCCTGTAACAAATGTGCCCAGGGCGCCGATGATGGGTGCGATAAAAGGATACATGCCGCCGCTTAAGGAGGCGATCATCACCGCGAGGGAGTCGATCATTCCGCTATAGGTCATCACCTTTGCCATGGCTACGATGGAAAGAACGGTGATGATTGTTTTTCTCGTTTGATACAATGTAAAACCGAAAACCGACATGATTTCTCTTAAAGAAAGATTTTGAAAAAGTCCCCCTATCATTGCCGACAGGAAAAGTATGCTCCCGCTGCTTGCAATGAACAAGCCGCCAAGTCCCAAGAACCTTGTGACGGAAACCATGAGCAAAATCAAAAGATAGGGCGCCCACGCTTTCAACATGGCAGCGCGTCCAATTTTAGGGATTTCTTGCGCACAATTATCCATGGCATCACTCGATGGAAACATCCATGCCTCAAATTGTTCGCTTCTTTTATAGAATCCGGATATCACCACAAGAGCGAGCAGCGAGAAAAGGGAACCTATGACAGCCGCAAGCTCCGGTCCAAGAAACAAAGCGGTGAGCGTTTGGGCTCCTGCGAAAAACAGTCCGGACAAGAACGTGGCTCCCAAAATTCCTTTAGCGCCGTAAACGCTTTCCGTTGTTACTGCGACCAGAATGAAAGGCAGCACAACCGCAAAGGGGAAAAGCTGAAGGGAAGTATACAAGGCTAAATGCTCCAAGGAAAGCCCGGTAACCTGCGCCAATGTTATAATCGGAACGCCAAGAACACCAAAAGCCACAGGAACCGTATTGGCGATTAAGCAGAGCACTGCCGCTTTAAAAGGAGGAAACCCGATCGCAATCATCATCGCGGCCGGAATTGCCACCGAAGTGCCAAAACCTGCCACCGACTCCAGAAACCCCCCAAAAGCATACGCCAAAATGAGCACCTGAATTCTTCGGTCGGGCGAAATGCTCGTCAGCATCTGCTTTATTACATCCATGCTTTTGCTCTTTTGTGTGATATTGTAGACAAACAGAGCGGAGACGATTGTCCATATGATGGGGAAAAGAGCGAATGAAAATCCTTCCGCAATAGAATCTCTTAAATCCAAAGACGGCATATCGTAAACGAAAAAGGCCAGCAGTCCGGCAAGAAAAAGGCCGATGAAAGTGGCCCATTGAGAAGCAATCTTAAAAAAACCAAGGCTCAATAAAAGCCATAGAATCGGAATCAACGCAATAAAAGGATAAAGGTTCATATCAACAGTTTCCATTTCCGGCAGATAGTATATAACATTCACTACTTTATCATATATTATAATAGATTCGGAGGATTTTCATTGGAAATCGGCAAGGTTTGGAGACCGGAAATATTTCAAGGGAAAAATAAGAAGACAAACTATTTTGAGGGGTGGTATTTTAAGCTGATCGACAAGGATCGGAAAACAATATTGGCTGTCATTCCCGGTATCGCGCTCGGCAAAAGCCGGGAAGATGCGCATGCGTTTATACAGGTGATCGATGCAGGCAGCGGGCGAACCGAATACCATCGCTTTGCCTACGAGGATTTTAACGCGAATAAGGACAGCTTCTCCGTTCGAATCGGAGCCAACGAATTTTCCGACAATCACATCAAATTGGAACTGAACCATGGGGCTTATCCGATCAGCGGGGAGCTTTGTTTCCAAGATATTATCAAATACCCCGGGTCTTTTTTATCCCCCGGAATCATGGGGCCGTTTTCATTCGTGCCGTCCATGGAATGTTATCATGGCATCGTCAACATTCACCACACGATCAGCGGTTCTTTAAACGTCAACGGGCAGTTGCTCAACATGTCGGGTGGAGAGGGTTATATAGAAAAAGATTGGGGCAAATCGTTTCCGGATTCCTGGATATGGCTCCAGGCCAACCACTTTGAACAGCAGGGCGATTGCTTTATGTTCTCTGTGGCGCGTATACCCTGGCTTGGGAGAAGTTTTAGCGGTCTGATTTCTTTTCTGAAGACGGATAGGGGTTTTTACAAATTTGCCACATATAACGGCAGCAGAATTACGCATATGGAGTTTGACGGAAACCTTTTAGAAGCAAGGGTCCAAAACAGAAAGTATGCCTTGGAATTTTCCACAAAATATTCGACAGGCGGCATTTTAAAAGCTCCGAAAAACGGCTTGATGAACAGGGAAATTGAGGAGAGCATCACTGCGGAAATTGCACTTAAACTGCAGGATCTAAACGGAAACACAATCTTTGAAGGAACGAGTAAATGGGTTGGCATGGAACTTTACGGGGACATGCAATCGATAAAGGATATCTCATAAATACATAAAGCGAAGGAGAGCACACATGTTTTATGAAAATTATTGGCTTACAGACGTACGGTTGGAATCGGGATTTGAATACGAAAACGATTTGGTGATTCATACCAATTCAGAGCTTTACAATATTCGAATCTCTCAAGGTAAAATAGCGGAAATAAAACCTTCGTCCGAAGCACTCGAGGATTCTATCCCCAAGGTCAGCGCCCATCATCTGCTGGCACTTCCGGCTATCAGGGAAATGCATTGTCATCCGGACAAGACATTTCTGACCGGAAAATGGATGGCGCGAAGAGAGGCGCACATTCCTGATCTTATCAAAAGAGAGGCCGACCTTTTGGCCGGCGTCGACAGCAAGACCATGGAAGCAAAAGCAGCGCATATGACAAATCTGATCAAAAATGCAGGTTCGCTGTTTATCCGTGCCCATGCCGATGTGCACGCTAAAGTGGGGTTGAAGAATTTGACGGCCGTGCAGAATGTTTTAAAAAATGACAAAGATCTGATCGGCTACGAAATCGTCGCCTTCCCGCAGGGCGGATTATTAAAGGACGGTGCCATATCCCTGATGAAAGAGGCTCTTGCAAGCGGAGCGGGCATCGTGGGCGGAATCGATCCCCACTATATGGAAGGCAATCCGGATAAAGCTCTTACGGCAATGATGCAGCTTGCCGTGGATCACGATGCCGGTATTGATTTGCATCTCCACGAGACCGGAAAGGAAGGTCTTTATTCCATCGAAAAACTTGCCGATCTTACGCTGGATGCCGGTTGGCAAGGAAAAGTTTCTATCAGCCATGCCTTTGTTCTGGGCAGCGCAGAAGCCGAAGAGGTAAGCCGCCTTGCAGAGAAATTAAAAAAAGCAAACATCGACATTATCACTTGCGGGTTGGTGAGCGATCCTATTCCAAACATTGCGTTGTTGGAAGAAGCGGGGGTTACTGTGCGACTTGGAAGCGACAATATTTACGATTCATGGAACCCGTTTGGAAACGGTGATTTAATCGAGCGGTTGGGACGGGTCATTCAGGTATTCTGTCATTACGACGAGTATTACTTGTCCAGAAGTCTTCGCTGGATTACCGGCGGAATAACACCTCTAGACGATAAAGGCCGGCGCGTTTGGCCGGCTGTGGGAGAGGATGCAACCATGATTTTAGTAGATGCCTCCTGCTCTGCGGAAGCGATCGCAAGAAGGGCGGAAAGAAAAAAGTTTATCGTAAGAGGGAATGTGAGAAGTTAAAAAGGAGCTGTTTCCTATGTCAGATCTGTTGTTAAAAACTTTGCTTATTTACCTGGGTGTCATAAACGTCGCCACATTTTTTGTCTCGTGGTCCGACAAGAGGGCGGCCATCGCCGATCGCCAAAGAGTGCCGGAGTCCACGCTGCTTAGTCTTTCCTTTTTTGGGGGAAGCCTTGGAATGCTCTTTTCCATGAGGCTTTTTCGGCATAAAACACGAAAATACAAGTTCAGCATCGGCATTCCTGTTATCATCATCCTTCAAATCGCCTTAGCTGTTTACTTATCGGTTCGTTTTTAAACAGGAATTCTAAGAGGGCAGAGTACAGCAAGACTCAAACTTGTTGCCAAGAACTTTTTCCACAAACAGCTTGGACAAATCAGGATCGAACTGGGTGCCGGCATTTCTGCAAATTTCCGTGCACGCTTCTGCCTTCGTTTTGACCTGGCTGTATGGTCTTTCTTCTGTCATCGCATCGTAAGCATCTACAATCGATACGATTCTGGCTATTAACGGAATCTGTTCCGCACCGATCCCCTGGGGATATCCTTTTCCGTCCCAACGTTCGTGGTGCGAAAGAATGTATTCGGCAATAGGCATCAACTCGCTTGTGGAACGCGCAATACGATAGCCTACTTCGGGATGTTTGCGGACTTGTGCCCACTCTTCCTCCGTCAATTTTCCCGGTTTTCCGAGAATTTGACGATCCACGCTCATCTTTCCGATGTCGTGCAGATCCGTAGCCAGTTCCAGCTCGAACAGCAAATGATCGCAAAAATTCAGTTCCTGCCCTATTTTTTTGGCCATGGCAACCATCCGCTCTGTATGCTGGACTGTCTCGTGGCTCTTTTCCAATAAGGTGGCGCGAATCGAGGACATCAAGTCGCTGCGGGTGCTGTTGCGATTGAGCAGCTTACTTCGTTGCATGGAATCCTCCGCAACATTAAAAATCGCATTCAGATTGTCGTCGGGATTTTCTTTTGTGCCAAAACCCAGGGAGATACTCAGTTTGACGGGTGCGCCGGCGATATCGATGCAAGTGGTTTTACAGTCTTCCCGCATTTTTTCTACGATTTCTTTTGTTGTTTGCGCATCGGTATCAGGCAACAGGATGCAGAATTCATCGCCGCCGATTCTTGCGATAAAATCTTTTTCTCTGGTGTATTTTTTCAGCAGCTTGCCCGTTTCGATGAGCATCGTGTCTCCCTGGGAATGGCCGAAACTGTCGTTAATGAGCTTTAAACCGTCCAGATCGGCCACAATAATCGAAAGAGGAAGCGAGAAAGAATTTTCTAGGGCGTTAATTTTATCTTCATAAAATCGCCGGTTATAAAGCCCCGTCAAAACATCGGTATTATTCAGATAGAGAACTTCTTCGTAGAGGTTTTTAAAACGGTCTTCGGCCTCTGCGCGCACTTCGATTTCCTGATGGAGCTGCTCCATGGTTTGACAGAGTTTTTGAAGATATCTGCTAATCAGAAAATAAACAAGAGCTGCGGTCACGAAAATGTAAGCCCAGCCCTTGACGAGGTTGATTTTATATAATGTGTCGCTGTTCGTAACGAACATCCGAACAATCCCGTCGGACGCCAATATCCAGGTTAAACCAAACAGGAGATATGTGAACGTGATTCTGGTGGCTTCTCTGCGAAAGGAAAACTTGCTTTTCAGTCGATCGAATTTAGGACGCTGCATCGGACTTGTGTGGGCGTTTTGCCTGACATCCGAGTTTTCACTCATTGAATGACCCTCCTTGCATTATAACAGGAAGAATTATTTTATTTGAGGATTTCCTCTAAATCAAACGTAATTTCGCCGTTATCTTTTTCAAAGCACGGGATACCGATACCGTCACACTCCCTTACCGAATCAAAACAACGGTTGGCTTCTCTGATTTTAATAAAGGCTTTTAAGTGCCCGAGATCCGCACTGACATTGAAAAAATTGAAGTCGATTCCTTTTGCCTTTAAAACGCTGATCGCATAAAGGACATCCGGGCATAAATGGCTGCCGTACATGTTCATAATTTTACCTCCATGATGGTTATTTCCCTAATATTATCATCTCCGAGGCTCTAATTCAACTGTTTTCCTAGGCGGCGCTGCAGCCGATGTGTTATAATTTACATATATTATAAATAAACTCTCTAAAGGCTTCTGAAAAGAGCAAGGTGTCACTATGGAAAAAAAAGCTAATTATGAAACATTGTATTTTAAAAATGAAAAGACAGGCAAACTGATCATCGATGTCGCGCTGGAGAACTATCTTGAATTTTTTCATGAATGGGACAACGCGGTGTTCAAAAAAAGAGACATGCACCCGGAGTTGGTCGATTTCTTAAATCTTTGTTCGGAGGAGATTCCGATCGATATCGGACTTGAGATTAAGTTTTATATTGAAAATGAGCAGATGAACAAAGAAAAAGAGGATCTGGTCCGCACCGGATATTATAATCACTTCAATTCCTTAAATTGCAGCGAGAGAAAGAAGGAAAAGAGGATTGTTACATCTTCCGGTATCTTGCTTCTCACTTCGCTGGCATTGTTGTTTTTTTATACCATCCTGAGTGGAAATGTCCCAAGCAACATATTATCATCGGTTTTGCTGGAAAGCCTTTTAATTGGAGGCTGGGTTCTTACATGGGAAGCTTTCCATGGAATCGCCATCGACATTATCGAACCTCGAAGGAGAAGAAAAGAACTTGATCGCTTTTTGCGTGCGGACATCAGTTTCCGTTACTCAATCCAATAATTGCATGATATAAGGAGGGCCTGCAAACGCAGGCCTTCCTTTTTTGTGCGAACAGGAAAAATAAGGCACACGGAACCATGCCCGCTCAAGCTTTTCCCGAATAGGAGCAGGAAAAACCTGGCATCAAAGCCTTACGTCTCTCAGCCGTTAATAGGATGTCCCGACAAAGTGCCGTTGTTATTAAATACTCCTGTTCCTTCGGTAATAATTGTTGAGTTGTTGATCACCACTGCGCCGTCAACATTATTGAAAATCCCTTCTTCGTCTACTCGAAGGAAGAAACCGTCCACGACGAACGTCGCTTTATTGTTAAACGTGGCAGTCTCCACAACGACCATTCCGCCATGTGTATTTACAGCGCCTGCTTCAAGATAGACGGAACCGTTGTTGTCGAATATACCGCCAAAGACCCTGAGCTGACCGCCCACCGGGCCTCGATCCTGCGTGTCTGCGAGGGACGCGGCATTGAGCCTGATTGCGCCGTTATTGATAAACTTTCCACTGTTTTGAAGACATACCACCGAAAAATTTCCCGTATCGGAGTCGGCGCCCAATGCTATGATCGTTCCGTTATTTGTGAGCGTCCCATCGATATAAAAGTCGCTGCCGCGATTTATTGTTAACGTCACCCCTTTGGGAATGGTAAGAGCCCCTGTCACCAATACAGGAGTCCCCGATGTTGTTATTTGAATGGCTTTGTTGGAAGAATCGGCTAAAGCGCTTTGAAGCTCCGCCGCAGTAGAAACTGAGACCGCTGTTTTTGCCTTTTCGCCTGCCAGCAGAACTGCAGCGTTAAAAGCATCCTGCGTAAATGTGCCGTTTTCGAGCAGTCTTTTGGCCAGAGTCTGAGCTCCTCCTTTAACGTCCGCCTTTACACAAGCCCAAGACACTAAAGCAACATCTGCGCGAAGGAAGCCCGCTGTATCGACTCCGTCCGGTAAGATGCCTACCGCTTTGGCCAGCACGTCCGGATTTTCCCAGCTGAAATCTCCTTTTGCATCATCATAGTCCAATGCCCGAAGCACAAAAGTCAGATACATATCGCAGTTTGCGTTCCCTTGTCCAAATTCTGTTGCGGAAACCCCTTTTGTTAAGCCTGTTTGAAACGCATAACCCACGTATTTATCCGCCCAGGTTTCCACATCTGTAAAGGGGTGTGTCCAAGTTCCGGCCAGTGCATCGGCTTCTTTGCCTAAAACCCGGATCAACATGACCAACGCTTCCGTACGGGTAGGCGCTCGATCCAAGTCAAAATCTGTATCCGACACGCCCTTGAACAGCCCAAGCTCTTTTAAAGCTGTTGCCTGCTTTTCTGCCTCTGTGCTATCGGCTGCGTATATCGGTACGAACAGCAACATGCTCATTGCCAACAATAGAATAAGAGAAATAATACCTTTTACCTTGCATTTCATACGATTGTTCTCCTTTAAGTTTTTATCAGTGCATGGTTGACGGATAAATTGTAACAAATCCGAATCGTTGATGGGTGTGCACCCTGCACACAAGCGAAACTTTTCTTACTATTTCTGATATTGAATCTCGAAGTTCGCTTTTTCGGTGATGCCTTCTGCGGCAGTTTTCATATTTTCGCTGACTTCCACCATCGAAAGTTGCGGCAATTCCAACAAAGGTGTCAGGTCCGGTACCTGGGTGTCTGCCAGATAGAGCTGCCGAAGCATCCCCAGTGTTATAATCTGATCGACCGACTCAAGGGGTGCTTTATCCAATCGCAACACTTCTAAAGCGTTTAAACCTTGCAGCGCGGCCATGGAAGTGATGTGCGTATACCCTGCATCGATGTCGCAAAGGTGGAGACATTCGCTAAGGCAGGTAAGGTCGGAGACCTCTGTATCGAATATAAACAACCCTGTCAGGGAAGTTAAACCGGATAAAGGTGAAAGATCTTTTATCGGATTATGCTTTAATTCTATATGTTCAAGACGCGTCAGCGATGAAAGGGGTCCAAGGTCGCTGATGCTCTGATAAGCAAAAGAAATGCTTTTCAAATTTTCCATGTGAGAAAGATCGGAGAGAGAGGCAATGCTGCCTCGCTCGACAGAAGTATGATTTTCAACATAATCCGTCGCAATTTCTTTGTATTCTTCTTCGTCTGCCGCTGCCTGGTTTCCAAAGGCATAAAGCTCTGTAATTTTCCAAAGGTCCTCTTCTGTTATATCTTCTCCTTCATTTTTATTCAGCTGGAGCCGCACGGCGCTTTCAATGATGGGTTCGGAAAAAATCACAACGGAATCCTCGCCGGAAACGGATAAAATATCCGTAAACCTTCCCGCTGCAAAGCCTAAAGATGCAGCAAGGAGCAGCGCAAAGACAACACACGCCACTTGCAACTTCTTCTTCTGCTTGTGTCCGTCGGCATTTAATAAGGCTTTACGAACTTCTTGCACATTGTGATAGCGATCTTTGGGGGCGAAGGATGTGCATTTTTTTATGATAGCCCAAAGGCGTTTGTTTTTTACTTGGCCTTGAGCGTTTTGAAGGTCTGTTTTTCCGGTCAGCAGCCAGCACAGCAAAACGCCCAAAGAGAATATATCCGAACGGTTGTCGGTCTGCGAAAATCCGTACTGCTCGGGCGGAGCAAATTCCTGGGTACCGAAAAAGACTGTGTCATTCTGAGCCGATTCATTATAAATTCTTGAAATGCCAAAATCGATCAGCTTAATTTTACCGGAGTCGTCAACGATGATATTCTGAGGTTTAATGTCTCTGTGGATAATCGGCGGTGTCTGCCCATGAAGGTAGATGAGAATATCGCACAGCTGCAAACCCATGTCGATTAGCTCGCACAGGGCAAGGGGCCGATGAAAGGCATGCTTGTCCAACGAAATTCCTTGTGCATATTCCCGCACAACGCAAAGCATTTTATCATTTTGAAACTCTTCCACAAAAAAAGGAAGGGATTTATGGTGCAACTTTTTCAGAAGCTCGCCTTCCGTGGCGTGCGACAGAAGATTCGGGTCGGTATAACACTTTACGACGAACGTCTCCAAGGTGGTGCGATCCCTAACTAAAAGCGTCTCGCCGGCCGGACCAAAGGACAAACACTCCCTCGCTTCGAACCGCTTTAAAAACCCGTCGGGATAGCGGCTGTCATCAAATTCTTTCAGAAAATCTTCTGCTTTTATCTTTTCCATAGGCTTTTTCATACTCCAAGCAAGCTCAATCCCAAGTCCTGCAACAAATCCTGTGTTTCTAAGATACTGCTTTTATGATTGATACAGTATAAAATCGCTGCGTCTCGCATAATCTTTGGATATAAGGGGCTCTTTTGGGCCGCCAAAAGTAATTTTTGTGTTTCTTCCACGTCCAGCCCAAAACCAAAAGCAAGCTGAATGACTTTATCTCTGGAAGGATTTCGTGTGCCGTTAAAAAATTGATGCCCATAAGTGCGCTCAATCAGCGATTGCTTTATGATATGTTCGGGTACTTGATCCATTTGGAGGCATAGGTTCGATATGTAAAGGTGAAAAGGGGATGCATTGCTCTCCAGTCCGTTTTCTTCTGCGAAACCCTCGAAATCCCGGGCTTTAAAAAGCCTGCTGAGCAAAACGCTCGTCCTGTCATTTTTCAGATGTTTCTCCGCCATGTATTCGCCTCCTTGCCAACACGTAGTGTTGAATACTAATAGTTGAATTATATGCCTCTGACATCAGTGTTTACAAGGCCTTGTTTGATATGCAAAATAAATCCATGTGGAATTGTTATCGATATTTAAGAGTTCAACGAAGATTCTTTTCTGTTTTGCTCCATATCGTTTTAATGCCTCTCAAAATTTCTGTAAAAATATGATATACTCTACTATATGCATTTTTTACCAAAGGAGGCATTATGGAACTTACATTGATCAGGAGCGCCACCTTAAAACTGAATTACGGCGGCTCGTGTATATTAATTGATCCGGCTTTTTCCAATAAGCTTACAGGTCCTTCTTTTGCGGGTATATCAAAGAATCCTCTCGTGGATCTTCCCATGAAAAAAGAGGAGATCATGGCGAATGTAGATGCGGTGATTGTTTCCCATATTCATTCGGATCACTTCGATAAGGCTGCGCAGGAATATATCGACAAGAATTTGCCTGTGATCTGTCAGACGGAAGAAGAGGCTGCCATCAAAGCGATGGGATTTTCGAACGTAAAACCTATTACGGATCGCCTGATGCTGGGCGACGTTGAACTGACCAGAACGTTTGCCAAGCATGGCTCCGGCTGGGTTTTAGATGAAATGGGCATGGCTTCGGGTTTTGTTTTTAAAGCAAAAGGGGAG
>CAZSPZ010000002.1:0-96394 GCA_964608965.1 uncultured Oscillospiraceae bacterium | reverse complement strand
CCACGGTGTATTGGCCGGGGGACACGGTTCTGTGCGAAGAAGTTTTGGATGTGCTGCGGAGAGAAAAGCCGGCCGTCGTGATCACGCATTCGGCGGGTGCTGTCTGGGGTGAAAAAGTTAAAATCCTGTTGGACGAAAAGGAAACCATAGAAATCTGCAAGCTGCTCCCAGGCAGCAACATCGTTGCCGTTCATCTTGATTCCTACGACCACGGGACGGTTTTCAGGGACACCTTAAGAGAGTACGCGGAAATGAATCAAGTGTCCGCAAGTCAGTTATTGATTCCCGAAGACGGGGAAACCTTGTTCTTTTAAATAATGCACTGTAAAGGAGACAAAATGAAAGTATTGTTGATTAACGGAAGCCCTCGCAAGAACGGCTGTACCTATACAGCCCTTAAAGAGGTTGCCGATGCAATCGAAGCAAACGGCATTGAAACAGAATTTTATCATATCGGCACAAACCCTGTGCGGGGCTGCACGAACTGCAGCATGTGTTTTAAACTCGGAAAGTGTGTCTTCGAGGACGACGTATGCAACGAAATGGCGGCGCTGATGCGTGCCGCCGACGGCATTGTGATCGGCACGCCTGTTTATTACGCGGCACCGGCAGGTCAGCTT
The DNA here is from genome assembly GCA_964608965.1 of uncultured Oscillospiraceae bacterium. Taxonomy (GTDB): domain Bacteria; phylum Bacillota; class Clostridia; order Peptostreptococcales; family Anaerovoracaceae; genus UBA10908. The sequence goes on along the minus strand of CAZSPZ010000002.1, from coordinate 95,774 downwards.
TGCGCTCTGCTGGACAGGGTTTTCTACTCCCAGGCCGGTAGCCTTGCGTATAAACCCGCCGCCGCGGTCGTAAACTGCAGGCGCGGCGGCGCCAGCGCCGCCTTCGACCGGATGAACAAGTACTTTACGATCAACAACATGCCCGTGGTAACTTCCCAGTATTGGAACTCCACCCACGGCAGAAAACCCGAAGAAGTGCTTCAGGACAGAGAAGGAATGCAGACGATGCGCATCCTTGGGAAAAACATGGCCTGGCTGTTAAAAAATATAGAAGCCGGCAAAGTGCCGACTCCGGAAGCAGAAGCCTGGCAAATGACAGACTTCTGCAGAAAAAAATAGCGTTATTTGGACAGCAAATTATAAAGGACTTGAGCCATTTCCGCTCTTGTCGTCGTAATCGTGGGAGAAAGCTTTTGGGCGTCTCCCACGATTATTGTTGTTTTGAAGAATAAACTTATAGCGCCCCTATTGTCTCTCGACGGTTACGGTATAGGAGCTTGCTATGTTGGCGGTATCTCCGATTCTATACAAAAAAGCTTCCAGTTTTACTTCTGACACTTCTGACACCTTTGCGCCGCAGGTAAGTTTTACAGAGGTTATCACGGTTTCGTCTGTGATGTCTGATTCCAGAAGATGGCTGTACCACCCACATTGATTCACATCGTCGTAAATATAAGTTTCCAGGTATTCCCGGTTCACTTCCGTATCTTCGGGGGAGTAGATCATTTGAATGACGGGGTCTTTGCCCGATATGTTGTAGCTCAGACAGTATCCGATTTTATAGCCGGCAAGCTCCGGAATGGCGTCCCAGTAAGAAGACCAGACCGGACCGAATATGGAGCCGGCAATCGTCGCCTCGTTTGTGGCGAAAGCGGAAAGCACCACCAGATCGTGGCCTGTCTTAAAGTTTGTCTTAACTTCTGTTTGAAGGTTTCTTGTGCCAGTTCCCATATTGATGTAAAGTCCCAAAGGAAATTGAGCGGTCTCCTGCTCGGGTACCGCTAAAGCTGCATCCGTCACCCGCTCGGTTATCGGCTTTGCGTCGGGGCCTTCCGAAGATTCCTTACTGCAACCGGTAAAAACCATGACGGTAATGCATAGTGCAAATATTACGATTCGCTTCAACATGTAGCCTCCCTACCTTTCTGTTGGTATTATACCTTTTTATGTGATAAAATCAAAGCGTACTCAACCGGAGGTAAAATGGAAGATTTCAATTTGAGAAAAGTGCGAACCATTTCGCTCTATACGATCCTGTCGGCAGCAGCCATCCTAATCATTTACCAGGCACTGAACAATTTGCCGGAAGTATTGGAACGGGTAAGCCTTTTTTGGGCTATGGTCATGACGGTGCTCTCGCCGATCATCATAGGTTTTGTGATCGCCTATTTGTTGAATCCCGTCATTGTATGGTACGAAACACTCTTTGTACGGCTGGCACCAAAATTTGTGGTGAAAAGAGCGCGGGGTTTTTCCGTGATCACCGCCATCGTAACGGTTGCCCTTCTGATTACCTTGATCGCATCGCTTCTGGTTTCCAGCGTAACAAAGCAGATGCAAGTGGGAGATTTGAACGGCATCATCCTTGTCATCACTCATTTTATCGAAAACTTAAATGAATTTTACCAGAGCGTGCTGGACAAATTAGCCTCCATGGAGCTGGAATCTCCGGATACGCAGAGTCTTGTGACGGATTTAAGCGATAAGATTTACGGAATCTTAAATACGGCCGTAGCCGATGTCTCGAACTTTATTGCGAATTTGTCGGGTAATTTTACGACATTTTTATTCGGACTGGTCATTTCAATATATTTTATGCTGGATGGAAAGAAAATCACCGGCTATATCAATCGGGTAAGCGTCATTCTGTTTAAACAGAGCACAAACGAAAGAATCCAAGACAACCTGAAAGATCTTCACACTTCTTTTTCCGGCTATTTGCGAGGCCAACTTTCGGACGTGCTGTTCATGATGTGCGCCATAAGCATTGGCCTTCTTTTGGCAGGTTGTAAATTTGCCATCGGCATCGGAGTTCTTGCGGGATTGGCCAATTTGATCCCTTACTTCGGACCCATTGTGGCCTACGCATTAACGATTATCGTTTGCGTAATTTACGGTGACTATTCCACGCTTCTCGTTTCCGTGATTGTGCTTTTCGGCATCCAGTTGATTGACGGCAACATCGTGGGGCCAAAGCTTCTTGCACGGAGCATTTCCGTCCATCCCCTTTTGGTCATTCTCTTCCTTATCGCAGGCGGTGCTGTAGGTGGGCTTCTTGGAATGCTGCTTGCCGTTCCGGTGGGAGGCTTTATCACCATACGATTTACGAAATGGCTGAAGTGCCGGGAAGAACAGGCCTAACGGAAAAATCCCGGTGAACGACATATGAAAAAAACGAGCAGCCTATATCTGGTTGCTCGTTGTTAATTCTACGGAAATAGCTTTCAGTTCTTCCATTTCATCCCCCGAAACAATACCTTCGGAAATCAAAATATCCACTGCCTGTTTTGGCAAATATACTGTTTCACTCAACTCGTAAGGAAGGCCTTTATACAGTGCCACAAAGTATCGGACGGAACTTGTGCCGATTTCTTTCGCTTCGTCCGCAAGAGAACCGTACATAATTTCTAAAGATTTCAATTGAAAGGTTTCGGCCTCGGATTCCGGGATGCCAAATGCATTTGCCAGTGTTTTTACAGGTATTTGAAATGAATTTTCTATATCAGCAAAGGTGTAGGACCCGCGAATATCGGCAGGATTGTACTCCCCGGCAAATTCGCCTGTCGTAATTTCCGACGGTTCTTTTTTGCTTTCCGTGGCCCAGTATCCGATAGTGTCTGACAAAAAAACCATACCGAATAAGACTGCAAGAATGATGATGCCCAATGCATAAGACTTTATTTTCATTTCTTGCCTCTCCTTCCCAGGCTCAGCTCAACCGTTTCGTCTATCGGGCAAGCTTGCTCGGATGTGCATTCCAGACATGAAATACATTGATGGTTTTTTACAACGCCTTCCTTTGAAACTTCAATGTTCATAGGGCAGGTCCTGTCACAAGCGCCGCATTGGATACAAGTGTCTGCGTCCCTTCTGATTTTAAAAATTCTGAAGAGGTTTGTGATTCCAAGAAGCGCGCCATACGGACAGACGTATTTGCACCATGGCCGTTCAAAAAACAAAGACAAAATAATGGTGACAAGCAATATCAGCAGCGCAGGAACGGCTAATTCGTCCGACCACAGATTGAATAATGCGTAGTAGGGGTCAATCCCCTGGAACATCAGTTTGCCCGTAATGGCCGTCTGATAAACAACCATCGCCAGCAAGGCATAGCGAAAGTATCGAAGCCCTCGATCTATGCTTTTGGGGAGAATGTTATTGTACTTTTTCCCCGTCAATCTTTTGCCGAGTTTTCCCAGAATTTCCTGAAACGTTCCGAACGGGCAGACCCACCCGCAAAGGACAGGCCCGGCCAAAAGCGCCAAAAGCAAGGCCGCTGCAATCAGTACAAAAGAAGATTCATGGATTTTCTGTACGAATGTTCCGACCGTAAGAAATTGATAAAATGAAACGACGCCTCCAAAGGGGCAAATTGCATGAAGGGATGCATCCGGTATAAAGGCTAGGGTTATACCGCTTTCCGTCAGAAATTTCTTTAAGCTGACCAAAGTCACAAAAATCAGGAAAAAAGCCTGGATCCATTGTCTGATCTTCGGTTTTTTCTTCAACTTTCCGGATGAATTGTTTGACATTGCATCTCCTTTCGACACCGAACGACTGATAAAGTTTTCAAGCCTGTAAATTACTGGCCCGCTTTTTTCTGGAATGCAGCCAGATGATTTTCCGAGGCGTCACGCAAAGAAGTAAACACCAATTTTACGTCGTCGGGAAGATCTTTGCTTAAAAATAAATCATACATCTGAATATTCAGGATTTCCGCTTCCACGCCTGTTTCCAAAGCATCCTCCACGCTTGAAGGAAGGACGAGATAATCCCCCGAAATATCTTCCGGAGCCACATAGCCATTCGCATCAAAAGCAATTTTTAAAGATGCAATATGCTGCTCTTCCGCTTGAATGATGTTGGTAAACGGGTTTTGATCTCCGAAGGTATCCAGGATATATGCATACTCGCCATGTGCTAAATATTCATCCTGAATTGCATAAATCAGCATTTCCTCTACTGTCATTTCCTGGTCTTCAAAAGCTGCAGAGGCTCCGTACAAGGCGGCCGCTGCAGTATCACTTTCCGCAATTACAGGCTGTTCCTCGGATTCTGTTGCTCCTGTGGAGCAGCCCGTCATCAAAGAGACACCAAAGACAAAGATGAAGAGGACGAGGGGAAACCCTTTAATTTTTTTCATTACATTTCTCCTGTTTCAAGGCTTAAACTTTTCATTGCATCCAGCGTGCGCTGCAGCAACTCATCCAGTTCCCAGCCAAGCATTTCCGCACCCTGGTTAATAACATCTCTGGAACAGCCGGCCGCAAATTTCTTGTCTTTATATTTTTTCTTGACGGAACTCAGCTCCATGTCGTCCACACTCTTGGACGGACGCATAAGAGCGCAGGCACCGATGAGTCCCGTAAGTTCATCCGAGGCAAAGAGGATTTTTTCCATGGTGCTCTCCGGTTGGTAGGTAACCCCGGTGCAACCCCATCCATGCGCGCATATTGCCCGGACCATCTCCGGATCTACATCCAGCTCTTTGAGCATCTCTTCTTCTTTAATGCAATGTTCATCGGGAAATTCTTCGAAATCCAAATCGTGAAGCATGCCTACGACTTCCCAAAACTCTACTCTTTCGGGATCGTATTCTTTTGCGAAATACCCCAGCACGCCGGAGACAATTTCTCCGTGATGAATATGAAAAGATTCTTTATTGTGTTTAGCCAGCAGCTCTTTTGCTTCTGCCTTTGTAGGAGTATAGCTCATCTTTCTTCCTTCCTTGCCATCGTGAAATATGTTTGTTTTTATTATGTCATACTTCGAAGGAAAATCAAGGAACAATACGGCGGCTCTTTCCACGGAACAATCAGGCAGCTCTTTTCGGCGCTTATGCACAATATTCTCCGTTGTAGCTTACCAGACAGGGGTTGCTAATGCCGGGCAGGGCGGCAAGCTGATTCAAAAAGCTTGTGCTGTTATCCTTTAATCTTACTTCCAAAGAAAGTTCTATTCCCGACGGGTTGACCGTCTTGGATTTGAGCAGGTATTTTTTTGTGTTCGCTTTGATCGCAGAAAAAGCTTGGACTTCTGCCGCATCATCCTTACAATTCAGTACGACGATGTATGCTTTCTCTGTGCCTTTTTTGCCTGCGAAGACCAGGATCATCAGACCTATCGCTATACCCCCGCAAAGCGCCATGGGAAGCATGCCCCCACCTACAACAATTCCTTCTGAAATGGCCCAGAAAAGATAGCAGATATCCATGGGATCTTTAATTGCCGTTCGAAAGCGGACGATGGACAGCGCGCCTACCATGCCCAACGACAACACAACATTTGAGCTTATCGCCAGGATGATCATGGTGGTAATCATGGACATTCCAATCAGGGAAACCGCAAAGCCGGAAGAATACATCACCCCGCTGTATGTCTTCTTATAGATCATAAAAATGAACAGGCCCATCAGGAAAGATGCTCCAAGGCCCATGGCCATATCCACCGCAGAGAATTCGGCAGCGCTCTCCAAAAATCCGGATTTAAAAATGTCACTGAACGTCATAATGATTTACTCCTTTATGTTTTGTTATATCCTACAGGGGCAATACGCGCTTAGCCGCGGTATTACACCTTTTTTAATTACGCATTTACACCTATCCGAAAATTCGACTTGCGCCGTACTTTGAAAATGCGGAGGCCGCACGACTGGGGGACTGGATGACATTTCTGATGATATCGGGGATAAATTCATCGTATTTCACTTCTAAAATGCACACTCTATGCTGACTGATGGGAAGCGTGGTCAAGTGCTCATTAAAAAAGTCTTTTGAGTATAAGCCCGTTCTGATATCCGTATCGAATGTTATCCTGACGTTGCCCGGTTCAAACACGAAAGGTTCCCTATGGTAATCCACGATCGTTTTGGGCGCCAGCCTTTCGTATTTCATCTTCGCATAAAGCTCTTGCAAAAGAACTCTGTCGCTGTCCATCATCCAGCCGATGTCGCCATCTATGATACGCTGGCATTCTTCGCGGCTTACAACCGTTTGCTCTTTGCGTCCGAAGTTATTGACCTTACACTTTTTTTCTATCCTTATAAACCTATCGTTGCCGTTATACATGCGGATGCGGAATTTTTCGCGGACGGCGACACCGTCAAGCTTTTCGTTCAGCGCTTTATCGCCGGGCGTATCCAGGTATAAACTACGGATAAAATATTTGCCGGAATCACCTGCGTTCAAATCCTTATCGGCGATGGCGTTCAGTCGATTTCTTATGGAAATGTAATCTCCTTCGTTGATATAATGCTTATATTCGTGACGGTACTTATTCTCTTCCATCGGAGTTCCTCCCTTGTTACAAGAAGAATTGTATCGCTTTCATATGTTGTTCTCATGAAATGCGCGTAGACGTTTCTTGTACATTTTGCTTGCAAATGGTTAAATCGTTGTATATACTGAATCCGTTCAGAAAGCAATTGCATAAGAACTTGGCTAAGATGAAAACTACGGCATTGTAATCCGCAAAGAGAACCGGTGGTTGGTGTAAACCGGTGGGAAAACAAGCTCTTCCATTTTCGGAGCCGTCTGCGAAGAGCAGGAGGGCCACGCCCTATACAGCGTGTTCGAGTGGTCTGTTCCAAAGAGGAACGACAATTTGGGTGGCAACGCGGAGCTTTCCGTCCCATATGTTTCATATGGTTCGGGAGCTTTTTTATATTCCCGGATCGCTGCAATAACCGGCACGGCCGGAAATTTAAGGAGGAAGAGTTATGCTTGATATCAGATTTGTAAGAGCAAACCCGGAAATTGTTAAAGCAAACATCAAAAAGAAATTCCAGGACGAGAAGCTTGTTCTCGTGGATGAAGTCATCGCGATGGACGAAGAGCTGCGGGCTGCTAAAACCCGTGCGGACGAACTGCGCGCCAACAGAAATTCCGTGAGCAGAGAAATCGGCGGATTGATGAAGGATGGTAAAAAAGACGAAGCGGAAGCCGCCAAGGTGAAAGTCAACGAAATGGCCGAAGAGCTTGCTGCGTTGGAAGAAAAAGAAGAAAAACTGGCCGAAGAGATTAAAGTTCGCATGATGACCATCCCGCAAATCATCGATGATTCCGTGCCCATCGGCAAGGATGACAGCGAAAATGTTGAAATCGAACGTTTCGGGGAGCCTGTGGTTCCTGCCTGGGAAGTTCCCTATCACATCGACATCATGGAAGCTTTGGACGGCGTCGATCTGGAAAGCGCCAGAAAAACGAGCGGCAACGGATTTTATTACCTGAAAGGCGATATCGCCCGCCTGCATTCCTCGATTTTAAGCTATGCCAGAGATTTTATGATCGGCAGAGGTTTTACTTATTATATTCCGCCTTTTATGATTCACGGCGACGTTGTCCGCGGCGTGATGAGCTTCAAGGAAATGGAAAACATGATGTACAAAATCGAAGGCGAAGACCTTTACCTGATCGGTACAAGCGAACATTCCATGATCGGTAAGTTCATCGACTCCATCCTTGGCAAAGAAGAGCTGCCTCAGGCTCTTACCAGTTACTCGCCTTGCTTCCGCAAGGAAGTGGGTGCTCATGGTATAGAAGAAAGAGGTGTCTATCGCATTCACCAGTTCGAAAAGCAGGAAATGGTCGTTGTTTGCGAGCCGGAAGAAAGCCCCAAGTGGTTTACGAACCTGTGGCAGAATACCGTGGACTTTTTCCGTTCCATGGATATCCCTGTACGCACACTGGAGTGCTGCTCGGGAGACCTGGCGGACCTTAAGGTAAAGAGTCTGGACGTGGAGGCCTGGTCTCCGCGGCAGCAAAAGTATTTCGAAGTGGGAAGCTGCTCCAACCTTGGAGACGCGCAGGCACGCAGGCTTGGTATTCGTATTAAGGACAAGGAAAAAGGAAACTATTTTGCCCATACGCTGAACAATACCGTCGTCGCACCTCCAAGAATGCTGATCGCATTTATGGAAAACCACATTCAGGCGGACGGTTCCATACGCATTCCCGAAGTGCTGCGTCCTTATATGGGCGGGCAGACGGCTATCGTAAAAAAACCATAAAATCGTTTAGAATATCGTAAAAAAACCCGCTGACAAGAGTTGGGGTTAGACGAGATACAATATAAAAGTTCTCTTGCTTATGCGGGAGAACTTTTTTCATTTAGGACTGATTATGCAAGGCTCTGCCCGATTTAGAACCTTTTCAGCCGATTTCGGTGCAAATTCTCTTTTTATTCTTGTCGTAGGAACGCGTGTGTTCCTATCGCGATGGTTTTTACTCTAATTGCACCGATTTTGTCGCCATAATCCGATTTTCGGGGCAAATCTCCACTTTATTCTTGTCGTAGGAACGTCCGCGTTCCTATCGGGACAACTTTTTCTCTATTTGCACCGATTTTGTCGCTAAAATCCAATTTTCGGTGCAAATCTCTTCTTTATTCTTGTCATAGGAACGTCCGCGTTCCTATCGGGGCAACTTTTTCTCTATTTGCACCGATTTTGTCGCTAAAATTCGATTTTCGGTGCAAATCTCTTCTTTATTCTTGTCATAGGAACGTCCGCGTTCCTATCGGGACAACTTTTTCTCTATTTGCACCGATTTGATTCATTCATAGCAACTTGCTCAAAGGGGTACATCGCCTTGGCATCCTAAATGGATTTGTTCATTAAAGCAAACTAATTGCTTTAATATACAGGGTTGTGATTGCTCACGACATTTTCCGGTGAAACGAAAAAAGCTCGCCGGAAGGGATACAATATATCTCTTTCAACGAGCTTTTTGGAAAGTTGCTTTGTGCAATGTCCAACATAGCCGTTATTTTGCTAAGCGTTCAACATCGGCCGCATTTTACGCGGTGCCGGCCATCGGTCACATTTTGCGCAGCCGGGCATGTTTTATCGCACGGTTTTGCTTCTTTTTACAGTTCTGCGATTGCTTCGATTTCCACGAGGCCGCCCTTGGGCAGCGCAGCTACTTCTACGCAGCTTCTTGCCGGATAGGAACCTTCTTTAAAGTATGTTCCGTACACTTCGTTTACTGCACCGAAATTGGCCATGTCGGACAGAAAGACGGTCGTCTTGCAGACTTTGTCCATTCCGGTTCCGGCTGCTTCCAAAATCGCTTTTACGTTTTCCAGGGAAGCTTTGGCCTGAGCTTTTACATCTTCTCCCGCAAAAGCGCCGGTAGCAGGGTCAAGGCCGAGCTGTCCGGATGTAAACACCATGTTTCCCACCATCTGTCCCTGAGAATAAGGCCCGATAGCACCGGGAGCTTTTGTTGTTGCAATTGTTTTCATTTACTATTCCTCCTTAAAAAGATTCTATATGCAAGCCCGTTTATACCAGGCGATTTGCCAATTTTGCGAATTCCTGAATGGAAAGGGTTTCTGCGCGGCGTATCGGGTCGATACCGCACTCCTCTAAAATCCGTCCGACTTCTTCTTTTTCCTTACCCATGATGCCGGTAAGGGAATTATGGAGCGTTTTTCTGCGCTGGCCGAACCCTTTTTTTATGCATTCAAAAAATACTTCTTCGGAAACAAGCTCAACCGGTTTTTCTTTTCTGACGGTAAGGCATAAAACCGCAGAATCCACCTTGGGTCTTGGAATAAACACTTCTTTGGGAACCGTTACAACGTATTCTATTTCGCAGTAATACTGAACGGCCACGGACAAGGCACCGTATGTTCTGCTTCCCGGAGGGGCGGCGATACGCTCGGCCACTTCCTTTTGAACCATAATGGTAATGGAATCCGCAGGAACACGCTCTTCCAAAAGCTTCATCAAAATGGGCGTCGTAATGTAATAGGGAAGATTTCCTATGATCTTGACGCCTTCCGCCCGGCTGCCGTCCGGCAATATTCGTTCCTGCTCTATGGTAAGCGCCACATCCGTCTTTAAAACATCCTCGTTTAAAATCTTGACATTATCGAAGGAAGCGAGCGTTTCATTCAATATAGGAAGGAGGTTTTTATCGATTTCTATGGCAACGACTTTTCCTGCGACCTCTGCGGCTTCGGACGTAAGAACGCCCATGCCCGGTCCGATTTCAATCACGAGGTCTCTTGGCCCCGCTCCGGAGCTTTCCACGATCTGAACAATGACACTTTCGTCTGTAAGAAAGTTTTGTCCCAGCTTTTTAGCGATATGAAAATCGTATTTTCTTTCTAATCCTCGAATTCCGCCGGAGGTGTAGAGTTTTTGCATGCTTCCTGCAATTCCTTTCGTGTAACGCCAAAGCGATTCAATTTATTTAAAAATGTTTTGGCATTACCGCTGCCGATTCCCAAGGTTTTTCCGATATCCCGGCGCCTTTTTGCAGAATCGGGTCTGCCCACGAAGCCTTCCGCCCACATATCTGTGATATCGAATTCTATGGCTTCTTTTCTGTTGCTTGCTTTTGCTGCGGCCAAGGCTTTACGGATGGCATCGGGCGTAGCATTTTCTATGCCGATATCTCCCGCATGCGTTGCCTCGTCTTTCGTTAAAAAGGCTTGTTTCGCTTCCGGGAACAGCGTCAACAGTCGTTTTCTTATCTGCTCTCCTGCATAATCCGGATCCGTGAACAAGATGATTCCTTGATTTTCGTGCGCCTTTGCAATCAAATCCAGAGTTTCCTGCCGGATTCCATAACCATGGGTAGGAATCGTTGCAGCCTCCACAGCACGAAGCACGGCTGCCTGATCGTCTCGACCTTCCACAACAATGGCTTCTTTTATGGCGGGCTTATCGAGCATTGTCATTCCGGTTTTGCATCGCTTTCTTCTTCTTCCAGTTCCAGTGCCGAACCTGTCGTGGGTTCCACGGGAACCACATACATGGTTTCTCCGGGCATAATCATATGCAATTCGCCTCTGGCGGTTTGCTCTATATATTCTTCGCTTTCAATTTGCGACAGTTCATTTTCCAAAGCTGCCTGCTCCTGCGAAAGGCAATCCAGCTCCGCCTGCGCTTCTTCTTTTTCCTTGCTCAGTTTCCAAAGGTTAATGCAGGCAGAAACGACAATGGCAGCAACCAAAAGTATTCCCGCAGTGCAAATGAGCACGAAACGTCTGCGTTTTGCCTGACGCCGCAGAGAAATAGGATCTTTTTCGACAGGGATCTTTTTCTCCAGCTTTTCTTTTCGCTTTTGCCGTCGTTCTTCTCTGGCACGGTCAAAATCGATCACATCGTCGTGGCTTATCTCGTTTTTTTTGCTCTTCTTTCCCATGTCCCCAGCCTTTGATTAATCGATGTTGCGCTTCCCCCTGCGCGTTGCCAGCGGGAGTGTGATGGTGATCTTTGTGCCGTTCCCTTCCCGGCTTTCGGCTTCTATCGTACCATGATGCTCTTCCACAATCTGCTTTGTTATGGCAAGACCCAAGCCGGTTCCGCCAAGCGCTCTGGAGCGAGCTTTATCGACGCGATAAAACCTTTCGAATATGCGCGGGATTTCCGCTTCGGGTATTCCGATGCCGTTATCCTGTACGATGATTTTTACTACATTATCCTGTACAAGCACATCCACATCGATACGGCCGTTTTTATCCGTATATTTGATGGCGTTGGAAAGGACGTTCATCATAACCTGCTCAAAGCGGTCCCGGTCGATCAAAACGCGGACATCTCCGTCCAAATCATAGAGCGAGTTTAAATGTTGCTGTTTATGCTGAGCCGTCATATCCATTTTCGTGACGGCCATATGAATCAGCACGATGATGTTGCTCTCTTTAATGTTCCATTTTTCCTGCCGATGATCCAGTCGGGAAAGTTGGAGCAAATCTTTAACGAGGCGATTCATCCTGTCTGTTTCCGTATCTACTATTTTCAGAAATTTTCGTGCAATCTCCTTGTCATCCAGTGCACCGTCCAGCAGCGTTTCCGTATAACTTTTTATCGTGGTGAGAGGAGTCTTCAGTTCGTGGGAGACGTTTGCGACAAAGTCCGTCTGCATGTCTTCCAACTTTTGACGCTCTGTAATATCCTGCATGATGATGATGATACCGACATCGTTGCCATAGTCGTCCTTGAATCTGTCGTAGCGGACGGCGTAAGTTGTGGCTCCGTAATCAAATGTGTCCTGCCCGCCTTCGTCTTTGCAGTTCTCTTTGATGTACTCCAGTTTCATTTTATCGGAAGGATGACCAAGGAGACTTTCGTAGGGGACGTTGTCCAGATTTTCATCTTCGTCTATTCCAAGCATCTCCCTTGCCGCGGGATTTGCGTGGATCACGATTCCATTTAAATCTATCGCTATCAATCCATCGGCCATATAGGTCAGGATGGTTTCCAGCTTGTTTTTTTCGTTGGATATTTCCGAAAGAGTGAAGTCCAGTTTTTCCCGCAAAAGGTTAAACATCTCGGCCAGCTGCCCGATCTCATCGTTGGATTTTACTTCTACCGTCTGGCTGAAATCGCCCTGGGACATGCGCTGTGCGGTGCGCGTAACGTTATTGATGGGTACCGTAATGCTTCGCGCAATGATAAAGCCCAGCAATACCGTAATCACCAGAGCAATGAACATCGCCTGTACAAATATCAATTTGGACTGTGAAAGAAAACTGCTGATGCTGGAAAGATCCGCCCGTACATAAACCGCACCGATTACCTGATCGGTCTTTTCGGAAATAATCGGATAGCAAAGGTTTTTTACCGGTATTGCTCCGGCAATGGTGGAATCCGATTCGCCGTTTTCTCCCGACATCATAACATTGACAATAATATCCGAATCAAATACATCGGTAGCGTCCCGCCCGACAATATTCATGTTCGTGGACGCGCATATTTTTAAATCCTCGCACACAACCGAAAGTTCTTCGGAAAAACTGCGACTCCAATTCTCATCCAAATTGATTTGGATTGCTTCCGTATTATCTCTTAAATTGTCATATTTTCCAAGGGAGGTGAGCAGATTGCTTTCGCTGATGGTCTTCGTAAGATTGTCTTTCACAGAATTCACCTGATAGGTCTTCATTTGGTCCATCAAAAAAACCGAAACAATGGTCATGGCGATAAAGACCAATAAAAAATAGATCAGCACGATTCTCCATCGTACACTGCTGCGCTGTCTCCCTGTGTTCATTCTTTATGGTCTCCTGAAGTGATAGCCGATCCCGCGCTTTGTCATAATATATTTAGGATCGCTGGGTTCGTCTTCCAGCTTTTCCCGGAGCCGTCTTACTGTAACGTCCACAGTGCGGATATCTCCGTAATATTCATATCCCCAGACTTCCTCCAGAAGCTGCTCTCTGGAGAAGACCTTGTCTTCTCGTTCAGCCAAGTATTTGAGAAGCTCAAATTCCCGCAAAGTAAGTTCCAGCACGACGCCGTCTTTTCTGACTTCGTAGCGGTTCATGTCGATTTCGAGATTTCCGAAAGTCTGAACATCAGCAGGAGCGTCCATTTTGTCTTCCATGAAATCGCTTCTTCGAATGTTCGCTTTTATGCGGGCAATCAGTTCCCGCATACCGAAGGGTTTTGTGATATAGTCGTCCGCGCCCAATTCCAAACCGAGCACTTTATCGACTTCCTCTTCTTTTGCGGTGAGCATCAATATGGGAACATTGCTCGTTTCCCGGACTTTTTTGCAGACTTGAAAACCATCCATAAGAGGCAACATGACATCCAGAAGAATCAAATCCGGATTGTTGCCCAAGGCTTTGGTTAATCCATCCCGGCCGTCGTAAGCTGTATCCACTTCGTAACCTTCTTTTGTAAGGTTGAATTTGATAATATCGGAGATGGACGCCTCGTCTTCGATAATCAATATCTTTTTGGCGCTGTTTGTCGTATTCATATGCTCCTCCTTGACGATTCAGTATATCATAAATGCCATTATGCGTCAAAAACATGAAAAGATGAAAAAGTCCCACAAATAGCTGCAAGGGTATAAAAAAAGAGCCTCCCGATTCGTCTTTTTTGATGAACGCACGGGTTGCTCTTTCTCGTTAAATTTTTTTATTTTGCCTTTAGAAGCGCTTTTGCAAGACTGTCGTCTATGATCAAAGAATTGATGTAGCCTGCCTTTACAGCGGCCATGGTTGCGCTCGCTTTTTTTGCCGAAGCGGCAATGCCGATGGTCCAGCGGATTTTCTTAAGTGTATCCAGGGAAGGAGATACCGCGCTTTTGCCGGGAATAGGAATTTCGACGCCGTTTTCGTTGAACATACGAGCCAAAAGATGGCCTTTTGCACCTTTTTCTAAAAGGTATTTCCATTCTTGAGCGGAGACGCTGTCCGTCGTGGAAAGAATGGAATCCTGATCGCCAACGGAACCGATACCCATCACGGCAATATCCGCAATGTTAATCTTCTCCATGGTCGAAACGATTCTGGGTTCCTCCATAAAGTGGGCAGCCATCAGTTCGCTGTTTACAAATACCGGAGCGAAAATGTTCGAATATCCCGCGCCCAGTTTTTCGGCGATTTTCATTGAAATTTCGATGCCGTCCTGCTGGGGATTTCCGGCTGCAAGGCAACCGACCATCTGAACGACATGGACATTGCGAGAATCCCTCGGTTCAAGAACTTGAGCAAGGTATGTGATCGCACGACCCCAGGATACGGCCAAGACGGAATTGCTTTCCAAAATACTGTGCAGAAAACCCGCAGCAGCTGTGGCACAGCGTTTCAGCGTCTCCTGATATCCGGAATTGCTGTCGATGACAATACAGTTTTTAAGCCCAAGAGCCTCTCTGACCGCAGCGGAAAGTTCGTAATTTTTCTCGATGGGACTATGGATAATAATCTCAACGATTTTACGCTTTCTGGCTTCGTCCAGGAGTCTTGAAACTGTCGGCCTGGAAATATTAAAGATTTTTGAAATTTCGTGCTGATTCAGATTTTGCTGATAATAAAGCTCCGCAACCTGAACTAAAATCTCGTCTCTTTGGCTCATGATGTTTCCCTATTTTCTCTTTACCAAATCCTTGGGGATAACGGGGGTTCCCTGTCCGTAATATTTAAACACTTCGATGGATTGCGCAATTTGCTCGGGTGTCATTTTCTTGGTTTCTCCGCAAGCTCTGGCGGCAAGATAGCACTTAGCTGCTTCTTCCAGGTACACTGCGGCATAAAGTGCCTGCTTCAGGTTCTTTCCGATCGTCATGACGCCGTGGTGTGCAAGGATAACAGCAAGACCGTCACCGACGTACTTAACTGTGTCGATACCCATTTCGATGCTTCCAGCTGAGCTGTAAGGTGTGACGGGAACCGGCCCGGCAGTAGCGTTTGCAAGCGTGGTAAGATTTACTTCGAATTCGTCCTGAATAAGGCCGATCGCAGTTGCATACGGTTGATGCGTGTGGATTACAGCGTTTACATCCGGGCGATTTTGCATGATATAGAGAATCGCTTCCGTATCGGAGGAGGACTTTCTGGTGCCTTCGATGATTTTTCCGTTGATGTCCATCACGAGAATATCATCCTCGACCAGGTCTTCGTAAATCATTCCGGAAGGAGTGATAAGGATTTCTCCGCTTTCCATGCGAACGGATACGTTCCCGCCGGAAAGTGCGATAAGGCCGTAGCGGTCCAAATTCATTCCCGCTTTAATTATTTCTTTTTTTGTGGATTCAAACATTGTCGTTTCCTTTCATATATATGTTTCATTTAAAATAACAGGGCGGGCTTTTTCGGCTCGCCCTATACGTTTACACAAATGTATAATCTTCGAATCTAACCGCTTCGATTTCTTCTTCTTGAATTCCAAGATCCTTGCCGATCATTTTTTCGACAGCCTTAATCAGGGAGGCAGCATCCATATTGTACTTTTTGATCAAGTGCATCTTGGATGCCCCGTTCGCATACTGGTCCTGAAGGCCAAGCTTAACCAGGCGAGTGCCAAGACCTTGCTCGGCAATCACTTCGGCGACGTTGGTTCCAAGTCCGCCCATGACTGTGTGGTTTTCGTAAGAAATCGCACCGTACTTAACTTTTTTAAGCGCATCCACAACCTGAGGGTCGGTAAAAGGCTTTAATGTCGAAACATGAAGATGTTGTACGGAAACACCGTGTTTTTCCAAAACCTTTACTGCTTTTAAAGTTTCTTCGGTACAGATGCTTTCGGAAAATACCGCTACATCCGTTCCTTCGGTACAAATCCTTGCATGATTAAACAGGATCGGTTCGTTTGCGGGGAAGAGTCTTGGTACTTCTTTGCGAAGCATACGGATAAAAGTAGGTCCGCCGGCTTCGTGCGCCATTTTTAATATGCCTTCGATGTCCGTAGCATCTCCCATGGAGAAAATATGCATATTGGGAACGGCGCGCAGAACGCCTACATCGTTGATCATCTGGTGGGATACGCCTCCGGGTGTCATAATTCCGGGGAGAAATCCGACAAAAGTAACAGGCAGATTGCTGTAAGCCACTGACATCTCCAGCTGATCCAACACACGGCGATACAGAAATACACCAAACGAGTGCAAATAAGGGAGAAATCCTTCTCGGGCCAAACCTGCGGCCCAGCCAACCATGTTTTGTTCTGTTAAGCCCATCGAAAAATATTGGTCGGGCAATTCGCTTCTAAATTCTTTAATTTCGCAGGAACTTCCCAGGTCTCCGGAAAGTACCACTGCTTCCGGATGTTCTTTTCCCCAGCGTATCATATTGCCGGAGTGTACATTCAATTCCATTTTCATATTGATATCCTCTCTTTCCTGTCGTCCTACATCGTCTCCAGGAAAGCTTTGGCTTCCTGAACTTCTTGGGTTCCCTTAAATCCGATAAAGTGAAGATTCGGTTCTCTCTTTTCCAGGAATGGCATTCCGCAGGAGGGAGAAGTTCTGCAAATTATTACGAGGGGTTTGTCCGGATGAGGTGTTTTGGCCGCATCTTTGATGGCCTGAATATCGTGTCCGTCTATGTCTACAGCTACAGCACCAAAGGCTTCAAAGCGCGTCTTGAGAGGTTCGATGCCCATGATATCTTGAGTATATCCTTCGATCTGATGTCCGTTCGCATCGCAGACCAAAACAAAATTACCCAACTTATATTGAGAAGCTACCTGTACAGCTTCCCAGGTTTGACCTTCTTCCAGTTCTCCGTCGGACATGTAGCAGTAAACCAGTCCGTCTTCGTTTTTGAGTTTGCGTGCATGAGCGGTTCCGCACGCGACACTTATCGTCTGTGCCAGGGAACCTGCATTTGTCTCGAATCCCGGAGAATGTTCGGCACCGATCATTTCAAAGATCCAACCGTCTTCGTTGAAATGCTCGACTGCGCTCCAGTTGATGCGTCCGCATGCTGCCAATGTGCAGTACAGGACGCCTGCATAGTGGGCGGGAGAGACAAAGAATCGGTCGTAGCCGGCTGTGGTGGGTCCGTTATAGAGCGCGCCTCTTGGATAATCCATATTGTTCGGGCCCGGAACGCCTGGGAAAAGGATCCCGTCCGGGTTGCCTTGGCTTTCGCCCAGATTCATTACATCTAAATAGAGCGTCGCCAGTGTATCTGCCGCGGAGCAAGCCTGCCCCAGATAGCATCCACCGCGTTCCAAAGCAAATTTAAGCACTTGCTTTCTGACCAGATTCGCGGCTTTTTTGATTTCTTCGTTTGTGTAGGTTTTCTTAACCATTGTGAGCCCCCTTAAGCTATATATGTGTGGGTGAACAGATGTTCACCAAGAGAACGTTTGTTACAATCGAATTATTGCACATCCTCTTCGTTTTGTCAAAAGATTTTCGCAAAAAAGTTTGACAAATACATATATTTCTTCTAAAATCGGATTGAACATATGAAAATGTAATGAAATTTTGTTCACAAAAAAAGGAGATAGACGATATGAAAGCATTAATGCTGATCGCACCCAATCAAATGGAAGTGCAGGAAGTTCCCGAACCAAAACCCGAAAAGGGCGATGTTAAAATAAAAGTAGCCTATGCGGGGCTGTGCGGTACAGATCTGCACGCTTACAAGGGCGAATATTCCAAGACAAAATTTCCGGTCGTGCTGGGACACGAGTTATCCGGAATCATTACTGAAATTGGCGAAGGAGTCACGAAACTTAAAGTGGGCGATCGAGTAACCTGCGAATCCACTTACAAAGCTTGCGAGTCCTGCCGCTACTGCAAAAGCAAAGATTATAACCTGTGCGGAACACGTATAGGGATAGGAACAAATAAAGACGGTGCTTTCGAAGAATATATGACGATGTCGGAAGAACGCGTTTGGAAACTGCCGGATAACGTAAGCCTTAAAGCGGGCGCCATTTCTGAGCCGCTGGCCTGCGGAACCCATGCGGTGATAGAAACCGCCATGGTACAAAAGGGCGACAGCGTTTGTGTGTTCGGCGCGGGCGCAATCGGCTTAATGGTTGCCCAGTGCGCTGTCGCTGTGGGCGCCACGGTCATCCTGGCGGGCTTGACCATCGACGAAGAACGGTTTGCGATTGCAAAGGAAATGGGTGTTCAATACACCGTGGATCAGCAAAAAGAAAACCTGGCAGAGCTGGTGGCTAAAATTACGGACGGTGGCGTGGACCACGCCTTCGAATGCTCGGGTGCGCTTCCTGCTCTGCATAAAGCGTTTGAAGTCGTTCGGAAAAAAGGACAAGTCGTTCAGATGGGGATGTACAGACAGGACATGAACCCCATTTCAATGGAATATTTACTGCACAAAGAAATTCGCTACATGGGATCTCGCAGTCAGAAGCCAAGTTCCTGGGCGCTGGCGATGGACCTGTTTGCGACCGGAAACATTCATCCGGAAAAAGCGGTGAGCATGATTGTTCCCGTGGAACAGTGGAAAGAAGCTTTCGACAGCGAACCGGGCGGAAAAAAATTCATCGTGTTCGATGATTTCGGTGAAAAATAAAAAAAATCGGACGGCCAACAGTTTCACCTGAAGGCCGTCCGGCGATTATAGCAATCCGGCATGTTAGCCGGCAACCACAATCATCTGTATTTCGACAGGCGCGTCGGAAGGCAAAGAGGCTACCCCTACGGCAGCCCGGCTGCCGATCCCCGCTTCCCCAATTTTCTCGTAAAGGAAGTCGGAAGCGTAATCCGCCAATTTGGGGTGCATGGTATATCCCTCTTCTGCGTTTATAAAAACAGAAAGGGAAAGGACACCCACAATTCTTTCTTCTTCTTGAAGCATATTACGGGCTGCATTCAATGCGTTGGATGCAGCCTGTCTTATTGCCTCTTTGTATTTTTCTATAGGCTCCTCTCTTTTTACTTTTCCGGATAAAAGCAAGACACCGTCTTTTCGGGGCGTCATGCCCGCAGTAAAAATAAGCGAACCGTTTCGGGTTGCGGGAACATATTTCCCCTGGGGTATAGGGTTGGGACTTTTATTTTCTGTGCTCATTTGCGATACAACTCCATAACTGCGATCAGGCGATGCGCCGCATCCACCGCGTTTGCGTGATCCTGAGAAAAATTAATGCGAAACCAGTCCAAAAATTGTGGGCCGAATTCTGTACCCGGCGTGATGACCACATTGGCCTGCACTCTTAAAATTCTGATGAATTCGTGCATGGATACATCCATTGCCGGAAGTTTAAGAAAAAGATAGCTTCCTCCTTCGGGCTTTCTTGCCTCCATGCCGGCAGCAAGAAAGATATCCAGGAGATCATTTCGGATCGACTGGTGCTCGGCGACGCGCGCTTTCATCCAACCTTCCGGTTCGTTGAACCAATGCATCAACACAGCCTGATTGTATCCGCTGCAGCGCAAAGACATAATAGCCTGCAGCTTTTCCATGCGGCGGATGATGTCGGCAGGACCGAACGCGACGCCTAAACGATAGCCGCTCATCGATTCGGTCTTGGATGGCCCGATGATGGTGATTAAGTTTTCCGGCGCTTCTTTTTGTGCACAAAGATGGGTGAAATATTGTTGATCGAAAATCTGACGCGAGTACAATTCGTCTGCAATGACCGTGACATCGTATCTTTTTGCCAGCGATGCTATCGTGCAGATCTCGTCGAAAGAATATATGACGCCTGTAGGATTGTTGGGGTTGGAAAACAGGAACAATTTTACGCCCGAAGCAAAAGCTTTTTCCAGCGCAGTCATATCCAATCCCGCGCAGCCCGAAGCTTTGGTCCAATTCATTTGAATGGGCACCATTTCTCCGTCGAAGAACTCCACCATCTTGCGGTTTGCAAAATAATCGGGTTCCACAAAGGCGACTTTATCGCCTTTCATGATGTTGGCGCCCATTGCTAGAAACAAAGCGCCCTGTGTACCGGGAGTCAAAATGATATTTTTATCGGGGTCGATATCGCACCCGGCAAATGTCGAGATTTTTTCGGCCAGATATTCGCGGACCGACTTCTTTCCCCGATACTCTGTATACGCTTGTTTTGCGCCGGCGTGAATTCCGTCAACAAAAGTATCCAACGTGCCGGGAATGGGCGGATGCGCATCCACGTCCCCATGCGAAAAGTCTACCGGAACACCGGGCAGCTTCTCTCCGCGCAATGCAACAGAATGCGAAGCCTGGCGAGATTCCTGGCCGGGGGCATTGTCAATTCCGAGCTTGTCGAACTTCCTTACTATATCCATTTTATGCTCCTCTCTAAATAAACCTCGCCTCGCGCTACACACATCCGGCAGCCGCAAAACGCAATCATTTCTCCGCTGCTTACGGAAGCGGAACCCATATCGAGGCAATGCCCACGACAATTCCAAGCAGGCTGCCGATAAATACCTGAAATCCTGTATGTCCGAGGACTTCTTTTATCACTTCGGTATCAAAAGCGATGAGTCCTTTCAATTCTTCCTGCATTCTGTTTATTGTCTGCGCCTGGGCGCCCACCGATTGTCGCACCCCGATCGCGTCGTACATAATGACCAGCGAAAATACAACGCATACGCCGAATAAAGGCGACAGAATCCCTTCCGTGACAGCGATTCTCGTAGTAGCCGCAATGACTAAAGCGGTGTGGGAGCTGGGCATTCCGCCCGAAGAGGTCATCACGGCAAAGTTAAACCAGCCATGCATTTTGCGATAGTACGCCAACTTGATAAGTTGGGCCGCCAGCCATGAGAAAACAGCTGTGATTAATACGTCCATAGCGCTCCTTTCTGATTTTCTTCATTCTACCATCTGTATCAAAAATGTCCAACAAAATACCTTTTGCGCATCGGAGTATTTGAACAGATTTTTGATAAAATGTAGTTAAATTTATATAAATCACTTGACAAGTTTTACGGCGGTGCTATGATATATTTTATAGAAAAGGAGTGAAGACATCATGGAAAAAAGTTTATACAGTTTAATGCTTATGGACAGTGTCGTATCGGAAATCGACAAAATTGCCTTGAGAGAGAGCACGAATCGATCGAATTTGGTCAATCAAATACTGGCCGAATATGTTTCACTCATGACACCGGAAAAGCGAATAGATAATATCTTTAAGAGTATCGAGCGACTTTTGAACGACACAAGCGAACTGATTCCGTTTGTGTCACCCAATCAACTGAGTATGTCGATGAAGAGCAGCCTTGAATACAAATACCGACCCACCATAAAATATTCAGTCCAGCTTTACAGAATTCCCAACGGAGCCATAGGGGAATTGAATGTGAATTTTCGGACGCAATCTGTAGCGCTTCTTGCGGAAATTACGGATTTCTTCCGACTTTGGAAGCGGCTGGAGGATGCCTATATTTCGGCGCATTACAAGCCGGGAGCCATAAGGTATGAGCTTTACGATGCAAAATTAGTCAGAACCATTGCGGTGCCAAAAGACAGAAACTATACGAACGAAGAGGTGGGTTATGCGATTTCAGCCTATGTTAAAATGTTTGACGAGCTTATGAAAGGATACTTAAATCACAAGTACTCGCCTGCAGATTTGGAAAAGAGATATTTAACCTATTTGAATGACGGCATAGGCCTTATTTAAGGCAAGAGAATACATTCCGAAGGAAGGGGTAAAAATGAATACACAAAAATTTACACAAAAATCATTGGAAGCGCTGAGCGAAGCTCAAAATATTGCGCTCGAAAATCAAAATATGCAGGTGACACCCGAGCATTTGTTATACGCTCTTCTGGACCAGGACGGCGGATTGATCAGTTCGCTTTTTGATAAAATGGGTGTCGATACGAATGCATTTTTAGGAGCATTAAACACAAAGTTGGAAAACATACCCCGTGTTTCGGGAAGCGGCAGAGAGCCGGATAAAATTTATATCTCGCCCGAATGCGATAAAGCTCTTGTGGTTGCAGAAAAAATGGCCGCTTCCATGAACGACGAATATGTTTCCGTCGAGCATATATTTTTAGCGTTGATGGAAAAGCCGACGGCCACGCTGTCTGTTTTATTTAAAAACCACAACATAAAAAAGGACGATTTTTTAAAGGCGCTTGCCACAGTAAAGAGCGGCCGTGTGACGGGCGACAATCCGGAAGAGACGTACGATGCCTTGAATAAATACGGGTTTGACCTGGTCGCCCGCGCAAGAGAGCAAAAGCTGGATCCCGTGATCGGGCGAGACGATGAAATAAGAAATGTCATCCGTATCTTATCCAGAAAAACAAAGAATAATCCGGTGTTGATCGGCGAACCCGGCGTGGGTAAAACAGCCATTGCCGAAGGTCTTGCACAAAGAATATTGCGCGGAGACGTTCCCGAGGGCCTAAAAAACAAGACGATATTCGCATTGGACATGGGAGCGCTGATTGCAGGCGCAAAGTTTCGTGGTGAATTCGAAGAAAGACTCAAAGCTGTTTTAAACGAAGTAAAGAGCAGCGAGGGTCGGATTATCCTGTTCATCGACGAGCTGCATACCATCGTAGGCGCCGGAAAAACCGATGGCGCTATGGATGCAGGCAATCTTTTAAAACCGATGCTCGCAAGAGGGGAATTGCACTGCATCGGTGCAACGACCTTGGATGAATACCGCAAATACATAGAAAAAGACGCTGCGCTGGAAAGACGCTTTCAACCGGTTATGGTGAACGAGCCTACAGTGGAGGATACCATTTCCATTCTGCGTGGGCTTAAAGAGCGTTACGAAATTTTCCACGGTGTATCAATACACGACCGGGCACTGGTGGCGGCGGCGACCTTGTCTAACCGGTACATTACGGATCGGTTTTTGCCGGACAAGGCCATAGACCTCGTAGACGAGGCCTGCGCGTCCATCCGAACAGAAATCGACTCGATGCCCACAGAGCTGGACGCGCTCCGCCGCAAAATTATGCAGCTGGAAATCGAAGAAGTGGCGCTGAAAAAAGAAAGCGATACCTTATCAAAAGAACGCCGCCAAAAGATTTCCGCGGAACTTTCGGAACTCAACGACAAGTTCAACGAAATGAAATCGAAATGGGATGTGGAAAAATCCGCTGTCGACGACATTAAGCAAATCAAAGCGGACATCGAAAGAGTCAACGGCGAAATAGAAGACGCGCAAAGAAATTACGAATATGAAACCGCATCCAAGCTTCGCTATTCCACGCTTCCCGAACTGGAGAAAAAACTGGCGCAAGCCCTGAAAGCGGGAGAAGAAAGAAAAACTGACACCTCTTTGGTAAGAGATACCGTCACAGAGGAAGAAATCGCAGAAATTGTGGCCCGTTGGACGGGAATCCCGGTTTCCAAACTGATGGAAGGGGAAAGAGAAAAGATTCTGCAGCTGGATGCCATTCTTCATAAAAGGGTCATCGGGCAAAACGAGGCCGTCAAAAGTGTGAGCGAAGCCATATTGCGTTCAAGGGCAGGCATTTCCGACCCCAACAGACCCATTGGATCTTTCCTGTTTTTAGGACCTACCGGTGTCGGCAAAACAGAACTGGCCAAAGCTTTGGCCGAAGCGTTGTTCGATGATGAGCACAACATCGTGCGTATCGATATGACCGAATACATGGAGAAGTTTTCTGTTTCCCGTCTGATCGGTGCGCCGCCGGGCTATGTCGGCTACGACGAAGGCGGGCAGCTGACAGAAGCAGTGCGCCGTAAGCCTTACTCCGTCGTCCTTTTCGATGAAATCGAAAAGGCGCACCCCGATGTCTTTAACATCCTGCTTCAAGTTTTAGATGACGGACGAATTACAGACTCTCAGGGAAGAACCGTAGACTTTAAGAACACAATCATCATTCTGACTTCCAATCTAGGCTCTCAATATCTGCTCGAAGGGATTTCCGAGAGCGGAGAAATATCCGAAGATGCCAGGGCATCGGTGATGCAGTTGCTGCAAATCACATTCCGCCCGGAATTTTTGAACAGGTTGGATGAAGTTGTATTTTATAAACCATTGACAAAGCAAGATATCGGAAAGATTGTGGATCTTTTGCTTGTCGGCCTTGGCAACAGGCTGCAGGAGAAATCATTAAACCTGAAAATCACAGAAGCCGCAAAAGACTATATTGTCGAAAGCAGCTTTGATCCGGTGTACGGCGCTCGCCCCATGAAACGTTATATACAGAGCAATGTCGAGACACTCATCGCTCGCGCCATCTTGTCCACCGACCTTGCCATAGGCGACACGCTGACAGTGGACGTGGTAAACGACACGTTAGCCGTTGCGAAAAAATAACCGAAACAGCAAAGCAATATAAAAGAACCCTTTTGAAGTGAACCCCCTTTGCCGGATTTTTATCTGACAAAGGGGGCCGTTCATTTTCGGGTCCTTTTTTTTAATATATTACGCTACGTCTAATCGGGACACGGATTTCTCTAGAAACCGTACCGATACATCTTTGCATAAAATTTTCTCCTTTAAATCGATTTACAGATAGTTCAGGGGATTCTTGGGGACTTCATTATAGCGAATTTCAAAGTGAAGATGCGGGCCCGTGCTATTTCCTGTGCTTCCCACCAGTGCAATGTTCTGACCTTGATAAACTTTATCTCCGGCACTGACAAGCAGTTTGCTGCAATGCCCATAGTACGTTTCATACAGTGATCCATGGTTGATGATAACCACATATCCCAAACCGGATTTCCACCCCGAGTAGGTGACAGTGCCGCCGTCGGATGCATAGATTTTTGTGCCAGTTGCAGCTCCGAAATCCACACCTGCATGCAATCTTCCCCAGCGCGACCCAAAACGCGATGTGATCGTATAAGTCCTGATAGGATAAGCAAACGTTCCGGTGCCTTCTTTGGGTGGAATCGGTTTGGTTCCCCTGTAGAGGACTTCGTCTGTAGGATCGGAAAGCTTCTTTGAAGATAATATCTTCTTGCTGATTTCCACACCGTTTGCGCGAACGACTTCCGCAATGATTTGCTGTTGACCGTATATGCCCCGGGATTTTACTTCCGTTTCCCCTTCGTAAATAGACGCATTGTCGATGTACTGCGTGCCGTAATCGATATTTTCGATGTATGTGGCCGTTTCCGTACTATGCACCGTTATAAGCGGAACACCATAGGACAAAGATAATTCCTGTCCGACAAATATTTTATTCGGGTTGACGTCGGGATTGGATGCTTCTAATTCCGCTGTGGTCAATCCGTATTCTTTTGCGATTTCTCCGAAAGTTTCTCCTTCTTTTACAGCGTGGACGGTCTGACTGCTTGAACCCGTCTTTAAGTAGAACTCCGCGTCTTTCTCATTCCAGATTTCACCCAGCTGTACGCCGACCTCCTGGATCGTTACCGTCTCTCCAAACGAGACGGAGCCGTATTCAACGCCTTCGCGTTTTCCGGCATACGTGTTTTGAATCGATTTGAGTATCGACGAAGCTTTTTCTTCGTTTTCAAGAACTACGGCGACAACATCGTTCACGTAAATCGCATACGCCCGCACCTGCAGGTCCTTCATATATGTCAGTGTGTTAAGGATGTCGTCATCCGTATCGATATCCTTATTCAATCCCAGAACACGCCGGAACTCTATATCGCGTTCCACATCCAAAGAGACGTTTGTCCCCGAAGCCTCCGATAGTTTATCTCCCAACACTTCGATTGTTCTGTATACATCAGATTTGCTTTTTGCGACACCTAAAACTTTGCCGTAATAAATGTATTCATAAGCGGTGATGCTGCCAAATATGATAGCGATGCAGGCAGAGGAAACCACCAGGATGACAAACCTTTTTAAGAAGATTATTTTATTGGCTTCCACCCAATATCGGGCATCCCATATTAAATCCCAAACGGATAAGACAAAACTCCAAAGATAAAAAGCAAGCTTTATCGCCGTGTCGCTTACGAAGCGGCCGATCGCTACGCTGTCGCTTCCCACCGTGCAAAGATAATTCCAGGTCGTTTCCAGAAAATCTTCCCAGGCATCGCTGACGGGAGAAAAACAATCGGTGAAGATGGCTGTGTATACCGCACGTCTCTTCTCGGCAGTATAATAGCCCTTCCCCTGCATTTTCTTCCGGCGCTTGCCGACAGTTTTAACAAAACGGTAAATTCTATGAAAAACGCCTTCCCTTCTCCTTTTGGGAGGAAGTGTTTCGTCGGTTTTTTCTTTTTCGGCAAAAATGAAAAGGCGACTTTTTTCTTCTATTTTTTTTGCGAGTGACATGGATCCCGGAGGCACGAGCGTTCTTCTTTTGGTAATAGCTTCCTCTTTGACAAAAGCCTCCAGTTCCTCGATTGTCTGACCTAATTTAGCCGGAGCGGGCGCCTGTTTTTCAACGGGATGATGTTGAAAGCTCTTGAGCGAAAATTTATGAAATATTTTTACTTTTTCAACTTCTTTTCCCGGTTCCTTCGGAGCGGCTGCATCTGTATTGGGAGCGGGAACATCCATAGACAAATCAGCAGAAGGCGCTTGCGTCTCTGCCGGTTTTTTTAATCGTTCAGCGTCCTGTGATGTTTCTTCGTTTCGAATGCGAGCCAAGGCTTGTTGATCCCTATCTTCTCTTTGGGCTTCAATGGCCTTTAGAGCAGCTTTTCGGGCGTCCTTTTCAGCTTTCTTTTTTTCTTTTCGCCTGGCTTTTTCATTCGCCTTCGCCTGCGCCGCAATGGCCGCTGCTTCGGCTCGCTCTTTACGTTTTTGTGCGCTGCGTTTTCGCTCGCCGCGCGTCATGTAATAATCTTCGCGCTCGTTTTTTCGCTGTGCTTCGTTATGCTTAAAAAGCTCTTCCATTTCCGAATGCACATCGCTTGAACTTATTTTGGCGATGCTCCTGCCTACAAGTTCTTCCAGTTCTTTTCGCGCTTCTTGGGATTGTATCTCTTTATCTATATATTCATTTTTATTTTGCTCGGAATCCCGATCCATTAACAGCCTCCATTGTTTTTTGCCTGCTGCGTTGCATTTTTATTTAGATACGTCACCTAAAAGAAGCTCTGCTTTTTCGTTAAAACAGGAGCATCTTTCGCCGGTCTCCAGCATGCCTGTATCCTTGCACAATTTGCAGGTATAAACAGTATCGGTTGCGTCTTGGGAAAACCCGTTTTCCGTTAGCAACCTTTCTTTTTCTTCGGTGAGAGAAGCCATCTTTTCTTTTTCCCGAGCCAGGGAATTTGCGCCGTTGACGCCCATCAGCATAGCTTTTGAAAGACGATAGCTTGATTCACGAAGTTCGTTCATCAATTCTTTTACCCTTGGAATCCGGGTAAAGATATTCTGTAGATTTTCTTGCGTTTGCCGTTCGTTATCTTCGCGATCCTTCTCGTAGAGCTTCATCACTTTCGTATAGAGATTTTCCGGAGTTGCCCTTCCGGTGCCTCCGTTTTCTTCTTTTTTCCAGGCAGAAAGAACACTGTTGATGTAATTGATGTTTGGATTGGAAATTCCGCTGGTCTTCTTGCATGCATCCAAAACCCGTTCGATGTCGAAATTCATCTCGTCAAACCAAGTGTCCATGATGCGGCGTTCCTCTTCGGTGGCGTTTCGGATAAAGCCCAACGCCTTTAAGACTCTCTTATATTGAAAATGGCGGCTGTCCGTATCTTCCAAATAGCGTTCTATGTCCGCGATGGTTCGATAGCCTTTTTCGTTCCAATCTTTGAGTATCGTTCCCACGTATCTGTACTTGCTGCTCTTGCGCCTTGCCGTGCAGTATTTATATCCAAAGAGAACCACGTCCGGGGAAATGTTAAACTCCGTAATCCAGGTGGCGATTTCCTCCGGTTCCTTTCCTTCGAAAAGTCTTCCTGTAACCGCTTCGATATCGCGGTAAAGCTGCCCCAGCTCGTCGTCGCTTAGCTTAACGGCAGAGCTTCCCTTTGGACCGGAGTCGTTTCTTTTTCCAAAGCGGGCCTCGCGGATATTAAGAAATTCGACGGTATAGCGAAGTTTTTCTTCCGGGTTTGAATAATGCTTTTTGATCAAGCCCAGTTTTTCCCAATGGTTCCACGAAAGCATGACTTCCTCCACAGGCAGGGAAAGCTGCTTTGCAAGCCCTTCGTTTGTGCATGGGACATTTAAATTCGCATACATCAAAGCCAGAAGATACGCTTTAACGTAATCTCCCGGCGCTGTTGCCATATATTCGGCTATAAACATATTATCTACAGCCGTATCATACAGATAATAATTCGTGATATTTTGCTTGTTGAAATCCATGGAATCAGAATATCTCCTTACGGATTATCGTTGCTTCTCTATCGGGACCCACGGAAATGCTGATCACAGGAATTCCCGTAAGCTTTTCAATTTCTTCTACATACTTTTTACATTCCGGGGGCAGTTCTTCGTAAGTTCTGCATCCGGTGATATCTTTTCCCCAACCCTTCATTTCCTTATATAAGGGTTTGCATTCTGCCAGATAGTCCAAATCTGCGGGGTAATTGTCGACTCGTTTTCCTTCGTGCTCGTAAGCATAGCAGACTTGAAGAGAGTCAAATTCGCTGAGCACGTCTAAAAGCATAAGGGCCAATCCGGTCATGCCGTTGATCCTTGCAGTATAATTCACGATGACGGAATCAAACCATCCTATACGCCTTGGTCTGCCTGTTGTAACGCCGTATTCGTGTCCGATTTCGCGGATGCGATCTCCGGTTTCATTCAGGAGTTCTGTAACGAAGGGACCTTTGCCGACTCTGGTCGTATATGCCTTGACGATTCCGACGACTTCAGTAATGCTGCCAACGCCTATTCCCGCGCCGGTTGTAAATCCGCCGCTGATGGGATGGGAGCTCGTTACATACGGGTATGTTCCAAGGTCGATATCCAGCATAGAACCCTGCGCTCCTTCGAACAAAACTTTCTTGCCCGATTTTAGCGCTTCGTAGACCATGACGGACGTGTCGCAGATGTAGGGCGCCAACCTCTTGGCATGCTCCGTATATTCCTCTATCATGGCAGCCTTATCCAAAGGTTCTGCGCCGTAGAGTTTTTGTATCATATCATTTTTCCAGTCGATTTGCGCTGATAATTTCTCGATGAACTTGGGGATGTTGAGCATATCGCAAGTACGGATGCCGCTGCGTTCCACTTTATCCATGTAGCAAGGGCCTATCCCCTTTTTCGTGGTGCCGATATCCTCTTTGCCGCGTCTTTCTTCGTATAGTCCGTCCATCACATAGTGATAAGGAAAAACCACGTGCGCCCTGTCGCTGATATAAATCTTATCGGTGGCGACGCCGTCTGCAGAAAGCTGCTCGATTTCTTTGAAAAATACTCTGGGGTCGAAAACCACACCGTTCCCTATGATATTAAGGGCCTTGGGATTGAGTATGCCGGAAGGCACTAAATGCAGTGCGTGACGCTTTCCTTCTATTACGACGCTGTGTCCGGCATTGCTGCCGCCTTGGGCGCGCACGACCATATCGGCTCTCTTGCCGAAATAGTCAATCATTTTACCTTTTCCTTCGTCTCCCCATTGAGATCCTACGATGGCTAATGCGTTC
This sequence comes from uncultured Oscillospiraceae bacterium, assembly GCA_964608965.1. Classification (GTDB taxonomy): domain Bacteria; phylum Bacillota; class Clostridia; order Peptostreptococcales; family Anaerovoracaceae; genus UBA10908. The sequence goes on along the minus strand of CAZSPZ010000002.1, from coordinate 65,917 downwards.
ATTGAAACTCCTTCTTTCTGTCAACCTAAAAAATATATGTTTTACTCTCTCTCTTGAGCTCGGTCTACAAACTTCGTAAATGTTGGAATCCACGTTAGGGTTACCGTGCCGGTTTCTCCTGTACGTTGCTTGGAAATAATCACTTCGCATACGTTGGATTTTTCCTCTTCGCCCTCTTTATAGTAATCGTCTCTGTAGAGGAACATGACCACATCGGCATCCTGTTCGATAGCGCCGGATTCCCTTAAATCCGAAAGCAGAGGCCTGTGGCTTCCCGGGCGCTTTTCCGATGCGCGGGAAAGTTGTGAAAGCACAACGACCGGACACTCCATTTCTCTTGCAAGTTGCTTTAAATAACGGGATATGGTCGTCACTTCCTGCTGACGGTTTTCCGATGTGCGGTCAGCCGACATCATCTGCAAATAGTCCACAAGGATCAGATCAACCTTTTTATCTGCCGTAATGCGCCGGCATTTGTTTCGTATTTCCATGACGCCTATGCCGGGCGTGTCATCGATGATGATGTCGCAGGAAGACAGCTTGTCAATCGCCCGGTTTATATCCGTCCAATCGTAGCTCTTTTCGTCGCCCATGCGCAGTTTCTTGCTGTCGATGCGCGATTCCATGGAAAGAAGCCTGAGTCCCAATTGTTCTTTTGACATTTCCAAAGAGAAGATGACAACGCGGGCTTTTTTCTTAATCGCCGCATTTTGCGCGATGTTCAGTGCAAAAGCGGTTTTACCCATGGATGGTCTTGCTGCGATGATGATGAGATCGGATTTCTGAAGTCCGGTTGTTTTCTTGTCTAAATCCGTAAAGCCTGTGGTAAGGCCCGGAATCATGCCTCCGTTTTTCTCGGCAAGCTGTATGTTCTCTATGTTGACATTCAGGACTTCCCTGAGGTTTGAATACTGATTGCTCTGTCTGCTTTTAGCAACTTCGAATATGCTCTGCTCTGCGTAATCCAGTACTTTATCGAACTCAAGCCTTTCGCTGAAACCCTTTTCCACAATATCTCCGGCTGTGGATATCAAACGGCGAAGCATAGCTTTTTCTTTTACAATTTTAGCATACTGCGAAGCGTTGGCTGTCGTGGGAACCGCGTTGGAAAGCATCGCGATGTAGCTGCGCCCGCCTACGGCTTCCAAACTTTTTCTTCGTTTTAGGTTGTCGGAAACGGTTACGGCGTCGATCGGTTCGTTTTTCTCGTGGAGATCCACCATGCTTGTAAAGATTTCTTTATGTGCTCCGCTGTAGAAATCTTCTGCGCTAAGAATTTCAGATACGTCAAAAAAGACTTCTTTGTCCAGTAATATAGCGCCCAAAACACTTCTTTCGGCTTCGTCGTTGTGGGGCGGAATTCGTTCTATCTGCTGACTCATGTCATTCTCCCGTCGAATGTTTACCGCTATTGTATACTAACGTTCACTTTACATATCGCGCTGACCCCGGGGAAGAGTTTGACTTCAACTTGGGTAAGCCCCACCTGTTTAATAGGTGAATCTAAGGTTATTTTTTTCTTGTCTATCACAATGCCGTGCTCTTTTTCGAGTATCTCGGCAATGTCTTTGGATGTAATCGCGCCGAAAAGTCTTCCCGATTCTCCGGCCTTTGTTGCCAAATTGACGGTCTTTTCCTCTATTTGGGCTTTTATCACCTGCGCTCTTGCAAAATCCAATTCCCTTTGGGATTCGATTTCTTTTCGTTTGCGATCCAAAACTTTCAGGTTCGCATCGGTTGCCTCCATGGCCACTTTCTTGGGAATCAGGAGATTTCTGGCATAGCCGTCGCTTACCTTTATTACTTCTCCGGCTTTTCCTACACCTTTTACATCCTTTAACATAATTACTTGCATATTCCTGCCTCCTATAATATTTCCATATCGCGCATAATCTGAACGACACGGTGAATCGCTTGTTCAGGCGTTTCCGAAAGCTGCGCGCCGGCTGTGGTCAAATGACCTCCGCCCCCTAATTTTTCCAATATGGTCTGCACATTCAACTGACCGAGCGAACGCCCCGAAAGCATGGTGGTGCTTTTTCCCCTACCTGCCACAAAGGCCGCCTTTACACCTTTCATATCCAAAAGTTCATCTGCCGCCTGCGACGTCAGAACCTGCATGGCCGGATCGTAGTCTTTCGTGTAGGCTATCGCCACGCCGTTTGGGAGAATCTCCGCACTTGCAATCAGGCTTACTTTCTTTTGGAAAAATTCCAGGCGCATTTTAAAGAAACTTCTTACCGTAACGATATCCGCACCGCATCTTCTGAGCCACGAAGCGGCTTCGAACGTTCTGACTCCGGCATTTACGGTAAAATTCTTCGTATCGACAGTGATACCCGCCAGCAAAGCTTCTGCTTCGAACTTTCCGATGTCACCCTTTTCTCCCGAATACTGCAATATTTCCGTTACAAGTTCCGAAGAGGAGGAAGCGTATGCTTCCATATGGGTGAGCGTGGCGTTTTCTATCGCATCCTTGGATTTTCTGTGATGATCGATCACCACGATTTTATCTGTCTGGGAAAGAAGCTCCGGGCATTCGGTCAACGATCCGATATGAGTGTCCACGACCACAAGAAGCGTATTCCTGTCGATCAACTCCAAAGCTTTTTCGCTTTTTATAAACGTGAATCGATCGGCAGCCGCGGCTGCTTCGTAAATTCCCTCGATGGCTTCGTCCACATGGTTTAAGACGATGTCCGTTGGAGTGGAAGAATTGTCGGCGATGTGATATATTCCTACCGCCGCGCCAAAGCAATCCATATCCGGGCGGACATGTCCCATAATAATCACGCGGTCCGAAGACGTGATCAGCTGCTGTAAAGCGTGCGCCATTATCCTGGATTTACCCTTGTTGCGTTTTTCCACTGTGGGAAGCGCTCCGCCGAAAAACTCTATGTCTCCGCCATTGCGTTTTAAGACGACTTGATCGCCGCCCCGGCCCAATGCCAAATCTAAAGCGTCTGCCGCAAAATCCTGAAGCTCCGATAAAGTCTTCGCTCCGATTCCGATTCCGATGGATAAAGAAGTGGGAAAATCAGCTTTCGTTTCTATTCCGTGAATGTTGTTGATAATCGGGAATTTATCGCTTCGAAGAGTTTCCAAATGTTTGTTTTCAAAAAACATCACGTACCGGTTGCTTCGCATTCTTGATATGGCCGCGTCCATTCCCTGCGCCCACGTACGGATCATCTTGTCGATTTCCGCAGTGATTGTGGATTGTTCCTCGGAAGGAGAGCTGGCGAGCAAATCATCGTAATTATCGATATTAATCAGCGCGACACAGGCGCGTTCATTGCTGTAAAGTTCTTTTACTATTTCGTAGCCGGTAACGTTCGACCAGAAAAGCATTTTCTTGTCCCCGTCGTAATTCTGCATGGAGTCCGCTGTAATGCGGTAAATTTTCTTGTCGAATTCCACTTGGATTTGCTTTTCCGGGTTATCGAAGAAAATCATAATTTTCTCTTTGTCGACTTTGTCATAAAGATCGTCTTCGCTTTTAAACAGCGCGTCAAACCGGGCGTTGCTCCAAAGAAGCTGTCCTTCCATATTGATGACGCAAAGAAGGAGCGGCGTACACTCAATAAGCGTTCGCGCGATTTCATCCTTGTCGCGGAAAAGGCTTTCTTCGTATGAATCAAATTGGTCGATTGATTTACTCGTCGTAAATTTACCGTGGTAAACCTGCACTGCCAACGTCAGAAAAAGGCATAATACTCCGGCGGGAAGGCTGAACCAAAGAACGCAAACAGAAAGGAAAACCATAAAAACGAGGTCCACTTTCAGATATGGCTCTATGATATTGTGCAGAAACTTTTTTCCCATTTGGTTGCCTTTCAGCAAACATAAACTGTCTACCGCATAGATACATTAGTATACCATAAAAATATCGCGTGTCATAGAAAAACACAAAAACCACACAGTCTGCCTGCATCGTTCCTCTCTGCAAAGCAAGGCTGCAAACGTCGTTATTCTTCGTTTTAAAATACAATCATGACCACCAGTGAAACTGGTGGTATGGGATAGCCCTATAAGGGCTTGGTACTGGCCAGCGTCTCAAGACGCATTGAACAGTCCGCCAACCGCATTATCTTTACTGGCTGCCCCTCAAGGGGCAGTCTTTATTTGCCTTGCTTGACCTGCTCACCCGTGAACGGGTCAATGTATTCTTTCAAACTAATCTGATCGGATGCTATGTCTTCCTGAAGTTGATTTCTTATGTATTCCTCAATAACTTTTTTGTTTCGGCCAACCGTATCGACATAATAGCCACGGCACCAGAAATGCCGATTTCCATATTTGTATTTCATGTTTGCATGCCTGTCAAAAATCATCAAAGAACTTTTCCCTTTGAGATATCCCATGATACTTGCCACACTGTATTTGGGTGGTATACTGATCAACATATGCACATGATTCGGGCATAACTCTGCTTCGATGATTTCTATTCCCTTTTGCTCACATAATTTCCTTAGAATGGTTCCTATGTCTTTTCTGAGTTGTCCATAGACTACCTGTCTCCTGTATTTTGCCGCAAACACCACATGATATTTGCAATTCCACTTGCTGTGTGCTAAACTTTGCGTATCCAAATTAGACTCCTTCTTTGCTTCGTAATCGGTTGGCGAACCTGATTTATTTTAGCAAAGGGGGTTTCTTTTTTCTACCCAAAGCTAAAGCTTTTCTTTACTCACCCGCAGAGCGGGTGGATTTGATAACAATAAAAAACCGAGGCAACTGCCTCGGTTTCAGCTTTTTATCAGTCTGCGTCGTAGGGCAGAAGCGCTACGATTCTGGCTCTTTTAATAGCTGTTGTCACTTCTCTTTGGTGCATCGCACAGGTTCCGGTAATTCTCTTGGGAAGAATCTTACCTCTTTCTGTTACATACTTTTTAAGAGTGTCAACGTCTTTGTAATCGATGCTTTCGGTTTTATCGGCACAGAATTGGCATACTTTCTTTTTTCTCATTCCGCCGCCACCGCCGTAGCTTCTCTTTTTTCCGCCTTCTCTATCTCTTTCCATTCTATGGTCTTCCTCCTATTCTTAGATTGTGCTTAGAAGGGGATGTCGTCATCGGTTAATGCACCGAAGCCTTCTGGAACGTCGGAAGCAGCTTTTGAAGATCCAGCTGTCTGCTGTGCTCCGCCGCCCTCGTTCTTGTCTCCCCAGTCTAAAAATTCGACTCGATCTGCGAGTACATCGGTAGTGTAGACGGTACGTCCGTCTTTTTCGTATTTTCCGGTTTGGATTCTTCCCTGAATACCCACTAAACGACCTTTGGATACGAAGCGCTCCACAAGTTCTGCGGTTTTTCCGAAACACACGATGTTCGGAAAGTCCGTCCCTCTGCTTTCGCCGTTCTTATCCTTGCCTCTGTCGATGGCTATAGAAAATCTGGCCACCGCCGTCTGGCTTTCCGCGCCGTAGCGGACTTCCGGATCCTTTGTTAATCTTCCGATCAATGATACCGAATTCATACTTCCACCGCCTTCTTACATCTCATCTTTATTGATGATGAGATGTCTCATGTAGTTATCAGAAATCTTCAGTCTTCTATCCAGTTCCTTTGGAAGCTCGGGGCTTGCCGTAAATTTAACCACGACATAGTATCCTTCGTTCTTCTTTCGGATTGGATAAGCAAGCCTTTTCGTACCCCAAATATCTACAGCGGAGACTTCGCCGTCTGCTGCAATGATATCCTTTACGGTTTGGATCGCAGCTTCCTTCTTGTCGCCATCTAAGATAGGATCGATGATAAACATCAGCTCATACTTATTCAAAATTTCACCTCCCTATGGACTTAATGGCCACGGACTCCCCGTGGCAGAGAGCAATTTTCCGCGATTGCGCGGAACGAATGCCCTAACAGTATATCATGGAAGTTTCTAAATGCAAGCGGTTTTTAATACGTTTGTGTTTCCCGATATGGCGTTGGTCATACCGCCGGTTATAACAATTTTATCGCCGCGCTCAAGGTGGCACTCGGCGACAGCGGTGCGCTGCGCCAGGTCTAAAAGTTCGTCGGTGGCGCTCATATCCGGAACAATCAACGGCGTAACGCCCCAGGACATGGAAAGTTTTCTCCACGTGCTTTCGTGCGGCGTAAGCGCAATGATATCGATCGGAGGGCGAAAACGCGATATCATCCTGGCAGTTATGCCCGAAATGGTGCAGGACACGATTACTTTGGCGTCTATGTCGATGGCAAGGTTGCATGCGGCATGGGACACGGCATCCGTCATATCCTTAATGGAAAATTCCATCGTTCGAAAGCGCCTTATATAGTGGATGTTCTTTTCGGTTTCCGCTGCGATTCTGGCCATCGTTTCGACTGTTTCCACAGGGTATTTGCCCACGGCTGTCTCTCCGGAAAGCATGATGGCGCTCGTGCCGTCGTACACCGCGTTGGCAACGTCGGATATTTCGGCTCTCGTGGGCCTTGCATTATAAATCATCGATTCCAGCATTTCTGTCGCTGTGATGACACGCTTTCCAAGAAGCCTGCAGCTGGTGATTAAATGTTTTTGAATGGCGGGAAGCTGTTCAAAAGGAATTTCGACACCCATATCTCCCCGGCCGATCATGATGCCGTCGCATGCTTCGGAAATTTCGACGATATGATCCACGCCCGATCGATTTTCGATCTTTGCGATCAATTCAATTTTTTCCCCGCCGTTTGCGCTTAAAAAATCCCTTACATCCTCGATGTCCTGTTGTATCGAAACGAAGGAACAGGCCACAAAATCCACTTCGTTTTTTATACCGAACAGCAAATCTTCTTTATCCTGACTGCTCAGGTATATTTGCTTTAATACTTTATTGGGAAAGTTCATGCTTTTTCTGTCAGAAAGATCGCCGCCGACGATCGTCTTGCATACGGCGTCCGTATCCGTCAGCTTTATTACTTCGAAAATCAGCAAACCGTTATTCAGCAGGATCCGATCTCCCAACACAAGTTCTTTTGCCAAATCTTTGTAGTTTACGGATACCCGCGTCTGATCGCCCTGGATTTCCTCCGAGGTAAAGGTGAAAATATCACCTTCTTTTAGATGTATCTTCCCTTCTTTGAACGTCTTGATGCGATATTCCGGCCCTTTTGTATCGAGCATAATTGCAATCGGAAGATTTAATTTTTTCCGTACACCTTTTATAAGATCTATTTTTTTCTGATGTTCGGCATGGGTGCCGTGGGAAAAATTAAGTCTCGCAACATTCATGCCCGCAAGACACATTCTTGTCAGTATTTCTTCGTCGGTACACGCAGGCCCGATGGTGCATACGATCTTTGTTTTTCTCATAAATTTTCTCCTTACATTGAAGCTATACCCGAAAATGCCTGGAAGAGCGCAAGAATGACCCCTACGACCGCTTCTCCTCCCAAAAGACCCGGAGCGATGATATCTCCAAGCCCGGACGCGGCAAACTTCGGCGCGAATTTATTGACGACAAGCTTCAGCAGTCCTCCTATCATAGCGGTAAGAGATAAATAAAACGGAAGATAAATTCCCAATCCCAATGTCATGACCGGTACATTCATCACATAAAGCACGACACCGACTGCAAGTCCTATCAAAAATGATGTCATGTGAGGTATGCCGCCCACCATGGCTGCAACCATGCTTGCCTGGGGTGCCGGGAATAAACCGTTCGCCCCGAAAGCCTCCGCTCCGTAGGCCGTTATGATCACATAGAAAACTCCCGTGGAAACAAAAGCTCCGATGATACCGCCTATGCATTCGGCCATCCACTGCGCTTTGGGATTGCTCTTTAAAATATGGCCGGCTTTAAAATCATTCATCACATCCCCGGCGAGGCCGCACCCAACCGCTACGATGGCCGCAACGAAAAATGCTTGCGGTTGTGACAGTTCGCTCACGAGTCGGATCAATAAAAGCACGATGACGCCAAAGACTTCCATGGGATTAATACCCGACTGTCCCACGACTTGAGCAGACATGGAGCAAGCAAGCCACACGCCGATAATCGTCAATATACTGGCCGGAACGCTCAAGCCCACAGCAAAAGTGAAGAGGAACGCACAAGCCACCAAAACGAAGGGGGCTATGCGAATATTCATGGCGTTTTCCCTGTTGTCCTTGCTTAAAACTTTGGAAAACATCTCCTTGGCCGAAGGCAGAATGCCCTTTAAAACGACACCTACGCCACAACCGACCATGACGCCGATTCCCAGCGAAGTTTTTATTGCCGAGGCGGTTGCCAAATCCCACCAGCCGGCCTGCACCCCCGTTACCACGACCCCGATATCTCCGATCAAGGCGCCAAGGAACCAGACGAATATATAAAGAGGCCCTATGATATATCCCACGGCCACCAACATGGGAGAAAGCCAGACAAACGCCTGAACTCCTGCATTGATAAGATTGCCGCTGACGGTAAGCGTTGTCGGAATGAGAAGAAGTTTATCTCTCAGAAAAGTAAAAAGAGCCGAAGCTCCAAAAGCCGAAAACAGCGTGACGGATTTCTTTCCGCCTTCGTCCCCGATCAGAAGCGTGTCTGCGGCAGCTTGGCCCATCGGATAGGAGAGTTCTCGTTCAACGATAAAATGATGATATATGATTCCCGTAAATATGAGTCCTAAAAGCACGCCTCCAAGCGTAACAATCAGCAATGTGCCCATGCTGAGTTCCGTATCCGGATTGAGCATATAGAGGCCGGGAATCGTAAAGGCAACGCCACCGGCGACCATCGCCCCCGCCGACATGGCAGTGTGGGTTACGTTGATTTCGTTGATGTTGCTTTTGCCCAGAGTTTTCAGTGAAAACATGGAAACTAAAGCGACGAAGATGATTGGCCAGGGTAATGCGCCCAATTTTAGCGCTACGTACATAGAGCTGGTCGTTAGTATGGCTGCGCCAAGCGCTCCGATGATCATTCCCCGAGCGGTGAATTGCTCTTTAAACAGTACCTCCGATTTTTTGACTTTTTGATTGTGTGACATGATATTCTCCTTTCGCGGGTCACGGTAGAATTTGTTCCTTCGTGCCCTGTGTGCATATAATACCGTAATTTTAGGGCAGATACAATAATATAGGACCGAATGCCTTGCGATATTCCTCACTTTTTGATATCATATTCACCAGAGTTAACGAGAGCTGTTTGCCTCGCAGCTCTCTGAAATACGGATACAATATTACTGAGAATAGTTCTTAGGAGGAATTATCATGACGCTAAAGTACATTGACAGAAAAGGAACCAATTGTGCCAAATGGGACGCACTGGATTCGCAGTTCGGAAACCCGAATCTTTTGGCCATGTGGGTTGCAGACATGGACTTTAAAGAAGCCCCTTGTATCAAAGACGCTTTAATGAATTACATTGAAACGGCAGCCTTTGGATACTACTCCCCGGGTCAGGGTTATTACGATTCGATTATCGAATGGGAAAAGAAGTATTTTAACTACGACGTCAAAAAGGAATGGATCTGCTTCGCTCCGGGCGTAGTTCCCGCATTTAACTGGGTTCTCCTTTTCCACACAAAACCGGATGACGCCGTCATCGTTCTGACTCCTGTATATTATCCCATGCTGAACGCCGCAAAATGGAACGACAGAAAGATCATCCAGAGCGATCTGATTCGAAACGGAATGGAATATACCATCGATTTCGCCAAATTTGAAAAAGATATCGTGGATAACGATGTGAAACTCTTTATCATGTCTTCCCCGCACAATCCAATCGGACGCGTATGGAAGCCCGAAGAAATAAAACAGCTTATGGAAATCTGCCGCAAGCATAACGTGCTCGTCATCTCCGACGAAATCCATCAGGACTTCGTATTCGGCGACAACAAGCATTATCCCACGGCAACATTGGGCGACTACGACAGTTTCTGCATCACCATGACAGCAGCGTCAAAAACTTTCAACCTCGCCGGACTTCAAAACTCCATCATCATTATTCCCGACGAAACCCTCCGTGCAAAATATAAGGATTTCATGAACAGAATCCATACGTACGACGGTAATGCATTCGGCTTTGTTGCTGTAGAAGCGGCTTACAAAGGCGGTCGTGCCTGGCTGGAAGAGATCAAAGCTCAGATTTATGATAATTTCAAATATGTTCGCGATACATTTGCAAAAGAAATTCCCGATGTACAAGTTGCGGATCTTCAGGGCACTTACCTGCTTTGGATGAATTTCGAAAAATACTTTAAGACACAGGAAGAAATCAAAACCTTTATGCAGGACAAATGCGGCATCGCATTCGACTATGGCGAATGGTTCGGCGGCGACCACTTCCTGCCGTTTGTCCGGATGAACCTTGCAACGACCCACGAACTGGTGGATCAGGCAGTTCAATCCATCATCAGAGAAATTAAAAAATTATAATAAAAACTTCTGCGGCGGTCTTTGCGAAAGCAAAGACCGCTTTTACAAAGATTCTGCTTTACAGGTTTCTGTATTTATGCTAACATACAACCCATAAATACAGGAGATCTAACGATATGAACCATCTCAACTACGAAGCAGGATACTTTTACTTTAACTTTGCAGGATATTACTTTAGCAAAGTTTCTTTGCGTTCTGCCAATAGAGATGAGTAACTCGTTCGTATAGCCTACCCGCTTTACAAAATGGATTGCAACTCCGAAGCAGAACGCTTGGGAGTTTTTTTTATAACCGGAGGTTCTTAAAATGATAGTCGTACTGAAAACTCAACCCGATCAGGAACAATTAAACAACCTTACCACATGGCTGGAGAGTCTAAACATCACCATCCATTCCAGCCTGGGAGAAAGCAATCTTGTGCTGGGTCTTGTAGGAGACACGTCTGTAATCGATATGGATCTTATTCGCTCGCTGGACATCGTCGAAGATGTAAAGCGCATACGCGAACCCTACAAAAATGCGAACCGGAAATTCCATCCCGATGACACCATTGTAAATATCGGAGGGGTAAAAATCGGCGGCGGCCACTTTGCCATTTGCGCCGGACCTTGTTCCATTGAGACAGAAGAGCAGATGATAGGCGTTGCGCAAGGAGTAAAAGAGGCCGGAGCCACGCTTCTTCGGGGCGGCGCATTTAAACCGAGAACTTCACCTTATGCGTTCCAGGGTTTGGGAAGCGACGGAATTAAATTGCTCATCAAGGCAAAAAAAGCTTCGGGCCTTCCCGTGGTTACCGAAATCATGGAAATTAAAGAGCTGGAGTTTTTTGACGAAGTGGACATGATTCAGGTCGGCGCCCGAAATATGCAAAACTTCCAACTTCTTAAGGAGTTGGGGCACATAAATAAACCAATCCTGCTAAAAAGAGGCTTGGCCAACACGATCGACGAATTGCTGATGAGTGCCGAATATATCATGGCCGGAGGCAACGAAAATATCGTCCTGTGCGAAAGAGGTATCAGAACCTTCGAAACTTCCACAAGAAACACGCTGGACATCTCCGCGATTCCTGTGCTGAAAAAGAAAACCCACCTGCCTATTATGATCGACCCCAGTCATGCATCGGGTATTGCGGAGCTCGTTAAACCGCTCTCACTAGCAGCTACAGCGGCAGGCGCAGACGGACTGATGATCGAAGTGCACAACGATCCCCAACATGCTCTTTGTGACGGAGCCCAGTCGCTTACGCCGGAGAAATTTGCAGACGTGGCGCGAGCTGTCTTTGCAATCAGACCCTTTTCGATGAAGTCAGAGGAAATGAACAAGCAGTAAGGAGAACGCAATGAATATCGGCATCGTAGGATTGGGCCTTATCGGAGGTTCCATCGCAAAATCAATTAAACGCGAAACCACAAACACTGTCCTTGGGTACGACATGAACGCCAGCACGACCAATAAGGCGAAATTGCTGGAAGCCATCGACCTTGAACTTACAGAAGATCGCATCAGCGTTTGCGATATGATCATCGTCGCGCTTTACCCCAAAGACATTGTAAGCTGGGTAAAAGATCACAGTCATCTCTTCAAGAAAGAATGTCTTGTGATGGATTGCGGCGGAATCAAAGAGTATATTTGCGATGAACTGTTTCCTTACGCACAGGAAAAGGGATTCTGCTTTATAGGCGCGCATCCCATGGCCGGCGTAGAGCGCTGGGGGTTTGACAACGCTCAGGGCTCCATGTTTAAAAACTCTTCCATCATCCTCGTACCGCCCAAAGGATTGCCCTTGGAAAAGCTGCAGGAAATAAAGAAGTTCTGGGGAGCACTCGGCTTTGGAAATATTGAAATTACGACAGCCAAAGAGCACGATAAAAGAATTGCTTTTACGTCTCAACTGGCCCACGTTGTTTCCAGCGCGTATATAAAAAGTCCTACCGCACAGAGTCAGCACGGTTTTTCCGCGGGAAGCTATAAAGATATGACCAGAGTAGCCAGACTGAACGAATACATGTGGAGCGAGCTGTTTGCAGAAAACAGCGAAAACCTTGTATCTGAAATAGATTCCATGATCGATCACCTCGTTCAATACAAGCAGGCAATCGTCGCACAAAACATTCAAGAACTGAGAGATCTTCTGAAACAAGGCAGAGAGTTGAAAGAACTTGCGGACAGAGAGGACATGGCGGAATGAAAACCGTAGAAGTAAACACGTCCGGAAAATATTCCGTCATAATTTCTGAAAATATGCTCGCTGCGGCAGGAGAGATGACAAGCCGTATCGCCGATCCGTGCAATGTTTGCATTGTAACGGACGACAATGTGGACAGGCTTTATTCTTCTGTCGTGGAAAAATCGATGACCGACGCAGGATTTTGCGTGAAAAAGTTTGTATTTCCCCATGGGGAAAACCATAAGACGATGACGACGGTTTCTCAATTGCTGGAGTTTCTTGCCCGCAGCAATTTTGATCGAAACGACTTCATTGCCGCTCTCGGCGGCGGCATAACAGGCGATTTAGCCGGGTTTGCCGCCGCTTGTTATATGCGGGGGATTCGTTTCATACAACTTCCGACCACTTTGCTGGCCGCAGTCGATTCTTCCGTGGGAGGAAAAACCGGTGTAAACTTAAGCATGGGAAAAAACCTCGCAGGCGCCTTCTGGCAACCTCGATTAGTCCTTTGCGATACGAAGACACTTGAAACGCTCCCGGAAGAGATTTTTTCCGACGGCATCGCCGAAGCAGTTAAATGCGGCGTTCTGAAAGATGCAGAACTTTTCGACATGCTCGGCAGTAAAACTTTCGATGTGCAGGAAGTGATTCGGCGCAGCGTTTTTATAAAGGCATGTATTGTCGGGGAAGATGAAAAAGAAACCGGCGTTCGCGCTTTGCTCAATTTTGGACACACCGTCGCTCATGCCGTAGAAAAGTGCAGCGATTATACCGTCAGCCACGGGTCTGCCGTGGCCATAGGGATGGCTGTTATGTCCAGAGCGGCAGAAAAAAACAAGATCGCGGACAAGGGCTTCGCGCGCAAAGTCATCGATGTGTTAAAAGTGCATCACCTTCCCACAGAATGCGATGACAACGCAGACATTATTCTGGAGAAGATTTCCTCGGATAAAAAACGCAGAGGCAATACCATCACGCTTGTACTACCTAAAAAAATCGGAGAATGTATCTTAAAACCCATGCCTGTATCAGAGGCTATGGCGTTCATCAGAAGTGGTCTGGAGTAATCATGGATATCAGAATAACACCCGCAAAGCTAAGAGGTAAGGTCAAAGCCATACCCAGCAAATCCGACGCACACAGAACGTTAATCTGTGCAGCGCTGAGCAACTATACCGATATCGGCAAAATACCGGTAGCGTCCGAAGATGTAAAAGCAACGGTCAATGCCCTTAAAATACTCAACGGCGCAAAGACGGCAGATTGCGGAGAAAGCGGCTCGACATTGCGCTTCCTTCTTCCCGTCGCGGCAGCGCTTGGCATCAGCGCGGAATTCAAAGGCAGCGGAAGATTGCCCGAAAGACCCATCAAACCTATGCTGGACTTGCTGCGGGAACACGGCTGCAGCATTGACGGCGACACGCTGCCCTTTGTGGTCCAAGGCGCATTGCAGAGCGGAGTATATAAAGTCAGAGGAGATATCAGCTCTCAATATATAAGCGGTCTTTTGCTCGCATTGCCTCTTTTAGAAGGAGAAAGCAAAATAACGCTCACAACGCATCTTGAAAGCAGACCTTATGTGGACTTGACTAAAAATAAATTACGGACGTTCGGCGTTTCGGTGATCACCGTTTCCGACGGCTGGCTGATTCCGGGAGGTCAGAAATACACATCGCCTAAAAACATCTCCGTAGAAGGAGATTGGAGCAACGCAGCCTTTTGGCTCACAGCCAATGCGCTTGGTTCCAACGTTAAAGTAACCGGCCTGGACGACAATTCCTGTCAGGGCGATTTGCGCATAAGGGATTTGACGCTTAAGCCCAAACTCAGCATCGATGTAAAAGATATACCGGATTTGGTTCCTATTTTAGCGATATTAGCCTGCGGGGCGAAATGTGATACCGTTTTACGCGGCTGCGCAAGACTCCGATTGAAAGAAAGCGACCGTATCAAGTCTGTCTGCGCCATGGTGAACAACCTGGGAGGCGTAGCGGAAGAAAAGAGCGACCGCATTGTAATCCGCGGGACCGGCAGCTTAAAAGGCGGAAGCGTTCAAAGCGAAAACGATCACCGTATCGTTATGGCGGCAGCCATCGCCGCCACCATTTGCGAAAACGACGTCGTGATTCAGGATGCGGAGGCTGTCAACAAATCTTATCCTCACTTTTTCAAGGACTATAATTCGTTGGGAGGTCATGCGCATGCCATCTGATTTCGGAAAGAATATTAAAATTCAGCTTTTCGGTCAATCGCACTCCGAATGCATCGGCGTGGTGATCGACGGATTGCCGCCGGGAAAACATTTGGATATGAAAATGATAGGGCGGTATCTGGAGCGGCGGGCTCCGGGGCAAAGCGCTCTGACGACCCAACGAAAAGAAGCCGACAGCCCTCGCATCGTGTCGGGACTGGCAGAAGGCGTTACCTGCGGGGCGCCCTTGTGTGCGCTGTTTGAAAACAAGGATACAAGGTCGGAGGATTATCAGGACTTCAAATCCGTGCCGCGCCCCGGTCATGCAGACTACACGGCTTTTATCAAGACAAACGGCGCAAACGACATACGCGGAGGAGGCCATTTTTCCGCCCGCCTTACCGCTCCTTTCGTTTTCGCCGGCGCCGTATGCGCGCAGCTTTTAGAGGAACAAGGAATTCACATCGGCGCACATATTTTTTCCGTGGGAAATGTTTGTGATCAACGCTTTGATCCGATAAACACAACGCCCGAAGAGCTTTCTGCTCTTAAAGAAAGTGTTTTTCCGGTTTTAGATTCCGACGCGGGGCAAAATATGCAGGAACTTATACAGGCGATTTCCAAAGAAGGCGATTCCATTGGCGGCATCATCGAATGCTGCGTCCTTGGACTTCCCGCAGGCGTGGGGGAACCGATTTTCGACGGCTTGGAAAATCGCATTGCCTCCGCTGTTTTTGGGATACCGGCCGTAAAGGGAATAGAATTCGGAGCAGGGTTTGCCGCCGCAGGATTAAAAGGCAGCGAAAACAACGATGCTTTTTTCTGCGGAGAAGGCACGGTAAAAACGAAGACCAATCAGCACGGAGGAATATTAGGCGGGCTTTCGTCCGGAATGCCGCTGTTGTTTAAAACTGCTTTTAAGCCTACTCCATCCATTTCAAAAGAGCAGGATTCCGTCAATTTAAACACAAAGACCGACACGAAAATTTTAATCAAGGGTCGCCACGATCCTTGTGTGGTACTGCGGGCAGTCCCTTGCATCGAAGCGGCTGCAGCCATAGCGATTTACGATTTAATCAGGGAGAGATAGCATGAACTTAGAAGAATGCAGAGTCAAAATAGACAGCATCGACGACCGGCTCGCCGACTTATTCAAAGAGAGAATGGAAGTAGCCAAAGAAGTAGCCGAATTCAAAAAAGCAAACAACATGAACGTCCTGAACAACGAGAGGGAAAGAGAAATCATCGAGCGCATGACGGCGCGTACCGGAGACGATCTTGCGATTTACACAAAAGTTTTCTACAACACGCTTTTTGATTTATCGCGTTCCGCACAAATCAAGCTGATGGCAAAAGAAACCTTGCTGGAGAAAAAAATCAAGGCAGCGGTGGAAAACACCGATCCACTTTTTCCCAAGAAAGCCGTTGTGGCCTGCCAGGGCGTGGAAGGTTCTTACTCTCAGCAAATTTGCGATAAAATGTTCGCTCTGCCCAGCATCATGTACTTCGACAGTTTCGAGTCGGTTTTTAATGCGGTGGGAAAGGGCCTTTGCAAGTACGGCATCCTTCCCATAGAAAACAGCTCGTACGGCTCCGTCAACGAAGTTTACGACCTGATGAAGAAATTCAGTTTCTATATCGTAAGGAGCAGCAAGCTTAAGATCAACCATACGCTTCTGGCAAACGAAGGCACAACATTGGCGGATATAAAAGAAGTGTATACCCACGAGCAGGCGTTGGGCCAATGCAGCGATTTTATCAATGCCCATAAGGATATTAAATTCTCCTCCTGCGAAAATACGGCCGTTGCCGCGAAAAGAGTCGCAGAAAGCGGCAGAAAAGATATTGCAGCCATTTCCTCGATGAGCTGCGCCAAGCTCTATGGCCTTACCTCGCTGCAGCACGATATTCAAAACACAGACGACAACTATACCCGTTTTATCTGCATCACAAAAAAATTAGAAATATATCCGGGGGCAAGCAAAATAAGCTTAATGATGACGGTTCCGCATACGCCCGGTTCCTTGTACCACACCATCGCAAAATTTGCCTCCCTTGGCCTTAACATTTGCAAAATAGAGAGTCGTCCCATCGTGGGGACAGATTTTACCTTTATGTTTTACTTTGACATCGACGCAAACATCTGCGATCCGGAAGTTCTCCAATTCCTTGGCGATTTGAAAGGATTTTGCGATCAGTTTGTATTTCTGGGTGCTTATTCGGAGTATTAAAGAATGTTTGGTTTAATCGGAGAAAAACTGGGGCACAGTTACAGTAAAATCATCCATGAAAAGTTCGGGTTCTACCGCTACGAACTTTTTCCTTTACAGCCAAATGAACTGGAAGCTTTTATGAAGCGAGAGGACTGGCAGGGAATCAACGTCACCATCCCCTATAAAAAATCCGTCATTCCCTTTTGCGACGAGTTGTCTTCCACCGCTCAGAAAATCGGCAGTGTCAACACCGTCGTGCGCAGACCCGATGGCTCTTTGTTTGGGGACAACACCGATTATTTCGGTTTTCTTCATATGGCGGCCGGGGCAGGCATCACTTTTTCAGGGAAAAAAGTGCTCGTTTTGGGCAGCGGCGGAACAAGCCTTATGGTGAGCATGGCCATTAAGGATCAAGGCGGAAACCCCATAACGATCTCCCGCACAGGCCCAAACAACTACGAAAATATTTCTCTTCATCAAGATGCGGATATCGTTGTAAACACTACGCCTATCGGTATGTTTCCCCATACGGACGCTTCTCCTTTGGACCTGTCTTTTCTTCCAAACTGCAGCGCCGTGCTGGATGTTGTTTATCATCCTTTTCTTACGCGCCTTTTGCTTCAGGCAGGCAGCCTCGGGCTGCGGCGCCGGGGAGGTCTGCCTATGCTGGTTGCCCAGGCAGGGAAGGCATGTGAGCTTTTCACCGGAAATCAAATACCGGCTGCTTTATCGGAGAAAATCGAAAGCGACATACAAAAGGACCTTATGAATATCGTTTTAATCGGTATGCCGGGCAGCGGAAAAACGACGGCGGGAAAGTTGCTTGCCAAAGAACTTTGCATCAAGTTCGAAGATACGGATGCCGCCGTGGAGAACCTCTTTGGCATGTCGATTCCGGATATCTTCGAGCAAAAGGGCGAGGCGGAATTTCGAAGGGCGGAAGCCGAGCAATGCCAGAAATTCGGTTCTTTATCAAGACAGGTCATCGCCACGGGCGGCGGTATTGTCAAAGATCGGCTCAATTATGACCGGCTAAAGCAAAACGGAGTTATTATCTTTTTAAAAAGAGATTTGGACTCTCTTTCCACAAAAGGAAGGCCGTTGTCTAAAAGCAGAGACGACCTGGAAGTTCTCTACAAGCAGAGGATCGATTTGTACGAAAAATTCGCCGATTACACCGTTGACAGCAACGGATCGATCGGTAAAGTTGTAAACGAAATAAGGAAGGTGCTGCAGAAATGAAAAAACTTCTTGTCATAAACGGGCCGAACATCAATTTGCTCGGAATCAGAGAGCCGGGTATTTATGGGGATCAAAATTACGAAGAGTTGCTGCGCCTCGTAAAAGAAGCCTGCAGCGAAAGACAAATGGATTGTGAGTGCTTCCAAAGCAACCACGAAGGGGACATTGTGGATAAAATCCAAAGCGCGTACGGCAAGTTTGACGGTATCGTGATTAATCCGGCGGCTTACACGCACACGAGCATTGCAATTTTGGATGCATTAAAGGCCGTGGGAATTCCCGCGGTGGAAGTCCATATTTCCGATGTAAACGCGCGCGAGGAATTTCGTAGGATCTCCTACGCCGGCTTGGCCTGCATAAAGACCATAGCCGGCCACGGCCTTGCAGGCTATGCCGAAGCGGTGGAATTTTTAAGCCGCTTATAAGGTCTTCTCCCAAATGATTGTTTTCAAAACGACCAAAAGAGCTGTGGCTAAAAACCAGCTGGCCAAAATATCGCTTGGCCAGTGAACGCCTACATATATTCTAGAAAAACCCATCAACACAATATAAGTAATCAGCAACAAGCTGATCAAACGAAGGCGCGGCTGCGACGATATATGCGGAACCGTGCCGCTCTTTTTTTTATAAAAGGGCAAAGAGGCGCCCGCGGTACGCTGATAATACACAAGCAACAACACGAGCAGCCCCCAGACTAAAAAACTTGTCAGGCTGTGTCCGCTGGGAAAACTGTAACCGTCCTGTTCCAGGAGATGAAGCGACTCGTCGGGGCGAATGCGGGAAAACAGGTGTTTCAAGACCTGATAAAACGTAACGGAAGTCAGCGCCGCCATCGTAAGAGGGACGCCGTACCCGCTTCTTGTTTTTTTGAATAAAAGCAAAATCAGGCACAGGGGAACGACAACCTGCCAATTTCCGCTATAAGAGAAAGGTACAAAAAAAGAAGTCAATCCATCGTTTCGAAGCGAAAGCACTCCGGATTGCAGCAGCGAATCAAACGCCGCCATTTTGCCGTTCACCATAAGCGCGGCAATCGCGATGAATCCCGCTAACCCTATCAGAAAAATAACCTGTTCCTCTTTTGAAATTTTATGTTGCACAGTGTCCGTCCTTTTACAATAACTTGAAAAATAAGCCGTATTGGTATAGCATAGTATAGCATATGAGCGGGTTTTCCCGCTTTGAAAATTTATGCGCGACGGGAGAAAATATGAAAAACAAACCTGTACTTGTCGTGATGGCTGCGGGCATGGGCAGCCGCTACGGCGGACTGAAGCAAATGGACCCGATCGGAAGCAACGGAGAGCTGATTATTGACTTTTCTCTTTATGATGCGTATCTTGCCGGCTTTGAAACGGTTGTGTGCATTATAAAAAAAGAGATCGAAAACGATTTCAAAGCGTTAATGAACAACGGCGCGGCAAAGAAAATGAATATTCTTTACGCTTACCAGGAAGTTGAAAACGTGCCGGCCGGAACCTCGGTTCCTTCTGAAAGAACAAAGCCCTGGGGTACCGGACATGCCGTACTCCAAGTAAAAGACATGATTTCAGGTCCCTTTGCCGTCATCAACGCAGATGATTATTACGGGCGGGAAGCCTTTGCCTCCGTGTACGACTATCTCTGCACGGCAGAGGACAAGGAAACGTATGATTTCTGCATGATCGGTTATTCCATAGAGAATACTTTGACGGAAAACGGCCATGTGGCAAGGGGCGTTTGCAACCAAACGGAAGAGGGCTACCTGAGCGACATTCAGGAGCGCACAAAAATTCAAAAAAACAACGGGCTGATTCAATATACACAAGATGATAAAAACTGGACGACAATACCCGAAGGCACTTTGGTTTCGATGAATTTTTTTGGTTTTACCCAGAGTTTTTTGGAAGAATTGGACCATAGATTTCCGGAAGTCCTTAAAACCATATTGCAAACAAATCCGGTAAAAGGTGAATTTTATGTTCCTTTGGTTGTAGGTGAACTGGTGAAAGAAAAAAAGGCTCGCGTAAAAGTATTGCCGTCCAAAGATCAATGGTACGGCGTTACGTATCGAGAAGATAAACCTCTCGTTGTAGCCGCATTAAACGAAAAGAAGAAAACAGGAGAGTATCCTGAAAACTTTTGGCGCTGAATGATCAAATAAGGATGTGATTTTTTGGATATAAGAAAAACCCTTGAGAAGTTTTGCTCTCTCTGCGGCCCTTCCGGCTTTGAAAAAGAGGTATCCGAGTATGCCGTGTCGCTGATGCAGCCGATGATGGACGAGAGTTATGTGGATCGCTTCGGAAATGCCGTGGGAATTCTTCGCTGCGGAAAACCCGACGCAAAACGATTGCTCTTAATCGCTCATCTGGACGAAATCGGGCTGATTGCGACCGGAACGGAAAATGGCTTTATTCATTTTACAACCATTGGGGGCGTGGATCCGAGAATGCTTCCAAACAGAGAACTGACCATCATGACAAATCCTCCGATTTTCGGTCTGGTGGCATGTCTGCCTCCCCATGTCTTAACCGGAGAGGAGATGGATCAATCCATCCCTGTTTCCGATCTTTACATCGATGCGGGACTCTCTCAACAAGAAGCGGAAAAGAAAATTCCCGTAGGTACACCTATCACATTCCGTGGAGGTTGTTTTGCTTTGGGAGAGGATTTATTTTGCGGAAAATCACTGGATGATCGCTCCTGTTTCGTTGCGCTTCTTAAGATGGTTGAATTGCTTAAAGGCAAAGAAATCGAGGCGGACATCTGTGTTCTTGGCAGTACAAGGGAAGAGTTGAATTCCGGAGGCGCCTCCGTGGCTGCCTTCAGCATGAAGCCGGATGCCTGTATTGCAGTCGATGTAACGCATGCGGAAACGCCGGACGGTGGTCCTAAAAACGGGGAATGCAAACTCGGTCTTGGACCTTCCATTGCGATGGGTCCGAATATGGCAGCATGGATGACATCCGGGCTGTTTGAAAAAGCGAAAGAAAAAAATATACCTGTCCAAACAGACGTGATGGAAGGGAATACCCATACAGACGGTTGGCGCACACAGGTTGCGCGAGAAGGCATCGCCACTTCGGTTGTTTCTCTTCCCATGCGCTATATGCATACCCCCATAGAAACAATCAATATAAGGGATTTGGAATCGCTGGCGGCACTTTTGGCAGCGTTTTGCGAAGATCCGGGATTGGAGGGTTGGACCGTATGTTAGCTTTAATTAAGGAATTATGCGAAAAAAGCGGAGTATCCAGCTTCGAGGAAGAAATTCGTTCCTGCATCCGGGAAAAAGTACTGCCTTACGCCGACGACATTCGGGTGGATGCAGTCGGAAATCTCATTGTCTTTAAAAAAGGTGAAAAATCCACAGGAAACACCTTGCTGATTACGGCTCATATGGACGAAGTGGGTTTTATCGTCAAGAAAATCGACGAAAAGGGATTTCTTAAGTTTGCCCCTGTTGGAGGCATCGATCGCCGCGTTATTTTAGGAAAAAAAGTTTTTATCGGCAAAAACCGTATTCCAGGGATTATCGGGCTTCGAGCTTATCATTTGGTCAGTGCGGAAGAAGAAAAGAAAGTTCCCAAGACAGAAGATATGTACATCGACATCGGCGCGGCGGACAAAGCAGCCGCTTCGGCGCTTGTCTCGCTTGGCGACCGGGTTGTCTTTGACGGCGATTGCCTGGAATTCGGAAGCGGCATGCTCAAAGCCAAAGCGATAGACGATCGTGTCGGCTGCGCCATGATGATTCAGTTATTAAAAGAAGATCTTCCCATGGACTGCACTTTTGTATTTTCTGCCCAGGAGGAAGTTGGCACCCGAGGCGCTTTTGGCGCGGCGTTTTCCGTCGCTCCGAAAATTGCATTGATATTAGAGGGCACCACAGCGGCAGACTTGCCGGGAATTAAGGATCACAAGCAGGTTACTGTTCCGGGCGCAGGTCCTGTTCTTGGTTTGATCGACAGAGAAACGATATACGACCGCAACCTTTTTAACCTTCTCTGCCGTCTTGCAAACGAAAATAAAATTCCCTGGCAGACGAAGCGTTATGTTGCAGGCGGAACGGATGCGTCTGCCATTCAGCGCTCCAGAGAAGGCGTTCGCGTCGCATCGATTTCGGCAGCGGTCCGCTATCTTCATACACCGTCGTCGGTGGCATGTATTCGGGATTTCGACCACATGTTTTTACTCGCAAAACATTTCATTAAGGCCATCGCTTCGGAGCAGGAGGAAAAATAGATGAATATTCTCAAAACATTAAGGGATCTGAACGCCTGCCATTCGCCGTCGGGAGAAGAAGGCGAAATTGCAGAACTTATAAAAATGCTTGCTTCGCTTTATGCGGACGAAATTTATACGGATGCCCTTGGAAACCTTATCGCACACCGAAAAGGCAAAGGACCTAAAATCATGTTCGCCGCACACATGGACTCGATTGGATTTATCGTTACCCACATAGACAAGGCCGGATTTCTGCGATTCGGAAAAATCGGAGGTCTCTCCCCGGAGAAGATTCTTTATACTCCCATACGCTTTAAAAACGGAACCCGCGGTACCGTTTGTCTTGACCAGGGCGTCGAAGTGTCAAAGATGACGCTGGACGACCTGTACATCGACATCGGAGTGAAAAACGAAGAGGAAGCTGCTGCCCGTATAAAAATCGGAGACACTGCAGTGTATGATTCCCCTTCCAACGAGGCCGGAAATTGTTATATATCTCCTTACCTGGACAATAGAATCTCGTGCATTGCCCAGCTCATCGGCATGGAAAAAAGTCAGAAAAGCGAAAACGATCTGTATTTCGTGTTCACTTCGCAGGAAGAACCGGGTCTACGGGGTGCAAAGCCCGCGGCTTATGCGATCGACCCCGATTATGCCGTGGTTTTGGATGTTACCCCTGCCGATGATCAACTTGGAACAAAGCATTACGGAAGTACGAAGCTGGGAGGCGGTGCCGCAATAAAAGTTATGGATACCTCTGTGATATGCCACCCCGAAATGGTAAAGAAGCTTACGGACCTATCCATTAAAAATAATATACCTTATCAAACGGATGTCATAAGAAGGGGCGGCACCGATGCCGGCTCCATCCACGTGTCTCGTTCGGGCGTCGTGACCGGAGGAATTTCGATTCCCTGCCGTTATGTCCATTCGCCTCAGGAAATGGTGGACAGGAAAGACGTAGAAAACTGCGGAAAGTTGATAGCGGCTTTTGCGGAATGTGAATTATAGAATTAGAAACTATTTTGAGTATAAAAAAAGATATTTTTCGTGCCCCTTTTCTTTAATCAAGCAGTGCACGCAAAATATCTTTTACCTTCTTTAGAACCTGTGGGGAGACAATATCCTTGTATGCTGCGTTCCGGGCTTCGAGGTCAAACACGCGATTCTGCTCACAGAGAACAAACCCGATTGTGTCTGTGCTTTCTGAATCCAATGCAACATGGAGTGGGAATCCATTGTCTGTATTGCTGATTGCGCAGACCAGGGACATCATCGGAATCATTTCGAGAGCATCGTTGCCCCACACAACAAGGGCAGGCCTTCGCCCGCTTTGCTCATGGCCTGCCTGAGGATTGAAATCTACCCAGATGATATCGCCTGATTTTGGTTGATAAGCCATTAAATCAGTTCCCTTCCGATGGTCTCTGCGGAATCCATCTCGGAAGGCTTATAGCTCCCCGAATAACCACAAAGCAATGCTTTAATAGAAGGGTATTGCTCCGAGGTTTCTTTTTTTCTTAGAACAATTTCTTCGTTGTTAACTATTTCTATTATGACGGGATCCTCAGCTTTCAGGGCCAGTGCTTCCATCACAATTTTGGGCAAGCGTACTGCATTGCTGTTGCCAAGGGCAAAAATCTTTGTTGCCATTTCCATTTTACAGTCCCCCTTATTTGTTGGATATCCAAAGTATATCCGCGTATTTGTGTGTTGTCAATAAAATCCATAGAATAAAGACTCAAAACTATTTTGTGTCGTCGAATGTTTCAGCCAGCAATTCCTCCAGTTTCTCTTCCTTGACAGCCAGCCTGGTATCGATACTCTTGAAATGTCTGCGGCTGATTCTGTTTTCTGTATCAAAGCTGAAAATATAATTCGTAGCAATCTGATAGATAATATCGCTGGGCGCAAGCCCATACAATTGCTTCTCGAGGATGTGCTTCATCCGTTCATCATTATCTGGTATCTTCTCTTTCATCACGGGATTATTAAATAGGCGTTTTACCAGTTCCGTGATATAAAGTCCGGATTTCATAAAAAGATCGATGAAGGTTTTGTCCGGATCCTCAAACACATGCGGATCTTCGTCCTCCAGCTTTTGCACCATCATTTTTACGACCTGTTTAGGCGTATAAATCTGATTGGTCTCTTGCGGGGGAATGTAGTTAAAAATGTCTTCTTCGTGCGTTTCGTTAAAATAATCTGCGAGCTTTTCCCGTATATTCAAGAATTCCTGTATCGCTTCATCGAAGACTATTCCATTGAATAGTCCTCCGCTAAAATACTTTTCTTCCCCGGTCGTTTCATCAATATATGATCCGCCGTCTCGCAAGAATCTGAACTGCTCTTCCGTAATGCCAGTCACTTCGAGAAATACCTCTTCCGGAGTATAGTCATCAAAGTTGCTGAGTCTCGTATTCCTCTCCCCGTAGGCCATCAAAAAGCTTGGAATCGTCCTTGCAAATCCGCGAAGATGTCCGCGCACTTCTTCTTCCTTGGAATCCTTATTTTTCTTTGCCTTATTCTGCGCCTGCTCTTGGACCTGAGCCGTCTTCTGCTCCTCTATCGTTTCTTTTATCGTCTCATTAAGGTTCTTGGCAAACTCTGCATGCAGCTTATCGAATTCCTCTTGCTGCCTGGCTTGTATTTCTTTGACGGCTACCTCCAGCTCATCTTCTTTAAGCGATTCCTCTGCGATCTTAATTTCCTCTGCAACCTTTTGCTTGACCTCGAATTGCTTTCGGTAATTATCATTCTCAACCGTTTTAACCTTTTCGGCAATCGTCTCTTTGAGCTGTTTTTCTATTCTATCCGCCTGTGCATTTGTCAATTCAAAACCGGTCTTGATCGTATCTACAATAATTGGCTTTGCCAAACTCATAGCAACATCAACAATTTTAGCGGTAACATCTTTGTGACCGTATGCCTCCGACGAGATATCGCCGACAGCTGCCTCTACGGCATTTGTCATGGTGGAAACATCGTACACCTTGTTGCCAAATAGCTCGTTCGTCTTACTGATAATGGTTTCAAGCGGGACAACCACGTTGCCGTCTTGGTCCACTTTGACATCCGATAAATCCACGTTCGTAGCAGACGTGTCTTTCTTTCCTTGCTTTTCTACCGGAAGCCCGCTTAAAATCCCGTCAACAATCTCTTTAGGTAAAGCGAAAATTCCGGAGATGTTAGCAAACAGTAAATTGCTCATAAACCCGCGCTTCACCACCTCTGTTGCCAAGATGGTTTTTGGAATGGTGAGAACCTGCGTGGCATCCAAGGGTACCATCGTGCCGTGCTCATCCTCTCCGATGACAGGAAAGAAGTTAAGCAGTCGTTTGATGTTTTCCGGACGATCCTTCTCGCTCGCGCTACCTTCGCCGAGTAGTTTGTTGGCGAAATCATCGAACATCACCAGCGTTCGGTCAGGTGCAAAATCGAATATGTAGGCATTTTCTTTTTTATAATACTTACCGTTCCGCTCGTAATGGTAGGGGTTTTGCGAACGAAACGCAGCTTGCATATATAGAGCAGGACTGGCAATGTTGCTCAGCATCATAACCGCCGTCCACTCGGGAATGGTTACGCCTGTGGTCAATTGCCCGACACTGAGCGTAATCGTGTACTCGTTTTCGGCAATAGCCTTGCGCACTTTATCGTAGCTCTTTTCATTTGAAATAAAATCTTCTGCCTCTTCGTTCAAATCCCTGCCGTCCCCGGCGGCGATGATAATCTTGTGGTGCATAAACACAGCATCATCGCTGAGCAGCTTTGCCAAAGCCTTTGCGCTGGCAACTCTATCCAAAATCCAAAACGTGTGTTTTAGGTCTTTTCGCAGGGCAGGAGTCGAAAATGGATATTTTTCGTTTTTCGTCAATCTTTCCAACCACTTCTTTACATCCTTCTCGTGTTTAAAAGTAGTCTTTCCTTCTTCAACAGCGAAGAATTCATTTAAATCGAAAGCAAAATCATACGTCGTTTCCCCGATGGTCTGCCCTTCGAGAAGCTTCTCTTCGATCATCGCAGAAAGCTGGAAAGTAAACATATTAAGCTGAGGCAACGGCTCGTATGGATTGCCGCCCTTTTCGTAATCCCAGTTCTTCTTTTTTTCCTGTTCATCGGCATAGGACCAGTTATATATTTGCTCCGCGCCGAATTTGCTGTTGGCGATCGCCTTAAATGGCGTGCCGGACATATGTAAAGTAAAATCCCGCATAATCCTGGAAAATGCCCAATCGGTTTTTGACGTATCCACTCCTTCGTGGGCCTCGTCAACGACCAGCAGATCCCACTTGGTTGCGGCCACCCATTCGAGCTTTTCGATAACGCCGCCAAAAGAGATCGACCCCTTTAAATCTTGAAGGCTCACAAAAGCGATTTGCTTAAAGTTGCTGCTATCCGCTATGCCGGAATTCGTCAAAACCTCCAGATATTCTGCGCGAGACAGCGCTCTCGTTTTTTTAAGGGAATCCGTTCCGGATATAAAGAACATATCGGGTTCCTGCCACTTGATGAATTTTTCAAAGTCATCGTACCAGGAATTTGCAATCGCAGGCCGGTTGGTGACAATCAGAACATTTCTGAAACCGCCTTTGCGAACGAAATCATACGTTGCGAGTGTCTTTCCAAAACGCGGCTTCGCATTCCAAAGAAAGTCTGTTGGCTTCTTTTTAGATTTTAGATAGGCAAGTGTACGCCCCACGGCATCGGCTTGTTCCTCCCGAAGCTGGTACTGTGTCCCTTGCACAGAAAACTGTATCTGGCTATAGTCTTTGAATACAAACTTCTTAAATAACGCTTCTGCTTGCGCTTCTTTTCCCTCGCCGAAATAGAACCACTCAGAGGGCCTGCCCGAACTCTGAAATTTTCCACGTTCAATACCGCATTGCGTTAAGTACCAATGGAAATCGTCATCCGTAAAATATTCGCCGCCATCGTATCGTGCATCATGAGACCAAAGCAATTCGTATTTCGTGTCGGACGTGTGCGTCTGCTCGTTTATGCGTGTTTCCGCGGCGCGATCTGTATAGCCGATTTTAACCCAGCCTTTTTTTGTCATATCGTTAGGCGTCGTATATGCGTAAAGAGTAGGACGTCCCTGATTGATGGCTTTAATTGCTGTGCTTGCCATTACTTCATCTCCTTTATGTGAGATTCTATGAATTCGATTTCCGTATCATCAAGTCCATACTTTTTATAAAGTTGCTGATCTATCTCCCGAACCGTTTTCGTCCAGTCGATATCGGACGCAGAGCTGAAATCCTGGAGCGGAACATATTTCCATTTTTCTGAAGAATTATGTTGTGTAACTTTTAAAACACCAAGAAGCGCACGAGCAAACTTGGAACACACATATTTTAGCGCTGCACTTGCCTCTTTTTTAGTTTCAAATGCCCCAACTGATAAAAATGTTTCCGTCGTGCCTATTAAAGGCGTGCCTATTAAAGGCGTGCTAAGCACTTCGCCAAGAGCTCCGCTACCATTTGCGGCAGGGACAAACACTTTGTATTTGGTAAAACTCGAAGGACGCGAGATGTAATTTTGACGAACCCATTTATACACACGCTTATTGCTCTGAAGTCCTAACAACTGAATGTATGTATTTCCGTCATCAGGTTTATTATCAAAGAAGATATCACTCAGCTTATCAAACGCGCTAGACTCAACTCTGTACTCAGTATTTCCTTGCACTCGAGCTCTCATACCAGGAAAATCGCTATCCAACTTTTCAGTATAACGATAAGCACCTCGATTATAAAAAATACTGCTGAAGCTTCCGCTATCTATAGCCAAAGCCTTTTTCAAGATGCTGTTTAGCTCCGGGAATGCCGTAAACGTTCCTATAGCACCAAATTCGACATTAGCATCTCTGTAAGTGACAGCAACACCACCCTTGATATCGGTGTTTGAAAATACTTTCGAACTATCTTGTTCGAAATACTCAACTTTCAAATGTTCATCTTCCAACATTTTTTGATTCCATGCTTTCGGTGTCGCGCCTGCGTTGTAAAGAAAACGTGCGGGAGTAATAAAACTGACCCGATTTGCGATTTTATAGGCTTCATCCATGAACTTGTGATAAATTGGCGGAGTTTGTGTCCCTTCACCGGTTGATTCTTCTTGATACGGAGGATTGCCAATTACGACATCGAATTTAAATTTGAGAGGTTTTTGATTGGCCACATCCTTTTCTTCTTTCCACACCTGTTCGATATTGGTGGTCGCATAATATTCTTGTGAATTGTTTTCTGATTGTCCATTGGTCTTTTGGGTGTCAAAAAAACCTATCTGTACGCCATCATTTGAAATGTCTTCTTCTCCGAAAAGGGATGCATACGGAAAGGTAATGCGCTGTACCTTTCCCGGAAACTCCTCGACAGGTTTCCATCGGCTAAAGACAATCTGCTCATCTGAATTATTCTTGCGTATAAGGGTATCTCCCTGCACGACATTCGCCCAGATGATGGTTCGAGCTGACTTATAAAGATCTGACCTTTTAGACAACGTGGAACAAAGCGCAGTTTCGTAGTAATCCGCAAACAACTCCAGCATATTTTGTCTTGCCGCTTCCAGATTATCCTCCAAAAATTCGATGCCGTAGATTCCCGATAATGCCCAAAGCGCATAGGTACTCCACGAATCTCCGTTGTAGGTAGCCGTAACAAACTTCAGCTTCATATCTTCGATAGCAAGCAAAAATGCGCCTTCGCCTGCACTCGGTTCAAGAAAAGTCGCAAAGACATCCTTTATCCGTTCTTTGATTCCCGGTATCGCAAGCATCTTGTCTACCACCCATTGCGGCGTAAAAACTTCACCATGCTTTTGAACGCGATGCTTTGACTTCATCAATACAGGGGTTTTTTTTTCGTTCATTTCTTCCACTTTCTTTTTCTCGCAGAATGGTTCGTATAATGATCTCTTTTTTGTACTCCCTAAAAACAAATGCTATTTGACAAATTAGAACTAGTGTTCTGCCTTGCCGATGCCCTTGAACCGGATCACATTACCTACTCTTCGCAGGCGGTGATTGCACCCAGCGATGAAGTGTAGATTCTTAACTATTTGAGAAATCAGAAACATAGGTGCGAACTTTGCTAAATGTGCCGTAAGTGTGAGTTCTTTATTATGCGAAGTCTGTC
This sequence comes from uncultured Oscillospiraceae bacterium, assembly GCA_964608965.1. Taxonomy (GTDB): domain Bacteria; phylum Bacillota; class Clostridia; order Peptostreptococcales; family Anaerovoracaceae; genus UBA10908. Next base: position 36,403 of record CAZSPZ010000002.1, on the reverse strand, counting down.
AAACTATCATTAATTGCTTTTAAATCCTTCAGATTTGAGGGGTTTAAATTTGGATTGCTCATTATCTATTCCTCAAGAAAATAATCTGTATCAATATTATAAAGCTTATAATTCTGCTTTATTGATATCCCCAGTTCATTCTCAATCATGTAGTTTGCTAATTTTTGCCCATCTATAAGAATTACCGAAACATCTAAATTTTCTGCGTATTCTGAAGCCTCTTTTGAAAATATTGAAGTGGTAATAAAAACTCCTTTTTTTGCTCGCTTGCCTTGTAATGCGCCTACAAATTTTTGTATTTCTGGCCGTCCGACACTATTTTCCCACTTTTTTGCCTGGATATATATTTTATCCAAACCAAGTTTATCTTCTTTAATAATTCCATCTATTCCTTCGTCGGAACTTTTAGGTGTAACTTGCCCATTTTCTATTTCTGACCCGCCATAACCCATCTTAATGAGTAAATCCAGTACAAGTTTTTCGAAGTAATATGGCGAGACCTTTTTAATCTGCTCTAATAGTTGCGAAGATAATTCGTTCCTGATTTGTTTATAGCCAATCTCTATTAATTCATCGGGAGTTTTTTCGGCGATTCGATTACCATCTTCAATCTCCTCATCCTTTTCAGGGTTTCGATTTTTTGAAAAATTTTCAAACTTTTTTAAGAAAGATATCGTTATTTTAGCCGGTGGATCCTCTAAAACTGCTCTTCCTTGATTCGTCAGTTTATATACTGCACGGGATGGAGAAGAAATTAAATCTGCCATTTTAAGGTATGCAATAGCCCAGGCAACACGATTATAATAAAGAAATTGCTTGCCTGATGGTGTTTTTTCCATTTGCTCTTCTTCTGAAATACTGAAGAAAGATATCATTGATTCGCGTAGCTCTTTTGTTGTCTATTCTTCTGTATCTTTAAATAGTGTCAATAATGGCAGCATTATTGTTTGAAAATCAGGAATCATGCTTTTACCCTTTCATTAAAACAAAAATTTGTTTTGTTGCTAATATTTACTACATTCTACATTAATCTGTTTTATGTTCCACGTCAACGATTGGGGAAAAATGACAGCTCTGACAGCAAGCTTTCTAACCTCTTCGTAGGCGGAACTTGCACCCAGTGTTAAAAAAAGATGGACGCATTCGCGTCCATCTTTCTAAATTCTATCTTCTATTTTTTCGTCATATAGTTCAACGTTTCCACAATATTTTCGTGCTTGATGGTTTTTACGTCAAACTTAAAGAATCCGAAGACCATCTGAATGATAAAGCTGATGCCAAACATCGCGATGACTGTTCCTATGCCTACTTGTGCACCTAAAAGGAAACCGACTAAAAGCGCCGAGCCTTCGATCATACCTCTGATCGCTCCCACGGGAAGTTTGGGAAGACGTTTGGAAAGCGCTGTCATCAGAGAATCTCTGGGGCCGCAGCCAAGGCCGTTGCTTATGTAGAAATAACTGGCGGTGGCTACGATAAACTGGCCGGCCAGAAGCAGGGCGATTCCGGAAGGGAAATTGCTCATTTTCGGAAGGACGTCCAGGTAGAAGAACAAGTCCACGAATTTACCGATTAAAAATGTGTTCAGTATTGTGCCAAGGCCGATGGGTTCCTTGAGCAGGAAGTCTATTCCTAAAATAACAAAGCCCGTCATAACCGCAATATTTCCATAGGATATATTTAGCAAATCGGAAACTCCTGTGTGAAAAGCTTCCCAGGGGCCCAGGCCGATGCTGGCGCGGATAACGCAGTAAGAACCGCAGGCGTATAAAAACAATCCGAGAATCGTTCGAGTGGTGCGGATTAAATAGTTTTTGCCTTTTTCATATTTATTCATTTTTTCTCCTCTGATCGGGGTTGTAACGCTATTTTCTGTCGAAAAATACGCTTTTTGAACTGACGGAAAGTGGTACGGCATATGCGGAGGTTACTTTTCCCGAAAAGAGGCCTAATTTCATTGCTGTTTTGCCTGCAGAATACATGACTCTGTTGTCGATGCGATTGTCAGCGGCTAAAGATACTGCAGAGCCTATGGCTATTCCAAGATCTGTTTGGACGATTGCACAGCTTACTCCATCTTCCAAAGCTTTTGCGCAATCGGGTTTTCCACAAAATCCGCAGTTGAGTCCGTGATAATATTCTTTTGAACCAAAGAAAACAACTGCTGTTGCTTTATCGATATTCGCTGCATCCCTTAAGAAAAAATCCGCTCCGATCTCTGTGCCGTATTCTCTCATGCTCTGCGTAAAATTATCTTTGTCCTCGCCTTCCAAATAGAATGTGTCCAGGCAGTCCATTCCTTTTCCCTTGGGTGCAGTTCTGGCGGCGGCCATCATGGCATCGGCAACGCTCATTACCGCTCTTTTTTCTGCTGTAACGCTCTCGTGTTTCATTTTTTCTCCTCTATGCTTTCAACTTGTCCTTTAAATTGTCTGATAACTTTTCTTTCATTCTTTCTGTCTGTAACGCTCTATAACCCCAGGCCGAAACGCTCTCTTGCCCTTTTTATGGTTTTTTGCGCGATGGCGTCTGCTCTTTGGGCACCGTCTTTAAGAGTCTCAATCAGCTCCGGAGAGTGTCTGATTTGACTGTATTTTTCTTGTATGGGCGCAAGGGCTTCTGCCGTAATTTCCACAAGATCCTTTTTAAACGTTCCGTATCCCTGGCCTTCGTACTGCTTTTCGATTTCTTTTACAGGTTTTCCTGAAAATGCGCTGTAGATATTCAGAAGATTGCTTATGCCGGGTTTGTTTTCCGTATCAAAGCGAACTTCTCCGTCCGAATCTGTTGTAGAACGCATAATTGCTTTTTTTATTTTAGCCGGTTCATCCAAAAGGGAAATTCTGCTGAATTCGTTGGCTGCGCTCTTGCTCATTTTGCTTTCGGGGTTATCAAGAGCCATAATGCGCGCGCCTTCTTTAAGGAAGCGGCCTTCGGGAACCACAAAAGTCTCCCCGTATTTATTGTTGATGCGAAGGGCGATATCCCGCGTCAATTCGATGTGCTGTTTTTGATCGTTTCCAACAGGAACGATATTCGTATCGTACAAAAGAATGTCCGCGGCCATCAGGACGGGGTAACAAAACAAGCCGGTAGGAGCCGACTCGCTGTCTTTGCTTTTCTGCTTGAACTGTGTCATGCGGGAAAGTTCTCCCGTGTAAGAATTGCACATAAGAATCCACGAAAGCTCGGTGTGAGCGGGTACGGTGGACTGAACAAATACGATGGATTTTTTGGGGTCGATACCCACAGCCATATAAAGCGATGCTATGTCCAATATATGCTCTCTCAAAACTTTGGGATCTTGGGGCATGGTGATGGAATGAAGGTCTACGATACAGTAAACGCATTCGTTTTCGTCCTGAAGCTCCACAAATTGTTTTAATGCGCCAAGATAATTTCCTATATGAAGGTTACCGGTGGGCTGCACGCCGGAAAATACTCTTTTCATTGAATAGACTGCAAAATTAACGCAACAAGACCGACAAGGTCTATACGTTTCATCCTGCTTCTCCTTTCTTTCGAATGACAGGCAACATTATAACCTGAAGTTGCTTTGTTTCCAACACTAAATTTCCCTGATCAGCGCTTCTTCAAGAAAATCATAGAGAATCAATGCTGTCTGATGTACGGAATCCAGTTCCACATACTCATCTTGCGCATGGCAGTTTTCACCGGAAGGTCCAAAGACGATAGCCGGCGCATCAAGACGTGTTCCCAAATAGTTAAAGTCGCCGATGCCTTGAAAATACGAATAGGCAGGCTCTTTTCCGCAGATTTTTTTTACGGATTCCGCAAATTTCAAAACCATTGGATCCGTTGAAGGCGTAGTGTACGGCAAAAATCCTTTTGACGCTTCCGAAGGAGCCTCTCTGAATTTAATGGCGTACTCTCCTTTAATTTTTGCTCTTTCGACTGCTTCTTGGATATCTTTTGTAATTGTCTTCTCGTTTTCGCCTCGCACGATATGCCAGAATAATTTTATTTTGGCATAGTCGGGCACGCTGCAGGCGCCGCCGTCTGCTTGCATCGCAATCACACAGCAAGTGCCTTTTCCCAAATATTCGTCTGCACGAAATTTTATGTTTTTTAATTCGCAAATGACAGCTGCGGCATCTTCTGCGGCGCTGATGCCTGCTTCGGGCGTTGCCGCATGGGTGGATTTTCCGAACAACTCAATTTCCAGTCCGTATCCGCCTCTGGCGCCTAAACTTACCATGGGAAACGGCTCGCCCTGAAAGCCGGAACTTGGTTCCGTGATGACAGAAACGTCCACATCCTCCAAATACCCGTCTTCGATCAGCGCATTCGTTCCCATGCCGTAAGGGCCTTCTTCGACGGACACAAACGATGCTTTTATCGTACCGTCGAATTTCTTGTGCTGCTTGTAAAATTCAGAAACGGCAAGCATGATGGCGGCACAACCGGCTTTCATGTCCAGCGCACCTACACCGTAAAATTTTTCGCCTTCCGTCTGGCCGGATGGATTTTTACTCCAACCGCTGCAAACGCCCACGGTATCCAAATGTCCGTTCAGATGAACAACAGGACCTTCTTTTGAACCCGGCAAAGTGAGCACAACATTTTTTCCGTGAAAATCCGTCACTTTCGCTTCGTGATATTCATGAAATACTGCGGGCATTCCACGGTCGTTGAACCACTTTTTTACCATCGCCATGATTTCTTCTTCTTTAAAATACGGGCTGGCAATGGCCACGAGTTCCCGCAGCAGTGAAGTGGTCTCTTCTTTTGAAATCATTGCGCCGTCATCCTCCTGGTTCTCCCCTTCGGGAGGTTCGTCGTCTGCTTTATTCTTCGACTTCCAGCGTCAGCTGGTCATCGTTTTCTTGGTCAGGTTCTTCCGCGGCTTCCGAATCGCCCTCGAATTCGAGCGCTTCATCTTCCCTGATGGCCTTTGCCATCGTGATGATATTGGCGTCCTCGTTGACTCTCATAATGCGAACACCCTGCGTCGTTCTTCCAAGCCTTGATACCTCTCCGGCGTTAATGCGTATGATGATTGCATCGGAGTTAATAAGCAAGACATCGTCGTTGTCGTTTACGACCATTGCGCCGATCAGCTCTCCTGTCTTTGAGAACTTTGTCTTATCGTACGTCAGAAGTCCTTTTCCGCCTCGAGCCTGGATTTTATATTCTTTGACGGCCGTACGTTTTCCGTAGCCGTTTTTCGTTACAACCAAAAGCTCTTCGTTCTTTTCGGCAAGCTCCATGGCGACCACTTCGTCGTTCTTATCCAGCGTGATAGCCCGTACGCCGCCGGCAGCTCTGCCCATGGGCCTTACGTCCTCTTCGCTGAAACAGATGCACTTGCCGCGTTTGGTGACGATAATAACGTTGCTTGTTCCGGTCGTCTCCTTGATGCCGATTAAATCGTCTCCGTCTTTTAGTTTAATGGCGATGAGACCCGCTTTTCTGTTCGTGTCAAATTCCGAAATATGCATCTTCTTTATGATGCCGTTCTTTGTTACCGCAATAAGATACTTGTCCTGGGTAAAGTCCTTGATAGGAATGACCGCAGTGATGCGCTCTCTTTGCATCAGGTTAAGGAAGTTGACGGCAGGCGTTCCTTTTGCCGCTCTTTGCGCTTCGGGAATTTCGTAAGCCTTTATACGGTGAGCTTTTCCTGTGTTTGTAAAGAACATCAGATAGTCGTGCGTAGAGGTGCTGATCAGGTTTTTAACGAAATCGTTTTCTCGCGTAACCAGACCCATAATGCCTTTTCCGCCTCGTTTTTGCGTTCTGTACGTGTCGGCCGTAATGCGCTTAATGTAGCCCAAATGGGTAAGGGTTATCATCACGTTTTGCTCTGCAATCAGATCGGCGTCTTCGAACTCTTCCGCATCGGCGACAATCTGTGTTCGACGATCGTCTCCGTACTTGTTTCTTATTTCAAGAAGCTCGTCTTTTATTACTGACATCAGCATTTTTTCGTCCGCCAGAAGTTCTTTGTAGTAAGCAATCTTGGACATCAATTCCGCGTATTCTTCTTCTATTTTTTTACGTTCCAACCCCTGGAGTCTTCGAAGCTGCATTTCCAAAATGGCCTGCGCCTGAATTTCCGAAAGGCCGAACCGCTCCATTAAGCGTTCTTTGGCATCGCTGTAAGAAGCGCGAATCACCTTGATTATTTCGTCGATATTATCCAGGGCGATGCGAAGTCCTTCCAGGATATGTGCCCTGGCTTCCGCTTTGGCCAGATCAAATCTGGTCCGCCTTGTAAGAACTTCCTTTTGGTGTTTAAGGTACGCGCTTAAAATTTCGTGAATATTTAAAACTTTGGGCTGACCGTCCACGAGCGCGAGCATGATCATGCTGTAACTCTCTTCCATGGAGGTATGCTTGTAGAGCCTGTTCAACGTAATCTGGGGATTTGCCGTCGATTTGAGCTCGATGACGATCCGCATACCGTTGCGGTTGGACTCGTCGCGAATGGCGGAAATTCCGTCTATTTTCTTTTCTTTGACCAGATCCGCAATCTTTTCAATCAAGCGGGCCTTGTTCACCTGATAAGGAATTTCCGTGACGATAATCTGAGAGCGCCCTCTGGAGGTTTCTTCTATTTCTGCACGGGAGCGAACTTTTACTTTACCAAGCCCTGTTCTGTACGCTTCTTTTGCTCCGCCTTTTCCCATGATAATCGCACCGGTGGGGAAATCCGGCGCCTTGATGATTTTTATAAGATCTTCCACCGTGGCGTTTTCGTCGTCGATTAATTTTATGGCGCCGTCTATTACTTCTCTTAAATTATGAGGGGGAATAGAGGTTGCCATGCCTACTGCGATACCGTTGCTCCCGTTGACAAGAAGATTGGGGAATCGGCTGGGAAGAACGACAGGTTCTTTTTCTTCTTCGTCGAAATTGGGCATAAAATCTACGGTGTCTTTTTCGATATCCCGCAGCATTTCCAAAGCAAACGGAGTCATCCTGGCTTCGGTATAACGCATGGCGGCGGCGCCGTCTCCGTCTACCGATCCAAAGTTTCCGTGGCCGTCCACCAGCATATAGCGGATGGAAAAATCCTGCGCCATACGAACCATGGCATCGTAAATCGAACTGTCGCCGTGGGGATGAAACTTACCCATAACTTCACCGACGATACGGGCGGATTTCTTATGTGGCTTATCGGGCGTAACACCCAGCTCGCTCATTCCATAAAGAATCCTTCTGTGCACCGGCTTTAGTCCGTCCCGAACATCCGGCAAAGCACGTCCTACGATTACACTCATGGCATAGTCGATGTAGGAGTTTTTCATCTCGTCGTGAATTTCGTGTTGTATCAGTTTTCTATCTTGTAATAAATCCGACATTTTCTTCTCCTACCCTATATATCAAGCTTCGCGTATTTCGCGTTTTCTTCGATGAATTTCTTACGAGGCGGCACTTTATCTCCCATTAAGGTGGTAAAAATTTCGTCCGCAGCCGCTACGTCTTCCAACGTGATCTGTATAAGCGTTCTGTTGCTGTAGTCCATCGTCGTTTCCCAGAGCTGGTGGAAATCCATTTCTCCAAGGCCCTTGTACCTTTGAATTCCGGGTTTTCCACCGGGCTTATCCGCTATTTCGGCAAGAAGCTTTTCCTGCTCTCTTTCGGAATAGGTGTAGTACACTTCCTTTCCTTTTTTGACCTGGAAAAGAGGAGGCTGCGCAGCGTACACAAAGCCACCTTCGATGAGCGGTGTCATGTATCTGTAAAAGAACGTCAAAAGAAGAGTTCTGATATGCGCTCCGTCCACATCAGCATCTGTCATGATGATAATTTTGTGGTAGCGAAGCTTTTCGATATTAAATTCATTGCCTATACTGCAGCCGAACGCCGTAATCATATTTTTGATTTCTTCGGAATTCAACATCTTATCCAGTCTGGCTTTTTCCACGTTCAGAATTTTTCCGCGCAAGGGGAGAATGGCCTGCCTTGCCCGATCTCTGCCTTGCTTGGCAGAACCGCCTGCGGAATCTCCTTCGACGATGAAAATTTCGGATAGAACCGGATCTTTTTCAGAACAATCCGCCAGCTTGCCAGGCAAAGACATATCGTCGAGCACGCCTTTTCTTCTGGTCAGCTCTCTTGCTTTTCTTGCCGCTTCTCTGGCTCTTGCCGCTCTGAGGCATTTATCTAAAATAATTCTCGCCTGCTGCGGGTTTTCTTCTAAAAAGGCCATGAGATGTTCGTTGGTCGTTGTCTCGACAAAGCCTCTCATTTCAGAATTTCCCAGTTTCGTCTTTGTTTGTCCTTCGAACTGAGGCTGTGTAAGTTTAACGGAAATAATAGCGGTAAGCCCTTCCCGAATATCTTCTCCGGCAAGCCCTTCTTCGTTTTCTTTAATAAACTTATTGCGCTTTGCGTAATCGTTAAAGACGCGCGTTAAAGCCGACTTAAACCCGACCATGTGGGAGCCGCCTTCGGTCGTATTGATATTATTCGCATATGAAAGGATCATTTCCGTGTAGCGGTCTGTATACTGCATGGCAATTTCCACTTCTTGTTCCTTTTTTTGAAACTCAAAGTAGATGATGTCCGGATGAATGACTTCCTTGTTTCTGTTCTGGTGTTTGACGAATTCCTTAATACCTCCCTCGTAGTGGAACGTATTGGACTTTTTTCTGTCTGCTCTTTCGTCCTTTAAAATGATTTTTATGCCTTTGTTTAAGAAAGCCATTTCCCGGAGACGATATTCCAATGTTTCATAATTGAAATCGAGTTCTTCGAAAATCTCTTCGTCCGGAACAAACAGCGTCCGCGATCCTGTGTGTTTACATTCACCCACGATCGTAAGCTCGCTCGTCACTTTTCCTCTTGCGTATGTTTGACGGTATCTGTTTCCGTTTCTGCAGCTCTCGACTTCCATGTAAGAGGACAGCGCGTTTACAACAGAAGCACCGACACCGTGCAGTCCTCCGGATACCTTGTATCCTCCGCCTTCTCCGAACTTTCCGCCGGCATGAAGAACGGTCATAATGACTTCCATTGCAGGCTTTTTGAGCTTTGGATGAAGATCGATGGGCATACCCCGGCCATCGTCCACGACCTCTATGGAATTGTCTTCTTTTATGGTGACGGATATGTTTTTGCAAAATCCGGCAAGCGCTTCGTCTATGCTGTTATCCACAATTTCGTATACTAAATGATGAAGTCCTCTTGGCCCGGTTGTACCGATGTACATCCCCGGACGCTTTCTGACGGGCTCAAGACCTTCCAATACTTGAATTTGTTCGGCGTTATATTCTTGATTCGTAACCGACATTTCCTTAGAATTTTCTAACGACATTTCTTCCTCCAATAGCTTTTTATATCATTTCAACTCTTCTGGTCGAAACCCATGTAATTATAGCAAAAAATCCTCCCCAAGGCAACGATTTTAATCAAAAAGACCTTCTAATATTAAAAACCGCATAAGCGGCTCTCTCTGGGGCGATTTTTGGTTTTTCCGCGACTTTAAATTTCACACATAACTCCCACGAATTTCAGGCTTTTGCGTCTCTTTTTTATCGTCGCACTCTTCCTGCCGGAATTTTTTTGGCATTTTCGCTTTTCGCTTCTCTATTTTCTTTTTATTTTTTTTTGCCGAAATAATTTATGACCACAACATCTATGGGCTGGTGGTTTTGGGGAAGAAGTTTTCCACAACCTGTGCAAAACCTGTGGAGTAATAAATATTACGGTTTTAATATGGTCTATTCCTGTGGAAAACTTTTTTTGCTATAATGAGAGCGACCCATACATTTAGGGAATCTATAGAAATTCAGAGAAACGAAATGACAAAGGCAGAAATCAATAAGAACTGGGAAAAAGTATTAGAGCTGTTAGCCGATAATGTAACCTCTGTATCCATGCAAACCTGGTTTGCCCCCTTAAAGCCCATTCGGGTGAATGAAAAGGAAGGCAAACTCATTTTGTCCACCTTTGCCGGCGGAGATATGTTGATTTCATATATCGAAACTCGTTATAAAAATGTTTTGGCGGAAGCGATTAAAGTCGCTTTCGGTCTTGATTTAAAGCCTGTCATCATGTTGCCCGAAGAAATAGAAGAAAAGAGCAACTATACGAATCCGTTTACGGACGAACTCTATTTAAATCCAAAATACAATTTTAACAATTTTGTCGTGGGAAGCAACAATCGTCTTGCCCACGCTGTCTGCGTCGCTGTGGCCGAAGGCTATTCCAAAGAATATAATCCCCTCTTTCTTTACGGCGGAGCGGGCCTTGGAAAAACACATCTTATGCACGCTGTCGGACAGTTTATCATGTCCAGCGATCCAAAGCGCAAAGTTCTTTATGTTTCTTCGGAAATGTTTACGAATGAACTGATAAAGGCAATCAGCGAAAAGAAAAACGAAGCGTTCCGCAATAAATACAGAACCGTGGATGTTCTGCTTTTCGACGATGTTCAGTTCGTACAGGGAAGAGAAAGCACGGAAGAAGAAGTGTTCAACACGTTTGACACGCTCTATCATACCGGAAAGCAAATTATTTTTTCCAGCGACAGACCGCCCAAAGAGCTCGGAGACATACCTGAAAGGCTGCGCTCCCGCTTTACGTGGGGAATGGTTGCGGATATTCAGGCTCCCAATTATGAAACGCGTATGGCGATCCTTACAAAAAAAGCGGAAATAGAGGGTATTGTCGTATCGGATTCCATCAACGAGGTGCTCGAAGTAATCGCTCAAAATATTCAGACGAATATCCGGGAGTTGGAAGGCGCTTTTACAAGAGTTCTTGCTCATGCAAGTTTAACAAACGAAAAAATTACGAAAGAGTTCGCTAAAACCGTTTTAAACGAAGTCTTTACCATAAAAAAGAAGGAACTGACCCCTTCGCTTATCAAAAAAACCGTGGCTTCGTTTTTCGGCGTGCGGGTCGCGGATATGGAATCTGCAAAGAGAGCCAGGAATTTTACTTATCCAAGGCAGATTGCAATTTACCTGATCCGGGAAAAGACGAATTATTCCCTTCCGAAAATCGGGGAAGAATTCGGGAGCCGCGACCATACAACCATAAGGCACAGTTACGAGAAAATTTCAGGAGAAATTCAGAAAAACGCAGAGCTTCGTTCCACCGTCTTAAACATCGAAAGGCTTCTGGCAGAAGAATAGTTTTGCACAGCCCGGAGGACAAAAAGCTTTGCTTTATACACAGGTTTATAACCTCCTGCCACATTGATTTTTCAACCCGGAATAAGGTTTTCCCCTTTTCCACAGGCCCTACTACTACAACTACTAAAATAATTATTTAAAAGAAGGAGAAAAACCATGAAATTCACCTGCTCACAATTGGCTCTTACAAAAGCCCTAAATACAGTCTCAAAAGCGGTTTCAACAAGAACAACCATTCCTATATTGAAAGGTATCTTGCTTTCAGTTAAAAATGAAAAATTAACACTTACTGCTTCTGATCTGGATTTAAGTATAGAAACCACAATGGATGTCTCGGGAAGCGAAGACGGAGAATTAGTCGTCTCTGCAAAACTTTTCAGTGAAATTATAAGAAAATTACCGAATGCAATCATTAAGGTTGAAAAAGATGAAAAAGAAAATTTGAATATTTCCTGTCTTTCTTCTGATTTTTCTATCGTAGCTCTTCCTGCAGATGAATTTCCGTCTATAGGAATAGTAAATGAAGATAAAAAAATACCTATTCACAGAGATATTTTAAAAGAAGTAATAAAAAAGACTACTTTTTCTGCAAGTATCGATGAAAAAAAAGGAATCCTTGTAGGTTGCCTTCTTGAATTTAAAAATAAAGAAGTCGTGATGGTTGCTTTGGACGGATTTAGAATGGCCGTCGCAAAAGAAAGTATTTCTTTTGACGAAGAAAGAACGATTGTTGTACCTGCAAGAATATTGAGTGAAATATATAAAATAATAACCGATACGATTGATCAGGAAGAAATTATATTAATTTTAGATGAAAAGAAAATGGAAATTAAAACAGAGGAGACGAGAATTATAGCCAGATTAATGGAAGGCGAATTCATTAAATATGCCGATATTATTCCTAAAACTCACAAAACAAGGACTGTTTTAGACAGAGAAGAATTATTAAACAGTATAGAAAGAGCCTCCTTACTTGCAAAAGAAGGAAAAAATAATTTAATAAAGGTTTCTGTACTGGCAGGAAAAATGGAAATCACCTCCAGAAGCGAGGAAGGACATGTAAAAGAAGAAGTTCCGGCCGAAGTGGAAGGGGAAGAAATAGTCATTGGTTTTAATTCAAAATACGTTTTAGATGTATTAAAAGCAATCAGCGACGAAGAAATTGTTTTTGAAATGACGACAAGTACAAGTCCCTGCCTTATAAAGCCGGTGGAAGGTGATCGTTTTGTCTATCTGGTTCTTCCTGTAAGAATAGCCGCAAATTAAAGGAATGCTATTTAAAAAAATAACATTGAAAAATTTCAGAAACTACGAAGAAGAAAGTGTTTTATTTAATGAGAACATCAATATTTTTCTTGGAGACAACGCACAGGGAAAGACAAATCTTTTAGAGAGCCTTTTTATCATGGGCCTTGGAAAGTCTTTCAGAACCAATAAAGACAGCGAAATGATCGGCTTTCATAAAGAATTTTGCAAGGCAACCGCTACGATCAGAGACCACGAAGGAGAAGACAGCGAAGAGAGTGAAGTTGAAATCTGTTACAAAAAAGAAGGAAAAATAATAAAAGTTGACGGGGTAAAGCTTGCAAGAAGTATGGATTTACTCGAAAAAGTATACATCGTCGTTTTTTCCCCGGAAGATTTAAAAATAGTAAAAGAGGGACCTGACAACAGAAGAAGGTTTTTAGACAGGGAACTTTGTCAAATAAAACCCATTTACTACAGCAATCTTGCAAATTATAAAAGAGTGTTGAAGCAGAGAAACAATCTTCTTCGAAAAGGAAACACCAATGCGATGCTTCTTAACACTTTCGACGAAGCGTTGGTTGATTTTGGGCTTCGTTTAATAGACGAGAGGTTTATTTTTGTAAAAAGACTCGAAGAAATCAGCGCAAACATCCATAAAAACATATCCGAAGGAAAAGAAATTTTAAAAATATCCTACGAGGCATGCATACCCGGTGAAAATGAAGTAGGAGATGTCTTAGAAAGAAAAGAAATATTTTTAAGAAAGCTCAAAGAAAGCTTCCCAAGAGATATGATGAGAGGCTATACCGGAGAGGGACCTCATAAAGACGACCTGAAAATAGAAATTAACGGAATGGACATCAGACAGTTTGGATCCCAGGGACAGCAGCGGACAGCAGCCCTTTCAATGAAGCTGGCGGAAATTATGCTGATCAAGCAGGAAACCAGGGAAAATGCGATTCTTCTTTTGGATGATGTTCTTTCTGAATTAGACAGCGGCAGGCAAAGATTTTTGATAGAGGCGATGAAAGACGTGCAGGTCTTTATAACCGCCACGGAAATAGATAAGGAAATGCTCGAACTTCTGCCAAAAGGATGGGTTTTTGACGTAAAGGGCGGAAGAGTAAAAAGGTTGACATAAATCGCGGCAAATAATATAATGGTCGTTGCGATTGTGCATATATTAAAAAAAGAGCGGAAAGGAGGAACAACTCATGAAGATGACTTACCAGCCGAAGAAAAGGCAGACAAAAAGAGAACATGGTTTTCGCAAAAGAATGAGCACCAAGAACGGCAGAAATGTTTTAAAGAGAAGAAGATTAAAAGGAAGAAAGTCCCTTTCTGCATAAAGGCCGCGTTTCGTGGTCTTTTTATTAAAGAGCGAAACAAGGAAGTGAACGAATGCTAAAACCCGACGTGCTTAGAAAAAAAGAGGATTTTACAAGCCTCTATAAAAAAGGAAAATCGGTGGGCGGAAAATTCGTCGTCATTTTTTACAGAAAGAACAATCTTCCAATGAACAGGAAGGCTTTTTTAGCCAGCAAGAAAGTCGGCAATAGCGTAGAAAGAAACAGGGCCAGGCGCCTGATGAGAGAAAGCTATCGTCAATTGGAAGCCGACATGCCCCGGGGATGGGATTTTATTTTCATTGCCCGGAATACGATTCTTGATTCGAAATGTGCGGATGTGAAAAAATCTATCGAAGCCGCTTTAAAAAAAGCCGGGATCACAGTGTAATGCCATGAAAACCATCATCATTTTCTTTATAAGCGCATACCAACGTTTAATATCTCCCTTCCTTCCCAGAACCTGCAGATTTGAGCCCACATGTTCGGCGTACTGCAAGGAAGCGATACTGAAACACGGCGTTATAAAGGGCGGATGGTTGAGCATTAAGAGAATCCTTCGCTGCCACCCTTGGAATCCGGGTGGTTATGACCCAGTACCATAATAACGAAATCTTCGCCCAAAGGCGATATCGGAGGAACAATGAATACATTAATCGGACTATTTGCCGAACCTATCGGTTCCTTGCTCGAATATATCTATGGATTTGTAAATGATTATGGATTGTCCATTATCCTGCTTACGGTCATTGTCAGAGTCTGCTTGCTTCCTTTGTATTCGAAGCAGATTAAAAGTTCCGCCGCGATGGCAGAAATGCAGCCGAAGCTTAAGGAAATACAAACCCGTTATGCAAACGACAAGGAAACCATGAACAAAAAGTTGCAGGAGCTTTATGCCACGGAAAAGTTTAATCCGATGAGCGGTTGTCTGCCACTTCTGGTTCAAATGCCTATTATTATGGGTCTTTTCAGCCTTTTAAGAAGCCCCTTGGAGTTTATGACACAACCGGAAATGATCGTGGCAGTACATGAATCATTTCTTTGGGTTCCGGATCTTTGCCAACCGGACAACTGGATTCTTCCGATTGCAGCAGGACTCAGCACTTTTTTCACCTATACTCAGACCATGGGATCGACTCCAGGCGACGCCAGCAACATGATGCAGGGAATGAAATATTTTTTCCCGATCATGATATTTATGATGGGAAGAACCTTTCCTTCCGGACTTGCTCTTTACTGGGCGGTCGGAAACGGATTAATGATCATACAGACATTTTTCCTTAACAAACAGAAGGAAAAGGCACGCCTGAGAGCAGAAGTCGAAAGAGAGCTCAAAAAGAAAATCAAATAATATGTCTTTGGAGGACAAATATGAAATATGCGGAAAAATGGGGAGACAGCGTTGATATTGCTGTAGAACTTGCCCTTACAGATTTGAAGCTTACCAGAGATCAGGTGGAGGTTACAGTATTAGAGGAACCTTCTAAAGGGTTTTTCGGACTTGGTTCCAAACTGGCGAAAGTAAGAGTGGAAGAAAAAGCAGAAAAGACAGAAAAAGTTGAACGTACGGAAAGAATCGAAAAAGTAGAAAGAAACGAAAAGCCGCAAAGGTTTGAGAGAACCGAAAAACCGGAAAGGTTTGAAAGAACAGAGAGAACCGAAAGGCCGGAAAGATTCGAACGGACAGAAAAGAAGCCCGAAAGAAAAGTTGAAATAAAAAAAGAAGGAAATCAAGAGATTCTTATAGAAGTCTGTGGTGTGGACGAACCCGAATCGACCGGATTCAATCCGTCGATGGCAAGAAGAAATCCCAGAAGAGAAAGACCTCGCAGAGAATTCAAGGAAAGAGAAGTTTTATCGCGCAGGGAATCCAGGGTTTTAACTGAAAGACCGGCAGATCTTACAGAAGACAGCGATCACATCGCAAAAACTTTTCTGACGGACGTCACCAGAGAAATGGGACTCACCGTCAACGTAAGAGTATTTACGAATGCGGAAAACGTCTATATTGATATCGACGGAGAAGATTCGGGTACCATTATCGGAAAGCGCGGACAGACGCTGGATGCGATTCAGTATTTGACCAGCCTCGTGGTAAACAAAGGAAAAGACGGATATCTTCGTGTCGTCATCGATGCGGAAGGATACAGAGAAAAAAGGGAAAAGACATTGGAAAGGCTCGCAAACCGCCTGGCAGACAAAGCCAAGAAATCCGGAAGAAGCGTTCGCCTGGAACCCATGAACCCTTACGAACGAAAAGTCATTCATACGGCACTTCAGAACAGGCCGGAAGTGACCACAAGAAGCGAAGGCGAAGAGCCTTACAGAAGGGTCATCATCGAACCTTCTAAATAAAAAAGAGTAAGAGGCTGCTTATAAGCAGCCTCTTTTTACAAAAAAACTCTCCGGAGGAAAGGAAGACGTTGGATAAGGGACTGCAGACGATTGCTGCGATTTCAACTGCATACGGACAAAGCGGTATCGGTATTGTCAGAATGTCGGGACCGGAAGCGCTGGACATCCTTGTCGGCATCTTTTGCGACGACGACGGCAAACCCGTTCGCCCGGAATTTTTTGAGCACAGAAAAATGCGGTATGGCTTTATTTTAGAACCGGGCACCAATAAAAAACTGGATGAAGTCCTGTGTGTTTTTATGAAAGCGCCTTATACATACACTGCCGAAAACCTGGTGGAAATTCATTGCCATGGCAGTGCTGTCGCATTAAAGAACGTGCTGGCTCTTTGCCTTGAAAAAGGAGCTGTCCTGGCAGAACCCGGAGAATTTACAAAACGGGCCTTTTTAAACGGACGAATCGATCTGATACAGGCAGAAGCCGTCATCGATTTAATTCAGGCAAAATCCAATAAAAGTTTCGATGTCGCAATAAAGCAGGTCGAAGGAAGTCTTTCTGCCAAAGTGGAGAACATCAGAAAAGAATTGTTGGAACTGCTCATATCCTTAACGGTCAACATGGATTATCCCGACGAAGATATAGAGGAAATAACCTACACAGCGATAGAAAACAGTATAAAGCAAATAGACGATGCGCTCTCCGCTCTGCTTCTTTTTTCAGAAGAAGGACGCATTTTAAGAGAAGGCGTATCCGTCACGATTGTGGGTAAACCTAACGTGGGAAAATCCTCTCTGATGAACTTCTTTTTGCGCGAGAACCGTGTGATTGTAACGGAAATACCGGGGACGACCAGAGATACGATCGAAGAGCAAATTTCGCTCAGAGGAATACCGATCAGGCTGACAGATACGGCCGGCATAAGGGATTCTGTGGATGTAGTCGAGCAGCTGGGAATTCAAAGAAGCAAAGACGCTTTTAATAAGGCCGACCTTCTTTTGTTTCTGATCGATGCCAGTCAGCCCCTCTCTAAAGAAGACGAAGAACTTTGTGGTTTGCTCAAAGAGCGCTCTTGCATCGTTTTATTAAACAAGACGGATCTTCCCCAAATAATAAGCGAAGAGCAGATGTCGCAAGCGCTTCCTCTTGCCAGAATCATTGCCACTTCACTAAAAGAAGGGATCGGTTTGGATCAGCTGGAAGAGACGATGGAAGCGCAAATTACCGGTGGGAAAATTCAAGGCAAAGAAGATGTGATGGTGACAAATATCCGCCATATCGACCTTTTAAAAAAGGCGAAACAGGAGACCGAAGAAGCCATCAACATGACGATAAACAAGGAAGCAATAGATTTTATAGAAGTGAACGTTCGCGCTGCATTTGATTACCTGGGAGAAATCATAGGGAAAACGGCAAGGGACGAAATTATAGAAGAGATATTCTCTCGTTTTTGTTTGGGTAAATAATCATGAAAATAAAAAACATGGGACAATTTGATGTTGCGGTGATCGGCGCCGGCCATGCAGGCTGCGAAGCTGCTTTGGCTGCGGCGAGAATGGGAAAAAAGACGTTGATTCTTTCGATTAATTTGGAGGCGGTAGCGTTTTTATTCTGCAACCCGGCCATCGGCGGAACCGGCAAAGGGCATCTTGTCAGAGAGATTGATGCTTTGGGCGGGCAAATGGGGTTAGCGATAGATAAAACGTTTATCCAGAGTCGCATGCTCAACACGTCCAAAGGCCCGGCCGTACATTCTCTGCGCGCTCAGGCGGACAAAGTTGCCTACCATCAGGAAATGAAAAGAGTTTTGGAAGCAGAACCGAATTTATTCCTAAAGCAAGGAGAAGTGATCGACATCTCTTTTGATCCGGATGGAAAAGTACAAGGGATCACGTTAAAAACCGGTGTATATTTCGATGTAAAAGCTGTTATTATCGCAACAGGTACATTTTTAAGAGGAAAAATCTTTATTGGGGACGCGGCGTATCAAAGCGGTCCCAACGGATTGTCGCCTTCTGTCGAGCTTGCCGATCATCTTAAAGCTCACGGAATAGAGTTGAGACGCTTTAAAACAGGAACTCCTGCCAGAGCGCTTTCGCACAGCCTGGATTATTCAAAAATGATTCCGCAATACGGAGACGATGTCATTGTGCCGTTTTCGTTTATGAACGAAACGCTGATAAAGGACCAGGTTCCATGTTATCTTACGTACACGAACGAAAATACACATAAAGTAATAAGAGAAAATTCTCATTTATCCGCGCTTTTCGGCGGACAGATAGAAGGCGTGGGTCCTCGGTACTGTCCATCGATAGAAGACAAGATCAAAAGATTTGCAGATAAAGAGCGCCATCAGCTTTTTGTGGAGCCGGAGAGCCTTTCCACCGAAGAAATGTATCTCCAGGGCATGTCTTCCAGCCTTCCCGAAGATATACAGGAAGCGTTTTACAAGACGATACCGGGCCTTGAAAACCTGGAAATTGTACGGCCGGCGTATGCTATAGAGTATGACTGTATCGATCCGCAGGATATTAAAATAAATTTGGAGCATCGTTCTTTTGACGGGCTCTTCTGTGCAGGTCAGTTTAACGGAAGTTCAGGCTACGAAGAGGCTGCCGCGCAAGGTTTAATAGCGGGAATCAACGCAGCGCTTAAGTTAGACGGCAAAGAGCCGTTCGTTATTGACCGGTCCGAAGGGTACATCGGTGTTTTAATAGACGACCTTGTAACCAAGGGGACAAATGAACCTTACCGTATCATGACATCCCGTGCGGAATACAGGCTGGTCCTCCGCCAGGATAATGCGGACGTGCGGCTTACGCAAAAAGGGTATGAAATAGGGTTGGTCAAAGAAGACAGGTATCATAAGTACCTCGAAACAAAGGCAGCCGTCGAAGCGGAGCTGGTAAGACTTGCTTCTTCCGAAGTGACGCCCGCTGCGGTAAACGATTTTCTTGTGCGAAATCAAAGCGCTGCGATAGAAAACCGATGCACTTTATCGGATTTGTTGAGAAGGCCGGAAATAACTTATGATATACTCGGAGAGATCGATTCGCAGCGGCCGATGCTGTCCTCCCACGCCAAAACAAAGGTAGAGGTTGAAATAAAATATGCCGGCTACATTACAAAGCAGCTTGCACAAATAGAGCGATTTAAAAAGCTTGAAACTCGAACATTAGATCCCAATCTGGATTATATGGTGATGGAAGGCCTCCCGATGGAAGCCAGACAAAAGCTTACGCAATTTAAACCCCTTTCCCTGGGACAAGCTTCCAGAATTTCGGGAGTGTCTCCGGCGGATATCAATGTGATTTTAATTTATCTGGAGAAATACAGAAGAGAGCGCAATGGAAAAGCTTAAAGAATATTTAAATAAAATGGGATTCGCTTCAGATGATGACACTTTACAGAAGTATGCGCGTTATATGGAGCTTATTCTTGAATGGAACGAGAAAGTAAACCTTACGTCGGTAAAGGATCCGGAGGAGTTCGAGAAAAAGCATTTGATCGATTCGCTTACAGCCGTTTCGTTTCCTCAATTTTCGGGAAGCAAGAAAATTCTGGACGTGGGAACCGGTGCCGGCCTTCCGGGTATACCCCTGGCTATCGCGGCTCCGGACAAACAGTTTCTCCTGATGGATTCTATCGATAAAAAACTGAAAATCGTTCAGCGGATAGCCGACGAGTTAGGGCTGGCAAATGTGAAAACTTTGCATGCCAGGGCCGAGGATCCCGCCCGAACGCCGCTTTATCGGGAAAAATTCGATCTCGTCTTGTCCCGCGCGGTCGCAAACATGTCTACGCTCAGCGAATACTGCGTTCCTTACGTAAAAATAGGCGGATGGTTTGGGGCATATAAGACAGAAGCTGCGACAGAGGATATAAACGACGCAAGGAATGCGATAGAGACTCTTGGCGCAACCATCCGGGAAATAAGTCCGGACGGAATAGAAGGAAGCGGCCATTTGCTCATATGGATCGAAAAAACCGGCAGCACCCCTAAACAATATCCACGCAAGGCGGGCGTACCGGCTAAAAATCCTATGTAATAAGAAAGGATCACAATGAAGAACGTAATCACAAGCGGAGTAAAGTTTGGGGTTCTGTTACAATTGGCCATCGGGCCTATGTGCTTAATGACGTTCAATACTGCCATGAGCGATGGATTTTGGAGGGGTATGACCGTGGTGGCCGGTATTGCGGTCGTGGATATTCTTTATATGATCTTGGCAGGCCTTGGTGTTTCGAGGTTGATGAAAAGCGAGAAAATTCAAAAGGGAATGAAGCTTTTCGGCTGTATTGTTTTGGTTTTATTCGGGCTCAATATCATCATGGCCGTTTTCGGCGCAACGCTTTTGCCCGGAATTTCAATTTTCTCTGCTTCGCAGGGCGATAATCTCTTTCTAAAATGTGTATTTCTTACCGCGTCAAATCCTTTGACTATTATTTTCTTTAGCGGAATTTTTTCAACGCAGGTAGCGGAAAACAAGTATAACTCCAAGGAACTATTCTATTTTGGCGTCGGGGTCATGATATCGACGCTGATTTTTCTTACGGGAGTTTCGCTGCTTGGCACTGTTTTGTCCAGCTTTATTCCGGAAACAGCCGTAAAAATACTGAACTTCGCTGTCGGAGTCTTTTTAATATATTTTGGGTTGAAACTGTTTCTTGCGAAGGAGGCTAAAAGCGATGGCGTTTGATTATAAAGATAAGACAATTATTCGTCATACTATTGCCGAGAAAACGACACGAGAACAAGGAAAGGTTAGATTGATGAAATTTCTGATTATTAATGGCAGTCCCCGGCAAAACGGGAACACCGCAGAATTACTGAAGCCCTTTTCTGCAAGACTGAAGGAAAACGGTGCTTTCGTTGAACAGATATCTTTGGCCGGCAAGAAAATACTGCCGTGTACAGGCTGCCATCATTGCCAGAATGTACAAGGCGAATACGGCTGTGTTCAAAAGGATGATGTCGCGGCTATTGTGGAGAAGATCACAGCGGTGGACTGTATCGTTCTTGCCACGCCTATTTATACCTGGTACTGCACGTCGCAAATGAAAGCGCTTTTGGACCGCCATTATGGCATGAACAAGTATTACGGAACAGCAACAGGTTCCCTTTGGGCGGGTAAATCGCTTGCGCTGCTCACGACGCACGGCTATAAGGCGGATTATGCAAACGATCCTTTCGAAGAAGGCATCAAAAGACTTTGCGTCCATTCAAAACTGAAGTATTTGGGCTTATATTCCGTTCGGGATACGCAGGATATAAGATCGTTTCAGAGCGCAGAAGCAGTAAGCGGAGCGGTTGCGTTTGCCGATCGCCTGATGAAAATGGAAGCTGTCGAGTCCATATACAGAAAAGAAGTGATTCTGGACGGCAATCAATTCCATGATATACAAGGGTTTTACATGGAAATGGCTAAATTGTTTATAAGCGATAAGCGATTTAACGCCAAAGAAAACTCCGAGGGGCTAAGCCAAACGCTTGTAGGCGCAGAAGAAAATCCGCCAACATTAAATCAACTTCTTTTTTCCGGGGAAGAAAGCCCGGCGCTACTAAGCCAGCTTCTTGACTGCGCATATAAAGAGAGCTGCGAACCTATTTTATTGCGATGGAGCTCTTTTTCAAAAAGTTGCAGAGATCTTGGCGAAACTTTTGTGAACAGGGCGATTAAGATCATCGAAGAAGAAAAGAGCAACGGGCATGATTGCATAGTAAATACGAAGGATTGACGAGGGAAATTCATGAAAACGATAGGCTTGATAGGCGGAATGAGTTGGGAAAGCACGATACCGTACTATAGAATCATTAACGAGACAATAAAAGAAAAGCTGGGCGGATTGCACTCTGCCCGCTGCATTCTTTATAGCGTGGAGTTTGCGGAAATCGAAAAATTGCAAGCCGAAGGCAAATGGGAAGAGAGCGGAAAAATTCTGGGCGATGCGGCCGCCAAGCTGGAGGCTGCCGGCGCGGAATTTATTGTCATATGCACAAACACCATGCACAAAGTGGCGCCGCAAGTGCAGAGCATGATCAATATCCCTCTGCTCCATATTGCGGAAGTTACCGCAGACGTGCTGACCGAAAAAAGTATCTCCAAAGTTGCGTTGCTGGGAACGAAATACACGATGCTTCAGAATTTCTATAAAGATAAATTGACACAAAGAGGTATCGAAGTGTTGATACCGAACGAAGCGGACATTGATATTATAAATCATGTGATCTTTACAGAACTGTGTCTTGGCAAAATAAAAGACAGCTCAAAACTTGCTTTTTTAAGAATCATTCAGGAGCTGTCTGAAAAAGGAGCGCAGGGAGTCATTTTAGGCTGTACCGAAATCGGCATGCTTGTAAGCCAAAGCGATACGTCTGTTCCCCTTTTCGATACGACCCTCATCCATGCCAAAAGCGCTGCGCTTGCTGCCTTGCAAAAGAAATAAAAGAAATCGAAAAAAATATAAAACAGCCTGTTGACTCTCCCCTAAGGGGAGCTTGTAAGATGAATTTAGATGAAAGGAGGTGCACTGTGTTTCGGATCGGCGAATTTTCAAAAATGAGCAAAACGACGATAAAAACCATTCGGTATTACGACGAAATCGGACTTTTAGAGCCGGAGACGACGGATCGATTTACCGGGTATCGGATGTATACCACAAACCAGCTGTTAAGGCTTCATAAAATTCAGTCTTTGCGTCAAGTCGGCCTAACGATAGAAGAAGTAAGGAATATTCTTTCGGGAAATGATGTGGAAAATATTCTCCGGCAGAGAAAAGCCGAACTGATTGCCGATCTCACCGAAAACAGCGAAAAACTCAGAAGGATCAATTTTATCTTACAAGAGCAAAAGGAGAAGGAATTTATGAATTATCAGGCGACCATTAAAGAACTTCGGGAGTGTATCGTTTATTCAAAAAAGTTGACCGTACCTAATTACGATGCATATTTTCACGTACTTCCTGCCATTGCGCAAGAAGTCAAAGAAAAATATCCGGATTTAAAGTGCATTGTTCCCGAATATTGTTTTATTATCTATCTTGATAAAGAATACAAGGAAAGCGACATCAACATCGAATATTGCGAAGCCGTCGACGGAATGCGACCCGATTTTAACGGCATCGTATTTAAAAAGATGGATCCCATGAATGCATTGTCCGTAATGCACAAGGGTGATTACCCGGATTTGGGAAAAGCGTACGCATTTGCTTTTAAGTGGATAGAAGAAAACGGGTATGTTATAGCCGCTGATCCCAGAGAGCGCTATATCGACGGGATATGGAACAAGGAAAGCAAAGAAGACTGGTTGACGGAACTTCAAATACCAATAAAAAGAAAGTAAACTCAAGAGATGTTTCACGTGAAACATCTCTTTTTATTTTTATCGATACAGATAAAACGCGCCAATGTTTCACGTGAAACATTATTTGAAAATAATCTGCGGTTTTACATTTAAAAGCGCAGAGAATCTGATTATAATGTATTCAATGCCACTGATGGCTCAAACAAAGTTTATAAGAAGATAGAAATGGAGACATCCCATGAAAACAATCGTTATATATTACTCTCTGGGCGGAAGAACAAAAGCCGAAGCGCAAAGAATCGCCGCCGAAAAAAACGCCTCGCTATGCGAAATTGAAGAGGTGAAGAAAAGAAACTTTTTTAACGCTCTCTTTAAGGGATGTCCCGATGCCATGAAGAGAAGACCCTCTGAAATTAAAGCCCCGGGGATCGATTTGGGTGAATTCGATAAAATTATTATCGGCACACCTGTTTGGGGCGGCTTTCCTGCACCTCCATTTAACGCAATTGTTGCGCTTCTTCCCGCGGACAAAGAAGTGGAACTGTTCGTCTGTTCGGGCGGAGGAGAAACGCCAAAAAGCGCACAGGGGACCAGGGATTTAATTGCCGCGAAAGGCTGTACATTAGTATCTTACAGAGATGTAAAAACCGGCAAATAATGATGGATGAAAGAGAATGACAAGAAAATACAGTAGTATATTAGCACGCTATACTATATAATTAAGTGCGGGTAAAATACGCCACAATCAGGGAGACGGAGTGAAAAAATGGGAAAAGCAATCGCCATATTTAACCAGAAGGGCGGCGTGGGAAAGACGACCACAAATATCAACCTTGCTGCGTGTCTGGCATTAAAAGGGAAGAAAATTCTCGTTCTGGATATAGATCCGCAGGGAAATACAACCAGTGGACTTGGCATATCTAAAAAGACTTTAGAGAATACAAGCTATGAACTTCTGATCAATGATGATATGGATCCGCGGAGTGCAATTTTAAGCACGGGCATAAAGAATCTTGATATTCTTCCTGCAAGTGTGGACTTGGCCGGCGCGGAAATTGAACTCGTGCAGTTGGAAGGCAGAGAAAAACGCCTAAAAAAGGCGCTTGATAAAATCAGAAACAATTACGATTACATTTTTATAGATTGTCCGCCATCGTTGGGATTGCTTACAATTAACGCTTTAACAGCGGTTGACAGCGTCCTGATTCCCATCCAATGCGAATTCTACGCTTTGGAAGGCGTCAGCCAACTGATCAGTACGATCGAACTTGTAAAAAGGAGCTTAAACCCCTTGCTGCAGATAGAAGGAGTCATTCTTTCCATGTTCGACGGCAGAACCAACCTTTCCATTCAAGTGGTGGAAGAAGTGAAAAAATATTTCGGGAACAAGCTTTACTCCACCATCATTCCACGGAATGTGCGTCTTGCAGAGGCCCCAAGCTACGGACTGCCGATCACCACCTATGATCCCAAGTCCAAAGGTGCTATAGCATACCAGGCATTTGCAGTTGAATTTCTTGAATCGGAGGGATAAGCCATGGCAAAAGTTAAACAGGGAGGCCTGGGCCGCGGGCTCAATTCCCTTTTTGCGGATATAGATTTTCATCCGGAAGCCACCAGTGTAAAAGAGACAGACGATACCCAACAATCAAAAACCACGGTTTCCACGAAGGATCATGGCGAAAACGTGGTTTTTATTCAATTGGATGAAATTAAACCGAATGCAAATCAGCCCAGAACGATATTCGACGAAGATGCTTTACAGGATTTGACAAATTCCGTTCGGACACACGGCGTCATACAGCCTATACTACTGCGTCCGTCGGAGAGAGGCTATGAAATTGTCGCAGGCGAACGCCGTTATCGGGCAGCAAGGAAAGCCGGACTAAAGGTCATTCCCGCAATCATACGCAGTCTGGATGAAAAGCAAAATATGCTTTTTGCGCTGATCGAGAACATGCAAAGGGAAGATTTGAACATCATAGAAGAGGCGCGCGGACTGAAAGAAATGATCGACGTGTACAGTCTTACGCAAGATCAGGTGGCTACGAGTGTAGGCAAATCCCGCCCTTATGTTTCCAATGCGCTACGGTTGTTGAAACTACCGGAAGAAGTGCAGACACTGGTCATGGAAAACAAGCTGACAGCGGGCCACGCAAGAGCCATTGCCGGTATGGACAACCAAAGTCTTCAGATCGAAGCAGCGGAAAAAGCCGCGAAAGACGGCTGGTCTGTAAGGGAAACCGAAAAATACACAGGGAAAAAATCCGTTAAGCCCAGAAGCATAAAAAAATCAAATCCCGACGTAAAGCGTATGGAAGAATCGCTGAGTGTCGCTTTAGGCACAAAGGTAAAACTTCCCGGCGCCCCAAACAAAGGAAAAATCGAGATTGAATATTACAGCAGAGAAGAACTGGAACGGCTTTTGGAACTTTTGTTGTCCGTAGAGTAATTGATTTTTAGGAGAGTGTCATGCAAAAAAGAATGAGAGAAAACCAGCTTACGTTAAAGCAGATGGAAAAATTGCTGAACAAGCAGCAAATCGGACATTTCGCCACCGTCAACGAAGACGGACGGCCCTATGTTACGCCGATGCACTATGCGTATCTTAACGGTAAAATTTATATGCACGGTCTTCCTCTGGGTCAAAAACTCGACAATTTAAAGAAAAACCCTTATGTCGGCTTCGAAGTTCAAAAATGCGGAAAGTTTAAACTGGCAAGAAACCCAAAGACCGCATGCAACGTAAACACCGAATACGAAAGCGTGATTATAACCGGAACAGCCGAAGTGATTCAAGATTTTAATATAAAAGAAGCGGCGCTGTGGGCGATTGTAAAAAAATACGTGCCGGAACTGGAAACTCTTCCAATGCCTGCGAACGCAATTAAAGGCGTGGCGGTTATCGAAGTAACCATAGAAGCCATGACCGGAAAATTTTATAAAGAAAAAGAAAAGAAGGACGACGAACACTAATATGGTTATGGACAAAGAGAAGAGCAAATGGATGCTTTTTTCTTTGTTTTAGAAAGTGAGGTTGTAAATGAAAATTGTCGATGTCAAGCTGCAGCTGGCGGAAATTCCCCTTGCCCAACCCTATCCGTCAACATGGAACCCTGCAAACCCGGAAACAAAGCTGTTTGTTTCGCTTGTCGAAGTGATAACCGACGACGGTATTCATGGCTACGGCGCCGCGTGCGATTCCTCTCAGCTTCTTGCGGGAATTTGGGAAAGCCATATTAAACCGCTGGTCATCGGAAGGGATATAACGGAGATCGAAGCGATTTCCACAGGGCTTGTCAATGCGGCACAATACGCTTATCGCCCTTGGATTGTTGAAATCGCCTGCTGGGACGCACTCGGAAAGTATTGCAATTTACCTATTTACAAGATGATGGGCGGCGCAAAGGACAGAGTTCTTGCCTATGCCAGCACAGGATCGCTCAAATCAGTGGAAGCTCGACTGGAAGACATGGAGCGGTTTATCAGCGAAGGTTTCCAGATCATGAAAGTTCGGGCGCATCACGACGATCCGAAAGAAGACCTTAAAATCATCAGCAAAATTGTCGAAAAAGCAAACGGGCGGATCGATATTTCCGTTGATGCGAACCAGGCCTGGTTCTTTACGGGAAAGCGCAGCGTAGCGCGGTGGGATTTAAAAAAAGCGATCCAAATGGCGCAAGCACTCGAAGAAATGAACATTCTTTGGCTGGAAGAGCCCATGCACCAGTTTGATTACGAGGGGCTGGCCGAACTAAGGCAGAGCACGAGCATCAACATCGCCGGCGGAGAGATCAACTCTCACCTCCATCAGTTCCGCGATTTTATAAAGTACGGATGCTACGACATTTATCAGACAGATCCTACGTTCTGCGGCGGCTTTCACATCGCGAGAAAAATTGTTGCGCTGATCGAGGCGGAAAATAAACTGTTTTCCCCCCACACGTGGACGCATGGGATGGGATTGGCGGCAAGCCTTCAGATGGCGGCTTCGACAAGTGCCTGTCCGTTTATCGAATATTGCTACGATCCTCCTTATTGGGAATACAGCATGAGAGACATTATGCTGAAACAACCTATCAAAGTCGATTCGGATGGTTACATTACCATGTCCAAGCTCCCGGGGCTTGGCGTGGAGCCGGATTTCGAATTGTTGGACAAATATACAATTTTACGCAAATAGTACCATTGAAAGGCTGCAACTATGATATTTGCTAAAATAAAAAACACAGAGGAGCTGTTGTCACATGGTGACACAGCTTCTCGTCAACTGGTGTTAGAAATAACGGATGAAGTATTAAAGCGTTTGGATTCTTATTACCGATTAAAAAGCTTTATACACAGAGAAGATAATATTCTGCATATCGGAGAAAGAAAGCTGAATCTGGAGGATTACAGGCGCGTTTACGTTTTCTGCGCCGGAAAGGCCTCCAACAATATGGCGCACGCTTTCGAAGATATTCTTGGCGATAAGCTTACGCAAGGTGTCGTGATCGTAAAGATCAAAGAAGATACCGATGTATACGCGCACACGGAAGTTTTTGTCGGAGGGCATCCTCTGCCCAATGCCGGAGGCGTCGAAGGGTGTAAAAGAATTTTAGCCATTGCGGATCAAATGGAAAAGGATGATCTTTTTCTGGTCGGACTTTCGGGTGGTTGCACCGCTTTGATGGGATATCCGGTGGAAGGCATTACCCTGGAGGAAATGCAGGGCGCGACGGATGTAATGATCAAGTCGGGCATGTGGGTGATGGACATCAACGATGTTCGTGGCCACTTGTGCAGAATGAACAGGGGGCGCCTTGGGCAGCGTATTACGAAGGGCACGCAAATCGAGTGTTTCGAAATATGGGATGCGGTGGGTTTGGACGAGATGGAAGATTACACGAAGCCGTTGCCAATCATGGGTACGCCTGTAGGGTACGATTCCGTAACATTCGAAGACATAAGAAAAATTCTGAAAGAGCATGATCTTATGGACAAGCTCCCCAAAAACGTGACGGAATACTTTATTCATGCCACTCCCGACCAGGAAACGCCCAAAACCGCAGGCAACGTAACGTATTATGTGATCAATACTCTGCCTGACGCTTGTAAATATGCGATGGAAGTGGCGAAGGAGCGGGGAATACCGGCTGCAATACTCACCACGTATGCGGAGGGCGAAAGCAAGGACTACGGCGCGGTGATGGCCAGCCTGGCGAAGGAAATGCTCAAGAACGACAGGCCGTTTAAGAGGCCGTGCCTGCTGTTTTCGGGCGGGGAAACCACCACATACATCCCCGATAATTCCGTGATTAAGGGGCACGGCGGACCGTCACAAGAGCTGACGACAGGATTTGCGCTTGTTGCAAAAGACGCTCCGGGTGCCTGCATGCTTTCCATCGACAGCGAAGGAACCGACGGAACCACGATCATGGCCGGCGGGTTAACGGATTCCAAAACATACGACAGATCTTTATCGATGGGCATTAATTTAAGACAGGCACTAAAAGAGCACGCCACGAACGAAGCTCTTGTCGCCTTAAACGAGTGTATATATACCGGAAACACCGGAACAAATCTATGCGACTTTAACGTTTTATACGTTCCGGCCGACCCAAAAGACTGATACTGCGAAAGAAGGAAGACAAAATGAAAAGTACAAGTATTCAATCAATGAAAGCAAGAGCCGGAATCGACTGCAAAGGAAAGCCGATTCTGGAGGTGGATATTTACACGGAAGAAGGGATCCTTGGCCGGGCCTCTTCTCCGTCGGGGATTTCCGCGGGCGAGCACGAAGCCTTCGTTTTGCGCGACGGCGATCCTGATTGGCACAACGGCAACGGCGTTTTTAAGGCGGTCCAAATGGCAGAAGACGTTGTGTTTCCGGCCATCAAGGGCATGGATGTCATGGATCAAAAGGGCTTGGACGACTTTTTATGTAACCTGGACGGGACTCCGAATAAATCCAAACTGGGAGGCAATGTAACTTACAGCGTATCTTTGGCCGTTATGCGCGCAGCGGCAAACACGCTGCGGCTGCCTCAATATAAATATCTTAACCCGGGCGAAATAAAAACGATACCGCTTCCAACCTCCGACATGTTTGCAGGCGGGAGTTACGAAAAAGATACCATGCCCATGCAGGAATGTACGGTGATTCCCTACAAAGTAGACAGTATTGCAGAGGCAACACATATCCTTTGTAAGATGTATAAAATCCTTCCCGAAGTAATCAAAGAATATCAGGGGGGACGCAGGGCGGAACCGGGTGTCCAATCCGCCTTTGTCTGTCCAAGCCCGGATTTTATGGTGGCATTCGATCTTTTATACGAGACGGCGGTGCGTGCAGGGTACGAGAACAAAATCGCTTTCCATGCGGATTGCGCGTTCAGCGAAATATATATTCCGGAGCGCGGTACCTATGATTACCTCGGAAAAGAGATGGATCTGGACGAGATGCTGGGTCGCCTGAAAGAGCTTACCGAAAAGTATAATTTCTTATATATCGAAGATCCGGTCGATGAAAACGACTGGGACGGATGGGTGAAAGCCTCCAAGGTTTTGAACAGAACCGTTTTATGCGGAGACGATCTTACGGTTACAAACATTGACCGTTTAAAAAAGGCATTGGATTTAGGCGCCTGCGGCTCGTTTGTTTTTAAACCGAATCAAGTCGGCACTGTAACAGAAGCAATGAGCGCTCAAAAATTCGCAGTGGACCACGGGATGTTTTCTGTCCCCTCTATCCGTGCCGGCGGGGTAAACGACGACCCTGTCGCGGATATGGGCATAGCGGGAGGGGCCGCTGCCATAAAACAAGGACCGCCCAAGAACGGCCAGGCAATCCACATCATCAATACGCTGACTAGGGCAGAAGAAGAAATCCTTGGTTCAAAACCCTTTGATTTTACGCCGTTTATAAAGTTCTAACACAAAATGAAAAGGAGCGCTGCCAAACAGGCAGCGCTCCTTTATTTTTAATAAACAGTTAATAGGCGATTTGCCTAAACGCGAAAACCAAAGAGGTAATAGGCAATTTACGCAGGCAACAAAACCACATCGTTAATAGGCGATTTACTCAAAAAACGCATTTACAAAAGGAATTAAGTCTTCGAACGCTTCTACTTTGGGAACGGGCTTGTTAATTTCTCCAAAGCCGTAGGCAGCGTGAACGAAAGGAATGCCGGCGAGATCCGAAGCATCGCAATCCTTTTGCGTGTCGCCCACATACAGACAGCGTGTCAAGTGATTGCGCTGCATGACTAATTTTATATTGTCTGCTTTTGGCTTGCCGGTGTTGCCGGCGCACTCGTAGTCAATAAAATACTTTTTGAGCCCGGTTCCTTCGAAAAAGCCTTCGATGTATCCCACCTGGCAGTTGCTCACGACAAAGAGATCATAATTCTTCGATAGCTCTTTTAACGTCTTTTCCGTTTTGGGGAACAGTTTCCCCGGATGGGTTTTTAAATACTCCAGTTCAACGTCGGTAGCCCTGCGTATGATTTGAATTCTTTTTTCTTCGGGCAATTCAGGGAACCACATCAGTGCGATTTCTTCCAAGACTCTTCCCATGCTCTGACGTATCATTTTTGTCGTAAAATTAAAATCGAGATCAGTGAACTCTTTTAACGCTATATTCCACGATTCGCCGACTTGCTTGGCCGAATCCCATAAGGTACCGTCCAAGTCAAATAAAACGGCCGGACGCGATTGATGGAGGATGTTGCCGTCCTTATCGTTTTTTTCGGAACCCATTTTGCTCTCCTTTTCTTCTTCGCCGCAGCGACATTCATCTATATATTTATTTGCCAATTTATCCACTCGAATATTTTGCTCCACGATGTAAAAGAATTCATCAAATGTAAACTTTCCGTTCAGTTTTATGAAAGCTTCGTAAGCTTTGTCCAGGACTTTGCTATCGGCCTTAAGGTTCATATGTCCTTTTACGCGATAGAAAGAAACATGGTGCTTTGCTACAGCATCCAGCAGTGTTTTCCAGAGATCCTGATTCTCCACCGGCTTTTTCCCGGAGGTCATCCAACCGTTCGACTGCCACTTCTCGTGCCACTTGCTTCTGAAGCATTCTACAACATAAGCACTGTCCGAAAAAATTCTGATGTGAAGGCCCGTCTCTTTCAGTGCCGAAAGTCCGGAAATAAGAGCCAGCAACTCCATACGGTTATTTGTCGTGTTTAATTCTCCGCCATAGAGTTCTTTTTTGTGCTGACCGTATTCCAGGATACAGCCCCAACCGCCTATATTTATTTCGTTTTGATTGCCGGAGCACGCTCCGTCTGTGTATATATTTACATTTTTCATTTTTCAATTATAACAAGGAATATGCTATTTGTAAAACCGTCTTAATTCCCTCGTAACATGTCTGTAACACTAAAAATGTATACTTTGTAAAGAGCTCTGGAAATATATTTTCCAAAGAGATGAATGATACGATACAAGAGCATCGAAATTTTAGGAAAGGAGGAACATTCGTTTTGAAAAGATTAGGACGTGCAGCAGCTTTCATCATGATATTGGTTATGATTTGCAGTAATGTTGTATTTGCCGGCGCAGCTGCTATTGTCAGCCCTGCGACAAATACTATTATCTATTCAGACAATTTCCTCGTTTCTGTAAAGATCACAGAGCCTAAAACCGTTCGAGTCGCCGTATACGAAGAAAAAGATAAAAGCAGCGAAGACTATGTTTCCGTCAACGTTACAAATATTACAGAAGAAGATCTGGGCCTTATTGCAAGCGGACCCAGCGCTCAAGTTACAAGCACAACAACTGTGAACGCGGCGACTGTTTCTGCAGCGACAACTTTGAGCGACGGTACCGCAGTAAAGTCGTATGCCAGTTTTATTATAGGCGAAGCGGCCAACTATGCATGTACAAGCCAGCTTGGGTTTTATACAAAGCAGATCAACAACGTAACACCGGGCCTATACAGAGTTCAGGTGGATACTGTGGATTCAGCAGGACTGACCACAGAAACAATAAACAGTCTTGTTGCTATCAAGACGAAGCCCGTAGAGGAAAAGCGCAATATATTCGAGACGCCACAAACGGGAGCATTGCAATTTCTCCAGAATTTGCTTAAAAGTATATTCAGATAGGCGAGCCGATGAGCGAGCAAAGAGTTAAACGCATCGAATTTGTGAAGACTTTAATATTGGTAGTATTGTTTTTCACAACAATACTATTTTTATATTTGCTTTGGAGTTTGGATTCCGAAAGCACTTTTCGATTACCCTCCATTCTTTCGCAGGAAGAAGTCGAGCCCCCCCAAATCGAAGCTCTTTTGATACCCAAAAGTGTCATATATAGCCAGGGTGACGGCTCATACAAGTTGGCCGCCGAAGATTTGGATCAAAGCTTTTATGCCGCTTTATCTGAACTGCGCACTTTGGGCAATTCCGACAGCGTCCTTGTAAGTGAGGTTACCGCCCAACAGTATCAAGAAGCGATAGCCGGCTATCAATCCGTCATCATATCCTTTGATTACGGGCTTCCCTTTAACGAAGTATGCTCGCATTATGATATTAATCGGGCCACGGGTTTTGATACCGTAGAATTTATGAACAGCATTTCCTTTTCCGAAGCGGCAAAGGAAAGCATTTTTATTTATGATCAAAAAAAGGACAGATATTACCGTTTGGTGGCAGACAAAGAAAGCACCGTCGTTGAGGATCAGTTTTTGAGCATACAAGATGAATTGCTGACTTCATATTATACGATCGGAAATATTTCAGGCGGCGACAACACGGCCCTTATTCCTTTGGCGGTAAGCAGTAATTTAATTCCTGTCGAATATTACGAAGAGTCGGAAGAAGCCAGCGAAAATGTAAGACAAGCTCTGGCCGAATCGCTTTTCGGGGAAAATTTTGATTTCGTCAGAAGAATTACGGACAGCTTCGGAAACGTTACCTACATGTACGGATACGGACAAAAGACTTTCTTTACCGGCATCGACGGAGTTTTTGAATATAAAAATGCGACGGTAGAAGGTATTTCCGCAGGATTTTTCGGCGACCTGGAGACGGCATTGTCTTTTGTCGCCATGCACGGAACCTGGAGCAGTCTGGATGGTCAGGCGATAGAGTTTTATTTAAAGAATGTGCAGGATATTGCCGACGAAAGAAAGAAGGGGTATCATTTTTCCTTTGGCGTCAAAATATTGGGACAAGAAGTATTTTATGAAAACGGAGAATCGATTGAAATAGAGATATTGGCAGGACAAGTGGCTTATTATAAGAGAGACGTCATTTCAGTCGCGCCCGAAGAAGCTTATGATACCGCGCCAAAGCCGACACAGGATCCGGCAAACGTCATTGCGCAAAATTGTAACCATATATACAATGTGATGAACGACAGCATGCTTACGATCAACAGCGAAGAGGCGTTCGAATATGTAGCCGATTCGGTTGTATCTGTGCAGACCGGGCTCGTCCGCGTTCAGAACGATCAAAATCTTCAACCCGCCTGGATTATTCACATGAACAATGACCAGCGGTTTTATTTCTCTCTTTACGAAGCAAGACCGATCGGTCTGAGCGAGTAACAGCAAAGGTTAAAGCGATATGGACTGGACAAAATCAAAAAATATATTAATCGTGGCATTGCTGATAACAAACTTGATTATCGCTTCGGCTTATTATGGGGAAATTAGAGAGGCAAGCAAAGAGCAGCTTGCTGCGGCAGAGAGCACGCAATCCTTCCTCGAAGAAAAAGGAATCGTACTCGACACGCAAATCCCAAGCCGAATTTTAAAGAAGCCGGTATTGTTTGTTCGATTTTCACCGACGGAAGCAGGAGAAGAAAGCGAGCCTGTCTACTACGACGGAATGCTCGTGGAAGCCTCCCAGGAAAAGGACACTTCTATCGTACCGCTTTCTTACGGAGAGACCAAAAGAGATATTGTCAGCGCGTCTTACGCGCTTCTAAAAGTTATATCGAATATCGAAGAAGAAAAATTGGCACAACTTCACATTACGCAAATAGAGCTGATATACTTGGTGGATACCAGTGAATTTCAGCAGGACATAAGCGAAGACACAGCTGTTCCGGCCTGGAAAATCACCACGGCAGATCAACAGATTTTTTATGTCAATGCGTACGGAGAATAAATTTTAAAATAAAACCACGGAGCAATCAGATGAAATACACAAAATCTTCACAAGCAAAGATAATAATAGGGAGGATGAAACATTGAGCATGGCAATTTGTTCTCTTGCAAGCGGGAGCAGCGGCAATTGTTATGTGGTTTTGTCGGAAAACACAGCTTTGCTGGTCGATGCGGGAATAAGCGGACGACAGATTCGAAACAGGCTGGAACAGCTTAATTTGTCGATTGACGGAATCAGCGGCATTTTAATCACACACGAACACAGCGATCACATCAGAGGGCTTGCCGGCCTTTCAAAATCAAAAGATATTACCGTATATGCCAATGAAAGCACATTTCTTGGCATGAATGTTTCACTTCCCGAATCCAAACGCAGCTGCTTTGTTACAGGCGATTGCTTTACTGTCGGCGATTTGGAAGTGCGAACGTTTCCGGTGTCCCACGATTCCGGAGATCCTGTCGGCTATTCTTTCAGCAGCGAAGGTCGCCGAATAGCTATTGTTACAGACACGGGTGTTGTGACGGAACCTCTTTTGAGAGAAATGAGGGAGGCGGATATTTTAGTCCTGGAGTCCAACCACGATGAAAACATTCTTCGAATGGGAAGATATCCATGGTTTCTAAAGCAGAGAATATTGGGAAACAGAGGACATCTGTCAAATTCTGCAGCTGCCGAAGCGCTGGCTACTATTTTAGACGACGATGAACAATGCGGCCTGACGAAAGCCAGAATGGTGTTGCTTGCGCATTTGAGCAAAGAAAATAACTTTCCGGAAATGGCCATGGCTACCGTGGAAAACATACTGGGAGAACGCGGATATATGACAGGAGCCAAAACTCAATTAATCGCACTCTCACGAACGGAAATGAGTCCTCTGTATATGGTTTAGTACGGAAAGGGAATGTATTAAAAGGGGGAAATGACAATGGAATACAATCAGGAAGAAATTTTAGAAAATTCCAACGAAAATCAAAAGGAATCAGAGATAGACCACAAAGGCAAAATCAAAAACAACGGGAAGAATCAATTGGTGGCAATCATATTGGTTGTGGTGCTTGCTTTCAGCGCCGGTTTTGGCGGAGGAATGGCCGCCATGTACTTTATGACCGGCAGTGTTGATTTTGATCGCAGCGACAACGGGATGGATACTTCGGCTGTCACAATCAATGTAAGCGAAGATGTCACCATCGCAGAAGCGATAGCAACAAAAGTGCTCCCTTCTGTTGTGGGAATCAGTACCGTTACGGAACAGAATTATGAGTCGTTCTTCGGCTTTGGTTATGGTTTTGGTGAAGGTAACACCTACGATGCGCAAAGTGTTGGCACGGGTGTTATCGTCGATGAAAGCGGTTATATCTTAACGAATTCCCATGTCGTAAACGATGGAGACACAAAATCTATCACCGTAAGTCTTTACGACGGTACGGATGTAGAGGGAACCGTCCTTTGGAGCGATGCCGCCCTGGATTTGGCTGTAGTAAAGGTGGATGTCACAAATCTTACCGCAGCAGATTTAGGGGATTCGGATCAAATCAACATCGGATCTTATTCTGCCGCTATCGGAAACCCATTGGGCCTGGACTTTGAAAGAAGTATGTCCCAGGGAATCATCAGCGGGCTTAATCGCTCAATACAAATAGGCGATGCTACTGCGGCCGCCACGATGGAAGGCTTGATCCAGACGGATGCCACCATCAATTCGGGAAACAGCGGTGGACCTTTGCTTAACAGCAAGGGAGAAGTGATAGGAATCAACACCGCAAAAGCGGAGAGCGGCGAAGGCATGGGATTTGCCATTCCCATTAACGTAGCCAAGCCAATTGTCGAAGAAATTATGGAATCGGGGACGTTCAGCAGGGCGTATATCGGAATCAGCGGCGTGGGTCTGGAAGAGCAGAATTATTACACGGTCGACCAACTGGAATCCCAGT
>CAZSPZ010000001.1:146697-206375 GCA_964608965.1 uncultured Oscillospiraceae bacterium | reverse complement strand
ATTGCTATCGCAGGATTTTAAGTCCTGTGCGTCTGCCAATTCCGCCATCCCGGCAAGTGTCGTGCTTGCTTTCGCACGAACTGACCCTATTGGGTTCGAGCCCCGCAAGGGGGCCCGAAATTCTGGCTCCAAGGGTGGGGCTCGAACCCACAGCCTATCGGTTAACAGCCGAGTGCTCCACCATTGAGCTACCTTGGAATAATATTATCTGTTTGCGACAAGGGTTAGTATACAACAGACCTTTGTCTATTGTCAATATTAAACTTGACGATTGGAACGAAGAATTTCAGACTTCCGGCGGTATTTCTCGGACATTTGCGCATCGTTTTTCTTTTCGTAAAGATCAGCCAGGCGTTCGGCACTTTCCGCATGGGAGGGCGCAAGTTCCAGCACTTTCAAAAAGCCTTCGATGGCCTCGTCGGTATAAGAGAGTTCCTCGTAGGCGGAAGCAAGATAAAAGTGCAGCGGCCACCAGTTTTGATATTCGGATTGCGTATAAGGTTCCAATACGGCGAGGCCTTCGGTCAGCTTGCCTTGCAGCAGCAAGTTGATACCCGCTTCTATTTTTACCGGTTCTTCCAGCTGGTCTACCCTCTCCTGTATTTCTTCTTTTTCTTCCTTAGAAGTAGACAGAACAAGAAAGCGTTTCCACGTAAGGGCCGCTTTTGTATAAAGGCCACTGTTTAAATATGCGTAGCCGAGGAAATAATAGGCTGCAGGGAAATCCGGGAAAAGCTCTGTGGTCCACTCGAAGTACTCCGTCGACTCTTCTTTCAGGATTTTCATCAAATCCGTCGATTCTTCCGCATCCAAAGGCAAATACCACTCTCTGCAGGCGCAGGCGTATCCGAAAACCGCTTTGCGATCCGAAGGCGAAAGGATTAACGCCGCACGAAAATATACGGCCGATTCCAGATAACGTTCGGCAACCAAATGTTCCCCTCCTGCTCCGGTAAGAACATCGATCAGCTTTTCGTTGAAAAAAGTGGCGAGATATTTTAAATAGGCGGAAATATACGGCAGCTTTGGATTCACTCCGGACAGAACCGCCATATTGTCGGCCAGTTGTGTAATGGAAAGTCCTTCTTCCGCATGAAAAGCCGTCAAATCTTCGCGGCGCAGAGGAATGGGAACACCGATTAAATATTGAAGATTCGCTCTCTTTAAGTAATCCGGAGAAAACTCGTCAAAAAGGAAACGCTTGCCCGCCTCTTCTACATACGGAGCGAGCAGGTCTTCTCTTTTTCTAAAATCAGGGCTTGTTTTTTCCTGCATCATAAATTCATTGCCCACCCTTCTTTTTCAAAATTCTTGACGGCTTCGGAATTCAGATATTCGCTCATATCCTCCCGAAGGACACCGTCAAACACATATTCTCCGCCTTCTTTTCCCCATCTGCGCAGGAACGAACGGAGGATGCGATACAAATCTTCCTTCCTGTGGGATTTTTTCTGATGACCGCGGCTGTAATACCATACGGCCAACTCCTCGTAAAAATCAAAGGCGTTGTCATAATAAGCAAGAGCGGCCTCTAATGTGTGATTAAAGCCTGTCCGGTTATAGTAAAGATCCAAAACCTCTTCGATCATTTTGATGCGGACCAAGCCTTCCGCCGATATATAGCTGTTCGTAATCACTTCGTAGGGTGGCAATCTTCTATAGATGTAGCCGTAGAGCTTGGACTCCTCTCGCAGCTGTGTACCCTTTAGAAGCTTTAAAAAGCCGATTTGAAGCATGTCCGGCTGCAAGGCATACACATCGTTAAAAGAACGGCTGAAAAGGTTGTAATCCTCTAAAGGAAGGCCTGCTATCAAATCCAGATGAAGGTGTATTCCGCCGATGGCCTTGATACGCAAGACCGCCTCCTCGACTTTGGCGAACTCGCCCCTGCGGTTCACGGAATTCAACGTGGGCGGATTCGTGGACTGAACGCCGATTTCAAATTGGAATAAACCGTGGCGCGCTTGGGAAAGGAGTTTATATTGTGCTTCGGTAAAGAATTCTCCGCACATCTCGAAGTGATAATTTGTGACGCCGTTGTCTTTTTCAATAAGGTAGCGCATGATTTCCAGTGCGCGATTCGAATCAAAGTTAAAGGTGCGGTCGACAAATTTCACCTGTTTTACTTTTTTATAAATAAAGTAATTTAAATCCGTCTTTACTCTTTCTATAGGCAAAACACGCACTTGATGCTCTATGGAAGAAAGGCAGTAAGCGCAACGGAACGGGCAGCCTCTGGAAGACTCGTAATAAATGACTTTATCTTCTTCCGCAGGCAAAGAATCGTAGGGATTGGGGACGCTGTCAAACTTCAGGAGCAGAGACGGCTTATTTCGCCTGATCATCGGGCCGTCGCGGTACATAAGACCCAAGACCTCTTCGTAGACAGGGAACTTGGAAAAATACTGCGGGAGAAAATTGGAAAAAGCGCCCTCTCCCTCGCCCTGGATCACAAAGTCGATATGGGGATTGTTAAACAGAAATTCCTCTCCTTCGAAGCTCACCTCCGGTCCGCCCAGCAATATTCGCGCGTTGGGCCTTGCTTTTTTAAGCATTTCCGTCAAATAAAGAATTCTTTCTATATTCCAAATATAACAGGAAAAACAATAGAGCTTGCTGTCTCTTCTCATCAATTCCGTAAAAATATAGTCATCGTTGTGATTGATGTTGAATTCGGCAATTTCGATATAATTTTGATAGCTGCCCGAAACAGCATAAAGGTATCGAAGCGCAAGGTTGGAGTGCACATATTTCGTGTTGAGAGTCGAGAGTAATATTTTCATTTGTCTTTCGTCCTCCTGTGCTTATAAAGCGCGGAAATATTCTTCCTTGAGCAGAGCGCTGTTTTTCTTGGCAGCCCGGATTTGAGCCAGCATCGCGGCCTTGTCTTCGGGCAGATTTCCTTTCAGCGACAAGTAGTTTGACGCATGGTTGCTGCGGAACACGCAGGTTTTTTCAACGTTGATGTTTTCCATCAGCAGTTCCATTTCGTCCATCACTTCGATCGGGGATAAAAGTTCAAACGCGCCGCTTTGAATATCGTGATAAATCGGTGCGGCAGGATCCACCATGAGCGTTAAAACGCTCGCATAATAAGGTTGCATCAGGTTGATCATAGAGGCTGTTTCCAAAGCATGCTCGCGCCACATGCTCTTGCCGCCCATGCCCGAAATAAACGTAACCGAGGAAAGAATTCCCGAGTCTTCCACGCGCCTTACGGCAGAAATCAATTCCTCTCTCGTGGCGTTTTTATGGATTTTGTCGAGAATTTTCTGGCTTCCGGACTCGGCGCCAAGGTACACGATCCCCAGCCCTGCTTCTTTGAGCTGTTCTAGTTCTTCCGGAGTTTTATTTAAAACATCTCTGGCGGAGCCATAGATGCCGACTCTTTCGCATTCCGGGAAAAGGGCTTTGATTTCGTGTAAAATCATCAAGAGTTTACTATTTGCCAGGCACAGGGCATCGCCGTCTGCAAGAAATATACGATCCACTCTTGCATAAAGCCTTCTGGCTTCCTTTAAGTCGGCCTGAATTTCTTCGAATTTGCGCACGCGAAACTTCTTGTCCTTAAACATGGAACAAAAAGTACATTGATTATGCGAGCACCCGATGGTCACCTGCACGATAAAGCTGTACGCCTCGCTGGGCGGGCGATAAACCATTCCTTCGTAATTCATTACATTTTCTCCGGAGCTTTTATTCCAAGCAAGCCAAGACCGTTCTTTATGGTCTGTTTCGCGGCATAAGTAAGCACTAACTTCGCTTTCTTCTCTGCTTCGTCCTCCACTAAAATATGCTCGTCGTGATAGAATTTATTGAAAGCCTGCGCCACGTCTACAATGTGTCTTGTTACGACGGAAGGTTCGCATTTTTCTCCCGCCTCTATCACAATTTCAGGGAATTTGTATATCAGCTTAAGAAGTTCATAAGCGGTTCCGGAAGCGACATAGGATAAATCGAGTCCTTCCGTGGACAGCTTGACGCCTTCCATTCCGCCGTTTCTGATTACGCTGGCGGCTCTGGCGTGGGTGTACTGGACATAGGGGCCGGTCTCTCCGTCAAAATTGAGAACCTTTTCCCACGAAAACGTATAATCTTTAATGCGTCCATTGGAAAGCTCCTGGAATATCACTGCGCCGATACCCACCATTTTAGCGGTTTCTTCGATATTGTCCGTATTGACATTCTTTTCTCTGATCACTTGACGGGTCTGCTCCACCGCCTTGTTGAGCACGTCTTCCAGGAAAACGACTCTGCCTTTTCTGGTGGACAGCGTCCCTTCTGCAAGGCTCACCGTGCCAAAATTGACGTGAACGCACCGGTTGAACCACTCGTACCCCATCAGGTCAAGAATCTTGAACCATTGCTGGAAATGGAGGTTCTGTTGTGCGCCGACCACATAAATATTGCGGTAAAAATCGTAGGTTTTCTTACGATAAATGGCGGCTGCAATATCTCTGGTAATATAAAGAGACGATCCGTCGCTCTTTGTGATCAGGGCCGGTGGCATGCCGTACGGTTCCAAATCGACAATTTGAGCGCCCTGGGATTCTTTTAATATGTTCTTTGCCCGCATGTCTGCCAAAACCGCAGGCATTTTATCGGAATAAAAACTCTCTCCGGCATACGAATCAAACTCGATGTCCAGCATTTCATAGACTCTTTTAAATTCCTTAAGACTCTCTTCTCTAAACCACTGCCACAATTCCGTCTCTTCCGCTGCGCCGTGTTCCAATTTACTGAACACTTCTCTGGCCTCTTCGTCTAAAGAGGGATCTTTTTCGACTTCTTCGTGGAATTTTACATAATAAGAGAGCAGCGTGCTGATGGGCGAAGCGGTAACGTCCGCTTTGTTGCCCCAACGGCGATACGCGACGATCATTTTCCCGAATTGTGTGCCATAATCCCCCAGATGATTGATTCTTAT
This sequence comes from uncultured Oscillospiraceae bacterium, assembly GCA_964608965.1. Taxonomy (GTDB): domain Bacteria; phylum Bacillota; class Clostridia; order Peptostreptococcales; family Anaerovoracaceae; genus UBA10908. The sequence goes on along the minus strand of CAZSPZ010000001.1, from coordinate 201,448 downwards.
GGTTTTATATCCTAGAAAGTCGTAAATCTTATAGATGGAATTTCCGATAACGGTCGTTCTGATATGGCCGATATGGAACGGCTTTGCGATATTGGGCGAACTGAATTCGATGATGACGGGCCTTTCAGCTCCAAGATCGCTTCTGCCGAAGTCATCGCCGCGTTCAGCAACATCCGAAAGCGTCAGCTCTGCAAACGATCGACCGTCAATAAACATATTCACATAAGCGTTTACGTTTTCGGCCTTCGCAAAAAGGTCTTCTTTGCCGATGATTTCAGCAAGATCCTTTGCAATCAACGCCGGGGCCTTATGCATGGCCTTTGCCAGCTTAAAGCACGGAAAAGCATAATCTCCAAGCTGCGAATCCGTTGGAACCTCCAAAATCGATTCGATCTCTTCCGATGTCATGCTCTCCACATGAGCTGCTAATATTGTCGCTATTTCTTTCTTGATATTCCGCATGGAATCCTCCTGTTATTTTTTGAGTGTCACGATGGTTACACCATCGCCGCCCTCTTGATATGTTCCTTTTCTTATCGTATCCACGTGCTTATGATGCTTGAGCATGCGGGCAAGCCCTTCCCGAAGAATTCCTGCGCCGCGTCCGTGAATAACGCTTACTTCCGAAAGGCCGGCCAGAAAGGCGTCGTCCAAATACTTGTCCACTTCCATTTGGGCATCGTCCAGATTCTTTCCCACGACGTTGACGGAAAGGCTGATCTCCCTTGCAATCCGGTTGTACATTTTGGAGTATTTGGTTTTTTCTCTCTCTTTTGCCGTAACGTTTTCCTGGACTAACGTAATGCCGGATAGGTTGACGGACAGCTTTATGAGTCCGACCTGCACGAACAGATCTCCTTTTTCATCCGGAAGACTTAAGACACTCCCCTTCTGATCTACAGAAAGGACGTTCACGCGATCGCCTACTCTCACCTCTTGCCTGGTGGGCGGATCAGGATTGAAGATTTCCCGGCCCTTTTCCCTGTAATTTTTCTCTTTTTCTCTCAGCTTGCGCTTTCCTTCTTCCAGGCTCCTGTTAAATTCTTTGACAGTGGCCGCATCCAAAGCGGATTCAGCCGTAGCCATATCCTTTTGGACTTCCGATACCGCTTCTTTCGCCTCTCGGAGAATTTCCCGTGCCTGGGCTCTTGTCTCCTCCAGGAGCTTTTCTTTTTGCTCCTTTAATTTGCCCTCCAGCTGGTCCATTCTCTCCTTTTGCTTTTTTAATTCTAATTTAAGAAGGATGGCTTCGTCTCGTTCTTCTTCGGCCTTACGTTTATCTTTTTCGATGGACGTGATCACATCTTCGAATTTAATGTCTCCTCGTTCAAGAAAGCTTCTGGCATGGCTGATAATCACATCGGTGAGCCCAAGTTTTTGAGAAATCTCGAAAGCGTTGGATTTTCCGGGAACACCTATCGTTAAACGGTAAGTGGGAGAAAGCGTTTCCACATTGAATTCCATGGAAGCATTTTGAACACCATACGTCGCGATGGCATATTTTTTCAGCTCCGTGTAATGAGTCGTAGCCATCGTCTTTGCTCCGGAGCCGTAGAGGTAATCCAAAATCGCCATGGCTAAAGCGGCGCCCTCTGTGGGGTCTGTCCCCGCGCCAAGTTCGTCCAAAAGCACAAGGGTGTCGGGGCCTGCGCCTGCCACGATCGTTACAATATTATTCATGTGGGAACTAAACGTGGAAAGACTTTGCTCTATGCTCTGTTCATCTCCGATATCTGCGAAAATATTTTTGAAAACGGGAAGCGTGGTGCCGTCGCCCGCCGGTATGAACATGCCGGCCTGTGCCATAAGGCACAGAAGACCCATGGTCTTAAGGGTGACGGTCTTTCCCCCGGTATTCGGTCCTGTTATGACAAGGGTATCATAGCTTCCGCCTATTCCGATGTCGATGGGAACCACCTTTTTTTTATCGATCAGAGGGTGCCTGCCCCTTCTGATTTTTACGATTCCCTCGTCGTTTATTTCCGGCTTGCAACCTTTCATATCGCAGGCCAGGCGCCCTTTGGCGAACATAAAATCCAGTTTGGACAATATGTCCTGATTTGCCCTTATTTTGATTTCTTCGGCGCCTACCTGCCCGGAGAGCTCCTGCAGGATGCGAAGGATTTCTTTTTTCTCGGCCAGCTCCAATTCCCGAAGCTCATTGTTCATGTTGATGATGATCTGAGGCTCCACGAACAGCGTTGCACCCGAAGCGGATTGATCGTGAACAATGCCGGGTAAACGATTTTTGTGCTCCTGTTTTACAGGGATCACATACCTTCCCTGACGCATGGTAACTAAAGCATCTTGAAGAAAAACCCGGTTTTCGGCAGAGCCGACAATCTGCTGTATCTTTAGCCTGATCGCCTCGTTTTGTCTTAGGATCGAACGCCGCACTTTCTTCAGTTCGGGGCTGGCGCTGTCTGCCATTTCATCCTCAGATAAGATGCATCGCTGAATATCTTCTTCCAATCGCTTTAAAACGGAAATTGCCGAAGCAAGTCCCTTGATTCTGGGAAGCTCCGGCAGATCACTGCTTAAAAACGAAGAAACTTTCCTGGCAGAGGTCAAATTATAAGACACTTCCAACAGCTGCTTCATCGTTAAGATACCTTCCTTCGCGGCAAGGTGGACAAAACCGCCTATGTCGTAGAAGTTTCCGAACGGAGGTGTCCCTTTGCGAAGAATCACCTGCACAGCCTCGTCGGTATTCGCCAGTTCTTCCCGAATTTCCTCTGCATCGGTGTAAGGAAGAAGAGCGTCGATTTTCTCTCGCGTCATATGAGAGCAGGCCTCTTCTCTGAGCATACCTATTATTTTTTGATACTCCAAAACACGGATTGCCTTGGGATTCATGTTACTCCTCTGCTTTGCCGGACTATAAATTCTTCTTCAGATTTTCCAGCTCGTTTTTTAAATGGATGTTTTCCATCTGAATGTCGAAGAAGCTGCTTTCGATGTCGCGGCACTTCGTCTCCAGCTCTTTAATCAATTTTTCGTTATCTTCCTGAGAGTTATCCTGCAGCGCTGTCCGCTGAGAAAGCTCTTCTATTTTGATTCTCAGAACTTCGTTCTGTTTTTTCATTTCCGACAACTCTGCAGCGAGTTGAGCGACTTCTTTTTCTTTTTCCTGGAACTCTCTTTGCGCTTCTTCTTTTTGTTCCATGCTGCTGACCATATCTTCTTTATACTGAGCAAAACTTTTTTTCACTTCGTCCCAAAGCTGCACATAATGCTGCGCATCTTTTTCCAGCTGCTGATTCTTTTGTTTCAGCTGCATAGTGCCGTCTTCCTGCCTAAAATATTCGTCCACCACGTTGACAGCTGCCAAAACCGCTATCGAAGACGTGGATCCTGCGGGAAGGACTGTTGCGATTTCATTCATTTTACCGTCAACAAAATCTGCAACCCTAATGATATGTTCTCTGGGCATTTCGCCGGAGATGGAGTACTCTTGTCCGAATATTCTCACCGCCACCGTATTCTTTTCGCTGATTTCACTCATGGTTTTCTCCCCTATTACTATATGTCACGCAGAACCGCATTATGCGAATCCTTTAATGAGATCAATAGTTTTGTGTTGATTTCCGTCACTTCGGCTTCCTTGAGTGTCCGGTCCTTTGCTCTGTATGTCAGAGAAAAAGCAACGCTCTTAAATCCGGGCAACACCGGAGCACCTCGATAGATGTCAAAGAGCACGACGCTCTCCAGCAACTCTCCCACTTTTTCCTTGATTTCCTTTTCCAAATCGCCTACAAGAATATCTTCTTTTACGACCATTGCAAAATCGCGCTTCATAGCCGGGTATTTGGGAAGAGGATAATATTTTCTTTGAATGTCGGACAGTTCGCAAATATCTTCGAACGCAAGCTCCGCCGCATACACTTGGGAGGCTATCCCATATGCTTCTGTGACGGTGGGATTCAGTTGTCCCATGGTGCCAAGCAGTTTGTCTCCGGAAAATATGACGGCACAGCGACCGGGATGGAACGTATGGTCTTGCGTCTCTGTTTTAAATTCCAAATTTCTGATGCCAAGAATCCAGAGTGCTTCCGTGATGATTCCCTTGAGCGTATAAAAGCTTTCATTGCCTCCGTAGGCGGCAATGCAGAGAGAATCTTTTTCTTCCGGCAAAGCATCTTTTGAACCGGGGTTGTCGATGAACGTGTTTCCCAGTTCGAAGGCCCGCATACCTTCTATACTTCTTGAGTTGTTGCGACCCAAAACTTCCAGCATATTGGGAAGGAGCATGGTGCGCATCACAGAGGTGTCTTCGCCAAGTGGATTGATTAAGCGCACAAACTGCCTGGCTTTGGAGTTCTCGGGAAGATGAATGTTATCTGCCGTCTTGGGACTGACAAAGCTATAGGTCTGCACTTCGTAGACACCCATGCCGATCAGTGCGGCCTTTGTTCTCTCTCTCAAGATTTGCTTGCCGGTCTTTTGGGATTCCACATCGCTGCGGGGAAGCGTCATCGGCAGATTGTCGTAGCCGTACATCCTTGCCACTTCTTCCACATAATCCACTTCGGCAATCAAGTCCATTCTTACCGTCGGAGGGGTGACTTTGATGATATCTCCGGAACGCTGCGTCTTCATTTCCAGGCTGTTAAGATACGCTTCCACCTGCTCTCCGGTAAGTTCGGTGCCTAGCATCTTGCTCATTCTGGAAACACGGATATCCTGCGTCTTTGCCTCCTCTACGTTGGGATACAAATCCACTGCATCCGAAACAACGGTTCCTGCACCAAGAAGCTCGATCAGATAACATACTCTGTCGCAGGCGTCTTTGGCCAAATTGGGATCGATACCCTTTTCAAAACGGGAAGATGCCTCTGTGCGAAGCCCCAGTTTTTTAGAGGTTGCGCGCACGCTGCTTCCCAGGAAGTTTGCGGATTCCACAAGTATTGTTTTTGTGTCTTCCTGAATTTCTGAATTCAGTCCGCCCATAACGCCGGCAATGGCAATAGGGCCTTGGCCGTCGTTAATCATGAGCATATCCGAAGTCAGTTCCCGTTGACTGTTGTCGAGCGTCGTGAATTTCGTACCGCCTTGCGCTGTATCCACCACAATTTTTGCGTCTCGCACGTTTCTGATATCAAAAGCATGGATGGGTTGGCCATATTCGAGCATGACAAAATTCGTGATATCCACGATGTTGTTGATGGGTCGCATACCGGAAAAAATAAGATATCTCTGAAGCCACCAGGGAGACTGTTCAATTTTTATATCCTTAACGATTCTTCCTGTATATCGTTTGCAAAGATCTTCTCTTCGTATTTCGATGGCGATATAATCGGAGCTTTTTTCAGAAGATACTTTTGTGCATTCTGTCTTCGGATAGCGCAGCTTTGTGCCGAACGTGGCGGCGGCTTCTCTTGCCATGCCGATCATGGAAAGACAATCCGGGCGATTGGGCGTGATTTCAAAATCCACCACTGCAGTGGACAATTCGAGCGCTTCGAGAATATCCGTGCCGGGTGTATATTCGCCGTCTAAAATCCAAATGCCGTCTCTGTGCTTTACCGGAACGACTTTATCCTGAAATCCAAGCTCTGTGCAATTGCACATCATGCCGTTTGAATCCAGGCCTCTGAGTTTTCCGGCGCGTATGATTTCTCCGCCTTCTACTTTTTCTTTGCCGTGCAAAGGTCCGGGCACTCTGCTGCCGTCTAAAGCAACAGGTACGAAAGCTCCTTCGAAAATGTTTGTTGCACCGGTGCAAATCTGAATGGGAGCGTTAAGCCCTACATCCACCTGCGCTACTAAAAGCCGATCCGCTTCGGGATGCTTTTTGATATCCAGAATTTTTCCGACGACAACGCCTTCTATTCCTTCGCCTATATATTCCACAGACTCCAGGTTGGATCCGGACATGATCATGCGATCACAAAACTCCTGAATGTCAACGGTAACGTCTGTATATTCTTCCAACCATTTCATGGGTACTAACATTTTTATCGCCTCCTATTTGAATTGCTTGATGAAACGCAGATCATTTTCATACATCAGGCGGATATCATCCACCTCGTATTTTAGCATCGCTATGCGTTCCACACCCATACCAAAGGCGAAGCCCGTATATTTTTCCGTATCCACTCCACCCACCGCAAGAACGTTGGGATGGACCATTCCACAGCCTAAAATTTCTATCCAGCCGCTTCCTTTGCATACGCGGCAACCTTTGCCGCCGCATTTAAAGCAGGATACATCCATTTCCGCCGAAGGTTCGGTAAACGGGAAATGGTGCGGGCGGAATTTCGTTTTTACAGAGGAGCCGAACATTTTTTTTGCGAAGCTGTCCAGCACGCCCTTAAGATCTGTCATGGAGATGCCTTCGTCTACCGCAAGTCCCTCTACTTGTTGGAACATGGGCGAATGCGTCGCATCGGGCGTGTCGCACCGGAAACATCTGCCGGGCGCAATCACTTTAATCGGAGGTTTTTGAGACAAAAGTGTCCGCACTTGAACCGGAGAGGTCTGTGTGCGAAGGAGAACGTCCTGGCTGATGTAAAATGTGTCGGTCATATCTCTGGAAGGATGATTGGCCGGCGCATTCAGCGCGTCGAAATTATTGAACACAGTATCCACTTCCGGGCCTTCGGAAACACTGAAGCCCATGCCGCCGAATATGCTGATGATTTCGTCGGTCGTTATGGTCAGGAGATGTTTTGAACCCAAGGGAATGACGATTCCAGGTTCTGTAACGTCTATTTTTTCCGATGCGAATTCCGCTTCTTTCTGCAGGAACTTAAAGCGGCTCATTTTTTCGTTGAGCATCAGTTCCAGCTGTTCTCTGGCGGCATTCGCCGCCTGTCCCATCGTCTTTCGCTCTTCGGGCGCAAGATTTCCCATGGAACGCAGAATTTCGGTGAGCTCTCCCTTTTTTCCCAGGAGCTTAACCCGCAGGTCTTCGGCATCGGCTAAAGAGGTTGCGGCTTCCATTTTGGCTTTGGCGTCCTCCAGCATCTGTTTGAGTTTTTCTTTCATCTTTGTGATTGCCTCCGTTATTTTTAACGCAGATCAGACATTCGCTGTCTGAGCGCTTCGTACATGATGATTCCCCCGGCAAGGGCTGCATTCAACGATTCGGTGCTGCCTTCCATGGGGATGCTTATAATTTGATCCGCGCCCGTAAGGAATTCTTCCGCGACGCCGTTGCCTTCGTTTCCGACGACTATGGCCGCATTTTCCGCCAGGGCGCATCTAAAGTAGAAGGTGCTGTCTCTGGCTGCGGTAGCGTAGATGCGTTTATTGTTCTTATGCAGGATATCCATCGCTTCGCGAGGTGTTGCCACAAAAAGCAGCGGCAGGCGAAACAACGTTCCGGCTGCGGCGCGAACGGCTTTGGGCGAGTATACGTCGCCGCAGCCTTTCAGGAGCATCGCTCCCGAAAGACCTGCCGCTTCGGCTGTTCGAAGCAGTGTCCCAAGGTTGCCGGGATCCTGTATTCTGTCCAAAACCAGAACATTCCCTGCTTTGGCCTTGAAAAAATCCTCTTCCGTGTCGTTTTTCTTTTCCGCGACAGCGAGCACTCCCTGCGGAGTATCTGTCTGGGCTATTTTAGAAAAAGCTTCTCTGCTCAGAGCGTAAAGTTCCATGGGAAGATTACTGCCCGCAGCAAGAGATATCAGCTGCGCCAGCTCTTCTTCCCTGCTTGCCGATTCGCCGCCGGTCTGTTCAAAAAAGACAGACCTGAGCTTAACTCCTTGTTTTAGGGCTTCTCTGATCAGATTAGGTCCTTCCACAACATAACAGCCGGCCAAGTCCCTGCGCTTTTTTTCCGCAAGAGCCGCAGCATCCTTTACTATTTTGTTGTCGGGAGAAGTGATATTGATCATTTTTCCTCTGCTTTATAGAAAAAGAAGCCGGTGACCCACCGGCTTCGGGTATGTCCACTGTTAAAACTTGATTTCCTTGCTTAAAAAGGAAGGGATCGGGAAATCGTTGTTCGGATTGTACGTGTCCTCTTTAGTTAAGTGAGGTAAATCCCTTGTCCCTGACAGGGTGTCCTGAGGGCCGGCGTTGTCGTTTAAGCCCAAGGAATTTTCCCCGGAGGCTTCCTCCTCCGCATCGCCTTCTTTTTTCTGCGTCCGCTTTCCGATAGAGTCCTCGAACCCTGTAGCGATGACCGTTACAGAAATTTCGTCTTTCATATCTTCCCGCACGGAAGCGCCGAATATAATGATCGCATCCTCGTCGGCTTGTTTCGCGATATAATCTGCCGCTTCGTTCACTTCCAGCATTCCCATATCGTATCCGCCCGTAACGTTCAGAAGCACTGCTCTTGCGCCCGTGATCGTCGTCTCTAACAAAGGACTGTCTATGGCGGTCTTCATTGCTTCCTGAACACGGCCTTCGCCGGATGCTCTGCCAACGCCCATGTGGGCAATGCCGCGGTCGCTCATAACTGTCTTTACGTCTGCGAAATCCAAATTAATGATCCCCGCTTCGCCGATCAGACCCGCTATGCCTTCCACGCCTTGTTTCAACACTTCGTCTGCGAGGGCAAAAGCCTGCAGCATGCTTGTATTTTTTTCAGCTATCTGTAAAAGTTTATCGTTTGGAACAACAACGAGCGAATCCACATAATTCTTTAAAAAACGGATTCCAAGCTCTGCATGTTCCCAACGTTTTTTACCTTCGAAAGTAAAGGGACGGGTAACAACCCCTACTGTTAACGCGCCGGCCATCTTTGCGGCCTTCGCTATAATCGGTGCAGCTCCGGTTCCTGTTCCGCCACCCATGCCTGCCGTGATGAACACCATGTCGCTGTCTTTAAGAAATTTTTCCAGCGTTTCCAGACTTTCTTCTGCAGAACGCTGCCCGACTTCCGGATTTCCGCCGGCACCAAGTCCTTTGGTAAGCTTTTCGCCTATCTGTATCTTGGTTTCTGATTTAGAACTGTTCAGCGCCTGCCTGTCCGTATTGACTGCGATAAAGCTGATGCCCTGCAAATTCGCATCAATCATACGGTTAACGGCGTTACAACCGGCTCCGCCTATTCCAACAACCTTGATCCTTGCCGGGGTATCTAAAGGTGTTTCAAATTGTAGCATTGGGGACATTGATCCAGCCTCCTGTCAAAGTTTTTATACACAATATATTTGCATTCTATCATATCCACTATCAAGTTGCACGAAAATTATATCCTTTAGAGGTGATTTTTTCCAGTTATTCTATCGCCGGACTAAAGGAAAGATAGTTGTCTTTCCCGACTTTTATCACCCCGTGGGTAATTTCCTGCTGGTATAATTCGTACAGCAGCTTCTCCACACTCTCCATATTATCTTTTATATTATCGGGAGCCCCTTCGCAGTAAAGCGCATCGTAAATATATGCTTTGATGATCACTGTGGAAAAGTCAATTTTTTTAAAGTACACTTCGTGTTCTTCGACGATTTCAAGAAGTTCCAGCGTGTCTGTCAAAAGATAGGATTCTTCGACGACAAGAGCCTCGCCGGGCGTCATTTCAACCAATGTCATGCCGACCAAAAGAGGCAGTGTAGGCGGTTCTTCGGCCACGCGAAGCACGGTGCCCTCGTTGTCCAGCAGAACAAAGCTTTCCCCGTAGGGAACCGCCGCATATTCCATTCTCTCCGTTACCGTAATCCGGACAGTACCCATGGGAATGCGCCGTATTTTCACATTTTTGATATAGGGATCGACAAGCAGGACGTCCCTGATATCCGAACTATCAAATTCAAACATGTTTTTACCGGTTTGAATGCCCGCCATCTGAATGATTTGCGCTTCGGTATAATATTCGTTTCCAAGCACTTCGATTTCAGTAACGTTAAGATATTCCGAATTCAAAAAGAGGTAGGTTCCGGTGCAAAGCAAACAAAAGATGCAGAATTTCAGAAAATATCTTTTCTTCTTCCGCTTCTTCTTTTTTTTGACGGGAGCTGTTTCGTAGGAGCCTTCTTGCGACTGCATCCTGCCCTCTGCGCTCATTTCGTTGATGTCGTAATTATCTTCTGTCATATGGGGCCTTTTCCGGTTTATATCTTAAGATGGTCATAAATGATATTCACCGCATCGACTCTTCCGATTCCCAAAGAGGCTGCGGACATGGCATTGAGCTTTTCCTTGTTGTTTTTGAGCTTTATTAAATAGTTGCCGACAACCGGTTGCGCGGGGTCTAAATCCTTTTCTTCCAGCATGATGGCGGCGCCTGCGTCGACCAGAGACTTCGCATTGTAGTATTGGTGGTTGTTTGTCACATTGACGGAGGGTATCAAAATGGACGGCTTCCCGCAGGCAGTGATTTCCGACAGTGCGATGGCGCCTGCCCTGCTTACGACGATATCCGCCGCTTTCAGCAATTCGGGCATATTGTCGGCATAAGGAATGATGGTTACAAATTCGGTGTTGCCGATTTTATTCAAATCCGCCGCCATTTGATCGTAGTAGCGTTTTCCCGTCACGAAAAACACCTTAACATCCTGATTTCTTAAAATGCCGACCATGTTGAGCGTCTCGCGGTTAATGACTTCCGCACCCAGGCTTCCGCCGAATATAAGGGCCATAAACTCCGTAGGCAGCACGCCTAATTTTTCCCGGCAATCGGTGATTTCGGTAAGAATGAATGCTTTTCGTATAGGATTCCCCGAAAGGATAAGCTTCGACTGATCTTTAAAATATGCCGCGGAATCAGGAAAGCTGATGAACACATTCTTCGCGTAGCGTTCAAGCATTTTGTTCGCTACACCCGGCACAGCATTTTGCTCGTGGATGTACACAGGGATATTTTTCTTATATGCTTCCCGAATCACAGGCCCTGTAACATAGCCACCCGTTCCTATGACAACATCCGGACAGAACCGCTCCAGGATCGCTCTTGCCTGAATGCTGCCTTTAACGGCATCGTGAAGTGTCTTGACATTTTTCATGATGTTTTTCCTGTTGAATCCGCTGGCGGCAATACGTTCCAAAGGATAGCCGCTTTCCGGCACAAGCGTATTTTCCATACCTGCCTGCGTCCCGATAAAAAGGATGTCCGCATCGGGATTTTTTCTTTTGATTTTATCGGCGATGGCGATGGCAGGGTAAATATGTCCGCCGGTGCCGCCGCAAGTCATGATGACTTTCATAATTCCTCCGTGTTGTTTTATATGGTATGGGTCGGCATTGCCTGCCTTGAAATATTTGTGATAATACCCATAAGGGAAAGGAAAATGACCATGGCATTTCCGCCCTGACTTACAAAAGGTAAAATTACGCCTGTAGGCGGGAACGAAGCGGTGACGACCGCGATGTTCATCATCACCTGAAGGCTTAAAATGATCGTAATCCCGCTCGCGAGCAACATGCCGAAATAATCTTTCGAACGTACCGCGATGTGGCAGCAGCGCCAAATAAGAGCAAGGTAAGCGGCCATCAGACATAGCAAACCGACAAAGCCGAGCTCCTCGCCTATAATGGCAAGTATAAAATCGTTTTGAGGTTCAGGCAAGTACAATGTCTTTTGAATGCTCCGGCCAAGGCCTACACCGAACACGCCTCCGGACCCTAAAGCCAGCAGCGATTGCACGACTTGATAACCGGATCCGAGCGAATCCTGGAACGGATCGGTAAAACCGATGACCCGCTGCAGCCGATATTCACCGCCCGGCGCTAAAACACCTAAAACAGCCAACCCTGCACCGGCAGCGGCAGATACGGTTACCCAAATATTGGGTAAGCCGGCCACATAGAGCATACCTAACACCAGCAGCATGACCAGGCCTGCCGTGGAAAGATTCGGCTGTTTATATATCAGCGCAAAACAGCCTCCGGCAATCAACAATACGGGCAGAATGCCCTTTCTAAAATTTGTTGCCCTCGAAGGGTCTTCCGACAAAAAAGAAGCGACAAAAATAATCAAGCAGAACTTTATCACTTCTCCGGGCATTACCGTAAAGTATTTGAAATTAAGCCACCTTGTAGCATGATTGATCGTTAATCCAAGAGGTGTAAAAATCAACACGAGCAGAATAACGCCCACAGCAAGCAAGGGAACAGCAAATTTTTTGATATAATGATAATCCAGAAAAGCAAAAAACACAAAGCCCATCCAACCGGCCATGACCCACATCGTATTTTCGATAAGATACTTGTACGGGTTCCCGAATTTGCTGAGCGCATTATAATAACTGGCACTAAAGACCATCACGATCCCAAAAATCGAAAGGCCCAATACCAGCAGTGTTAAAATAAAATCGCCTTCTCTAAGTTTTCCCAGAGATCTTTGTTGCATTCTGCTCCTTTTCAGCTTTCCCGGTGACCCATTTTATCTTTCAGCGAAAGAGCGAGCTGTTTAAAATCCCTCCCTCTTTCTTCGTAGTTTTTATACATTCCCCAGCTTGCGCAAGCCGGAGATAAAAGTACGGTATCTCCCGGCTGGGACAGTTGCGCGCCTTTGGATACGCATTCCTCCATCGTTTCGCAATAGAGAATTCTGTCTTTTGGGAAGCCAAGCCGCAAAGCGCTTTCTGCGATGCGCGGAGCCGTCACACCCAGCAACAGGAGATATTTCACCTTTCCATCAAAACATTCAATAAAGTGATCGAAATCGGAATTTTTTTCATATCCCCCGGCAATGAGTAAAATAGGTGTACTCGTCGCCTGTATCGCCTTTTCGGAAGCATCGGGGTTTGTTCCCTTGGAATCGTTCACATAGCGAACGCCGTTGACCTGGCATACAAATTCGATCCTGTGCTCCACCCCTTTAAAAGAGCGCAGCGCTTTATCGATACATTCTGCGGGAACACCTGCAAAATACGCGATTGCTGCGGCGGCCAGCGCATTTTCCAAATTGTGTTTTCCGGGGATCAAAATTTGATCTGTACCGCATATGGGCAAATGATTTTCCGGCCCGGCCTTTATTACTACTGTTCCGGATTCTACGCAGACTCCGAAATCCAGGGACTTCGTCCCGGAAAAAGGAACCCGCCTTGCCGCTTTGCATTGAAGAGCTGCCTCTGCTGCCCCGCTGTCGTCGGCGTTATAAATGAAAAAGTCCGCTGCACTTTGATTTTCAAAAATTCTGGATTTGACGCGCGTATACTCCTCCATGGAACCGTGACGATCCAAGTGGTCCGGGGTAATGTTCAGAATTGCGGAAACTTTGGGCTTGAATTCTTTTATTGTCTCCAACTGAAAGCTGGATACCTCTGTCACCATGGTCGTATCCGCGTTTGCATGCATGGCTCGCTCCGTAACCGGAAGGCCGATATTGCCCACGACCTCGTAAGGCATCGCAGCGAAGCGGAACATTTCCCCCACTAAAGCTGTCGTGGTCGTCTTTCCGTTCGTACCGGTTATGGCAACAAAGGAAGCCGGACAATTTCTGTATGCAAGTTCCAGTTCTCCTATGATTTCCGCACCTTCTGCTTTTACCCTGCTTATCAAAGGAAACGAAGGGGAAATGCCCGGGCTGATCACTGCGATATCAAAATGAAGATCTTCCGGATCGCACCCAAAGAAGAAGGACACACCTTGTTCTTTCAGTAAATCAATCTCTTCTTTCGAAAAATTTTCTTCGGGCTTTCCGTCGTAAGCGCTGACTTGCATATTTTGAGAGACCAGCAGCTTTGCTGCGGCAAGGCCCGACTTTCCCAGCCCGACAACGAAGGCTCTTTTTTCGCTGATTGTTGCCATGATGCTTCCTTCTTTCCGATGTTCTATAGGATGACAAGCGCAAAGGCGCTCAATAACAGAGTGACAATGTAAAAAACAACGACTACTTTCGTTTCTGACCAACCGCCCAGTTCAAAGTGATGGTGCAAGGGAGCCATCCGAAAAAATCGTCTCTGATTCTGCGTTTTAAAGACATAGACCTGTATGATGACTGACAGCGCTTCCGCGACATAAATCCCGCCAACCACAGGAAGGATGAGTTCCTTGTTCATAAGGATGGACGCTGCGGCCAGGCCACCGCCCAAAGCAAGAGAACCGGTATCTCCCATAAATAATTTCGCCGGATGTTTGTTGAAAAGAAGAAAGCCTATACACGCACCGCTCATCGCTGCAGCAAAGCTTGCAGAGACAAAAAAATCTGTTTGAAAAGCGATGAAAGCAAGGCACGCCGCTACAATGGCAGTCACACCGGATGCCAAACCATCCAGCCCATCCGTCAGATTCACCGCATTCACCATGGAAACCACGACAAAAATCAGGAAAGGAACATAGAGCCAGCCAAAGTCGGCGTAAATTTTAAAAATCGGAATATATACGGAAGTACCGAATTCGGAAGCATTCCGTTGGTACATTGCAAGCAAAAAAGCTATAAGGATTTGAAAGGCCAATTTTTGCTTCGCCGTAAGGCCAAGGTTTCGCTTATAGACCACCTTCAGGAAATCGTCGATAAAACCGATGGCGCCAAAACCCAGAAACACAGCAATCATAACCCATAAGTCGGATCCTCGCTCGCCAAAAGCCACCGATGCGATCACGGCAGCAAGCAATATGCTGATTCCTCCCATTGTCGGCGTACCGGCTTTTGTCAAATGGGACTTTGGTCCTTCTTCTCTTATGCTTTGTCCTGCCTTAAGGCGCTTTAAAAAAGGGATGATCAGCGGTGTAAATATCGTTGATAATCCAAAAGCAACCCCTGTGCAGATGAGTGTTTGCTCCATGCTCATATACTGTTATTCTCCTGTTTGCCTCGCTTTGCGCAGTTCTTGGGCAAAAGCCGCCATGCCTGTCGCATTGGAGCCTTTGATTAATAATATATCTCCGGGACTTATAATGGAAAGCAAATTGGGCAGCGCTTCTTCTTTTGTATCGTAATGGGAAACCTTTATGCTGCCGCCTGCTTCCAAAGCACCCTTAGCATAATACTTCGCATTCTTACCTATTGCAATCAATATATCAATACCTTTAGCGGCAACATAGCGCCCGACGGAAAGATGTCCTTCTTCTTCGTAGCTCCCAAGCTCCATGATATCCGCAAGAACAGCCACCTTGCGTTTCCCGTCCAGTTTTGCGAGCGTGTCAAGCGCTGCGCGCATCGAGTCGGGTCCGGCGTTATATGTATCGTCAATCATGCGTATGTCGCCCAAAACTTCCAGATCCAAACGACGGTTCGTACTCTGAAGCATGGCGAGTGCCTCCTTTGATTGGCGCATGGATATGCCCAAAAAGCTTCCGGCGGCAACGGCCAACGCTGCGTTCATCGCGTTGTGGACGCCCAGTAAAGAAAGCACCAACCGTTCCGACGTCGCGTTTTGTGCTTCGCGAAGCGTAAACTGAATGCCTTCCTCGCCAAAATCATCGATGTCGGAAATTTGATACCGCGCTGTTTCGGATTTGCCGACCGGACAAAGTATGCAGCGATTCCCTGCGGCGGCGCTTACCTCCTCCAGCGAAAGATAGTCGCTGTCAACATTAAAAACGAGTACGTGATTTTCGCTCATTTCTCGGACGATTTCGAGTTTTGCGGCCGCTATGGCTTCTCTGGTCCCAAGCCGTTCCAAATGTGCGGTGCCCACATTCGTGATGATCGCGATTTCCGGGAGTACCCATTTACAATACTCTGCGATTTCCCCGCTTCGATCCATACCCATTTCAAATACGACAGCTTCCGTATTTTCGTCCGCAAGGAAAGCAGTAAGACATAAACCGAGGTGCGTATTAAGATTACCCTGCGTATGCACTGTGTTGTACTTAGAAGAAAGAACTTTGGCAAGCATTTCTTTTGTCGTCGTTTTTCCAACGCTGCCTGTAACGGCCAGGCGGTGCAGCCTGAACTGAGACAAATACTCGCTCGCAAACTGGCGCAGCGCTATCGCGGTATCTTCGACCAGGATCACGCAGACCGACGGGTCTGTTTCTATCAACGTTCCCGCACACCATTCTTCTGACAACAGGAAAACTCTGCAGCCGGCATCATAAGCGCTCGCTGCAAAGTCGTGACCGTTCTTATTTTCCCCGATGATCGCAACAAACATATCGCCGGTTAAGAGGCTACGCGAATCGATTTTGACGTTGAATACGAAAGCGTCGTCGTTTCCCATCAATCGTCCGTGGCAGGATTTTGCGATGAACTGAACATCAGTAGATTTCATGGTGCTTCCTCCGCTTATTCGTAATATAAGGTTACTTTAGAATTTGCATCAACTTGCGCTCCGCTACGCGGATATTGATCCACGACGATAAGATCTTCGTATCGGTCGGTTTCGGGCGCGATCATGTAGCTGAGGGACTGTCCTCCGAGTATACCGATGGCATCGTCCATACTTTGATTCACGACATCCGGAACGGTTGCTTTTCCGGATCGTAAAGCCGCTTTTTCGGCCTCGGTATAGTTGGGTTGAATATCCATGTACCGGAGAACATCTTGCAATATAAGCTTTCCTGCCGGCGCGGCAGTCTGGCTTCCGTATAAAACACCTTTTGGTGTATCGACAATGACAAGTATGGCGATTTGAGGATCATCAAGCGGAGCGACGCCTATAAATGAGCCATACACATCCGTTTTGGAATAGCCACCGCCTTTGGGCTTATTGGCGGTTCCGGTTTTGCCGCCGATACGGTAACCGGCTATTTTTGCGGTTCCCGATCCTCCGCTTACGACAACAGATTCCATAATAGCCAGAACATCCGCAGATGTTTGGGCGGAAACAGACCTGCGTGTGATTTCAGGTGCAAACTCTTCCACTACGTTTCCGTCTGAATCCAGAAGCGCTTTTACTAATCTGGGTTGCATCAGCAGACCCTCGTTGGCATAAGCGCAAACGGCGGTCAAAAGACTGATGGGAGTAACGGCGATACCATGTCCGTAAGCCATCGTGGCAAGGCCGACAGGGCCTGCTGTTTCTTTTCGCTGAAGGATATTGAACCCCTCTCCGGGAAAATCGATTCCGGTTCTTCCCGTTAAACCGAAATTATCCAGTCCCGCATAATATTTTTCCAACCCTATTCGTTGGGCAAGCTGAATCATAACAGGGTTACAGGAATTCTGCACCGCTTGTGCTAATGTTTCCACCCCGTGGTTGGATGGATATACCCAGCATTTGAGTAGAGCGTCCGCTACAGGATAAGTACCGGTACAACGGAATGTTTCTGTAAGGTTTACAACGCCTTCATCCAACGCAATGCCGGTCGTGATTAATTTAAAGGTGGAACCCGGTTCGTACGTGTCGCTTATACAGAAGTTTCTCCACATTTTATTCCAATAAGCAAGCTGCTCTTCCGCGGGAAGGGTTTGGACATAGGTTGCTTCGGTTTCGTCTAAAGGTACTCTGGGGTTATTGGGATCAAACTCCGGAGTTTGCGCCATGGCTAAAACTTCTCCCGTCTTCGGGTTCATCATCAGGCACATCACTCTGGCTGCTTTCGTTTTTTCTTGCGTCTTAACGAGCGCCTGTTCGACGATATGCTGTATCGTGGCATCGATGGTGAGCATCACGGAATAGCCATCCTCCGCCTGATAATACTTTTCGGTACCATAAGAAAGGCTGTTTCCGGTATTGTCTTTATTCGTAATCCAACGTCCGTCGATTCCCGCAAGATATCGATTATAAGCCAATTCTATCCCGGAAAGCCCTGCATTGTCGTCCGTCGTGCTTCCGATTAAATGACAAGCGAAAGCTCCCATCGGATAGTAGCGTTTTACGTCGTCTGTTATTTCGATGCCCGAAAGTTGGGCTTCCCTGATCTGATCGGCAATATCCGTGTCCACATATTTGGCAATCCTTAAAAGTTTGCTGTCCGACGTAAGCACTTCTGTTACGGCTTCTTCGGTAAGACCCAGCAATTCTGCGAGAATACCTGCCTCTTCTTTTAAATTTTTATCTATTTCCTCTTGCGTTTCCCCATTGCCCTTGACTGAATCCGGACGCACCCAAATCGTATTGGTCGCGGCGCTTATGGCAATATCTCTGCCGTTGCGATCGCAGATGGAGCCTCGTACGGCTAACACCGTGCTGTCGCTGGTTTGTTGATCCGTCGCCATTTGCGTATACTCGTCCGCCTTGATAATCTGATGCCAGCCAAGCCGCAATGCAAGGAGTAAGAAAAAAAGACAGGCAACCCCAAAAAGGAATACCAGCCTGCTTCTGTTTTTATTTGTAGGCTCAATTCTTTGCATTTATATCACACTGTAACTTGTCAGAAAAAAAAGAAGACGCTTCTGTTGTTTCGGGAAGCGTCGTTACTGATATGCTGATTCTCTAAGGGCCAGGGCAAAATCTTCCAGCACATCCCCTCCGCTTTCGAGGTATACAATTTCTTGGAATGTTGGATACACCATGCCCAGCGCAAAAGCCTTCGCTTCTACGGTGGCTATGCTGGTAGCGGTTTTAATATCCACCTCCAGATTTTGGACGACCCTCTCGGCAGTCAGTATTTCCTTGTTCAATTCATTTATATCATATTGGAGTTTGGATGAAAAGGCATTGAGCGCAATCAGTCCGATAAAAACGAACCCGCAGGCGATTAAAAGCATAAACGCATGAATCCGCTGCCTGGATGCAAGGCTGACGGGCTTCACCTTTGTCTCTTTTTCTTTTGTGACGGACGGACGCATATCGACACCAAATCTGATGTACTCGGTCTGATATTCGTTCCATTTCTCTGCAGATGTCACTTTCGTCGCACTCCTTTTTTATAATTTTTCCAATACTCTGAGTTTGGCGCTGCGTGCCCTTGGGTTGCCCTCTATTTCATCTTCTTGCGGAACAATCGGCTTTCCTGTTACCTTTTTTACATCCGCGACTTTTCCGCAGGCGCAAATCGGGAAAGATTTCGGGCAGGTGCACGGGTCGAGTCTTTTATTAAAGCAGTCTTTTACGATCCGATCTTCCAGGGAGTGAAACGTAATCACTGCCAATCTTCCGCCGGAAGCCAAAACGTCGATAAAATCATCCAATGCTGTTTCTAAATGTCCCAGCTCATTGTTCACTTCGATGCGAATGGCCTGAAATGTTCTTTTTGCGGGATGAGGTCCGTCTCTGCGCGCAGCTTTTGGTACGGCTGCTTTTATAATTTCCACCAGCTCGCCGGTGGTTGTAATTCGATGCTGTTTTCTTTCTTTTACGATGAAGTCCGCAATCCGTACTGCCCAGCGCTCTTCGCCGTATTCCCGGATAATTTTGCCAAGTTCGCTTTCGCTGTATTCGTTGACGACGGTTTCTGCGCTAAGAACATCCTCGTCGTTCATGCGCATGTCTAACGGTGCATCCTGCATGTAGGAAAATCCGCGCTGCGGGTTATCTAGTTGGAAAGACGAAACACCCAAGTCCAGCAAGGCTCCGTCGATCTTTTCCACATTCAGGGATTTCAACACCTGTTTGATGTCCGAATAATTGCTCTGAACCAAGTCCAGCCTGCAATTGGCGGCGGCAAGGCGCGTACGCGCCGCTGCCAGCGCTGCGGCATCTCGGTCGATCCCGATAAAATGACCATCCCAGGAAAGCGCCTGGCACACGCCTAAGGCGTGTCCGCCGCCCCCCAGCGTACCATCCACGTAGCAACCTTTTGGCCTTGGAGCCAAGTTTGCGAGAACTTCTGTGTATAGTACCGGTACGTGCTTAAATTCCATATACGCCACCTACAGCTGATAGGTGTCGCCCAATTTTTTGAAGTCGTCCGGAGAAAGCAAGCCGCCGTTTTCGGACCGATCGTAAATTTCTCTGGACCAAAGTTCCACGCGATCCAGCATTCCTATCGTAACCAAGTCTTTTTCTATATCTGCTATATCCCTTAAGTACTGAGGCAAAGTCATTCTTCCCTGCTTATCTATTTCGCATTCCACTGCATTTGCATACATGTAACGAAGAAAAGCTCTGGCCTGTTCGTCCGACCGCGGTAAAGAAGCCAGTTTCTTTTGCTGCTCTTCCCACGTCCCCATCGGATAAATCACCAAACACTGGTCAAGTCCCCTTGTCAGAACGCATTTATAGCCCAATTCATCCCTGAATTTTGCAGGGACAATCAGACGATTTTTCGCATCTATGGAGTTTTGATAAACGCCCATTAACACAGGGGAGACCTCCGGTTCTTTGTATGTCTCCACTATAAACCACTTCACTCCCTAGAGCAAGTATTTTTTAAAGAAATATGGGATTTTAGCCCACTTTTTTACACTTCATCTCCACTTGAACATCACGGGGGCATCAACGCCCCAATATATTGTAGCTAACATAAAAAAAGCCGCTATTGATAGCGGCTTTCAAGGGGGTTATCAAAGCGCAAATCATCTGGCGCCCAGCCTAAAATCAAAGGTCATAGGCGCCCGCGGCTTCCGGTTGATACAAAACTTTTTTTATATGTATTTTTGAAGTACCCGACGGAACATCCCATTCAACGGTATGGCCTTCTTTGTACCCGAGAATGGCAGTACCTATCGGAGAAAAAATCGACAGCCTCATTGCATTCAAATCCGCGTCTTGCGGATACACCAGAGAAACTTCCATTTCATCTTCGTCAAGCTGCAGCAAAGCTTTTGAGTTCATGGTAATGACATCCCCAGAAATTTCCTGAGGTTCCACAATGATTGCCCTACATAGTTCGCATTGGAGTCTATGAGCCGATTGATCTGAAATTCGGGAAGTCCCCGACATATTTATTAGAACTTTTTCGATTCTTTCTTTGTCAATATTCGTAATATAAATATCAGAAGACATAGCCTGAACTCCTTTCAACAACCGGAAATATTGCTCCATGGTGATGGTATAAGTTTTAAGGTCCGCGGTTTTACGTTCCAACTGAAAACCCGCATTTATAAATGCCTGAATCGACCTCTTGTTTTTCTCATATATTTTTGCGATAATTTTTTGCGCTCTGAATTCAAAAAAAGCAATTTTCATGCTCTCGCGAATGACGCTTGTCCCTAATTTTTTGTTCCAGTTATTTCGATCGCCGATTACAATGACAATTTCATAGTCGGCGCCTTTTTTTATCAGTCGAACAAATCCAACAGCTTCGCTTCGCTTATTGTAGGCTATATAAAATCTGCCGTTTTGATTGAATAAATGAGTTAGAATGGGCAATGTTACTCTATCAATCATTCGCTGAATATCATCGGCGACATTGCAGGAATCACTTAAATATCTCCTGACTTCTTCATCATTTAACCATTTAATGATCGTTATTGCATTTTCTCTTGATATTTCAGAACATAAAAAAATAAAAGGCTCTCTCATTTTTTACTACACCTCATCGTAAGAAACAAAAGCCCTTCAAATATTTAAAATATTATGACGGTTCTTTTCGTTTGAATTATTTTATTATGTCTAATCTTACCTTATAACCCAAGATCAGTCAACCCTAAAAAGGGAAACGACAAATCCTACTTTCTCAGCAACCCCGCCACCAGCATGATGTGCTCGGGCGCGGCGCCATCCTTACCCCATTGCAGCGAAATACCAAGCAAATCCCGGCACAGACGATCCACATTGCCGCCTAACGATTCTATGCTGTAACGCAGTCGGTCCCCTTCTTTAAGACCGCAATTTCCGGCAGATAAACATAAGCTCCCCGGTGTCGATTCTTCCAAAATAAAGAGTTCGTCCATCAGCGCTTCTTCTGTTTCCTGATAAGATTCCAACGCAGATATTCTTACTGCATAAACATCCAAAAAAGAATATCGCCGCCAAAAGGCCATCACATCAAAATCGTAGGGAGGGCATGTGTGTCTTTGCCCGTAATTCGGACATTCCCGGCAGCACTCAAGAAATCGATCCACTTCCACATAGTGCGCTAACATTTCATTGACATCGATGGATGCCGAAAATCTTTCCTGCTTCATCATTATCGCGGGGATTTCCTTTCTTATTGGCCCATACTTTCTGCCTATCGCTTGGATATAGTCCATTCACTGCGGTTTTATTTTTCGAAAAATTATAAAAGGCGTCGATTTCTCGGCGCCTTGTTGCATAAAGTTAGCCTCTCACACGAGAGGGCTTTGTTTCTTGAAACATAGGTCCCTCCTTTTGTTCAAATTTAACTTACAGGACCATTATAACATGCCGATTCGAAGTGTAAAGGCTTCCTGTGCTTTTTTTTGCAATCCCCATATATTCGTGATATTATACTGTTGACATAGATTATTGCTGTTCCCAAAGGAGGAATTATGGCAACCAGAGACAGACGATTTGCGGTCCTGATCGACGCGGACAACATTTCAGATAAATATATAAAAATTGTGCTCGACGAGATATCAAACGACGGCGAGGCTACTTATAAAAGAATTTACGGGGATTGGACAAAGCCTGCTCTTGCGCCATGGAAAAGAGTTTTGCTCGAGCATTCCGTCACGCCGATTCAGCAATATGGCTATACTACAGGTAAAAACGCCACAGACTCCGCCATGATCATCGATGCTATGGATATTCTCTATTCCGGCAATGTAGAAGGCTTTTGCCTCGTAACCAGCGACAGCGATTTTACACGACTTGCATCCAGACTCAGGGAATCCGGCATGATGGTTGTTGGCATGGGAGAGCAAAAAACACCGAAAGCTTTTATCTCCGCTTGCAATAAGTTTAAATATCTGGACATTCTCTCGGGAGAAACTCAAGTCAATCCGAGCAGAAACAGAACAGCCCTAAAACCAAAACCTGTGATCAACAAAGCAAAGCCTGTGGTCAGCAAAGCCGCAGAGATCAAAGTGGTTCCAAAGATGGAAAAAGACCAGAAGACCGGAAAATTCCATCCACAGGATATTGGGATTGTGCGCGTGGAGGAAGAAGACGAACTGCCCGTTGCAGTTGTAACCAGTCTGGATACAATCAGAGCGGCCATCGCCCCTATCATCGCCGAAAATTCCGACGAAGACGGTTGGGTTTCCATCAGCGACCTTGGCAACCGCCTGCTAAAACGCTACCCCGACTTCGATGTAAGGAACTACGGATTTCCTAAACTGACTCCCTTTTTAAAGTCATTGAAAGGCTTTGAAATGAAGTCCGTTCGAAACGAAAATTCCAGCGTAAGACAAGTATATCTCAGAGAATTTCAAGCCGACAGAGAGTGATATGACCAGGGAAGATCAGATCAATAAACTAACGGAGCGTCTCCAAGAGATGCAGCGCTACGAAAGAGCGCTGTATGCCGAGGGTCGCTTCTTTATTGCGGGGGTAGACGAAGTGGGTCGCGGCCCTCTGGCCGGTCCCGTAGTAACGGCTGCGGTGATCCTGCCCAAAAATTTTTCTCTGCTTGGAGTAGATGATTCAAAAAAATTATCCGCCAAGCGAAGAGATGAGCTTTTCGAAGAAATTAAGTCTGCGGCGCTTTGTTGGGCAATCGGGCGTCGGGACAATATCTGCATCGACAAGATCAATATCCTCGAAGCGACGAAGGAAGCCATGGCAGAGGCAATCCATAGGCTCTCCGTCATTCCTGACCATGTTTTAATTGACGCCGTAACGCTGAAAAACTTGAACATCCCGCAAACTGCTATTATTCGCGGAGATTCAACCTCGGTAAGCATCGCGGCAGCATCCATTCTGGCAAAGGTCACAAGAGATCGGGAAATGGTGGCATACCACGAACAATATCCCTGGTATGCATTTGACAGGAACAAAGGATACGGCACGAAAGCGCATTACGAGGGCCTGGATGCGCACGGACTTTGTCCTTTACATAGGAAAAGTTTTTTAAACGGTTATATTGAAAAAGGAAGTGCATGGAAATAATGGAAACAACGAAGGCAGCATATGAAAGACAAAAGCAAATATTGTCGGAAGGGGCGAATAAGTACTACCCCGCTTGTTTGGATTTAAGCAACTGGCTCTTTGAACATCCGGAGATTTCCGACAGAGAATTCCGATCTTCGGAGGAAATCGTCCGACTGCTTACAGACGAAGGCTACGAGGTGGAATATCCTCTGGGCGGACTGCCTACGGCTTTCCGCGCTGTATTCGGAGACAATAAACACAGACGCAAAATGGCCATTATGACCGAGTACGATGCCCTCCCTGAAATAGGCCATGCCTGCGGACATAATGTAAGCGCTGCAATCAGTGTGCTTGCGGGGCTGTCGATGCGCAAGATACAAGACGAACTGGATTTGGATGTTCACATCATAGGAACGCCGGCAGAAGAACGCGGCGGCGGCAAAGCGACGCTCATAGATCACGGTGTGTTTGACGATTACGACATGGCCATGATCGTACATCTTTACGATTGCAATGTTCTTGCGCCGATATGCTTAGCGCTTCGGGGAAACATATATACTTTTCATGGAAAGACTGCCCATGGAGCGGCAGCGCCCTGGGAAGGCAAGAATGCTTTAAATGGCGTGCAGCTCATGTTTCATGGTATTGATATGATGCGTCAACACGTAAAACCGGATGTACGCATGCATGGTATTATCAGAAACGGAGGCGTCATTCCCAATACGGTGCCGGAAGAAGCTTCCTGCGAATTTTTTGTGCGCGCTTTAAATAAAGATTACGCAGACGAGATACAAGCCCGCGTGGACGACTGTGCAAAGGGTGCCGCCATAGCGACGCAGACTTCTTTCGAAAAGAGCCCCGCAACCCGCGATTATTCCGACTTAAAGGGAAACGAAACCGGATTGAAATGCCTGGCGGAAACATTCGAGGAGCTGCATTTGGCATTGGACGGAGATCCGGGCAGGATATTTGCCTCTACAGACGCCGGCAACGTGAGTTACGTGTGCCCTACTTTTCACCCCTGCCTATCCATCGCACCGCAAGGAACGCCACTTCATACCGCTTTGTTTGGCAGTTACGCAAACTCAAAACAGGCCGGAGAAGCAATAAAACAAGGGGCCATGCTGATCGGCCTGCAGGCATTGAAAATATTCGGAGACGAAGCTGTTCTGGCAAAAGTAAAAGAAGATTTTAAAAAATAGCACAGAAAAGACTCAGTACATATCCAAATAATCGATGGAGGAGAAAGGAATCCCTTTTTCCTCCATTATTTTACGGAGATATTCTTCAGATGACGGAAGATCGCACCACGCAAGGCCGCAGCCTGCGGCAATTTGACCGGGTACGGGAATAAGCTTTCCCGGGCCCATCGCAGGAGTATAGACAGAATCCAAAGCCATCGCAGCCGATGTGTTTGGAAAGGTTATTACTATTTTCGCAGACTTTTTTCTCATTTTGCCAATTCCTTAAGTGCATCTATACCGATTTGGATTTCCGCTTCCGTGTTGAAATGAGAAAAGCTGAATCGAACAGCTCCCTGCAATTTGGTGCCAAGAGCCATGTGCATCAAAGGTGCGCAGTGAGCGCCCGAGCGAACACAAATGCCATAATCTCTGTCAAGAATTTCCGCCACTTCGGAAGATTCGACATCACAAATATTTAAAGTCACAATGGGTGCTCTGACTTCTTGCGTAAAATCACCGTATACCGTTACACCTTGAATGAGCCTGACTTCCTCGTAAAACAATCGCGCAAGCATACAGGTTCGCTCGCGAATTTTGGCGATACCTTCTGCCTGGATATAGTCTATCGCGGCTGAAAGACCTGCAATTCCATGTCCGTTGGGGGTTCCGGCCTCCAGCGCTTCGGGCATGGAAACAGGATGAACAGATGAAAAACTGTCTGTTCCGCTCCCGCCTACTTTCAATGGATCGATATGCACATGGTCTGCCACACATAAGCCGCCGGTTCCCTGCGGCCCATATAAACTCTTATGCCCGGTAAAGCATAGTACGTCTATTTTCTGCTTGCCGACATCTATGTCCAACAGCCCCGCGGTCTGGGATGCATCTACAATAAAAAGCAGATGATTGCTGTGGGCAATACGGCTTATTCGCTCGATATCCAGTACATTTCCCGTAAGATTGGAAGCATGCGTGCAGATAATCGCTTTTGTGTTGGCCTGCATACAGGCGGCAAAGTCTTCGTATTGAATATTCCCTTTGCTGTCCGCCGGAATAATGGTGAGCTCCATCCCCTTCTTTTTCATAAGATACAGAGGTCTCAGCACCGAATTATGCTCAAGTGCGGTGGTTATCACATGATCGCCCGGTTTAAAGAGTCCGAAAATCGCCAAGTTGAGACTTTCCGAGGCATTGGACGTAAAAACCACTTGCATGGGATTCGCTCCAAGCAACGCCCCGACTTTTTCTCTGGCGCTGTATATCGCCCTGTTTGCAGCCATCGCAGCTTGATGCGCGCTCCGGGAAGCTCCTCCAAAGTGATTAATGGCATAGTAAACGGCCTCCGCTACCTGGGAAGGCTTCTGCATGGTGGTGGCTGAATTATCAAAATATATCATCATACTCTCTTTTTTACGGTCGTACCACATGGTCCGCTGTCATCTGCTTTTCAAGGATCGAATACATATTGGTGACGGCTCCTACTTTAAGTTTCTCTTCTATTCCGAATGTTTTCAGACAAGTTCCGCAAGTTCCTATTTCGACACCGGCCCTTTCGAGCGTCAAAAGATCCTCCAAAGAAGCCGATCCTTCCACGGTAAGATAAGCGCCGCTGTTGTAAAAGACCATAGCTTTCGGTAACTGTTCCAACTGGGTAATGGAAAAAATAAAATTTTTCATCAACAGCTTCCCTAAAGTGTCATCCCCTGCACCCATGGTCTCTGCGGAAATTACAATCAACGTATTTTTCATAGTTTACTCCTTTATAAAATATTGTCGCCACGCGAAAATATAACTAATCTTTGTTTATCCTTATATAACGAAACAATCTAAAGCAAGTCTCTGTAATACAAGCCTCCGGTTCTTCGGAAATTGGGTTCGACTTTTTCTTCGTATATTCTTGTGATATATCGACAATGCTCCGAATCCTCTGTCGTAAAATACAATGTCTCAAAATCAACAGGCGGAATTGCTTTATCCGCCACATATAAGGGAACGATATTCAACAGTTCAGAATATTTCCTGTCCCTGCATATCAAAGTAAAGTCTTGCTTTTTTCGATCGGTAATCACTCTGGTTCCGTTGCAATCCATACAACCTTGAGAGGATTTTGCTGGGCAGGCGCGAAGCTTCATTAACGGTAAAAAGCCGTACCCCAAAACGCCTCTTGGCAAGTCGCCCTTCAGTTTACGGACCTTGGCGAATGCAAGCTCGAAAGAAAGCGTTGCGTCGGTTAAGCCAAGCGCCTTAAACTGCTCGAGCGCACTTGAATTTAAAACGTTCAGCGAGGGGCCTCCATGCATGAAAAACCCTATTTCCCGGGCAAAATGAACCGCCCCGATATTGTCGCACATAACATGGCGCAGTCCCGCATCGTACAAGGCCTGCAGTCTGACTATCGTTGATTCTTCGTCCTCCGGGAATACCAGAGAAGGAATCTCCCCGATCAGCCGATTGCCAAATTCTACTATCAGCGATAAATTCTTTTCTATTTCCCAAACAGGCAGAATGATTGTCTTTTCTTTTGCCTCGGGGAACATTTGCGCTGCAGTTTCGAAGCGCAGTCTGATTTCGCTTTTTGACGGATGTTTATAGACCGGCAGTTTTTCCTTGGGCGCATCTACTCTCCGCCAGGCCACGGTTTCGTTGCGCTGCCGGGTCAGTTCGTCCAAAGCTTTACGCCGAAGCGCGTTAAGCTGGGCGGCCGAAAGCATCAAGCCTCCGTCGATGATGGAGGAAAATCTTTTCATATAAAACGGAGTGCCGCCGGTTTTTCCGATATTGCGTTCAGCCTGTTCCTGCGAAAGTTCCACATTGATTGCCGTTTCCGGAATTTCTCCGGTAACGACCACATGATGCTCGCCATCCGACACGGATAATTCCGAAGGGACATCGGCCATCGCTTTCAAAAATACATCGATAGCGACACGGTTTTCCTCCTCTTTGTATGTCTGTGCGATTTGATCCAGCACTGCGGGTGCTGCAAGCACATCTTCCTTTGTACGATATCCAAACATGTCCGGGCCTCTTTGCCCGGTTAAATACCCATCAGTAAAACCACTTCGTGAAAACACAGCCTGCAATGTCTGCGTATCCACAGGAGTTCCTTCCAAGGCATTTTTACATGCGGTAACAGCGGCCGCCACATATTCTGCGCGCTTCATCCGACCTTCAATTTTGAAGGAGCAGACTCCTGCTTCCGCGAGTTCGCGCAAATGAGATATGTAGGATAAATCTTTAAGAGAAAGTGCATATTCTTTGCCGTCTGCCTGAAAGTTTAAACGGCAAGGTTGGGCACACAGACCTCTGTTTCCGCTGCGCCCTCCTATAATGGAAGACAAATAACAGTTGCCCGAAACACTCATGCAGTGAGCGCCGTGAACAAAAACTTCCGCTTGAATATCGGCTTCCCGGACAATTTCCCTGATCTCTTCCATAGAAAGTTCCCTAGCTAAAACAACACGGGAAAAACCCAAGGCTTTCAGTTCTTTCGCACCGGCAACATTGTGAACCGCCATCTGTGTCGAAGCAAATAAAGGAATGGCCGGATAATGAAGCTTTGCTGATTTTGCGATGGCAAAATCCTGAACAATCAAAGCATCCACCCGGGCTTCCGCTGCAATATTTAAAGCTTTCTCTGCATCTTGGGCTTCTTCGTCGGTGATTAAGGTATTTAAAGCAAGATAGACTTTAACGCCTCGATCATGGCAATATTTAACCGTATCGCGCAAGTTTTCCGCTTCGAAGTTCTTTGCATTTTGCCGGGCGCTGAAACTTGTCAGTCCCAGATATACCGCATCTGCTCCGGAGCGCACAGCAGCTATTAATTGTTCTCTTCCACCGGCCGGAGCCAGTATTTCCGGCTTCCTGTCATTATACAAATCGGGCACCCTTTCTTGGATTATTCCGCTTAAAAGGACCTCCCTGCAATCCCTTTACAAGTATCCTGCAGGGAGGTCATAAAATTTAATATTTCGTAAGTAAACCGTCGTCGATGGGTACGACGCAACCGTTCATTCCGTAGGCTTTATCCGAACAAAGGAAAGCAATCACATCAGCCACTTCCTCTGTGGTGAGCGCACGGCCACGCATGTGGTTTGTTTGAATTTCATCCCACGTGCCTCTCTGCTTGTCGATATCCAGCATCGGCGTGTCGATGACTCCGGGAGCCACCGCTAAAACCCTGATGCCGTAGGGAGCCAACTCCAAAGCGGCTGCTTTGGACATCATGGAAATTGCACCCTTGCTGGAATGGTAATGGATGATATTCGTGCTGGCCACTTCGGCAAATACACTGGATACGTTCAGGATAACGCCCTTGATTTTCAGTTCGATCATCTTTCGCGCAGCCGCCTGCATGCCGTAGAACGTGCCGTATTGATTCACTTGAATTACTTCGTCGTACTGCTCTGCGGTCATATCAATAAATGGTATGCTTGTACAGATTCCCGCATTGTTTACAACGGCGTCCAGACGCCCCCAGCGCTCTATTACTTGATCCACGATAGCGTTCACTTGATTCTGCTTGGAAATATCGCCTTGAAAATATATCAAATCTTCGCTGTTTGCTTCCTTAGCCATTTCTTCGAGTTTTGCAGGGCTTCTGCCCATCGTGGCGACCCGGTAGCCGTTTTCCAGGAATTTCAGCACGCAGCCTTTTCCGATACCGGTTGCTCCGCCGGTGATGAACGCAACTTTCTTATTATCAGACATCTAGTATCCTCCTCTATGTTCCGCGCGAATTAATACATCACGTCTCCACCGTTCACTTCAATGACCTGCCCTGTCATAAAGGAGGAATCATCTGAAAGAACAAAACTTACGAACTTTGCGATATCTTCCGGAGTGCCGATCCGGCCCAGGGGGATATCCGCTCTGATGACATCTCTTGGAATCGGCATCTCGTCTAATATTCTCGTCTCCACAAAACCGGGAGAGACCGCATTGACTCGAATTCCTTTGGGAGCCATTCTCTTTGCGAAAGCCATGGTCATATTGTTGATGGCCGCTTTGGATGTGGCATAGGGCATACCGACAAATGCGCCGCCGGTTTTCCCTGCGCCGGAGGATATATTGACAATGCCTGCGCCGGGCTCCGTCATTTTTTCTATAGCATATTTTGTGCAAAAGAAAGTGCCTTTTACGTTGACGCTGAAAATTAAATCCCAGTGCTCCTCTTTAAGGTTCTCGTACGATATGTGGGGACACACCGCAGCATTGTTCACCAAGTAATCGATGCGAGGGAGCGCGCTGAAACTTTTAACGACTTCTGCCTCCTTGGAAACATCAAAAGGCAAAGGCACTATATCCAATCCCTTTTCTGCAGCTTCTTTCATGATATCTTCTAAACTTTCCAGGTTACGACCGTTGGCGTAAACCTTTGCCCCTTTAGCGGCAAGTTCGATGGCCGTAGCCCGACCGATACCCTTTGCTGCTCCTGTAACTACTGCGATTTTTCCTTTCATCATGCCAGTCCTCCTACTAATTATGCCTGAAAAAACAACAAAGCAGCAACTTTCATTTCCAGTTGCTTTGCACGTTACAATGAATGTGTAAATTTTATCACCGATAAGCCTTACCGTCAATGTAATACGCCGCCATAAGCTTTGCATAACAAGCTTTCTTGTGATAGGATTAGAATTCAAAGAGAGGATGATATCGATGAATAAACCCGAACTGCTGGCTCCTGCCGGCGACATGGAAGGCGTCTTGACTGCCTTGAAATACGGTGCCGATGCAATTTATTGCGGAGGTTCGTTTATGCAGCTGCGCGCAGGATCTGCGGGCTTTGACGCGGACACCCTATCCAAAGCGGTTTCCACGGTCCATGCAGCAGGAAAAAGAATATATGTTACCGTGAACAGCTTTGCCAATAATAACGAAATTCCCATGCTTGGGGAATATGCCCGAACATTATATGAAGCAGGCACAGATGCGGTGATCGTTTCTGATATCGGCGTAATTGCCGAAATAAAAAGCAGTGTACCGGACTTGGAGGTTCACTTAAGCACCCAGGCTAACTGCATGAATTATAAAGCTGCAGAAGTTTATTACAATCTTGGAGTGAAAAGAATCGTCCTGGCAAGGGAGCTCTCTATAGAAAAAATAGCAGAACTTCGGTCCAAGGCACCAAAAGGATTGGAATTGGAAGCGTTTGTTCATGGAGCGATGTGCATGTCGTATTCGGGCAGATGCCTTATCAGCGCATTCCTTACCGGGCGAAGCGGAAATCGCGGCGAATGCGCACAATCCTGCCGCTGGAGCTATCACTTATCGGAGGAGAAGCGTCCGGGTGAGTATTTTGAAATCGAAGAAAGTGAAAACGGAACAGCGATATTGAGTTCAAAAGAATTGTGCTGCATTGAATTTCTGGATAAACTTCAGGAAGCGGGGATCTCTTCGTTTAAAATCGAAGGCCGCATGCGTACTCCCTATTTTATAGGCATTACAGTAAACGCTTATAGGATGGCGATTGATAATGCGGCCCCGATCAACCTTCTGAAAAATGAGCTGGATACCACAAGTCACAGACCTTATTGCAGTGGTTTTTACTTGGGAGATTCTTCGGCTCTTGCCCCCGACACCGGCGGATATGTTCGGGATTGGACATTTATAGCAACAGCATTGGAACCGTCAAAAGATGGCTATGTCTCCATACAAACCCGCAATTATTTTCGCGTCGGAGACACTTTAGAAGTCGTTTCCCCCGGAAAAATCGGAAAACCTTTTCTCGTCGTTCAAATGATTGATGCCGAAGGAAAAGAACAGACTGTTTCCAATACGCCCATGCGTGTATTTCGCATCAATGCCCCGCAGGGAATATTGCCCGGAGATTTGTTTCGAAAGAGAAGAGCTGTCTTGTAATATGGCAAGAGAATAGATATAATATTGAAGCATTGTTAATGCATCGTTGTATTAGAAAGTGAGAGTAGTTATGAACGAATTGAACAATTTCTGCAAATTGGACCCAGAGATGATTTTGAAAGCAAGAGAAGATTATGGCACCCCAATTTATTTATACGATGAAAGCCAGATTATCGAAAAGTGCAAAGCCGCTTTATCGATGCCCAATGCGTACGGTCTCACCGTTCGCTACGCAATGAAAGCAAATTCCAGCAAATCCCTTTTGAAAATCGTGAGCGGTCAAGGGCTTATGATCGATGCCAGCTCGCTGAACGAAGCAAAGCGCGCGCACATGGCCGGCATTGCGCTGAACCGGATATTCCTGACAACACAGGAAGTACCGGATCATCAGGAAAGAAAAGATTTGGAAGAGATGATATTGAGCGGGCTGAAGTATAATGTGTGCTCTATGCAGCAGCTTTATCGCATCGGAGATTTTGCACAGGCGAACAAACTGAATCTTTCCATAAGAATTCACCCGGGCGTAGGATCCGGGGAATCCGCAAGCCGCAATACAGGAGACAAATATTCCTGCTTCGGCGTGCATCTTTCTGATGTGGACCAAGCCCTGCAATATGCAGAAGAAAAACACATAAAGTTTACCGAAGTTCACGTTCATATCGGCTCCGGCGGAGACCCCGAAGTTTGGAGGCAGAACATCGATTTAGAGCTGGGAATCATTGAAAAATACTTCCCCGACTGCGACACCGTTAGTTTTGGCGGAGGCTTAAAGGAAGGCAGAATGCCCGGAGAAATCGTTGCGGACATCAAAGCGCTTGGAGATTATGCAAAACAGCAGATCGAGAAGTTTTTTGAAAAAACCAACCGGAAACTTAAGATGGAAATCGAACCGGGAACCTTTATCGTGGCTAACTCCGGTTATGCGATTACAACAGTAATCGATAAAAAGCAAACGGGCGAAGACGGCTTCGACTTTATCATTGTAGACGGCGGTATGGAAATAAACTCTCGCCCGCTGATGTACGGGTCTCAGCATCCGTTTTATGTCGTATCAAAAGACGGAAAGCTTCTTTCTTCTGAATACGATGCGGATTCTTTAAAAAATTCCGATTACGAAACAATCGTTGTCGGCAGGTGCTGCGAGAGCGGAGATTCTCAATGTCTGGACAGCCAGCATAACATTTTTACCCGGAAGATGGCAGAACCGGAAATCGGCGATATTCTTGTGATTGGTGGAACAGGTGCTTATTGCGCCTCGATGACTCCCTTCAATTACAATTCGCATACCCAGATTCCCGAAGTTCTCTTAACGCAAACCGGAGATTTGAAATTAATAAGAAAAGCGCAGACGCTCGAACAGGTTGTAGCGAACGAGCTTTAAAAACATCGATAAAAAAGGCGGAGACCTGGGTTATACCCCTATCTCCGCCTTTTAATTTTACACTATTTTAAGCGTCCAATCTTCGATGTTCCAAATATCGGTCACCCAATCCTCGTAAAATTCCGGCTCATGACAGACCAGCAAAATCGTTCCTTTAAAACTTATGAGCGCTTTCTTTAATTCCTCTTTTGCATCGACATCAAGGTGGTTGGTCGGCTCGTCCAAAAGGAGCCAGTTCGCTTCCTTTTGCATCAGTTTGCTCAACCGTACCTTAGCATTTTCTCCTCCGCTGAGCACTTTCATTTGACTTGTAATATGCTCGTTTGTCAGCCCGCAAAAAGCCAAAGCCCTTCGGATTTCACCGTTCGTATAAGACGGAAACGCTTTCCAGAGATAGTCCATGGCTGTATCCGAGCTGTCTTGCCCCGATTCCTGCTCAAAATATCCCGGCTCGAGAAATTCTCCAAGTTCAATTTGTCCGGACAACGGGGAGAGAATGCCCAGGATCGTCTTCAGCAACGTGGTTTTTCCCAGTCCGTTTGTACCGACCACGGCAATTTTCTGTCCTCTTTCCAAAGTAAACGACACAGGCCTTGTTAAGGGTTCTCCGTAACCAAGAACCACATCGGTGCCTTGAACGACAAACCTTCCGGGCGTCCTTGCCTCTTTAAATAAAAAGGACGGTTTTACACTCTCTCGCGGGCGCTCGAGAACTTCAATTTTATCCAGCATTTTCTGTCTGCTGTTGGCCATGCCTCTTGTTGCGACCCTTGCCTTATTTCTGGCAATAAAATCCTCCGCCCTCTCAATTTCCTGTTTCTGCTTTTCGTACGCCTTTACTTCCTGCCCTTTTTTGACGGAATACATCTGCATAAATTTTTCGTAATCTCCGGAATAACGGGTAAGCTTACCGTCCTCCACGTGGTAAATCACATTGATGACGGAGTTGAGAAACTCCATATCGTGCGATACGAGAATAAAAGCGTTTTCATATTCCTGGAGATATTTTTTAAGCCATTCTATATGCTCATAATCCAGATAATTGGTAGGCTCATCCAAAATAAGAATAGAAGGATCGGCAAGAAGCAGCTTTGTAAGCAGAACCTTTGTCCGTTGTCCGCCGCTTAAGTCCGAAACATCCTTGTCCAGGCCGATACTCCCAAGACCAAGGCCGTTGGATATCTCTTCGATCTTTGAATCCAGCATATAAAAGCCGCTGTGCTCCAGCATATGCTGAATTTCTCCGGCTTCTTCCATCATTTCTTCCAGGCCGTCCGTCTCCGTGGACATGCGCTCGTAAAGATCAAGCATTTCCTTTTCCAAGTCGTACATTCCCTGAAATGCGCCTCGGAGCACCTCTTTGATCGTCATCCCCTTTTTTAAAGAAGAATTCTGATCAAGATACCCTACGCTCACTCTCTTTGACCATTCCACACGGCCTTCATCCGGCGAGAGTTTACCGGTGATGATATTTAAAAACGTGGATTTCCCTTCTCCGTTAGCTCCGATTAAGCCAATATGCTCGCCCTTAAGCAAGCGAAACGAAGCGTCTTCCAGAATCCTTCTGGCTCCGAATCCATGGGTTACATTTTCTACATTCAACAAACTCATTTTATTCTCCTATATTGTTACTGATTGCTGCTCAGAGCGACGCCGGCGATTACGATAGCTCCTCCGAAAAGCTGAACGGCAGAGATACTTTCCTTTAAAATTAAGATGGATAGGATCAAGCCGACCACAGGAATTAAATTCATTAGGGAAACCGAAGCGCTAGGCGAAAGTTTTTTAAGACCGAAGTTGTAGAGCAAGAAGGCAATGAACGAACAACCTACGCCAAGATACAGGAGCGCTCCCATCGCCAGAGGAGCGGGCATGCTCCACTGGCCGCCTTCAGCAATTACAAAGGGTACAAAGAGGATTGCTCCGGCGAGCATTTGATAATAGGTAATTGTCATCGGGGAATACTTATCCAGAACACTCCTGGTTAAAAAGTTATAAAAAACCCAGATTATTCCGGCGGCCACTATCAGAATATTTCCCCATATCGTTGTCGAATCGCCTCCCAAAGTAACCTGAGAAAGGATAGCCACCCCCGTAATCGATATAAATATCCCCGCCAATTTTTTTAAAGGTTGCTTGGTATGATAAATTAAGAACTCCAGCAGCATGGTCATCGCAGGGAAAGAAGCGACAATCAGCGCTGAATTAGAAGCCGAAGTCATTCCCACTCCTATGTTTTGAACTGTAAAATACAGTGTCGTCCCTAAAAAGCCACTGGCCGCTATTCTTAAGCGATCTTCTTTGCGAATGACTTGGCGATCCTTCTTTATGGTGCGAATCATCCAGAAAACAACAACAGCCAGCAGTGTTCTTGCAGCGCCCACCTGGATCGGAGCAAATGTTTCGTATGCTAGTTTTGTGGCAATAAAAGAAGCGCCCCACAATACAGCGGCGCTTATTGTAGCCAGATAATAAATTTTCAGTCCTTTTTCGTTTTTCATTCTTTATACATTAAACAAGAAATGCATGACATCTCCGTCTTTCACGACATATTCTTTGCCTTCGCTGCGAACGAAACCTTTTTCTTTTGCGGCAGCCAAATTCCCGCCGCTTTCGATCAGTCTGTCGTAGGCGATCGTTTCGGCTCTTATAAAGCCCTTTTCAAAATCCGTATGAATTTTCCCTGCCGCCTGGGGTGCTTTGGATCCTCTTTTTATGGTCCAGGCTCTCACTTCGGGCTCTCCGGCTGTCAAGAAGGAAATCAAATCCAAGAGATGATAGGAAGCTTTAATCAGCTTTTCCAAACCGGATTGCTTTATTCCCATCTCTTCTAAAAATAATTGTTTCTCGTCTTCGGGAAGTTCGGCAAGTTCCGCCTCCACCTTCGCTGATATCACAACCACTTCGGATCCTTCCGTAGCGGCAAAATCTTCCACCTGCTTTACGAAGGGATTTTCATCTCCTTCCGCTATTTGATTTTCGGCCACGTTTGCCGCGTAGATAATCGGTTTAAACGATAAAAGATTAAGGTCTCTTATAATGTTTGCTTCTTCTTCGGAAAGATCCATGGTTCTGGCGGATTTTCCCTCGTTAAGAACGGTTTCAACGCGCTTTAAAAGAGACAATTCATTGGCAAGGTTCTTATCTCCTTTAAGATTCTTCTGCGTCTTTTGTATCGCCCGGTCCAAAATGTCCATGTCCGAGAGAATCAATTCCGTATTGATCACTTCGATGTCGGACAAAGGATCTATTTTGCCCTCCACATGCACGACGCCCGGATCTTCGAAGCAGCGTACGACATGCACAATGGCAGCCACTTCTCTTATATGGCCCAAAAACTTATTCCCTAATCCTTCTCCTCTGGACGCACCTTTTACCAGGCCTGCTATATCATAAAATTCTATGGTGGTATAGACGGTTTTTTTTGAATGGTACATTTCGTGGAGGACTTTAATGCGCTCATCGGGCACAGTAACGACGCCCACGTTGGGCTCTATCGTACAAAACGGGTAATTCGCAGCATCTGCCCCCGCCTTGGTAATCGCATTAAAGAGGGTACTCTTTCCCACATTGGGAAGTCCTACTATTCCTAATTTCAAATCTTTCTCTCCTCTTCTTTTTTTATACGGTTCACCATATAAAAATACATCGCGATACAAGCGGCGATGGTGATCAGGCTGAAAACCTGCGCCTGCCGCAATGGACCCAGCATCAAACTGTCCGTACGAAGCCCTTCCACAAAGAAACGTTCCACGGAATATAGGGAAGCATACATGAGAAAGAGTTGTCCGTCAAACTTTTTGCGATTTTTTCCTTCGTACCAGACAAGGAAAACCGTAAGGAAAAAGCACCATATCGATTCGTACAAAAAAGTCGGATGAACCGAAACTCCATCAACAATAACCGCCCAGGGCAAATCCGTCGGGCCGCCGTGCGCCTCGCTGTTGAAAAAATTTCCCCAGCGCCCCAGGGCCTGCCCAATGGCAATGGAGGGCGCCGCAATATCGATATACTTTCTGATGTCCAGTTTCCAGCGTCCGGCCAAGTAAAGCCCCAGCCCGATTCCTGCGATAAGGCCTCCGTGAATAGCAAGGCCCCCTGAGCGAAAGTTCAATATTTCGCCCAAATGCTGAGAATAATAATCCCATTCAAAAAGGACATAATATAGTCTGGCGCCGATGGCGCCTGCGGGAATGCAATACAGCGCGATGTCCACGATGCGATCCTTATTCAAACCAAGCTTATCCGCGCGAAAATAAGCAAGCGCTGCGGCAGAGAGCATTCCGGAAGCGATCATGATACCATACCACATGATATCAAACCCAAAGATTGTAAATGCAATCCTGCCGGGAGATGTCATCATATGCTGCCTCCGCAGGCCAGGAACAATTCGTAGGAAGTTTCTCTGATAAAAACTTCAAAGTCCGGAACAAAAGTCTCGTTGGACACAAAGCACAAAATAAAAGGTTCCGGCGCGTAAACGATGGCAACATCGTTGGAAATGCTGTCATCTTCGCCTGTCTTATGGCCAATCCGGGCAGCGTCCCCTATGATTCCGGGAATCTTATGGTTGATTTGCTGTTTGACAAGCATGTCTTCGATATAGCAGGAAGTCTTTTCATCCACAAAAGATCTGTGATAGATCTTTTCCAGCAGCATGCCCATTTCCTTCGGAGATATCTGATTTTCAATTCCCCTCGCAGCCGCTTCCGAATCAAAGAGCAAACGATTGATCTTGGTGATGGAAAGCCCCATCTCTTCGAAAGCTTTATTCAGATATTCCCGGCCGAAGCGCTTGATTAAAAGATTGGTCGCCGAATTATCGGATATCGTCATCATCAATTCGCAGAGAGTCTCTATCGAAACGTGGGGCTCGTCTGTAAATGCGCGCAAAGCGCCGCACCCGCCCAGTTTGTCTTCGTGTCTGCACTGAATAGTTTCAGCAAGGCTCACTTTGCCTTCCTGCGCCAGCCGGCATATATGCATAAAAATCGGCAGCTTTATTACAGAGGCCGGACAAAACGATTCGTCCTGGTGATAGGATATCTCTTCGCCCGTTTTAAGGTTTTTATAGTACATACCCAAATGACCGGGCATGGAGGAAATTCTTTCTATAATCTGTTCCTTCATTTTCGTATCCTTTCCGGTTTATAGGCGCAATCCGTCGTTCTACGCTCCAAAGCGAACGGCACGCCCCAGCTTCCCGTTGATCAGTTTCCCATGGTCTACGGCAATTTCGCCGCCGATGATGACATAATCGATTCCTTCGGGAGCAAGAGCAGGTTCTTCGTACGTCGCTCTGTCTTGGAGTTTTTCGACATCAAAAATCGTAATATCCGCATCAGAACCCACGCATAGGTTTCCCTTTCGCGGAAGAGCCAACCTCTGTGCGGGCATGTCCGTCATTTTTCGCAGCGCTTCCTTTAAATCCACTTTGCCGGTCTTGACATATTCGCAAATGAATCTGGGGAAACTTCCCGCCGCACGGGGATGCCCTTTCTTGCCGCTGCGCAAGCCGTCACTGGCAAGCATAACGTAGGGATGCTGAAGGGCAAGAACAATATCATCGGGTTTCATAAAATAGCCGATCGTCTTTGTTTGGGGTTCATGCTCTCTTGCCCAATCGAATATTTCCTTTGTACAGCGGCGGCCTGCATACGTTCCGTCCACAAGCTGAACGCTGTCATAATCCGCTTGATATTCATCCAGGAAACCGTCATCGTACGTGGTTGCGCCCAAAAACGTACTGAACGCACTATATGGATAACAATCAAAATACATGTCGATGCCCTGTTCGCGGTACTTTTCAAGATCCCGCAAAACGCCGGCCATCTGCCCGTACCCGGCCATGCTCCCGATATGAGAAACCTGAACGCGAACACCCGCTTCCCTTGCGATTTCAGCCATTTCTTCTACAGCCTTAAACACTCTTGAAACATCGTTTCTGATATGCGCGGGAACAATTCGATCGTCCTTTTTGCACAGTTTGGCCAGACGTATGATTTCTTCCCAAGAGGTGCCCGGAACGTATTTAACGCCGAACGACACGCCCATGCAGCCTTTATCCAAAAGCTCCCGACCCATTTTTTCCATTTGATCGATCGTATCATCGCTGACAGGAGCGTATTTATCTTTGCCGCCGCACGCTTCCCGGATGTATGTATGTCCGGCATAAAGACCCATGTTGACGCAGTTTCCGTGCTCGTCCATGTAGTCCAGGTATTTTTCGGGGGGATAATAATTATCTCCGCAATTTCCGCCCATGCAAGTCGTGACGCCCATGAGCGCCATGGATTCGGCTATATCCTGCGCTATTGTACCGGTGGCCGCATCGTAGGGATCTTCGTGCATGTGCAAATCGACAAAACCGGGGCTAACGATTTTACCCGCAGCATCGATCACTTCGTCTGCCGAGGGAACATCGTCTGTTATGGCGGCGATTTTCCCGTCTTCTATCAGGATATTTGTTACTTTGTCCAGTTTCTGACGGCTGTCGATCACCCGGCCGCCTTTGATTAAAACTTTTTTCATGCTTCCTCCTGCCTGTGTGGCTTGCACAAAGCCGGCTATATTTCTCTTCGACCTTCCATGGCCTTGGATAATGTCACTTCGTCGGCATATTCCAAATCTCCGCCTACGGGTATACCGTGGGCGATTCTTGTGACTTTTATCCCTGCAGGTTTTAAGAGCCTGGCGATGTACATGGCTGTAGCTTCACCCTCTATATTGGGGTTCGTAGCTAAAATGACCTCTGTAATTTCGCCCTCCTGAAGCCTTATAATGAGGGATTTTAAATTAATATCATCCGGACCGATTCCGTCCATGGGAGATATAGCGCCGTTCAACACGTGATATAACCCTCTGAATTCGCGGATTCGCTCCATGGCAGACACATCTCTTGGGCTTTCGACCACGCAAACAGTGTTTCTGTCTCTGGAAGAGTCTGTGCACACGGAACAGGGGTCCACGTCGGTAAGGTTTCCGCAGACCGAGCAAAATTTCATATTCGTTTTGGCATCCGTAATCGCTTCGGCAAGCGAAGCAACTTCTGCCTCCGAAAGAGAAAGAATATAAAATGCCAACCTTTGGGCGCTTTTGCTGCCGACACCGGGAAGCTTGGAAAGTTCGGCGATTAACTTCGTAAGGGGCTTTGCGTAATATCTCATAAAAATCCTTATCTAAAAGAGTCCGGGAGGAAGTCCAAGCCCGCCGGTTACTTTGCCCATTTCCGCTTGCGAAATTTCGTCAATCTGACGCAAAGCCTCGTTGGCTGCAACTAAAATAAGATCTTCCAGCATTTCAACATCTTCCGGATCGCAGGCTTCCGGCTTGATTGCGACTTTAACAAGCTGATGCTTTCCGTTGACGGTTACGCTGACAGCGCCGCCGCCGGCCGTAGCCTCCGCTTCCTTTTCGTCAATTTGAGCTTGAACAGCTTCCATTTGCCGCTGCATCGCCTGAATTTGAGCCATTTGTCCCTGCATATTATTTTTGCTTCCGCCGCCGGGTTTCTTTCCGGCTCTCATACCTTTTCCCATATTGTTTCCTTTCCGGGTTATATAAACGATTCCTGGACCTCTGCAGGTCTTATGACAAGCTC
Source organism: uncultured Oscillospiraceae bacterium (assembly GCA_964608965.1). Classification (GTDB taxonomy): domain Bacteria; phylum Bacillota; class Clostridia; order Peptostreptococcales; family Anaerovoracaceae; genus UBA10908. The sequence goes on along the minus strand of CAZSPZ010000001.1, from coordinate 160,819 downwards.
CATGTGAAGCCTTTTCCCTATTTTTCCTTCCATCAGGTTTTCGAAGAGATCTTTTTCTTTTTTAAACTGATCTTCCAGTATTGTATTTCCGACTTCTATAGTAAATATTTTATCGGTCATTTCTCTTATAATACTCCCGCAGGTTTTCAGCATTTTGGGAATTTTATTGTCGGATAAAAGCTCCGCCCATACGACTGCTGCATCTTCGGCTCCATGTGCCTGCTCCGAAGATTTCTTTATCTCCGGCGGGTTTTGTCCCGGTGCGGGCGAGTTATGCGCATGTTCGGGAGACTTTTGAATGCCCGCTTGACCGGCTTCCGGTTTCGAAAGCCTTTGAACGGGAGGTTCATCGGGCGATGCCATTTTTACGATCGCCAGTTCAATAAGAACTCTTGGCTTGGGGGACCATTTTGCCTCTGCAATCGCTTTGGACAATTCTATGATGCAGCGTTTGATATCCTGCAGGCTGACGCCGTCTGCCTGCGTTTTAAGTCGTTCGATGCTCTCACTTGATAGGTTGAGAACATTTTCAGGGTTGCTTACGTATTTTATCATCATTAGGCTTCGGAAGTGTTCAACCCAATCCTTTGCAAATTGATTCACTTCTTTTCCGGCGGAGAGGACTTGGTGGAAGGCAAGAAGCGCCTCGCCGACCTCGCCTTTCAATACGTTTCCCGTAATATCCAGATAGACTTCTTCTCCCGACATTCCAAGCAAATTCAACACATCTTCTCTTGTAACGAATTTTGAGCCGGATATACAGCGATCAAGCAAAGAAAGTCCGTCTCGAACGGAACCGTCGGCATTGGCCGCGATAAAGCCTAAAGCGTCCTCGCCTATCTGTACGCCCATTTCGTCGCAGATTTCCTTGAAGCGCTGCCTGATGATCGTTTCCGCAACCCGATGGAAATCCAAACGAAGGCACCGGGATACGATTGTTGCGGGGAGTCTGTGCGGCTCTGTGGTCGCTAATATAAAAACAATGTTCGAAGGCGGCTCTTCCAGCGTTTTAAGCAGCGCGTTGGCTGCAGAAGCTGAAAGCATGTGCGCTTCGTCGATAATATATACTTTTGTACGTCCTACTGCGGGAGGATAATTGACGCTTTCGCGAAGTTCGCGGATATTGTCTACGCCGTTGTTGGACGCGGCATCGATTTCGACGACGTCCACGAAGGTGCCCGCCGCAACTTCCCGGCAGGCGGCGCATTCTCCGCAAGGCCTTTGGTCTTGCGGGGCCAGACAGTTGAGAGCCTTGGCAAGGAGCCTGGCCGTGGACGTCTTGCCGGTCCCCCTTGTACCGCAAAAAAGGTAAGCGTGCCCGGTGGTCTGCGTACTTATTTGGTTCTTCAGAATCTTAACGATATGCTCCTGCCCCAGCAGCGTATCGAAAGTTTCCGGTCTGTAACTCCGGTACAGCGCCTGATACATAAACTTTCCTTTCCCGCTCTAAAAGAATTGCCTTCGGTTAGCTTCGCCGACCAATGGAATAGGCTTGTCTGCGGCACATAAGAGATTCCGTTTATCGCTGCTTCCTTCCGGACCTGACGAGGTTCACAGATTCTTATTGCGCAGGACCCAAACCGCAGCCCGCGAAGCTATCCCAAGGCAATTCAGATTGAATGCTTTCAAGATTTATTATATGAATATCTTCCGTTTTAGTCAAGGAAGCTACTTGATTACTTTGTAAAGTTCGTCGCTTCCGGGAGGATCGATGACCTCCTCTTTCCCATTTGCAAGAACCATGATCCTGCCCGCTTCCTTTGGCAGCACTTCGCCGATCTTGGATAAAGATACACCGACAGCTTTTACTGCAGTTTCCAGTTGTAGTGCTTTGTCCGGACGGATGATGATCATCATGCTTCCCGAAGAGATTAAACGAAGATAATTGATTCCAAAATGAGCCGAAATCTTTTTTATGGGCTCTGTGACAGGGATATCCGCATAAACGAGCCTTAAGCCTACATCTGCGATTTCAGCGAGTTCCCATACCGCACCCAGCACGCCGCCTTCTGTAATATCGTGCATGCCCGCAGTCCCTACTTTTCCCGCGGCAATACCTTCCTTTAAGACGCTTACGTTTTTCAAATACGACTTCGCCGTATTCAATTCTTCCGGCGTAAGAACGTTCGTCAGTTCCTTTTCAAAGTCGCTGGCAATGATGCCCGCGCCTTCCAAGCCGGCTTGCTTTGTCATGTAAATAAGGTCTCCCGGGCGCATCGCAGTCGCTCTTTGCGAGCCGCCGGCCAATGTTTTGCCCACGGCCGTAGACACGATGACCGGTCTGTTTACGGCAGGAGTGACTTCCGTGTGCCCGCCTATAATTTCAACGCCCAGTTCTTCGCTTACTTCCGCAGCCTGCTGCATGATACGCTCTATGTCGTCTGTGGTCGTGCCGATCGGCAGCATGACCGCCAGCATGATTCCAAGCGGTTCCACGCCGTTTGAAGCGATATCGTTGCAGGTGATGTGTATGGCTAACCTTCCGATGTCGGATATTGCCGCTGTTATGGGGTCGGTGGACATGACGCATTCGTACTCGCCGAAATCAAGCGTGGCACAATCTTCTCCCACACCCGGGCGAACGAGCACTTCGGGTCTTCTGTGCTTTACATTTTTAAAAACCAGCTCTTCCAGAAACTCCGTTTCCAGCTTTCCCGGTTTTAAGGTGATACAATCCATTGAAAAACAGCTCTCCTTACTTGCTTCCGCCTGTCATTTCCAGGAGGATTTTTTCATCTATAATCTGAACGCCCAAGCTTTCCGCTTTGACAAGCTTGCTGCCTGCCGCCTCTCCGGCCAGAACATAATCGGTTTTGGAGGAGACGCTGCCGGAAACTTTTCCGCCGAAACTTTCGATCAGCGCAGTCGCTTCATCTCTGCCCATGCCGGGTAATGCGCCGGTAAGCACGAACGTTTTACCTTGGAATCTGCTATCCTGAAGTTTCGCTTTTGCACCGGACTTCATGTTGACACCCAGCGAAGACAACCCGTTGATTATATCACGATTTTTCTCTGCGTGGAAGAAGTCGTATACGTCTTTTGCCACGATTTCTCCGAAGTCTTTCAGATTCATCAGCTCTTCCACCGAAGCCGCCATGATCTCCCAAACAGAATCGTAGGCTTCCGCCAGCACTTTCGCTGATTGCTTCCCGACGTTGCGAATGCCAAGCCCTGTAATCAGTCGATCGATGTCGTTTGTTTTGGATTTTTCTATAGCTTTCAACAGATTGTCAACCGACTTTTCTTTTCCGACGGTGCCTTCCTTGATCAACTTTTCCCGTTGCTGATTTAAGGTAAAAATATCCGTCACGTTTCTTATATAACCCTCCGAAATGAGCGAGTCCACCGCAGAAGGTCCAAAACCTTCCATATTCATGGCGTCTTTGCTCACGAAATAGGCAATGGATCGGCTGTCTTTTGCGGGGCAGGACTGACCTGTGCAATACATGTGCGCGCCGTCTTGCTCCCTTGCAACCGGCGAGCCGCAAATCGGGCACTGATCCGGCAGGGAAAACTCTTTTGCATCATCCGGCCTTTTTTCTTTCACCACGGAAAGGACTTCCGGGATGATATCGCCTGCCTTTTGAACAAGCACGACGTCTCCGATTCGAATATCTTTTTCGTTGATGTAATCCTGATTGTGAAGCGTTGCTCTTGCGACAGTCGTTTCAGCTAGCCTGACAGGCTCTAAAACAGCCAGAGGTGTTATTCGGCCTGTTCTTCCCACTTGAACAATGATATCTTCGACAACCGTTTCTTTTTGTTCGGGAGGATACTTAAAAGCAACGGCCCATTTGGGCACTTTGGACGTCATGCCAAGCTGCTCTCGAACAGAAAGGCTGTCCACTTTGACCACGGCGCCGTCCAAACCGTAATTTAAAGAATACCGGGTTTGTGCTATATGCTCAATTGCCTCCCATACTTGATCGGCGGATCTTGCTTCTCTGAGATCGGGGCTCGTTGCAAATCCTTGTGACGACAACCATTCCAATGTTTCTTTGTGAGAAGTGAATGTTTTGCCGTCCGCCAATTCCAGGTTGAACACGAAAATATCCAGACCTCTTTTTTCGACGACGGAGGAGTCCAGTTGCCTCATGGTGCCGGCAGCGCTGTTTCTGCGGTTTTGATAGAGTTTCCCGCCGGAAATCACCTGCCGCTCATTGGCGGCACGAAAACTCTCCGAAGACATGTATATTTCTCCACGAACTTCCAGATACGCAAGCTTCTCCGGCAAGGTTTTGGGAATGCTCTTGATCGCCAGCGCATTTTCATAGACGCTTTCGCCCACACTGCCGTCGCCGCGGGTAATCGCCTCTTCCAACGTGCCGTTTCGATAGCGCAGCACAACGGTTAAGCCGTCGATTTTTTTCTCGACAATAAAAAGGACATCCGGCTGCTCTTTTTGCACTTTTTCCACGAAAGCATAGACCTCTTCCTTTGAAAATACATCCTGCAACGAGATGATCGGCACATCGTGAGCGACTTTCTTCAATTCGCGCTTCGTTGAACCGCCTACCTTTTGCGTGGGGGTATCCTGCCGGGCAAACAGCGGGTACTCTTCTTCCAGGCGTCTTAGCTCTACACTGAGCTTATCGTATTCAAAATCACTGATTTCCGGGTCGTCCTGATTATAATATCGGTCGTTATGAAGGTTAATCAGCTCGTAAAGCTCTTCCATGCGCTTTTTAGGATCCATCATTCTTCCACCTTTTGCAGCGGCGCCAAATCTTTTGCCAATTTTTTTGTTCCCTCCTGATCAAAAATAATCGTCAGGACATTTCCTCTGGCATCGATCACCGTGCCGAATCCGAATTTCTCGTGCTTGATTTTATCTCCTGCCGCAACGTTCACATTGGCAAGCGTGGCCTTGGCTGCCGGATTTTGTTTGACGGCGGTAAGGCTGGATAGAGGAGAAATGTAAGGTCCTTCGGAGTAGGGAGCCTTTATGTCGTATCTGGCGAAGGATGTACTGCCTGCCTTTTTTTCGTAAATAGCGTCTCCGTCAAGATACTTTTTGTCGATCTCTTTTAAAAACAGCGACTCGCTTGTAAGGTCTGTTTTCCCGTACAACATTCTCCATTCGGCGCTCGTCATAAAAAGCAACCGCTTGGCCCTGGTCATTCCCACATAGCAAAGACGCCTTTCCTCTTCCATTCCTTCGCCCTTGTCTATGGTGCGATAGCTTGGAAAGATGCCTGTCTCCATTCCGGGCATGAAAACAACCGGAAATTCCAAACCCTTGGCAGAGTGCAGCGTCATTAACGACACAGCGTCTTCGTTTGGATTGTGATTATCTATATCGGAAAGAAGCGTAAGTCCTTCCATAAATTCTTCTAAAGAAAGAGTTTCATCCAAGGTGGACTTTTCTTTTTCTTTTTCAAGAATAACAGATTTAAATTCAAGAAGATTTTCTATGCGGCTGTCTGATTCCACGGTATGCTGCTCTTCCAGCGCCGGAAGGTATCCCGTGCGCATCAGAACAGTATCGTAAATATCGGCGACTTTCATGTTGCCTTGCTCCAGGTGAAGCGATTCCAAAGCACCCACAAATTCCCGGACGCTGTCTTTGGCTTTCGAGGAAAAACTCTCGAGTATCTCCTGATCCTTGAGCGTTTCCATTAAATTCTCGTTGCGTTCTCTGGCAAGAACGCGCAGGCTTTCTTCCGTCTTTTTGCCGATTCCCCTTTTGGGTTCGTTCAAGATTCGAAGAAGGCTGACATCGTCTTTGGGGTTAAGAACCAAACGCATATATGCCAGAATATCCTTGATCTCTTTGCGATCGTAATAGCGCAGTCCGGACAATACCTGATAGGGAACTCCCTTCGCGGACAACGACTCCTCAAAACGCCGAGACTGAACATTTGTCCTGTATAAAATCGCAAAGTCCGAAAATCGAAGTTCGTTGTCTTTTCGCATCAGCGCTTCGATTTTAGCGCCGACGTATCTGGCTTCTTCCTTATCGTCGGAAGCCCTGTAGTAGTTGATTTTTTCTCCGGCTTCCGCTTTTGTCCACAGTTTTTTATCTTTGCGTCCCCTATTTTTGGAGATGACACTGTGTGCGGCTTCGATAATGTTGCAGCTGGAACGATAATTCTCTTCTAATTTAATGACTTTGGCACCGGGAAAATCCTTTTCGAATTCCAGTATGTTGCGGATATCGGCTCCCCGCCATTGGTAAATACACTGATCATCGTCGCCCACCACACAAATGTTGTGGTGCTCTTCTGCCAGCATTTTTACCAGTTTATATTGCAAAAGATTTGTGTCCTGATATTCGTCGACCATCACATAGCGAAAACGCTTTTGATAATCTATCAGCGTGGCTTCGTCGGATTCAAACAGTTGGACTGTACGAAGAATCAAATCGTCAAAATCCATCGCATTGTTTTTTTTCAGTGTCTTCTCGTACCTGTCGTACAGTTCTATAAGATCCTTGTAATGCAAACTGTCGCCGTATTTTCTTCTGTATTCGCCGGCACTGACCGACTGCTCTTTTGCAGCCGAAATTTCGCTGAGCACATAGTTGGGCGCGTACTTTTTCTCATCCAGCTCAAATTCTTTGATGATCGCTTTGATGACGGATTTTTGATCCACGGGATCATATACCACAAAACTCTTTTCGTAGCCGACTTTATCCGCATCTTTGCGCAGGATTCGAAGGCAAGCCGAGTGAAACGTTTGGATCCACATGCCTTGAACCGGCCCGACCAACGCTTCGACTCTGTCCCTCATCTCTCTGGCAGCCTTATTGGTAAACGTGACGGCAAGAATAGAATAAGGGCTTATTCCGGCCTCTTTGATCATATAGGCGATACGGTGTGTCATCGTTCCGGTTTTTCCGCTTCCCGCACCGGCAAGAATAAGAAGGGGGCCGTCCAGATATGTGGCGGCTTCGTATTGCTGTGGGTTCAATTTTTCCAGGTAATCTAACATTCATTTCTCCTTCGACGCTCTGGGCTTAATTATAACATAAGAGGCAGTCCAATGGGCTGCCTCGGGGCATTTTTTTGTGGATATTGAGGAATCGTTCAAGTGCTTTTTAATTCCCGCATTCTATGGATATTTCGTTGAACGTTTTCAGTAAATTTTCGATGGTGTAGTCCGATTTACTCTTCCCTTTTGTGTCGATGACGGTTTTTCCTTCGTGCATCATCACAAGCCTGTTTCCATATTCCACGGCAAACCGAAGGTTGTGCGTTACCATCAGTGCGGTAAGGTGTTTTTCCTCGATCACACGGAGCGTCAAATCCATGACTGTCTGGGAAGACTTGGGATCAAGGGCGGCCGTGTGCTCGTCTAAAACGAGCAGATCGATGGGTGTCATCGTGGCGATCAACAAAGCCAATGCCTGCCTTTGTCCCCCGGATAAAGCGCCAACCATAATGTGAAGTTTGTCCTCCAAGCCTAAATGCAGGAGTTCCAGCCGGCTCCTGTAATAATCAGCCTGTCGCTTGTTGACGCCTTTTCTAAGTCCGAAAGCCTGGCCTTTATTTTCCGCCAGCGACATGTTTTCCATGATGGTAAGATTGGGACACGTGCCTTTTGACGGATTCTGAAATACTCTGCCGATTCTTGCCGCACGCTTGTGTTCAGGCATCGATGTAATATCTTTCTCATCCAGGAATATACGCCCCTGATCCATGGGAAAGCTTCCGCAGATAAGGTTGAGCATCGTGGTTTTTCCGGAGCCGTTTGAGCCCACGACAGAAACGAATTCACCCCGATTCACCGAAAAATCAAAATGATCGAACACTGCAATTTCGTTTACTGTCCCGGGATTGAAATGCATGTGGATGTTTTCCATTCTTATGAGAGGTTTTATTTCACTGTTTTGCAAATTTTTTCCCTCCCTTTACCTTGAATTTTTCCGATACGATGGCCAGTGTAAGTAAAATTGCCATCAGCAGTTTTAAGTAGCTGTTGGGCAAGCCCAGTTCCAAGGCGACCATCAGGCAGGCCTTATAAAGAATAGCGCCTAAAACCGCCATCGTAACAAATTTTACAAAGCTAAGTCTGCGGAAAACGCTGATGCCTATAATGACTGCCGCAAGGGCCATGACAACCATCCCTTTTCCTGAATTGATGTCTGCATTCTGGTTCAGCTGCGCTAAAATGCAACCTGCCAAAGCCGTGCATCCGTTGCCGATGGCCAGGCCTAAAATCTTCATCGATCCGGGATCTTTCCCTAAGTTTGTCACATACTGACTGTTATCCCCCGAAGCCCTTAGAAGCAGGCCGTTTTTTGTGGAGAGATACCAATCCAGACCATATTTTACAGTCAGTGCGATAAGTCCGACCATGATGATCTGCCTGTGGGCAAACAAGGGTTCGGGCAATATCGTAACGATCCCGGAATTGAAAATGGTCTCCATGTTAAAGAACTGCTTAATGGCCGCTCCTCCGGTGATGATAAGATTCACAGACCACATAGCCGTCATCACTAAAATACCCGAAAGCAAATCGGTGATGCCAAGCTTGACATGAAGCAGCCCTGTAATGCTGCCGGCAACTGCTCCGGCGGCAAAAGCGACAAAGCACACGGCCCAAGGGTCAAAGCCCGCAGTGATCAACGCTGCTGCAATGCATGCACCCAAAGGGAAAGTACCATCTACGGAAAGATCCGGAAAATCAAGGATTTTATAGGTGATATAAACACCCATCGCCATGATTCCGTAGATAAAACCTTCCCGGAGAACAACTTCAGCCAAACTCAGAAAAATGGATAAGTCCATTATTCATTCCTTTCCCTGGCGTCTGCATACGCTTGCGGAAGCGCAAGGTTGAATTTTGCCATATTGACGGAGGAATATACCGGCTCCGAATCGGTTACCACACTGACGGGAACACTGTTGATTTCGCCGGTTTTCAATACTTCTGCGGCCATGACGCCTGTTGTGTGTCCAAGCGCAATATAATCCAGCGTTTCAGAGGCCACACACCCGTATTTTGCGACTTGTTCTTCTTCCGAACCGTAGCAGGGGATGCCTGCCGCATCCGTGGCAGCGGTCACGACGGAAAAGTTGTTCACTACGTTATTGTCGGTCAGGTTGTTGATACAGTCTACACCGGCAGCAACCAGAGATGCCGCTCCGGATGCAACTTCGGAAGCATCCGTAATTCCCTGTGCAATAATCTCAAATCCATAACCGGGAGCAATCGCTTGATAATTTTGAAGCTGTGCGAGCGAATTGGATTCGGAAGTTGTATAAAGGATACCGATTGTTTTTGCATCGGGCTGGAAAGCTCTGATCAGTTCAAACTGTCCTTCGTAATTTAAACCGTCGCTCGTTCCCGTGGCTCCCGTGTTCGGATTTTCCAGGCTTTCAACCAGGCCTGCCCCGACCGGATCGGACACTGCCGAAAACACGACAGGAATGCCTGCATCTTTTGCGGCCGCATAAGCGGGCATGGCAGAAGGCGTTGCGATGGCGATGATGATATCAAAGTTGCCGTTGACAAAATTTGCCGCGGCTAAAGCGTTTGTTTCACTTTCTCCCTGTCCGTTTATAAATTCGATGACGCAAGTTTCGCCGTCCACAAATCCTGATTCTTCCAAACCTTGAAGAATGCCGGCATAACAGTTGTCCAAAGAAGCGTGGGGAGCAAATTGAAGAATTCCTATTTTAGGCAAATCTTCGGCATCGCCGCCGCTTGAACACGCTGCCATAGAAAATACCATAGCGAGCACCAGTAGGGTTGTCATTGTCTTTTTCATGATGTTTTTCATTTGAGATACCTCCGCTTTTTTAGCTTGTGTACTGGATTTGTGGCAGATGGACTGTTCTCTTGCCGTGAAAACAGTAATAAAAAAAATCGCTTTTGCCCTTTTTACGGGACAAAAGCGATTGCTTCTGCGATACCACCCGAATTGACGAAAATCGTCCACTCGCTACGCGTACCATCATACGCGCCCCGATGGATAACGGGTGGGTTCCCGTCGGCATCTACTAAAGGTTTTCCTTTTTCAAGCCGCCCTCCGAAGCCCATTCGTCTGCCGCCCGCTGCTCCGTTTCCATCTTGTCGGAACTCTCTTTAAGCTTGCCATGTCAGATTACTTCTCTTCGTCTACGGTTTATAACAATTCAATTGTTGTGTGTATTATAGCACTCCAACGTGGTGTGTCAAGAATTTTTTATGCCTTCCAAAGCCCGTGGAGGTTGCAATATTCATAAACGCCGATGATTGAATCCGTGTTGCTGAGAGCGAATTCAGCCTTGGGCTCGCTGCCGGGTGCAAGATATTTTACTTCGCAGCCGTCCTTCTTAACAAGGCAAATCCATTCGATGTAATGTTCGGGTGTCATGGGATGAGCGATGCTGCCGACACTGACGACTACTTTCCCTGCGTCCTGTGTAATGACAGGTACGTGTTTTTCTAAGGATGCATCCACAGATCCTGCGACTAACTCTGTCATTTCCTGACCGCAACAGACGACACGGATTCCGCTGTCCTTTAAATGCGTAATGATGTTTCCGCAAATTTCGCATCTGTAAAATTTTTGTTCCATAATAATCACCTTTCTATTCAGCTGAGAAATAAATTATTTGTATGTTTCGTTTTTTACGACCATGTACTTCATCTCATGTTTGCAGACAGGGCATAATTCCATGGCTCTATTTCCTTTGTAAACATGTCCGCAATTGGAGCATTGCCAAACCACTTCTTCGTCCTTTTTGAAGACTTTGTCGTTCTTGACGTTTTCCGCAAGAACTCTGTAGCGCGCTTCGTGCTCTTTCTCGATGGCTGCGACGCCTTCCATCTGCGCTGCGATTTCGGCGAAACCTTCCGCTCTGGCGGTTTCGGCCATTTCTTTGTACATGGCGGTCCATTCCTGATGCTCTCCCGCCGCAGCATCCAGAAGGTTTTCGATGGTGGAACCGATACCATGGGCTGCTTTGAACCAAAGCTTTGCGTGTTCCTTTTCATTTAAAGCCGTTTCGTCAAACAGATCCCCGATCTGGTTATATCCTTCTGATCTTGCCTTGGAAGCATAGTAGTTATACTTGTTCCTGGCTTGAGATTCGCCGGCAAATGCTGCCATTAAATTCTCTTCTGTCTTTGTCCCTTTTAAATCTTTCACGTGATCCTCCTTCTTTCTTAACCTGAGATTTCTGCAACATTTTCTTGTTGTTCCCTTGCTTTTCGTGCCTTCGCACAGGTCTCGCAAAGGCCTTCCAATTGAATGCGTTCATGGTTGACAATCATACCTGTTTGATCGCTGATGCCGCAAAGCACCTGAGACAAACTTTCTGTAAGAGATTCCGACAAATCGCTGAATGCGCCGCAACTTGTGCAGTGCAAATGATAATGCCTTCTGACATTGCAATCGAAGTGATCCCTCCCGTCCGCAACGGGAATCCGGAGAAGATCGCCTGCATCTGCCAATTGGTTTAAATTGCGGTAAACGGTGCCTAAACTGATTCTGGAATCTTTTGCGCGCACCGTCTTGTAGACCTGGTCCGCCGTAGGATGAACCGGCTTTTCCGCAACCGCTTGCCATATCATTTCTCTTTGTCGGGAATACCTCATCATTTTCCTCTCTGCATATATGATAATGATTATCGTTATCATTATATTGCCGAGGTTAAAAAAATGCAAGGCCAAATTGAAATTATTTAATTAATTCCAAAGCGATTTCCGCGCCGACTTTTGCGTTGTTTAAAATTAATTCTTTATTTACCGCCAAAGCGCGTCCTTCGGTGAGTTTTACGACCCTGTCTAAAAGGAAGGGTGTTACTTTGCTCCCGGTTATGTTGAACGCTTCGCAATCTTTCAGCGCTTGGTCGATGATTTCCTCCATTTGGGGGAAAGGTATTTCGTGGTTCTCCGGCACCGGACAGGCAACAAGAACGCCGCCTCGAAGCTCCAATGCATACTTTGCTTTCAACATCTTTGCGATGGCGAAGGGCGTGTCCATGCGCAGCTGCGCTTTGCAACCGCTTTTAGCGCTGTAAAAAGCCGGAAATTCGTCCGACTGATACGTAACGACAGGCACTCCTGATGTTTCAAGATATTCAAGGGTGGCCGGGATATCCAGTATGCTTTTACACCCTGCACAAACGACTGTTACATCCGTCTCTTTCAACTCTTCCAAATCGGCGGAAATATCAAAGGTTTTTCCGGCATCCCGATGAACGCCGCCGACACCTCCGGTAACAAAAACTTTTATTCCGGCCATAGCGGCAATGATCATGGTGCCTGCAACGGTCGTGGCGCCGTCCTGACTTGCCGCAATCAACGCAGGAAGATCTCTCCGGCTGACTTTCCAGACGTTTTTGGCTGTCGCTAGATATTCTATTTCTTCTTCGGTCAGTCCCACTTTAAGTCGTCCCTTTAAAACAGCGATGGTTGCGGGAACAGCGCCGGCCTCCCGGATAACGGCTTCCACGGCCATGGCGGTTTTCACGTTTTCAGGATAAGGCATTCCGTGAGAAATGATGGTGGATTCCAAAGCCACAACGGCTTTGCAGGACTTCAAAGCGTCTGCCACCTCCGGGGAAATATCCATATACTCTCTAAAACTCATTTTCTGTTCCTCTTTCCTTAAAAAAAGTGCCGATTTCCGGGTTGACAGGGGCTTTGACCATCAGCGTGGCGCTGGCGGCAAGTACCGCATCGCGTGCGATGCGGGCCGTGTCGCGGCCTAAGACCATACCTCGAACTACGGCCGCGGACATGGCATCGCCCGCCCCGGTGGCGCTGACGATCTGAAAGTTCTCGGGCGGGCGGACCTTGCCGCTGCGGCTTTCGTCCATATAAAACACACCGTCTTTTCCAAGCGATATAAAAACTCTTTTTGTGCCGGATTGCAGAATGCGCCTGCCCGCTTCCGTAAGATCTTCTTCCGTTTCTATTTTCATATCCGCCAGGACTTCCGCCTCGACTTTATTCGGTTTGATCGTATGGCAGCGATTCATGATTTCTCTTATTTTTTTTGCTTTGTTCACAGATACCGGATCTACAAATATCGGTTTGTCCGAAAATCGCTGCGCGCAATATCGAAGCGCTTCAGGAGAAAGATTTGCATCTAGGACAATAGCTTCCGCGCTGTTCATCGCCGCCTCCGCCTCTTGAACAATTTCGGGAGAAATATGTTCAAGGATGTCCATGGAAGCAAGAGCCAGCGCCATATCGCCTTCTTTATCCAGGATGGAAAGATACATTGCGGTACGAATTCCGGGAATAACCTTTATACCGCGCACGTCCACCCCAATAGAAGAAAGGGACAGCACAGCGTCTTTCGCATAAGCATCTTCGCCTACGGCAGAGCAAAAACAAACCGCAAAATCATCCATTCTCTGAAGATTTTCCGCAATATTTCTGGCGACTCCTCCATAAGTGATTTCCAACGTGCCGGGATTGGAATCCCGTAAAATTAAATCGTTAAAAGGTCGTCCTTCCAAATCTACCGTGATGCCTCCGACGACGCCTATGCATTTTTTCATTCGCCGTCTCCCTTGAAAATAATACTTCCTCCGATGAATTCTCGAATGACTGAATTGTTGGCAATGATTGAATCGTCCTCTATTTCGCGGACAAAGCTAAGCAGGCGAAGCAAACGCTGCGCTTCTGAATACTCTTCGTCTTCCACTCCGATTTCTTCTAAAAGCGGCCTTGCATATTTCTTTAAAACAGCCAATTCGTAGACGTGGACTGAATTAAAGAAGGCGTTGGCCTCTATGCTGTAAGGGAAAATATTAACGTCCTCGCCGGCCCTTACTTTTGGCCAGGCTTCTATCGTCTGCTTTGCGTCCCATCCGCGATAGGAAGCATCCCGGATAAGGCGCCGGAGTTTGCGTACATCCGTAAGCGGCACCCTGTTGTGATTGTCGATACGAACCTGCGTCAGTGGGCTGATATAAATTTTAAACTTAGCCTTTCCCGGTATTTGAGCGGTAAGCTTTTCATTTAACCCATGTATTCCTTCGATGACGATGGGCTGTAAAGGCAAAGCAGTTGTTATTCTCTTGCCGTATATTTTCTTGCCGGCTCCAAAATCAAAGGAAGGGATATCGACGGTTTCCCCGGCGAGCAAAGCATTCATGTGACGGTTGAAAAGCTGAATATCCAAAGAGTCAAGATTTTCAAAATTTTGTGTTCCGTCCGGCCCGGCCGGAATTGA
>CAZSPZ010000001.1:99874-146687 GCA_964608965.1 uncultured Oscillospiraceae bacterium | reverse complement strand
CGGTCTAAATAATAATCATCCGTACCAAGATAGATGGGCTTTGCTCCGTTTACCCAAAGCTGCGTGCAGAGGCGATGAGCAAACGTTGTTTTACCCGAAGAAGACGGTCCGGCGATTAAAATGACACGCTTTTTTCCTTTGACGATCCGATCTGCAATGCCTGCAATGCTTTTTTCGTGCAATGCTTCGGATATCTGAATAATATCTCTGATACTTCCGTCTTTAATCATATTGTTCAAATCTTCCATATAGTCGATGCCTAACATTCGATCCCATTTTTTCTGTGTGTCAAATGCTTGATGAAGCTTCTTGTCATCCCGATAGGGAGCTAAGCAAGTCGGATGGCCCGGCTCAGCGATGCGAACGACAATTCCGTTCCGGCACTTTTTAAGGTCAAAAGATTTTACATAGCCCGTAGTAGGCGCAACTAACTGAAGATCCGGATCAATGTCAAAAAACCGAAGATTCCGGCTGACCAGCGAATTCATCTTTTTTTCGATAGCCAAAGCGTCCAGCGCAGTGGTCGCGCGCCCCAAAGACACCGTAGTGAATATGCCTCTGTTGAGCGAGTGTTCGATGGTGACGGCCGCCTTTGGGAAAACTTGCTTAATCGCCTCCAAATATAATGCTACCACACTGTTTTGATAGGCTTGATTACCGGAAGGATCACGAATATCCAAAAATGTCACTTCGCAAGAAGACGGCAGCACCGTGTCCAGAGAAACTACGTGATTGTCCAGTCGCGCGGCATACACATCGTAAGGCAATTCCGAAGAAAACATCTTTAAAACAGCTTCGATGCTGATTCCCTCTTGAACGGTTAGGCTGCGCCCTTCTCCTTTTGGAAAAAATTTAACAGTAATATCCATAGATTTCCTCTCTGTTCACGGCTCTTTACATGCCTACTCTATTCTTGAATGTACTGATAAACCGGGCGCGATAAATTTCCGGTGAATTACATTCAATATCCCTCTCGATTTTTTCGGTTAAAGCCGCCACGGCCTTATCAACGAGAGCGAAACAGCTGTCCGTTACATCGCGCAGCAAGGCTTTCGCTTCTTCCGCCTTGCCTTCGGCAAAAAGAGCTTCCGCCTTAGAAAGAGCCGCGCTTGCTGCGGATTTAAACTCCGCGTAAAGCACGCTTTGGGATTCCTGCACATCCTTGATATATTTATTATAATCCGACTCGACAGCTATTTGCATCCGCTTGACTCTCCACCAAAAAGAATCTTCGCTGTACTTGTTTGTTCCGATGCCCAGAGCGGAAGGGACGTAGCCGATATTAAAAAACGGAATCGCAAAA
Source organism: uncultured Oscillospiraceae bacterium (assembly GCA_964608965.1). Classification (GTDB taxonomy): domain Bacteria; phylum Bacillota; class Clostridia; order Peptostreptococcales; family Anaerovoracaceae; genus UBA10908. Next base: position 145,384 of record CAZSPZ010000001.1, on the reverse strand, counting down.
CCGGAACAGGGAGGACACATGGACCCCCAATAAGTAAATAGAAGCTCCTTAAACTTTGAATTGCGATATTCGATGACCATGGATGCCGCTGTGTGCGCCGGCCCCGGCTCTGCGCCGTGCATGCATATCGAGGCACAGCACGCAGATGCGGGGCTCCAGCGGGAGTATATCGTATCCCCTTCGTAATGATCTCTTAATATCGACCAAAGATGATCGGGTTCATACTTTTCGGTCACCCCGTCTTTCAGCTTTTTCAGTCTGCTTCCCCTTAAATGACCCGTCATAAAACGGCTGTTAATCAGCATAAAGCTTTTGGCAAAATCAAACGGACGAGCCGGGTCGTGCAATCCGTTTTGAACGGCATATTGAATGATCCCCTCGGAGCATTCGTCGTACTCTGTTCCGATGGAATAGAGGTTGGAAATGAAATGAGCGCCGGTAATCTTTTTTGCCACCCAATGCTTTTCTACCGTTTCCAAAAGCCAGATTTCCTGTGGGTCGGCTATCATGAAAGTGTTATGGTATGAATCATCGACAGGTCCGCCGTAGGAACACGAACCGCCCTGGCCGTATTCCTCCAGAAGATCGATGATGACATGCATCGCCTCGTAAGCTGTCTTGCCGCGCTCAAGGCCCAAACGCAAAAGATCCATACCAAGAAGAGCTTCCTTATCGTTGGGAGGAATTTCGGACCAATCCGCCTCGTTTCCGATCGCGACACCGAATTCGTTGATCCCATGCTCAAAACCCCATATCCACCAAGGTTTCGAACCGATCATTCCGGCTGTTTCCTCTACTTGATCCACTTCGATGTACGTGCATTTTAATTTTTCGCCTGCCTTGTGCTTTTCGGGAGGGAAAAACTGAAGCAGCTGTGATTCGTCTATATCTCTGTCACTGTTTTTTGCAAACAGGTTACACCCCGATGCGCTGAGCGTTTTGTATACAGCCAACGTATCGCAGGATGGTAAATCTCTCATGTTACACCTCTTTAAACATTTTTATCATTTGAAACAACATATTCACAGAATGGATGAAGCACAGTTTATCCGCTCGTGCAGCCACCATTCTTATGCTATAATTGTACCATATAACGTGAATGCGAGGAAAAGAATTGTATTTTGAATATGACGAAAAGTCGACAGATTACCTAAAAAGCAAGGACCCGATATTGGGGAAAGCCATCGAAACAATCGGTCCGATCAAAAGGCCGGTGCAGACAGACTTGTACGAGTCGCTGGTCAACAGCATCGTCGGTCAACAGATTTCGACAGCTGCCCATCGTACAATATGGAAAAGAATGACGGATTTTTACGGTAACATCACACCGGAAAAAATTTGCGGCACGCCGCTGGAAGATTTGCAAAAGTTCGGCATGTCTTTTCGTAAGGCAGAATATATCATAGACAATTCACATAAAGTACTCAGTGGAGAGCTAAAAATAGATGAGCTCCACAACAAGAGCGACAAAGAAGTTGTTCAGGAACTTTCCGCTTTAAAAGGTATCGGCGTTTGGACAGCGGAAATGCTGATGATATTTTGCATGCAAAGGCCGAATATCGTCAGTTATGGAGATTTAGCTATACTAAGAGGTTTTCGTATGCTCTATCGGCATCGAAAAATCGACAGAAAGCTCTTTGACAAGTATTGTCGCCGCTATTCGCCTTACGGCTCCGTTGCAAGCTTATATTTATGGGCAATTGCAGGCGGTGCGATACCTGAACTAAAAGATCCGGCTCCAAAAAATAAAAAATAAGCGGAGATTTCTCCGCTTATTTTACTATTCATCTTCTTCGTCGGTATCCGTTTTGGAAAAATCTCTGTCTGAAAGCCAGTGAAACATGACTTTTGCTTCTGCTTTTGTGAGAGTTACTCCCCTGGACATTTTCTTATGATCTTCCGACCACTCGCGGAGGTCATATTTTACGGGTTTTCCATTCCAGGAAACAAGATTCAATTCTTTTGTCCAACCACCTGCACTTGTCCGAAGAACTCCGATATGCTCTTTAATCTCGTACGTAAATTCATCGTTCTTCTGATCTTTCTCTGGGCTTTTATTGCTCTTTTCGCTCTTGTTGTAGGATTTTGCGGTCTCCATAACCTCGATAACCGTACCGTTCATTGCTGTTTCCTTTCTCAATGCCCGCTCCCAAGAACACTAGACATGTAATATTATATTTATTTTTACATAATTTGTCAAGTAAATTTTATGCCTCTGCACTTTCGCAGTTTCCCCTCTTGATGCGATGTGTTACAATCAACCCATGGAAAAAAATTTTGATCCGCTTTTCGCGGCGATACAAGCCGGCCTTCATAAAAAAAACAGCCTAACAATAGCAATAGACGGTCCTTGCGCGTCGGGGAAAACGAGTCTTGCCGCAGTAATGCAAGAACGATTCAACGCACGTATCATACCTATGGACGACTTTTTTTTGCCGAAAGAACTCAGGACCAAGGAACGGTATGCCGCTGCAGGGGGCAATGTCCACTTTGAACGTTTCCTTACGGATGTGGCTCCTTTTATTGATTCGGCGAATGCGCCGTCCGAAATTCGGTATCAGCCTTTTGATTGCAAAGAAATGTCATATAGGAGTCAACGATTTTTGCCGTTTTTGCCGCTGACAATCATAGAAGGTACTTACAGCCTGCATCCTTCGCTTCGTCATCTTTACGACATAAAGGTATTGCTTACCATTTCCAAAGAAGAGCAAGCGGAGCGCCTGCTGCGAAGAGAAGGTGCCGAACGTTTCACAGTATTTGAAAACCGATGGATTCCGCTGGAAAATCTATATTTTTCGCAGTCAAACCTGGAATCGATTTGTGATTTTATCATTTAGATTGCGCATTGAAATGCAATATTATTTCAGCTTCCCGATCCACTCCAGTCGCTTTATATCTGCCTCCACTTGAAACGAGTGGATTTTTTTAATTTTCCGGACATCCGGACCGTGGTCATCCGAGCCGATTGACACCAGGAAACCGTTCTGATCGGCTAACCGGAGAAGAAAGTCTGTTTGCTCCTGATCGTGCGTCGGATAGTAGCATTCCAACCCATCCAATCCCAATATTTTCAATTCAGATAAAATCAAGGCAAGCCTTTCTCTAAAATTTTGGGGGGAATCCATTAAGGAAGCATAACCTAATTGAAAAGGATGCGCCAAAAACGCCAAACCTCCGGCCTGATGAATCATATTGATCGCTTCGCCCGCAGACGTCTTGACTTTTCTAATGGACTTGATTTCGGGCGCCTGAAGCAATTTTTTCGAAGTAAACGCTTCGCGGATATCCGAGGCAAAACCCCTGCCGGCTAACGCCCGTGCAAAAGAAACTTTTCCCACATACCCCGAAGGAGAATGCCTTTGTAATTCATCTTCGCTGATTGTGATCCCTTTTTCCATAAAAGCCGACCGCAGCTTTTCGTTGCGATCCCGCCTTCTGCGTAGGATATCCTCCATCTTGTCCGATAAAGCAAGGCTGTCAAGCTTCATGTTATAGCCTAATATGTGCATCTCGTGCATTTCCGAAGCAGAGTTAAATGCGGCATAAGAACATTCGGCAGACAGCTCCACGCCGGAAATGACACGCACCCCAATCCGCTGCCCTTCTTCCTGAGCCGGTTTTACGCCGCCGATTCCGTCGTGGTCTGTAATCGCTATCACGTCCAAGCCACAGCTTTTTGCCCTTCTTACGACGTCTTGCGGAGACTGGATGCCATCGCTGTAATTTGTATGAAGATGAAGGTCTATGTTAAGCATGAACAACCATACTCCTCTTTAATGAATCCATCGATTCTTTTCCCGCCATTGCGGCAACCAATGCAAAAGCAAAAGGCAAAGCAGTCCCGGGTCCTCTGGATGTAATAATGTTGCCGTCGACGCAAACCGTTTCCCCGGAGTAAATTGCTCCCTCTATTTCTTTTTCCATGCCCGGATAAATCGTGGCGTTCTTCCCTTTTAAAATCCCTGCCTTTGCCAGCACAAGCGGCGCGGCACAAATCGCACAAACCCATGTGCCTTTTTCGTATTCGCTGCGAATTCTGGATAGCAATTGCTCACTTTTTGCAAGGCCCATCGTCCCTGGCATTCCGCCGGGCAACACGAGCATATCCGCCGTAAACTTTTCGCTCTCATGGAAAGTCATATCACATGCTATTTCTATGTCGTGAGCGCCTCTGACATATAACTGTTCTTCCATTGAAACCGTGGCCACTTCTATATCGGCGCGCCGCAGCACATCGACCGGAGTCAGTGCTTCGATTTCCTCGAATCCTTCTGTAATATAAACAAATACCATAGCAACCTCCTTTTAATATTTCAGACTGAGTTGATCGTCTATTCCAAAAAGATAAATAATACTTTCTTTTACCCTCAATCCGGATATTCCTTCCAATGCCTCTTTATAAAGGCGCATTTGAGGAAGATAAATCCGCTCCATTCTTTTGATTTCTTCCGCCTTCTTTGACTTATCGATGTAATTGCTCTTGTAGTCGACCAGCACAAGAGAATCGCCTTCCTTGAAATAGCAGTCGATGGTTCCCTGCACAAGCACTTCGCTGCCGTTATAGACGCTTTTCATCACAAAAGGCGCTTCTTTGAAAATTTCGATTGATTCCATCATCCGCCTGCCTGTTTGGGAGGCAAAGAAAGAAGCTATGTTATCCACATTGACGAAAGCTGCCTGCGAAGGGGACAGTACGTTTGCTTCCGTAAGTTTTTCTATGAATTTTGCGATATCTCCGGATGTTTTCCCTTCTTTCGTAAATGGAATATGTTCCATAACAATATGATACGCCGTACCTCTTTCCGCAGCGTCCGGAGCTTTTTCCTCGAATAAAAACTTTGGCGCGCTATACAAGAATTCTTCGGCGTTGTAGTCCTTTTGCATCTCTTCTTCGTTGTATATCGCAGAAAGAACCTTGGGAAGGTCGGTATGTTTATTCCGTTCCAAGGCAGCAATTTGCGACACGGTATATTTTGTTTTATACTTTACATTTTCCTGATCAGGGTAGCTGAACGATAAACGCTTGATCAGTTCTGCTTTTGAAAGTTCACATTCGCGCTCGTCCACAGCAAACCCTTCTTCCAGCGTTTGCTGCAGCTCTGTTTTATCAACGGAGCGCCGATTTTTGTTCTTTTCCAGCTGTTCACGCCCTATCACATTAATCTGCAGCGAATCTCTCATGGCGGAAACAATCATCTCCATATAAGTAGCGGCACTTTCCACGTCGCCGGGAAGAATCTTATACGCTTTGTCTAACGCGCGCATGGGATCTTTTGCCGCCCCAAGCAAAAGAAGCCTGTCTTTGGGGCGGGTGAGCGCAACGTATAAAATCCGGATGGATTCGGCAAGATCTTCCTGCTTTGCCTTATCGTTTATCATTTGCAATGCAATGCTGTCGTAATGCAAGGATTTTTTTGAATTCGATAACCGGAATCCAAAGCCAAGCTCCTTATGATATGCTACCGGCAGTCTGTTAAAATGAGAGTTCAACTTCTTGCCCATCCCGGCCAAAAGAACGAACGGAAATTCCAATCCTTTACTCTTGTGTATTGTCATAATGCGAACAGCATTGGCGCCTTCGGATAGGATTTTCGCCTGACCGATATCAATTTTCCCGTTTCGACCGGCAAGAGCCTCTATGTAGTTGATAAAGCCAAACAAACCTTTCGCGTTTCGCATTTCGTACTCGGTGGCTTTGTCTACTAAAGCTTTAAGGTTCGCCTGCCGTTGATCGCCTCCGGAAATAGCGCCGGAAAAATCATGGTATCCGGTACTTACCAGCAGTTCCCATAAAAAGTCGCCCAAAGGAACAAAAGTTGCCTGTTTTCGCCATAGAATTAAGCGGTTCAAAAACGCTGAGCATTTCTCTTTTAAAAGCTCCTGATCACCCTGCTTCGAATAAATTTCAAAGGCTTCGTTATACGGCACACGTCCGGACGACTGCTGATTTGCGAATATTCTTATCGATGCCAATTCGTCCGCGCAAAAACCGAAAACCGGAGAACGAAGAACACTGAGAAGTGGGATGTCTTGTTTCTTATTGTCAATGATACGAAGAAGGTTTAAGAATACTTGAATTTCAATCGTGTCGAAATAGCCTTCGTTCCTGTCAAGAAAAACAGGGATGTCGGCATCCGCCAACGCCTGATAAAAAATTTCCCCGTTACCTCGAGCTGCCCGGAGCAAAATGACCATATCTCTGTACGCCAGCGGGCGTTCCTGATTCTTTTGATCGTCGTAAATGGTTTGCCCGAGATTTTGCTTTATGATTGAAACAGCTTGTAATGCCTCCAGTTCAACGGCTTTCAGTTCAGCGATCTCCTCGTCGAAATCCTCTTCTGCGTCCGGATTGGCATCAACCAGGTACAACTCTGTTTTAAAATCGCAAGGCCCCTGATAGGAGCATCCTTTTACCAGCGCCGCATCGCAGTCGTAATCCAGGCCGGTGCTCTTTTTATTCATGATAGTGCCGAAAAGCTCGTTTACAAAATCTATGACGCCATTTTTGCTGCGAAAATTACTGTTTAAATCAATTACTTTGCTGGTAACGCTGTCGCCTGATTTAAAAGAAGAGTACTTGTTGATAAAAAGTTCCGGTTCAGCCAAGCGAAACTTGTAGATACTCTGCTTAACATCCCCGACCATAAAAAGATTATCGGATCTGCATATGCGCAAGATTAAATTTTCCTGAACCATGTTGCTGTCCTGGTATTCATCGATGAATATATATCGAAAATTTTCCCGGTATTCCATACATACTTCGGCATCTTCCAATATCCGAAGAGCGAAATGCTCTATGTCCGAAAAATCCAAAACTTTCTGAGCTTCTTTTTTTTGTGCATAACGATGATCGAAGTCGCAAGCCAAACGATAAAATGTTGCCGCGACGCTGCCGATCATGGCGAATTCGTCTTGAACGGCGGGGAAATCTCCGAAAGTGCACCATTGCAGAATTTTCTTGAAGCGGCGTTTCCCTGCGTCCCTGTATTCCGTAACATCTTCTTTTAAGTTCTCTTCATAATATGGCTTTTCGGATTTATCCGCAGAAATCCTCGAAAAAGCTATGCCGGCGCGGATAGCAGCCACAGCGGTTTCGAATTTTCCGGAAACCAGTACTTCCTTTATACTTTCTACAGCCGAAACATCTTCCTTCATCTTTTGGGCCAGGCGCATCAGGACAGGGCGTCCGTCAGCATCTTTGATGTCCGTCAGAAGATCAATGGCTTTATTGAAATATGAAATCGTCATATTCAGCCCATCGTCTATTCTCCGGGCTAAATACACGAGAATCGGTTTATTTTCTAAAGGAATGTCCGAAGCCGTTAAACTTTGCATCGCCGATTGAAACCACTCGTCGGCATCCGGCAGGCTTTGCATAAAAGAATGAAAATCAAAAATCATGTCTTTTAGTGTTTCATTGTCGCGCGAAGAGCAGTAATCATCCAGGAAAGTCCGAAATTCTTCGCTTCCCTGCTCAAAACAATCTTCCAGCAACTCCTGCATCGCTTCGTCTTTGAGAATTTTCTGCTTTGATACATCGCAGATGGAAAGCGCCGGCGCAATGTCAATAATATGATAATATCGGTGGACTATTTCCAATGCAAACGCATGAAATGTGCTGATATTCGCTCTGGGAATGAGAAGAAGCTGCCGGCGCAGAAATCGTTGTTTCTCTTGATTTCCTTCGCAGGAAGACAATTCGTCGTTAATGCTTTTAAGAATTTTCTCCTTCATCTCCGAAGCTGCCGCATTGGTAAATGTAAGGACAAGTATTTCGTCGATCCCTATTTGTTCTTCGAGAATAAGACGTTTTACTCTCTCGACGAGAACTGCGGTCTTCCCCGAACCTGCCGCTGCAGATACAAGGAGATTCGTGTTTCTTTCCTCTATGGCCTGCGCCTGTCTCTCGGTCCACTTCATGTTTTCCACCTCTGGGTAATTATACACTATGGTACGGATTTATGGTATGATTAGGAGTAATTTGGAGGGAAGAATGAAAAGAACTACAATGCTTTTGATCATGGACGGCTATGGCCTGTCTCCGGCATCTCAAGTCAACGCCATATCATGCGCGGCAACGCCCCATTTGAATCGGTTGTTTCAGACGCGCCCGCACACCTCTCTGCTCTCTTCCGGGAAAGCGGTAGGTTTGCCGACGGGTCAAATGGGAAATTCCGAAGTCGGCCATTTGAATATGGGAGCCGGAAGAATCGTTTGGCAGGAGCTTACGAAAATAAACAACGCGATCGAAGACAGAAGTTTTTTTGAAAACGCAGCGATTTGTTCCGCGATGAAACACGCCAAAGCAAACCATTCCGCATTGCACCTTATGGGGCTGCTTTCCGACGGAGGCGTCCATTCGCACACTTCCCATCTGTTTGCTTTATTGGATATGGCAAAAACTTTCGGACTTGACCGAGTCTATGTCCACGCATTTTTGGATGGAAGAGATGTACCTCCTTCGTGTGGCGATGATTACATCAGGCAGACAGAAGAGTACATGCTGAAAACAGGTGTCGGCGAAATTGCCAGTATCATGGGACGCTATTATGCAATGGATCGAGACAATCGTTGGGAGCGCGTCCAAAAGGCATACAGAGCCCTTATCCATGGAGAAGGACAATCCGGGGAATCCGCTATGGATCTCCTAAACGAATCATATCGAGCCGGGATAAACGATGAATTTGTTCTTCCCTGTCTCATCGCACGAAATGAGAAACCACCGGTATCCGTCGCGGACAACGACGCGTTGATATTTTTCAATTTTCGCCCCGACAGAGCCAGAGAACTTACACGCGCTTTTGTGGATCCCGACTTCAAGAATTTTGTCAGAGAAAAATTCCTGACGAACCTCTTTTATGTTTGTCTGACGAGCTACGATACAACCATGCCGAATGTTGCCGTCGCCTTTTCCCCGCAAGAACTGAATAACACTCTGGGAGAATATCTTTCCTTTCAAAAAAAGAATCAGCTTCGAATCGCTGAAACCGAAAAATATGCACATGTTACCTTTTTCTTCAATGGAGGAGTGGAGGCGCCCAATCCGGGGGAAGACAGAATTCTCATCCCCTCCCCACAGGTCGACCATTACGATTTAAAACCCGAAATGAGTGCTTATCTGATTACAGATGCTGTGATAGAAAAAATAAAAGAACATCGTTATGATGTCATCATATTGAACTTCGCCAACTGCGATATGGTCGGACACACAGGGGTTTTCGAAGCAACGATCAAAGCGGTTCAAGTTGTCGATGAATGTGTCGGAAGAATAGAGAAAGCCATCATCGCGGCAGAGGGGAGTCTGCTGATTACCGCCGATCACGGAAATGCGGACCATATGGTAGAAGAAGACGGCAGCATTGCAACGGCTCATTCAACAGCACCCGTGCCTTTGATTTTAGTCGGGCAAAGTCAAAAAAAATTAGCGGATGGAGGAAGCCTTTGCGACATCGCACCCACACTGCTGGAAATAATGGGTTTGCCCATTCCAAAAGAAATGACGGGTCAATCCCTTTTGCGAACGGCCGATTCCGCCAAATGAATCCCGTCTGCTGCGGCAGACATAATTCCGCCAGCATAGCCGGCGCCTTCGCCGCCCGGATATAAACCGTTTATAAAATACCCGGAGGAGCTTATGGCTTCTCCCTTTTTATTTCTCAATATTTTTACAGGAGATGAACTTCGACTTTCCAGAGCAGTCAAAACCGCATTCGGACAATCAAAGCCAATCAGTTTTTTACCGAATTCCGGCAAGGCCTCCCGAATAGATTCTGCGACAAATTCCGGAAGGCACCGATCGAGCTCTGTCCAGTATACGCCTGGCCGATAAGAAGGAGCGACCGAACCTTCCGCGCTTTCGTATGCAGTTTTATGTCGCATAAAATCCCCCAGAAGTTGAACAGGTGCGTTATAATTCGCACCGCCCGCTTCGTAGGCCATCGCTTCATAGCGCTCTTGAAAATCGATACCCGCCAGCGGGTGGGCATTCGGGAAATCAGAAGTGTAGACATCCACAAGCACCGCGCTGTTCGCATTTTTTCCGTCTCGGTTGCGATTGCTCATTCCGTTTGTGACAAGGCCACCCTCCGCAGAAGCGGAAGCGACGACATATCCCCCCGGGCACATGCAAAAAGTATAGACTCCTCTGCCGCCCCGGGTTCGAGTCGATAACTTATATTCGGCAGGCGGCAGGTTTAACATTTTACCGCTGGTCCCATATTGGCTTTTATCGATATCTTCCTGCAGATGTTCGATTCTTACGCCCATGGAAAACTGTTTTTGTTCCATGGCTATGCCTTTACCGTACAGCATTCTGAAACTGTCTCTGGCGCTGTGTCCCAATGCCAGAATCACGGTATCGGTGGGGATATAGTCCGTTTCGTTCACAAAGATGCCCCGTATGCCGCCTTCATCGTATTCCAAAGCTGTCATCCGGGATAAAAAGAGAACCTCTCCGCCCAACTCTTCGATGGTTTTTCTAATATTGACGACCACTTTACGCAGGACATCTGTCCCGATATGCGGCTTTTGCTTATACAAAATATCTTCCGATGCGCCTGCCGCAACAAACTCCGAAAGAATGAGCTGATTGACGGGGTCAGACGTGCCGGTGGTAAGTTTACCATCGGAAAATGTCCCGGCGCCCCCTTCTCCGAATTGGACATTCGTTGCAACATTAAGTTTTCCGTCGTCCCAAAATTCTGCCACGGCCTTGACCCGCTCTTCCATCGCTCCGCCTCGTTCCAAAACGATTGGACGTAATCCGAGCCTTGAAAGTGTCAGAGCGGCAAAAATACCGCAAGGACCGAATCCGCAGATGACAGGACGCGAAGAAAACACCCTTTCGACGCATGGCGGCGCATAGGGCTCCGCCTTTACCTTTATAGCATTGATGCCTGCCTTTTTCGCCTTGTCCAGTAATTCTGCGTCCCCAAGAGAACTTTCAGTGATATCCAAGCTGAATACACGAAAAATTTTTGGCTTTTCTCTGGCGTCTAAAGATTCCTTTACAATATTCCACCTTCTGATTGTATGCTCGGGTATTCTAAGTTTTTTGCATACATTGGATAAAAGCCCGGCAGAAGATTCATTTATATTTAGTTTTATTCCGTGAATTCTTATCATACTGTTTTTTTCGCGGCAGCCTGACCTGCAACATATCCGGAAGCGAAAGCCCAGCCCAGATTATAGCCTCCGCAAGGACCGTCTACATCCAAAATTTCGCCCCCAAAATATAAGCCTTCTACGAGTTTAGATTCCAATGTCTTGGGGTGTACTTCGGACAAAACGACGCCTCCTGCTGTCACCTGGGATTCTTTCCATGATTTTGTTCCTATCGCAGTAAAAGAAAGCGTCTTGCAAATCTCTGCCAATTCTCTCAAAACCTTTCGACTGATTTCCTTCACTTTTCCTTCTGCATCGATTCCGGCTCTTCGCAATATTGCATCGCTCAACTTATCCGGGAGAAGGCCGTACAGCATAAAACCCGCCTTTCTTTCCGACAGATTCGCACGTCTTTCAAGGAAAAGTTCGCCTAGCTCAGCTTCGGTATACTCCGTAAAGACATCGATTTGAAGCTCGTATGCGGAGCCTTCCTCCAGTTCGAGAAACCGGCTGATGTTAAAGGTGCATATGCCGGAGACGCCTTCTTTTGTAAACTGTACTTCCCCTTCGTCTTCTGCAACCAACTGCCTGATTCCGGCTGTCTCTTTCCAAAGGCAGAGTCCGGCCTGCGCTCTTACACCAAAGAGATCATCGGTGCTTTCTTCTGTAAGAAGTTGTGTCAGTGCCGGTATGGGTTTTATGATTTGATGGCCCAAATTTCTGGCAAGTCCGTAGCCGTCGCCTTCGCTGCCGTATTGACAACCGGATTTTCCGCCTGTCGTAAAGATCACCTTATTGCTTTTATATTCTTTTCCGTCCAGGCAAAGGAGATGAAAAACTTCCCCTTCCTTATAACACGTTTTAACAGCGCTGTTGCATTGTATGCGAACGTCCTGCAGCTGCAATTCTTGAAGAAGGGCTTCGGCCACACTTTTTGCCTGCATAGAGCGCGGATACAACCGGCCTTCTTCTTCTGCAGCAACAATACCCATACGACGGAATTCATCTTCCATCCGACCCGGGGGCATGACGGTAAAGACCGAGGCAATCACTTTAGAGATGTAGCCGGGGGTTTCCCTGCAGAAGTAATCCTTCGGTGTCGCGGTGCGATTTAAAAAATTACACCGTCCGTTGCCGGTAGCATATATCTTTTTTGCCGGGAACGGATTCTTTTCCAGCACGATAATTTGGCAGGCGGCATTCTTTGATTTTGCGATGGCGGCAGCCATTAAGCCTGATGCGCCCGCACCTATTATTATAATGTCGTAAAGTTTTTCTTCGTTCATTTTATCACCTGATATAACCATACCACAAAATGCTGCCGCACGCAAAAGTTGACTATGGAGCATCTTTTGATTATAATGGTGCAGCGTTTAAAAGAACATGGAGGTTCATATGAGAATACTAACTGTCATGTCGGGTATCGTGCTTTCCGCAACAGGTGCCTGGTGTCTGGCGTACTACCGCAGCGCATTTTCGAGCATTGCATTCGTCTTGGGATTGGCAATGATAATTTCTGCAAGTTTCCTAATGTCCGCTTATCTCTTTTCAGGCAAGAAGCGCCTCCCTGAAACGATTTTAGTGGAAGGGATGATGACTCTTATATTCGGTTTTGTCACATTAAATAACGAAGTGACCGATACTGTGCTGTCTCTTTTCTTTGGAGCCTGGCTTGCGGTAGCGGGCATCATACGTTTTACGCAAAGCCTTGCCGTCAGCAGATTTGATGCAAAAAATTGGCCGAAAGTCCTTCCACTAGGCGTTATCAGCGCTATCGTGGGATTTATTATGCTGATGCACAGCCTGATTTCCTCTTCGAATCAACTTGCTTTAGTCGGTGCCGCCTTTATTTTGAACGGATTGTCCCAGCTGGTTTACGCCATGTATATGGTCCGGCATGAAAAACATCCGCAGGCAGAACAGGCAAAAGAGAGAGTGGAAGCAAAGCAGGCCGCAGCGGAAGCAAAAAGAGCTGAAAGAGATCAACTGCGCAGCCTGGGAAGAAAAGAGCGGGAAGCGAAGAAAAAAGAACTGAGAGAATTAAGGAAAGCCGAAGCTCTGGCGAAAAAAAGAGAAGCGGCGAAACAAAAGATCAAAGAAAGAGAAGAAAGAGAATCTCTGCTTGAACCGACCATACAACTTTCGGAAGAAGAGACCCGCCAAATAGCGCAGGCATCAGCGGCTCAAGCTATCGAAGAATCTTTAAATGAAGCCAGGCAAGAATCCAAAGGGGATGCCGCCCACTACATTGTGGTTCCGGAAAATGAATATAGCGAAGAAGATGCGCTTCAGGAGCAGGTTGAAGCAGAACCTCAAGCTCCTGTGGAAGTGGCTTTGGATCAAGACAATTTTTATGAAATAATGAAAGAGTACGAAATGCCGGTACAAGCCGCGCAGGAAAGCATTGTTTCGGAAGCGGAACCCCAGATCATAGCCAAGGAAGAAAAAGAAGAGCCGATCATGTCCTGGGATGCAATTCAAAAGGAACCGGCTTGGGACAAACCGGATATCACAGAAGTCTTGGAAAGTGAAATCAAAGTGCCTGAATCAGTTCCCTTTAAGCCGCTTACGCTCGAAGAATTAATTGAAACGGATACGTTTGAAGTGCCCGAAGAAGAAGCAAAAAAGGAAGAAGAGCTCGAAAAACGTTTTACTGAAGAATTTTCCTGGCATTGGCCGCCCAAAGGCGAATAAAAAAAACAAAGCCGCGGGGCACCTCTCTTGCTTGAGACGGTCCCGCGGCTTTTTATTTTGAGCCGTATCCTTTAGGCGCCCATATTATCTTTAAAAACTCTTAAAAAATTCTCATGATTGATTTTATCCAGTTCATCGTCTGTAAAATACTTGGAGGCTTCGTTTAAAATATACGGGAACCCGGCATAATCTTCGTATTCAAGTACACTTTCGTCAATTCCGTCAAAATCAGAACCCCAAGCCAGCGCGTCGATACCTGCCTTATTCTTCATGTATACCAAATGCTTGACAATATTCTCTGCGGAGGATATTTTACCGTGATCCTCCAGGAATTGAGCGCAGAAATTTATGCCCACAATGCCTCCCTTTTCGCCAAGCAGCTTCAGCTGACGATCCGTAAGGTTCCTTTGGTGGCACCCTATCGATCTCGCGCACGAATGGCTTGCCAAGAAAGGCTTCTTACTGATTCTGCACACGTCATCGAAACCACCTTCCGTAAGATGGGAGACATCGATCATCATTCCAAGTTCGTTCATCCTGGATACGACTTCGAAACCAAAAGGCTTTAATCCTTTTGCATGAAGCTGCGGATCCATACTGTTTGGATATCCAATGCTGTTCTCATAATTCCATGTGAGCGACATCATGCGGACTCCGTCCGAAAAAAATTCGTCTACGCGTTCGATTTTCCCATCCAGAGGCACGGCATCCTCTACGGTCAGAATGGCGGAAAGTTTTTTTCCTGCTTCGTTGCTCAGGATATCCTGCGCACATAACGCCTGCGCAATCATGTCGGCGTTGATTCCCATTTCCCTCTTGAATAATGCGACCATTTCCTTATAGAATTCGTACGGGCTCAACTTGACGCCGTTTCTGGCTGCCGCACTGTTTGAAACCACAAAAATCGCAAAACATTGGGCGAGGCTTCCGCCTTTTTGAAGTTTTTCCAGATTGATCTGCGCCGCGCCGTCCCTTAACGGTATTTTTTTTGTATAGCACTCCAGCAACGTATCACAATGCATATCAATGATTTTCATCTGATTCATCTTTTTCTCCGTTATTCTTTGTAATATATTCGTTCGGGTCTTGCTGTAAGGCCTGCAATAATTGTATTGGGATTGACGCCCAGCGTAACGCCTGCTTGAACAATACTCATCTGGTTTTCACCGCTTCCGTATATAACCGCAATATCGCCTTCTTTGACCTCGGGGATATCCGTCACGTCCGCCATGCATTGATCCATGCATATGTGCCCTACGATCGGAGCCTTTTTGCCGTTGATCGTTACATAGCCCTTGCCGAAATACGACCGGGGATAACCGTCCGCATAACCGAAGGGAAGCGTCGCAATCATACTGTCTCGTTCCGCTTTCCACATGTGCTGATAGCTTACGCCGTCTCCTTTTTTAATCGGATGGACATAAGCGACTCTCGTGCGAAATGTCATGACCTGTTTTACATCGAAGGGAAAATCCCTGTCCGTAAGACAGTTTATGCCGTATAAATGGCAACCGACACGAACCATATTAAGATTGAATTCAGGCTCTTCCACCGTCGTGACGCTGTCGGCCATATGCTTGTATTTTAAAGCGGCGCCCCTGTTTTCCAGCTCTTTGACAAAGCCGGTAAACTGATCAAACTGCTTTTGGTGCACTTCATGGCTTATCAGTGTAAAGTGCGAAAAAATCCCTTCTGCGTTGATGTTTTCCATCCCGCATATCTCCATGATTTCATCCATGCTTTTGGCTGTCGGAGAAAAACCCAAACGGTTCATACCGGTATCGACTTTAATATGTATGGTCGCTTTCTTGCCTGCTTTTGCGGCAAGTTCGTTCAAAACTTTCGCCTGCCTTAGCGTAAATATATCTTGCGTAATGTTGTGCTCCACGACAAGCGGAAGCGAAAAATCAGGCGTATGTCCGAAAATAAACAATGGGTAATCAGGGAACAACGCTCTTATTTGCATCGCTTCGGGTATGCTGGCCACGGCCAGATACGTTGCACCGTTTTTTATAAGAGTCTCGCATACACCCAAACTGCCGTGTCCGTATGCATTTGCTTTGACAACAGCCACCACGCCCACATTTTCTCCCGCATATTCTTTCATTACTTTAAGGTTATGCGCTAAATAATCCAAATTCACTTCGATGACGGTATTGCCTATTTCCTTGTTTAAATACATGTCTGATCCTCCTGCTTAAGCAGCGCGAGCGCGCATTCCACATTCATGAGCATGCCGACTTTGATGCATTCCTCGTCCGGTTCGAAAATCTCGCTGTGCAAAGCTTGCAGACCTTCCTGAGCGGCACCTCTTGTTCCCAGGTTATAATAAAGACCTTTGTTGTAGTTGATAAAGCATGCGAAATCGTCCGCTCCCATGCTGGGTTTATCCTGATAATAGACGTTTTCCTTACCGAGCAGTTTGATGGCAAGAGGCTCGGCTACATCAAAGATTTCGCCGGAATTGATCAATGCCGGGAAACAATCCTTTATGGATAACTCCGCAGTCGCTCCCATGGCAGTTGCAACACCCTCTACGATTTCTGTTATTCGCTTCTTTGCGTAATCGTTGGTCTGACTGTCTAACGTTCGCAGAATTCCCGACACGCTCACTTCGTCGGCCAGAATATTTCTTTTACGTCCCCCGTTTATTGTGCCAAAGGTGAGTATCACCTGATTTTGCGGGGCGATATTCCTTGATATGAAACTTTGGAGCGCAGTGATAATAAGGGACATTGTCATGATGGCATCAACACCGTCGGAAGGATGCGCACCGTGGCAGGAGATTCCTCGAACAGTGATATCAACCTCGGTGGAAGCCGCATTCATCTTGCCACGGGCAAGTTCCACAGCGCCGACCGGTATCGCCGGTTCCACATGAAGTCCGATGGCAACATCTACTTTAGGATTTTCCATGCAACCGCCTTCTATCATTCTGGCCGCACCGCCGATCGTCTCCTCCGCCGGCTGGAAAAATAACTTAACATTCCCATGCAGATTCTCTCTCATGTCTTGAAAAAGTTTTCCTGTTCCCAAGGTGATCGCCGTGTGAATATCGTGGCCGCAAGCATGCATTACCCCGTCGTTGACAGATCGGAACGAGACGTCCACTTTTTCTGTAATAGGCAAAGCATCAATATCCCCGCGAATGGCTATCGTCTTTCCGGGTTTTTCACCTCTTATTATGGCAACGATTCCCGTATCGGCAAAACCCGTCTGATATTCTATGCCCCACTGCCTCAGCTTTTCGCATATGCGCTCGCTTGTTTGATATTCCATACCCGAAAGTTCCGGGTGTGCATGAAGTTCTCTTCTGACGGCCACTATTTCGTCATAAATGCTGTCGACTCTGCTTTTTACGTCCATATTCTCACCTCTGTTACATCATAGCAAATTTCAGTCGGTAAAGTAAAGCATTCACCCATACAATAACGCCTCTATTCACCTGCTATTTCAAATAATCCTCGCATCGTGCGATAAACTCTTTTTCATGATCGGATAACTGAATGCCTTTCAATTTAATCCAACCTACGATAAGTTTGTCGTTCAAATCACTGATTGGCACGCTGATTAAGCGACTGTCGGTAAAATTCCCCGCCACATAGCCTGTGCCGATATTAAAGCTGTCTGTATTGCATATGATGTTATTCATCGTGGCTCTTTCCAGCACAAGCACTGATTGATCCGCTTTCAGCATGATGGACTCTTCCCTGAAATTTAAAGAATGACTGTCCTGTTCATAGCTGACATAGGGATATCCCGAAAGGTCTTGAAGCTTAATGGATTTTTTGCCATCCAAAGGGTGTCCTTTTCTGATAAACGCATGGGGCCCGAATTCCTTGAACTTGGTAAATTCAAGGTTTTTTCCCGTCAGATATTTTTTCATGTAATCTTCCGTGGAACTGGTCAGAGAAATAATGCCCAGATTGCTTTGATGTGTAGAGACATCCTCTATAATCTGGCTTGTTTTGCTTTCCCTTAAGAGAAATTTATACCTGTTTCCGTCGTGCTCCTTCATAAAATCGATAAAGGCCTGAACGACAAAGGTATAATGCTGAGAGCTGATCACCAGACGGAGAAATTCTTTTTGACTTTGGTCTGCAAAGGTACTTTCTATATTTTCGACCTGATCAAGCAAATCTCTGGCATATCGCAGCAATTCCTTGCCCTTGACGGTAAACTGAAGTTTTTTTGAATTCTCCCTGTTGAAAATTTGTATATCCAGATCCTGTTCAAGATCTCTGATCGCTTTGGATATGCCCGGCTGAGACACAAAAAGATTTTTTGCCGCTTTGTTGATCGATCCGCAATTTGCGACTTCAATCAAATATTTCAACTGTTGTATCGTCATATTTCCACCTTCGCTTATAATATAATATTATTATTTTACATAGTATTTATATATTATACAGTAATAACTAAAAGGAGTAAAATATAAATAAATCTATATCCTGACTGTACTTGACGAATAGGAGAATTGTTATGAATACAAAGGGTTTCAGAACCAACATCATCCACTCCGGCGAAGTGGACTTTATGAAAAAAGTAATGAGCGGCGTCGCTGTTCCAAAAGTAGCGCCCATATTTATGAGTTCGGTATTTTCTTTTGACGATGTTCCCACATTGGACAAGGTTTATGACGGCAGCGCAGACGGATACGTCTATGCCAGAATGACAAATCCCGGCACGGACGGGCTTTGTGAAGTTCTGGCCGCAGCCGAAGGCTGCGACGGTGCCGTTGCGTTTTCCTCCGGCATGGCCGCGATTATCACTTCTTTCCTCGCTTATGTAAAAGCCGGAGATCACATCATTTCCTCCCCGGTTCTTTATGGCGGAGTATATGACTATCTTAAGAATGAACTCCCCCGTTTCGGCGTGGAGACAACTTTTGTCGATTTCGAAAAAGAAAACATCGAAGACTTCATTAAGCCAAACACGAAAATTATTTACACGGAAACCATTATCAACCCTCTGATGAACGTGGTTGATATCAAAAAAGTTTCGGATATCGCCCACAAACACGGCTGCAAATTTATCATTGACAGCACGTTTGCGACACCGGCCGTCGTAAGACCCATTGAACTGGGCGCAGACGTTGTGGTTTACAGCACGACAAAATTCCTGGGCGGTCACAGCGATATCATCGGAGGAGCAATTTGCGCGAACAAAGAAGAGTTGCCGAAAATGCACAGGATGAATACACTGTACGGAAATATCATGAGCCCCTTCGACGCATGGCTTCTTTCCAGAAGCTTAAAAACTCTTGAAATGAGAGTAAAGCTTCACAGCGAGAACGCTTTAAAAGTTGCCGAGTTCTTTGAAAAGCACCCCAAAATTGAAAGAGTTTACTATGCCGGACTTGCCTCTTCTCCCTACCACCATTTAGCGGAAAGCCAATTCGTGGAAGGTCGCTGCGGCGGCATGCTCTCTGCGGATATCAAGGGCGGAGAAAAAGGCGCCAGCGATTTTATCGCCGCTTGCGAATCCATTAAATTTGTACCAAGCCTGGCAGGAGTAAGCACGACGATTTCCTATCCGGCAAAAACTTCCCACAGAGCCTACTCTAAATCAGAAATGGATGCAGCAGGAATCTCCATGGGTCAACTGCGTTTCTCCATCGGCCTTGAAAATGCGGAAGATATCATTTCCGAATTTGAAAAAGCGCTGGAATCGGTAGAATAAACCGCCATTTTTTCAGAAAAAATAATAGAATTTTAAAAGGTGGTGCAGAATTCTAAATCGAATTTCTGCGCCACCTTTTTTCTTAATCATTTTAGTTGGGTGCTAGGGCATTTGACAGAGACACATTTCTAGCTATTTTTTTACCCACTACTTAATAGAAATTAGATTCGATTCTCCAAAGTAATCTACCGTATTGCCTGTGTTTTCACTGACAAAGCGTAAGGGTAACAAAGTTCTCCCATTCACCACACGAGCGGGAACATCCATCACAACCGCTTTACCGTTGACTAGGGCATTCTTGCTGCCGACTACCAGTTCAATCGTATCTTCTCCATTGACAATCGTAACTTTCTTTGTTTTATCATCGTAGCCCACATCTGCGCCCATTGCTTCTGTTATCGCTCTTACCGGCACCAAAGTCCTTCCGTTTTCCAGTTTGGGAGGCACATCAAAAGCAACTTTTTGACCTTCCACAAAAACCTTATAATCCTTCACATCTCCATCTTGTTGATAAAGATCATTCGCTTTTTCGTAGTAAGCCTCCGTTCCAGGAGAATCAGCAATCGCTGCTTCGATACTGTCTGCCGCTGCACCATAATCCCCCTGCTTGCCTTGAATATCGGCAAGAACAGCCTGCGTCTGAGGCAACGGATTATTTCTTATGCTGTTTTGGATGACTTCGGCTGCTTTGTCTAATTCATTGCTGTTTTCGTAAAGCTGAGCCATCTTAATCGGGATTACATTGTCGTTGGGGTTTTCTTCCATGGCCGACGCAAGTACTTCGTGAGCCTTTGAAATATCCTCGGTTTTTTCGTACAATGCGGCAAGTTTTAATGCTTCTTTGGCAGGAGCCGAAGTAGGAGTAATCAACTTTTCATATTTAGTGATTAACTCCTGAATTTTCGCTGGCTGTTCGACAACGGAACCGTCACCCGATGCTGCAATTTCCTCTTCGATTTCCTGCTGCTCTATGGGCGTAAAACTCATATCGCCAAGAACAGAAATTTCTGTCAATATCTGCTCGCTTCTCTTTTCCAGGCGTTGCTGCATCTCTGTGAGTTGTGCAACCTGTTGGCGTATTGTATCTAAACGCTGCTGCGAAGCAATCGCATCCTTTGTTTTTATGATTGATTCCTCTATTTTTGCCAAATCGCCTGTGCCGGCCTTTTTATTAGCCTCCAGAGTGCTTAACATGGAATCCAGACTATCGCGGTCCAAACTGAAAACTTCAGGCGCCAAATTATTCAATTCTTTGACTTTCGTATTGATATCACCTATTCCCAGTGTTTCATTTCTTTCCGTATAGACTTGATCCATTCTTTCTTGTACTTTGGGGTCTGTAATGTCCAGTTTGTCGGCAGTCATGCTATTGTACAAAGCATCCAGCGTGTCTTTTCCCATATCCTGAAGATTGTCCATATCCATCGACTTGAACTTGCTGGTGAATTGCGCAGAACTGACATTTTCTATGTTTTCAAAGTCGATGCCTGTTGCAGATTTTAATTCTGTCTTTATTTCACTGGAAACACCGGAAACAGCAGCCGCGGCTCCTTCTTGCCCTGCCCCCGCAGAAACTGCAGCTAGAGCTGTAGGAGGAAGCGGAAGCATTCTACCATCGCTCAATTTCGGAATCTCTATCGTGGCTCCGTTTGCTCCGATTATCGGCAAGTACTCTTCCGGAATAATTACTATACTTCCATCCGGCTTTGTAAATGCTCCCGTAGCAAGGTCAATGTTCACCTGAATATCTGGAGGCAGAACCATACCTTCAGGAAGTGGAAAATTCGCAGGCAAAGCTCCCGAAGGAATTTCTCCTATGCCAAACCCGCCTTTGGGAATCATGCCTGCGGGGATGACACCTTCCGGCAAAGAATTAAAATCGAAATCTTTTGCCAACTCCGAAAAATCAGGCATAAAACCCATCATGCCTGTCTGGGCCGCTTGATTAAGCAGCTCCTTCTGGCTGGATGTAAGTTCAAGGGCGCCAAACCCGATTTGTTCCCAAGGTGCGCCACCTTCGGGCAACTCATCGCCGAATGTCCACCCTTCGGGTGCGCTCCACCAGTCGGGTGGGCTGAAGTTATCCGGCGGAACAAAACCGCCGCCTTCCCCTGTCGTCCAACCGGTTCCACTGGGCGGCATCGTTGAGCCGGGCATTACCGGCGGAACAAAGCCCGGAGGCATCGAGAATCCATCGGGCATCCCGGGGAATCCGCTCGGGTATCCACTGAAATCAGTAGGAAAACCACTTGGGAAGTCGCTGGGAAATCCGCCCCCACCGCCGAAATCACTTGGAGATCCACCACCGCCCGGAGGGCCACCACCGCCGCCCGGAGGTCCAAAATCAGCATAAACGCCTACGGGAAGACTCATAATCACGACCAATAGTAAGGCTAAGAGCCTTTTCATTCTTTTATTATTCATAGATCTCACCTCCATAACACTAGCAAGATTTGTAAATTTATTGATAGTAAAATTATAGCACTGTTGCGTTACAAGAAAAGGTGCTTTGCTGCCATTTTAAAATTAAGTGACGATTGAGCTTTCTGAGGCATTATGTGCTAATTTATGAACCTTTTTAAAGGAAAAACAGTAAAAAGTTGTGGCAAGAGTTTGCAACTTATGAATAAACTCGCTGACGATTATTTGGTGTTTTTAGAAGATTTCAAATACCTTTGAGTAAAGGGGCATTTTGCAAAGCAACGTCCGCAAATCGTCGCATTTCCTTCCCCGAAATTTTGTTCCGAGAGACGTTTGGCCATCGATTCACAGGACTTCATGTCGAACATTTCGTCTCTGTCCATGCCGAGCTCCCACGTGGATGCTTTTATGGCCTGCGCGGGGCAGACCTGTTTACACACTTGGCATTCTCCGCAAAGAGAAGCGGCTATACGCGCAGTCGGATCAATCGGAGCATCCGTCAAGATGGTCGAAAGCCGAACGGCTCCTCCGTATTCGGGCGTAACCAGAAGATTGCTCTTTCCGATCCAACCCAGCCCGGCTCGTATGGCAATCGTCTTATGGGGAAGCTTTGTCCTATTTTCCGGCCCTGTGACAATGCTGTCTGTCGTCTGGGCATGAGCCCTATAGCCTTTCTTGACGAGGAATTCGGCACCCTGAGAAACGATTGCGTTTAATTTCGCATTAATCGCTTTATAGGTTTCGTAATAAGCCCCTGTGGGCCCTTCGTATATACCTTCCACAATATGCTTGGGCAGTTTGATACCTATGGATATTCCGTAGGGGTAGCGCTGCCCGTCTACATCGGAAAGATCCGCAAAGCCGACAAGGTCGGCGCCTTTTTCCAGAAGAAACTCTTTGATTGCCGTAGTTATCTCGTTCATATTTTGCCTACCACTTCTCGTAATGTACGATTTCATCGATGGACTTGCGCGGCCGTGCAGCCGGGTTTTCATCGCCATAGCCGACGACTAAAATAGCGACCACATACTTGTCGTTGGGAATGCCAAGGACTTTTCTGATCTCTTCTTGCGTATACCACCCGATCCAGCAGGAGGAAAGGCCGAGTTCCTCTGCCCGAAGGACGATGTGCTCTGCCTGTATCGCCACATCCCTTATGCATTGTTTCACTTCGTGGGGAGAACTGAGTTCATCGACAGAAAGCTCCCCCTCTGGGATTCTTGCCCGTATGTCTGCAACGCAAACAATAAAAAGGGGCGATTGCGTCATCCATTTTTGCTTATGCGATGTCTGCGCCACCTCTTCTCTCATCTCTTTTTCCCGTACGACAATAAAGCGGCCTGATTGCGTGTTGCTCCCTGTGGGCGCGAGTCTTGCGGCTTCCAACAAGTCCAGAACCTTTTCTTCCTCGACAGGGATATCTTTAAATTTCCTTACACTCCTGCGCTGCGAAATCGCCTGTTTCACATCCATTTTGCTGTTCCTCCCACTCTTCCTTCAACAACCCGAATAAGCAGCGTCCCTTAAGCTTTTCGTGATGCCATTCAAAACTTCTTCTCTCTCCTTCGAATTCCATTCCACATTTTTCCATCACCCTGCGGGACCTGATATTATCTTTTATACAAGTGCCGTCGATTCTATATACATTATCCTGACAAAAAGCGAAACGCATCAATTCTTTAAAAGCCTCTGTCACATAACCCAGGCCCCAAAATTCCGGATAGGTAAAATATCCGACTTCCACTCTTTTGCCCGCAGGATTTTTTTCCGAAACCGTATAACCGATACCGCCGACATAATCCCCTTGCTTGGTCTGAAGCACCAGGTATACTTTTGTCCTATTGGGGTTTTCGATATCACTTATCGCATTGCGTAGATTTTCTTCCGATTCTTCCATGGAATGCGAAAAAACATCCTGAATATAATACATGATTTCCGGATCGGATATGAGCTTATGATGACGTTCAAGATCTTCCCATTCGTATTCGCGAAGGATCAATCGCTGCGTCTCCAGTCTTATTTCCGCCATACTGTTTCCTCCTTGCGATAAGGTTGCTCTATTCTGCCGTTTCAAGAAATGTAGCGATATCTTCCCAGAAGGCACCGTCTGTCAGCTCTCCCATAAATTCAATGCACAGGTCTGTGCCGCCTGTGCTGTTGCAGAAGATGCATAGGCCATCTTTTGATTTCAAATCCATAGCGGCAAAACTCCTATATCCGCCGTTGTCTCCCCAATGCCACAGCACGGAGGTGTCCTTTGCCGGAATTCCCCAGCCAAGACCCCAGAAAACGCCCTCGCTTGCTTTGTTTTGAGGCGTGGTCATCTCTTTGAACATGGCGTCTGAAAGACCTCCGTTATGGTTCAAAATTTCCAGCATAAACTTCGCGTAATCCTCGGCTCCCGAATATAAGGACCAAGCCGCATTCGGCTCGGGGGCATTACCGCCCAAATCGACGAAATCGCGCAACGGAGCCATTGTTCCGTCCTTTTCGAACTTATTTGACATTCTTCGCCCGACAGACTCATTCCAAATGGCCGCACTGTCGTTCATTCCCAAAGGGCTAAAAAACTCGTCGGTGAAATGGTCGACAAAATCTTTTCCCGTCAGTTGATTGACTATTTTGTGCAGATAGTAATATCCCTCTCCTGCATAACTATAGCTTGTTCCCGGATCAAATTTGAACTGCAGCGGCTTGTCTGCCCAATTGGGAAGCCCTGTTCCGTGCGATAGAATTTGACGCGGAGTGATCGCATTGATTCTCGGGTCATCCGATACATTCACAGAAGGAGCCAAAGGTCCTACCGGTTGGTCCAAAGAAAAAACACCTCTGTCCGCCAGACGTAAAAAAAGAGTCGCAAAAAGTGTTTTAGTCAAGGAAGCCGCCTCGAACATCGTGGAAGTCTGCATCGACTCTCCGGTTTGGGTGTTTTTTACGCCGGTTGCGCCAATCTCCAGCATTTTCCCGTTTTGAATCAATGCGTAAGAAAGACCCGGCACATCGTGCTTCTTTAATAGCGCAGCGGATATCTTCGTAATATTTGGTACAGGTTGGATTAATTTCATCATGTTTACCTACAATTCCCTTTACTCTTCCTCATATTCTATTTCTTCCTCGTTTTTCCCGTTGGAAATGCCGAGGTTGTTGTTGATCAACCCGCCGGAAACAATCGCATATTTACCGAATTTTCCTCTTATTGTATCTAAGGTCTCTTCTACCGCTCTCTGCTTTTCCCGCAGAGGATTGGCGATAGTGAAAAGGCTCAATTGTTCATCTTCGACTCCTTTTACCAGATTAATACCGGTTATTGTAAGAAGTCTGATCGGATTGCTGAACCGCCAGTGACGCTCCATAAGATACATAGCTGTTTCAAAAATCTCCCCGCCTAAGTCCGTAGGATGATCAAGTTGTGTTTGCCTTGAAATCAATTGAAAGTCGGGATCTTTAATGTCTATTTTTACTCCGCTGCACCGAAGGCCCTTGGCTCGGAGTCTTGCCGCAACGCGGTCGGAAAGAGCCTTGATTGCTGTGCGGACATCTTCTTTCCCCTGCAGATTCCGCTTAAAGGTAATGCCGTTTCCCACAGATTTGTATTCTTTCCTGTCTGTGTAGCAAGAAACGGGACTTTCGTCCAATCCGTTCGCATATTCGTAGAGCTGCTGCCCGTGCTTGCCAAGTGCGGATAAAAGAAACCCCTTGTCGGCAACAGCTAAATCTCCTATGGTTAATATATTCATTCCTCTCAGTTTTTCTGCTGTCACTGCACCGACAAAAAAGAGCTCCCGAACAGGCATAGGCCATAAGATCTCTTTATAATTTTTCCGATCGATGACAGTCGTGGCATCCGGCTTTTTATATTCACTTCCCATTTTTGCGAATATTTTATTAAAAGATACGCCTGCAGATAAGGTAAGGCCTGTTTCGCGCCGCACGAGAGTCCTGATTTCGTCTGCGATTTCCTTTCCGCTCTTCTTAAAGTGCTCCAGACTTGCGGATACATCCAGCCAGGATTCATCGATGCTGAACGGCTCAACCATATCCGTATATCTTAAGTATATTGCATTGATAATCATGCAAAACTCATCATATTTATCGTGGTGCGGAGGAAGCAATATCAAATTCGGACACTTTTTCTTGGCCTGCCATATCGTCTCTGCCGTTTTTATTCCAAATTTCTTGGCCGCTTCATTTTTGGCCAGAATAATGCCTCTTCTGTCTTTGGGATTGCCGGAGACAGCTACAGGACGTTCTCTCAACTCCGGGTAGGCCAAAAGTTCAACAGAAGCAAAAAAACTGTTCATATCGCAATGAAGTATCGTCCGGTCCATTTTTCCTACCGCAGTTATGACAAAATGTCAGAAAGCCTTATAATCGCTTCTGCATTGGGCTGTTTTTCGGTCTTTAAGGCATCTGTGATATCCACGGCAATGACTTCCTCTCCTCGAACGCCAACGGCC
Source organism: uncultured Oscillospiraceae bacterium (assembly GCA_964608965.1). GTDB lineage: Bacteria > Bacillota > Clostridia > Peptostreptococcales > Anaerovoracaceae > UBA10908. The sequence goes on along the minus strand of CAZSPZ010000001.1, from coordinate 119,027 downwards.
TTGCTGCCGCTTCCATCCCGAAGCAACTCGACTGCATGATAGCCTGTACGGCTGGCTAATATCCTGTCTTTGGCGGTGGGGCTTCCGCCTCTTTGGATATACCCAAGTATAACAACTCTGGTCTCCAACCCTGTTTTTTCTTCCAAAACAGAGCGAAGCTCCTCCGAAGACATCGGAACACCCTCTGCTTTGATGATAATACTATGCAGCTTTCCCCTGTTTTTCCCGATCAGAAGCTTTTTGCAGATTCCCGGCACATCCAATTCTTGTTCAGGCACCAATATGGTCTCCGCGCCTCCTGCAAGGCCCGCATACAGTGCGATATCACCGCAATGACGGCCCATCACTTCTATGATTGTCGTCCTTCCATGAGAAGAAGAAGTATCTCGGATGTTACCGATCGCCATGAGCGCAGTATTGATTGCTGTATCGAAACCTATCGTAAAATCGGTATAAGGCAAATCGTTGTCTATCGTCCCGGGAAGTCCGATGACCGTAATACCGGCCATGGAAAGCTTAGCGCCTCCACGTAAAGAACCGTCACCTCCAATAATCACAAGGCCTTCTATTCCAAAGGTTTCCAGCATGTTCAGTGCCCTTGAAAATCCTTCTTCGCCCAGGAACCTTTCACTTCTTGCGGTTCGAAGAATCGTACCGCCCCTGTGAATGATATCGGCGACGGAAGATATATCCATCGCTTCTATTTCGCCGTCAATCAACCCTTCGAATCCGCGGTGTATGCCATAAACTTCCATACCGTTAAATATCCCGCCCCGCACTACCGCTCTTATGCATGCATTCATTCCGGGAGAATCTCCGCCGCTTGTCAGCACTCCGATTCTTTTCATTTTCGTTCCCTTCTCTGCCTATGGTCTAATGCAGTCCTGTCCAAATGCCCCCCGGACTTTTTCTAAAAATTCGTCCGTTGGATCAACCCAAAGATCATAATCAAGCTTATATTTTTTACCGGTGCTGGTAACAAGAACCGCCACCGGCATATCGCCTCTAAATTCTCTGGCTATGTTTCTGAATGCGAGAAGTCCTTCGCTTTCTTCGAAAGGCTCAGGAATCACAATTTTGATGAGCGGAGTGTTTTGCGCTGCAATCACAATCTTTTCCTTTTGCTCCTTCTGTTCCTTGCGTTTGGATTTCGCTTCCGCTCTTGTCTTTTCATAATCCGAAAGCAATGTAATTTTTTCAGCCAGAAGCTTGACTGAAGTTTCGGCTTTCGTATCCAGTTTCCCTTTCACCACAAGAATCTTGTCTTCTTCGATCAAATCTTTTGCATCTGCAAACGTCTTTGGGAAAACGACGATCTCCACTGAGCCGAAGAGATCTTCCAGCGTGATAAACGCCATCATCTGCCCTTTTTTTGTGATAAGGGTTTTTTTGCTTGTTACGATACCTGCCATGGTGGCGGACATTCCGTCTTTAATATCATTGCTCTCTTCTATATGCGCCAGCCTCTCTGTGTCCATGTTGGTGATGGATTTTATGATATCGGCTACATCGGTAAGAGGATGGTTGGATATATATACGCCCAACATGTCTTTTTCCATAAAAATCAAGTCTTCCTTGCTGTAATCGCTTGCAGGAGGAAGCTGGCGATCGACATTGATCCCTACTTCGCTGACACCTTCCATGGAGAACAAGGAAATTTGCCCGGCTAAATTGTTTTTATTGGAATTTTGCGTGCTTTCGATTAATCCTTCGAACACACCGAGCTTTTGAGCGCGGTTTCCGGGGAAACTGTCTAAAGCGCCTGCTCTTATCAGGCTTTCCACTGCTTTTTTATTTAAGTGATGGACATCTATTCTATCGATAAATTCGAAGATATCAGCAGGCGGGTTCTTTTTTCTGGATTCAACGATCGCATCGATGATACCTTCTCCCACATTTTTTACGCCAAGCAGTCCAAAGCGTATTTTCCCATTTTCCACAGAAAAATGCTTGGAACTTTTTGTAACATCCGGAGGCAAAACTTCTATGCCCATTTCTCTGGCATTCCTGATATATCCGGCTACAGACGGAGAATCACCGACCATACTCGTCATGAGAGCTGCCAGAAACTCCACAGGATAATACACTTTCAGATAAGCGGTCTGATACGCTATGACCGCATAGGCTGCCGCATGAGACTTATTGAAAGCATATTCGGCGAAACTGGTCATCTGGTCAAATATTTCGTTGGCGATTTCAGAGGATATGCCGTTGCTTACACAGCCTGGAACATCGACATTCCCTTTTGCATCCAGTTTGCCGTGAACGAAATATTCCCGTTCCTGCGCCATAACGCTGGCCTTCTTTTTGCTCATCGCTCTTCGGACCAAGTCGCTTCTTCCGTAAGAATAACCGGCCAATTCGCGGACGATCTGCATGACTTGTTCCTGGTAAACCATACACCCGTACGTTACGGACAGGATATGCTCCAGTTCTTTTGTAATATACTTTACATTTCCCGGATTGTTTTTGTTCTCAATATATGTCGGGATCGAGTCCATTGGGCCCGGACGATATAAGCTGATACCTGCTATGACATCCTCCAGGCAATCCGGCCGCAGATTTTTCATGAATTGAGTCATGCCGCCGCTTTCCAACTGAAATATTCCCGGCGTGTTTCCGCTGGCAATCAAGCTGAAAATGGCAGGATCGTCGTAAGGTATCGAAGAAAAATCTATGTCTTTACCGCAGTTTTCCTTTACCATCGCCAAAGTATCGCGTATAACGGTAAGGTTGCGAAGACCAAGAAAGTCCATCTTTAAAAGACCTAATTTTTCGATGGTGGTCATAGTAAACTGCGTAGCCAGACCTTTGTCCGACATAACGAGCGGAACATACTCGTCGATGGGCTTTTTGGATATCACAACGCCTGCAGCATGCGTGGAAGAGTTTCTGGGCATTCCTTCCAATGCCTTGGCCGCATCAAGGACCTGAGCGACCTGCGCATCTTCCTGATAGGCTTTTTTTAACTCCGGACTGACTTTCAAGGCTTTCTCCAGCGTGATACCAAGCGAATTCGGAATCATATTGGATATTTCGCCCGCCTTGGAAAATGGAATATCCATGACTCTGGCAACATCCCGGACACAAGCCTTTGGTTTGAGTGAAGTAAATGTAACGATTTGAGCCACATGGTCTGCACCATATTTTTCGATGACATAGTCGATTACTTCCTGTCGTCTTTCAACACAGAAATCCACATCGATATCGGGCATACTTACTCTTTCGGGGTTCAGAAATCGTTCAAAGATCAAGCCGAAACGTATAGGATCGATGTCTGTGATTTCCAAAGAATAGGCAACAACGCTGCCGGCAGCACTTCCTCTTCCGGGCCCCACCATGATGCCTTTCTTTTTTGCGTAATTGATAAAATCCCAGACAATCAAGAAGTAACCTACATAACCCATATTTTTTATGGTGGTCAGCTCATATTCCATTCGCTCCTGCAGCTCTTTTGTGGGCTGACCGTAACGTCGTTCCAATCCTTCCCGGCAGAGTTCCCGAAGAAAGCTCTCCTCTGTTTTCCCTTCCGGAACCTGAAAGTCAGGTATATGGAGTTCGTTAAAATTGAAATGAAATCCACATTGATCCGCAATGATTTGCGTGTTGTCAATCGCTTCGGGAACCTGGGCAAAAAGATTGCGCATTTCTTTTTCGGATTTGAGGTAAAATTCCTCGTTCGGGAAGCGCATCCTGTCTGAATCACTGAGCACTTTTCCTGTCTGTATGCAAAGAAGTATGTCGTGGGGCTTTGCATCAGCCTTATCGACATAATGGACATCGTTTGTTGCAACCAAAGGGATACCGGTCTCTTTGGAAAGACGAAGCATATCTTTAAAAATCTTCTGTTCTTCCGGCAAGCCTTGATCCTGGAGCTCCAGGTAAAAATTCCCCTCTCCGAATATTTGAAGTAAAGCCAGAGCCTCTTCCTTCGCTCCCATATAGTTTCCGTCTAAAAGCTCCGACTGCACTTTACCTGCAAGGCATGCAGACAGGGCGATAATACCGGTACTGTGTTTTCGAAGCAGTTCATGGTCCACGCGAGGTTTATAATAAAACCCCTCTTTAAATGCGGAGGATACTATTTTAATGAGGTTTCCATATCCTTCCTGGTCTTTTGCAAGGAGAACCAGATGTCCCTGGCTCTTATCGTAAGCCACTTCTTTATTGAACCTTGATCTTGCGGCTGTATAGACTTCGCAGCCGATAATAGGTTTTATGCCGGCCTTTATTGCCTTTTCATAAAATTCGACCACGCCAAACATTACTCCGTGGTCTGTGATTGCAAGAGAAGTCATACCCATTTCTTTTGCTCGGGCTATGACTTTATCTATTCTGGCAGCCCCGTCTAAAAGGCTGTATTCCGTATGTACATGCAGGTGGGTAAATCCCATTGATTGCTCCTCCGGGCACTTGTTATTTTTGTCTTAATCGAGTATTAATTGTACCACAACTTACCATACCCTGCCATTCTTTCCTTGCTTTTTTCCGGGTTCACGCATAGAATAAATCCATGATTACAAGCACTTATAGGAAGCAGCAGGGAAAATGGACGACAATCAGGAAATAAATAAAATTTACGAGATGCAGGTAGCCGAGTCTCAACTAAACAGTAACATGAACCTGAAACCGCAGGCATATCAAATGCTCTATTGCGAAATGGCGGAGAAGCACTTGAAAGCCTATCATCTGGGGACCGATGTAACAATGCAGTACGACGTGGCTTGGGTTCTTATCTCTTTAACCGTAGAAGTAAAAAAACCTATCAACGGAACGTGTGCTCTCTTCGCAAAAACTTGGAAATCCGGACTTCAGGGCCCATATTTTCGAAGAGATTTTATTTTTTCAGACGAGAGCGGAGAAGTGTATTTTCAAGGAACTTCTTTCAGTGTGCTCTTAAACCTGGAAACCCGCAAAGTATGCCGGGATAAGAAACTTCCGTTTTTCTCCATGCAGGCATATGATTACAACGTTACATCGGGTGTCCCCACCTGGAAAAGCGCGTATGGGAAGCATTTGGACAACAGTCATCCCTTTACGCAAATATCCGACACCAGAAAAGTCGAAAACAGCTTTATAGATATGCTGGGCCATGTCAATAACATCCGCTACGGCGAATTCGTATACGACGCCATGGACGAAGAAGAAATTCAACGTTTGAACAAACTTTCCCGCCTGGAGCTGTATTTTGAATCAGAGTTAAGAATAGGCGATACATTTACGGTTTCCAAAGAAGAAGTCGAGGGGAATCTTTGTTTCCGCGGTAAAAACGAAACAACGGGAGATACTTCTTTCGATATGGTGATGACGTTTTAGAATGTCCAAAGACCTCCGGAAATCCGGAGGTCTTTTTTTGTTTCCGTGGGTATTGTCAATATTTCAATTGACGATAATAACGGCGAATTTCCATGGGATGGCAATTGAGCTTTTCCAAATGCGCATCGATTCTGTTTGTTACCGCATGCATTACCAAATGCGAAATGTCCCCCCGATACTTCGGGCTGATACCCTTAAGCGGATAGTCCTTTGTATCGATCAGTGTAAAGCAAGACGTAATGCGTGGCAAAAAATTCGCCACTCTTTCGCTCAATTCCCGCTGTGAATCCTCTCCGAGAAAAACCGTAACAGCAGTGTCTCTTTCCACAATCTCAAGCATGCCATGGAAGAATTCAGCCGAATGGATGGATTTCGTTCTCATCCAGTGCATTTCTTCCCAATAGCACATCGCATAAGAATAGGTGGCACCGAATTGATTCCCGGCTCCCACGAAATAATGGATCGGATCATTCCTGTGCTTTTGCGCAAAGTCAAGACCGAACGCGTCCGCCTGCTTCTCTGTATCAGCTAAAGCAACGGCCAGATGTTCGTCAAATTCGGCATACATTGCATCATAATCAGGAAATTCTCCGGCATTGTACATAAAACGATCTGCGGTCATAAAAAATTTCAACTGTTCACAGCTGGGGTAAGCGATTTCCCAATCTACCATTTTAGCTAATTCTGTAGTAGCTACATCGATAAAACCGACTACTTTCGCTCCGTCCGCCTGCGCTTTTGCAACACCCTCGAGCATTTCCGACGTGCTTCCTGTTACAGACGAAACAATGGCTATTGTGCCTTCTCCCACTCGCTTATTTCCTGTTTTCAAGTATTCTGCCGCATTCTCAACAATAATTTCAAGGGCCGTTTTCTCTCTCATATGGACAGCTGCCTGCAGACAAGACGCATACGTTCCGCCAATCCCAAGCCAAAGGATATTTTTGAAACCCTTCCGGCATATAGAGTCAACGATTCCTTCTATCTCTGTACGCAAGGCTAACGCGCCGCTTATGCTGTCAATCTGTTTTTTCTCATCAAATTTAAGCAAATTATTCTCCCACCTTTAATTTCTGATAGTAGTCGTTATAAATAGTAATCGCTTCGCCTACATCTTCCTGGAAAAAAACATTCTGTTTGTAATCAAAATCTCTTGCGGGATCATTTTTATAGGTATCCGAAGCGACTGCCACAGCAGCGTCATTGGGGCAGGAATACGGGAATTCTTCGAGATTTGCGGCCATCACTTCCGGTGCGCAAATGTAGTCGAGGAATTTCTCTGCCAGATCTACATGAGAAGCGCCCGTAGGAATAACGTATAAATCGAAGCCCAGCTGTACGGGATCGCTTTCGAAAGGTGCGATGACCAAGCTGTTGTTTTCACCGAGTTCGGACATAGCCCAGGAAGCATTGCCGTCATACGTGAAAATAACACTTACGGTACCGTTTGTGATATTCAGTTCGGTTCCGCCATACGCTACAACGTTATTGTTGTACTGCACAAGCCATTCGTAAGCTTCTGCGATTTCCGCTTCGTTTGTTGAATTGGAATCGTATCCCAGTGCAACCAAAGCGATGGGGAATAAGTTTCTGGCTCCGTCGACAGAACCTATTTGGCCGGCAAGCGCCGGGTTGATTAAATCGTTGTAACCGGTAATTTCAATGGGGCATGTTTCTGTGTTATACACAACATAAATGTAGTTCATTAAGTAAGGAACACAATACTCTTTCGCAGCCCAATACGCTTCATTGATATTTGCCGTGGCATTGGGAACATTATCAAAATTGATCGGCTGTACATATCCGCCGGCGACTAAGGATTCCATGTAAGCATCGCAGGTCATAATCAAGTCATACTCCTGACCACCGCCTGCAGTTAACTTTGTAATGGCGTCCGCATTGTCGCTCATATAGGATAAATTGACGGTACAGTTGTTTTCTGCTTCGAAGTTTGCGATAAGCTCATCGGAAATATATTCGTTCCACATATAGATATTGAGCTCGGTGCTTGCTTCGCCCTCGCTGCTTCCACCGCCGCATGCCGCCAGGGACATCACTAAAACCAGCATCAGAAGAACAGCTAATGACTTTTTGAAATTCATAAATTTACCTCCTTTTTTCTGCGCTTCTTAAGCGCACTCTTCACGTAATTATTCAAAATCATCGCTAGTACGATGACAAGAATCATGATGGTAGTAAGCGCGTTTACATCCGGAGTCACTCCGCTTCTGCTCATGGACAATATGAGCACCGGTAATGTCGATTGTTTTGCGCCGGCGAGCATATTGCTCATGACCACATCGTCAATGGAAAGCGTAAAGGACAAGAATGCAGCGCTCATTACCCCGGGCATAATGCTGGGAAGCGTAACCCTTGTAAATGTCTGCAGCCGGTTTGCCCCAAGATCCATCGATGCCTCTTCCAGGCTGTTGTCATCACCGCTTATTCGACCTTTAATCGTTACAACGGCATAAGGGATACAAAAAGTACAATGTCCGATCAGTATGCTTCCCATCCCTAATTTTATGCCCACCGTCATAAAAACAACCAATACGGCAACGGCCAGCACAATTTCGGGAACGATGATCGGGATATAAAGCATTTCATTGATAAACTTCTTGCCCTTGAATTCGAACCTCTTTAAACCCAAAGCACCTAAAGTCCCTATCGTGACGGATATTACTGTAGCCAAAACAGCCAGCAAAATGGAGTACCAAAGGCTGTCCGTTAAGGCGTGATTGGAAAAAAGCTGTCCGTACCACTTTGTTGTGAATCCGGCCCAATAGTAGTTATTCCTTTGATCGTTGAAGGAAAAAATCATCATGACAACCACCGGAATATAAAACACTGCATAGATTAGGATTGCGTACAAATCGGCCATTACTTTGCGTGCTCTTTTTTTCTTTATTTTATTTGAGGCCGCCATTTAAACCACCTCCATATCTTCTATGCTGGTGAATCTGGTATATAAGAAGATCATTAACCCGGTAATCGCAATCAAAAGGCAGGAAAGAGCCGCACCCAGAGGCCAGTTTCGAATCATGCCGAATTGATTCCTGATGATATTGCCGATGTACAGCACTTTTCCTCCGCCCAACATATCCGGAACGGTATAAACTCCCAAAGAAGGAATGAACACGAGGATAATCGCCGAGAATATTCCCGGGAAAGTAAGCGGCAGAGTTATTTTTTTGAAAGTGGTTCGAGAGTCTGCACCAAGATCTGCAGAAGCTTCCAGCAAAGATTTGTTGAGCTTTTCTATGGAACTGTACATCGGCAAAATGGCAAAAGGCAGCATGCTTGTAACCATGCCGAGTGCTACAAGTTCGTCGGTGTAAACAAACCGGACGGGCACCTCCGTAATGCCTGAGCTTTGCAGGAAATTGTTGACAGGACCACTCGTTTGGAAGAGAAGCAGCCAGCTGTTCAGTCGCATCAGCGTGTTTGTCCAAAACGGAATCATAATAAGGGTGATATATTTCGCGGCTTGGTCTTTGGGTTTTTGAGCAATATAATATGCAAACGGATAGCCCAGAAGCAAGCAGGCCAACGTGGTAAATGCGGCTACTTTTAAGGATTTCATAATGACGCTGAAATAAGTGGAATCCAGCAAAGTAATATAACTTTCCCAAGAAGGATCGTATACGACATCGCCGAAAATTCCTCTGGACATAAAACTGATAAAGATAATGAAGAACATAGGGATGGTGACGAACAATATCATCCAAACGGACACCGGCCCTGCCATGGCAAGAGCGGGAAGTCTATTTTTCTTCTTCATGACGCTCCTCCATTGCAGTCCCCCATTGAATGGCAACCGCCTTTTGAGGCTTCCAAGAGAGATAAATCAAATCTCCGGAAGCTATGTTTTGATCCTGCTCAAAGCGGGAATACTTGACTTCCTGGCCATTTTTTAAATCGACGGCAGTCTTTATGACCGTGCCCATATAAATAAAATCTTTTACTTTTGCCGGCACATCGAATCCTTCTGTCGGATTTTTTGTCACTTCTATATACTCCGGCCTGATGGAAACATGTAACTCTTCCCCAAGTCGGAACCCCTCTCCATGCACAAGCATTGTTCCGGCTTTCGTCAGAACAGATAAAAGTGTGCCGTCGATGGCTTGGATTTTTCCGTCAAATAAATTGGATTCTCCGATAAATCCCGCTACAAACCTTGTTTTGGGGTAGTCGTATATTTCTGTGGGCGTTCCCAACTGTTCGATCACGCCTTCGCGCATCACGGCAATGCGGTCGCTCATCGTGAGCGCTTCTTCCTGATCGTGCGTAACATAGACAAAAGTAATGCCGAGTTTTTTTTGAAGGCGTTTGAGCTCGACTTGCATCTGCTTGCGCAGCTTAAGATCTAAAGCGCCCAAAGGCTCATCCAGCAGAAGAACTTTCGGATTGTTGATCAACGCTCTCGCTATGGCGACCCGCTGTTTTTGACCTCCGGACAATTCGTCCGGTTTTCTTGTTTCGTATCCCTTTAATTGAACCAGATCGAGCATCTCGGCAACGCGCCTTGCGATTTCTTCTTTCCGGACTTTTTTTATCGTCAATCCATACGCCACATTATTGAAAACATTCATATGCGGGAAAAGGGCGTAATTCTGGAACACTGTGTTGACGTCCCTCTGATAAGGTTCTTTATTTTCAACGCTTTCGCCCTGAACACTGATCGATCCGGCAGATGTTTCTTCGAAACCGGCAATCATGCGCAACGTGGTTGTCTTTCCGCAACCGGAAGGACCAAGCAACGTAAGAAATTCACCCTCATGAATTTCCAGGTTCATATCCTTTACCACAAGGTTCTTTCCGAACCTTTTGTCAACACCTCTAAGCGAAACAATCGAATCTGGCATATCTTTACTTGCCCTCCGTCGGTACTGGTTGCAAATTTTCTCTTTTTACTATACCAAAGGATGAACATTATTTCAACAGTCGAAGTAGGCAAATTGTATAAAACCGTGATTTTAAAGGTCTTTGCGGGCCGTTCGAAAATTGGGCAAAGAATTAAATGCATTTTTTGATGTCCACCACTCATCAGAAATACTATACCAGTTTAGAGCATATTTGCATTGACGGATTCGCCGCCGAGTCTTATATTATAGTTGAACGAATAAGCAAAAGTAGGTGAATTATGCGAAAAAAGCTCCTTACACTAACGATTATTTTAGCAAAAGAAATTCAATATATGCTGAATGCTCAGAACTATTTGCCCGGTGATAAGCTTCCGTCGGAGCGTGTATTGGCAGAAGCTTTTCATGTTCAAAGGTTGACCATTCGGGAGGCTTTGAACGAATTAATTCAAGAAGGAGTCATAATTTCCGAAGAACGGAAAGGTTACTTTTTGGCTAAACCAAGAATTATTAAGCCCGTCAACCTCTTTTCGGAAGATCCTGTCATAGAAGATCCCCATATAAAGTATAAAATTCACAAGCTGGAAGAAATAGAAGCCAACGAACGCCTGGCAAATAAGTTGCTGATTCCGATTCATACTCCCCTCCACAGGATCATAAGAATATGTACGGAAGATAAGGAAACGGTAGCGGTAGAAACATCGTATATCTTAAAAGAAGTACTCCCGTCGCTGGGGAAAAAGGAACTCGAACATCAAAGTGTCGCAAGAGTTGTTCAACATTGCGCGCAGTACGGAATTGCGGGAAGCAACCAAAAGGTCACGCTGGTTTATGCCAACGATACAGAGGCAAGGCTAATGGATGTGGAGGCCGGAACGCCGGTTATGAAGCAAAAATGCTTAGTATATGACAATAAGGGTCGCTTGCTGCTTTTTCTGGAGAATATCATGCGAATCAATCGTTTTGTATTCGTGCGCAAGGAGGCTCGCTAAAATGAGTACACATTTAACCACATCCCAAGACCTTCAGGATATGATCGTCGCTCAAATTGAAAAAAACGAGTATTTGCCGGGCGAAGTAATACCCAGCGAAAGAAGTCTTGCACTCCGGTATGGCGTCGGCCGGCAAATTGTGCGCAACGCAATTGAACAATTGGTACGACAGCGCTATCTTATTCGAATTCAAGGCAGGGGAACTTTTGTAAAAAAACCGGATTACAACAAAGTTGCTTTCGGTGTTTTAAATGAATCTGAAAACGCAAGTTTCACCTCTCTTGTAAGGAATTTCGGCATAGAAATCTCCAGCAAACTTTTAGGGACCGGCATCATAGAGGGGCATAATTACTTTGCCGAAAAGCTCAAACTCCGTTTAGAAGAGCCAATTTTCGGTCTTCACCGGATTCGATACGGGAACAAAGAGCCGCTGGCCATCGAGTACACGTACATTCCTTTAAAATATGCCCCCGATATCGAAAACTATAATTTCGAAAGGGTTTCTCTTTATGATTATCTATCAACGCTGAATCATCTCCCCTGCAATTTCAGAGAAACGATGATGATGGTGGAAGCCGGAGAAAAAATATCCGGCTACCTTCAGCTGAGCGATGAACTCATCGTGAATCGCATTGAAATCCTCGGCTTTGATGCAGCCGGAAACATTGTGGAATATACGGAAAGTTATTCTCGGCCGAATAAATTGGAAGTCCGGTTTGTCACAAAATAAAAAACAGGAGCGGCCGCGCCGCTCCTACTGATTATATGTCGTAATAAATTTCCAAGGCTTCTTTAAAAAATTCCGCCCTTCCTTCTGCGATCGCTTCCATGTTTTCCTGAAAACGCGGATCGCTGCAATACATTTCGGCCAGATTCAGGTGTGCCTGAGGCTTGATTTTTTTATCTGTCCAAAAAAAGTTTAACCATTCTCTGTGGATTCTACACGCCTCTCTGGCTGCCTCGCAAGCCGGATTACCTGTCAATGCCGCTTCTTTAAGCGTTTCAGCAAACCTGCATGCCAGCATTTCGGCTGCTTCGTACTGTTCTTGTGTGAGCTTCGCAAATTGCTCGTTTGACTTTTTTATTTGCTTTTCGCCGTACTTTTCCATCAATTCCTTGCCGTATTTCTCCTGATTTTCCTCAAGAAGGTTTCTTTTAAAACCTTCAAACTTTTCTTTGTCTGTCATTTTCGATTCTCCTTTCATTGAAGCAATCGTTTTCTTGGCATTGGAAATCAATTCTTCCAGCCTGTCTTTACGTTGGGATAAGGTTTTCAAATGTTCTTCCAGTGCGTTTTGTGCGTCGTAACCTGCAAGTTCCAATATATTTTTTATCGTCTCCGGGCTCATCTCCAAAGTGCGGAAAAACATAATCTGCTGCAGCTTATCCACTTCGGCTTCCGAATAAATCCGATATCCGTTGGACCTGAGTTTGGAAGGTTTCAGGAGATCAATTTCATCGTAATATCTGAGAGTTCTCGTTGTTAATCCCGAAAGCCTTGCCAATTGACCAACCGTGTATTCCATTTACATCACCTCCCGCAATTCTTATAGTAAACCTTTACGCTACGTAAAGGTCAACTGTTATTTGAACTTATTTTATTTCGTGCTATGATGGTTTTATGAAAATAAAAAAAGTTCGGGCGGTTTTCTTTTCCGGCACCGGTACAACTGAAAAAATCACGACGTCTATAGCCGGGCGCATTGCGACAATTTTAGACATACCATTTGAAATCACGAATTTCTCGCTGCCAAAAGACAGAGTCGATTCCTTGTGCTTTAACACGGGAGAACTGATTATATTCGGGATTTTTGTTGTTGCGGGAAGAGTCCCTAATTTACTTCTTCCTTACCTGAAGACGACAGAAAGCAGGGGAGCATTCGCAGTACCTGTCGTTTTGTATGGCAATCGGCACTACGACGATGCTTTGATTGAATTGAGGGATATTTTGGAGGCTTCCGGGGCCAGGACGATTGCGGCCGGAGCTTTTATCGGTCAGCACTCCTTTTCGGACACGCTGGCCAAAGGGCGCCCTGACCGATCCGACATGTTTGCGGCCATAGCCTTTGCCGATCGGATCGCCGAAAAAATAAAAGACGGTTCCGATGAAAGACATCCTATTGACGTGCCGGGTGTTCCTTTCCCGTATCGGGGGTATTATCAACCATCCGGCGAGGACGGCCTGCCGGTTCAATTTTTAAAAGCGAAACCGGTTACCGCTCCTCATTGCACCGACTGCAAAATTTGTGCAGATATTTGCCCGATGGGGGCAATCAACAGAGAAAATGTCAAAGAAGTGCCGGGCCCTTGCATAAAGTGTTGTGTTTGCATTAAAAAATGCCCTGTGGGAGCAAAGAGTTTCCAAGATGAAAACTTCCTTTCTCACAGAGCATTGCTTGAAAAAACATATAAAAAGCGAAAGGATCCGGAGATTTTTATTTAAAAACTTTTTCTATCATGGAAACATCCATCTCTTTATATTTTTCCAAAAGTTTTGAGATTTTCTCGGCTATTATTTTACAGCCGCCTTTTTTATTGCTTTCAATATTAAGAGGCATCAGCGGTTCATGCAAAGACTTGCGCAATAAGAACCAGCCGTCTCCGTTATCCGCGTCGCAAGACACACGAATGCCTTCGAAGTTTGGCACGGCTATTTTCATTCCGCAGCGACAGCGTCCGCCGCAAGGAGAGTTCTCCGAACATTCGCCTTGACCGATCCACTCCGTGAGTTCTTTTAATATTTCGTCCGCATAGGTCGCCGAATTTTCGGCAAGAATCGGCAATCGTATTTCGATCGCTTCCAGCGGCTCCGACAATTTTGACAAGAGGCTTTCTATTCCCTTCCCTGATTTTTTTAGTCCGGCTGTCCGAACGACAATCTTCGTAGCCAAATAAGCGCCGTCATCCAGAAAGTAATTTTCTTTCATCGCAGCATGGCCGGAGGTTTCTATCGCCAGTTGGCAATCTGTTCCCGCACGATTCAATTCGATCGCTTTATTGATAACATTGCGATATCCGCGCTTATAGCGCAGGTGTTTAAGTCCAAGTTCACTTTGCAAAAAGTCGGTAAGCTGATCACTGGTTATGCTGTCGGTTACGACGGTCGTGCCCGGGTATTCTTCGGCAACGAGCGTTGATGCCAAAGCAACGATTCCGTTTCTGGCAATTTCTTTTCCGTTGGAGGCCACAGCAGCCGAGCGGTCGACATCCGTGTCGAAAATGATCCCGATATCGGCATTCGCAGCCAGTACCGCCGCAGAGATCGATGCCATCGCCTCTTTATTTTCCGGGTTGGGCTGATGATTCGGGAAGCAGCCGTCCGGCTCAAGAAATTGACTGCCTGAAATATCTGCACCAAGAGGCGCAAGCACGTCCCGGGCGAAAAAACCTCCGGCTCCGTTTCCGGCATCACACACCACATGGAGCCCGGACAAAGGTTTGCTGTCTGCTGCACGACGGGCGCTCTTGCATATAATCTCCCTTAGGTGGGCCGAATAGTACTCCATCAACGGAGCGGCAATGACTCTACCGGCGGGAACCGGAGGAATATCCTTGGTATCTTTTTCCGCTGTGCTTATAATCGATGTGATATTCTTGCTTTCCAATCCCCCGTCCTTCGAAAAATATTTGAATCCATTTCGGTTGTAAGGTAAATGACTGGCGGTAATCATCATTGCGCCGTCGGCATTCATATTTGTAAAAACAGTGGACATGTACATCGCAGGAGTGGAGGCCATGCCACAATCAAAAATTGTCGCACCGGCGGCGTAAGCAGAAGAGATGACCGCACTCATCAAATCCGGACCTGATATACGGGAATCCCTGCCAACGGCTATTGTCAGCTCGCTGATATTCTTTTTCGTTTTTTCCGACAGCCAGCTTAAAAAACCAAAAGTTAAATCACTTGCGGCTTCTTTGGTCAGATTGATGTCTTGCCCTTCCACGCCATTCATAGCAATGCCTCGAATATCGCTGCCGTTTTGCAAAGCTTTGTAATTTTTCATTTTTCTTCTCCCCAAAGTATAGGGCGGCCGTCGGCCGCCCGGATGTTATTTATAAGTCAAGTTTTAAGTCGCCTTCTTTAATCCAGCCTTTTTTACGCAAAGGATAAGCTATCATCGGCGTCAATATCGCCGGAAACACCACACAAATTAACACGATGGCAATCCATCCTGTCGCACCGGCGGAAGAAAACCACTCGGACGAGATAACGCCAATAGGCCCCACAAGACCGCAGGTCCCCATCCCCGATGCCACCGCCACACCGTTTTCCATACCGAAAACACAGGTTGCAATTGGCCCGGTAATTGCCGCGGCCACAGTAGGAGGAATCCATACTCTTGGATTGCGAACGATATTACCCATTTGAAGCATCGAAGTACCCAGGCCTTGTGCCAATATTCCGCCCCAGCGATTTTCCGAAAAACTCATCACAGCAAAGCCTACCATTTGGGCGCAGCAACCCGCAGTGGCAGCACCTCCCGCAAGGCCAACCAGCCCGAGTGTTGCGCATATTGCGGCAGAGCTGATGGGAAGCGTCAGAGCAATGCCCACCAGAACCGACACCAAAATACCCATCCAGAACGGCTCCAGAACGGTTGCAGTCATAATCAGAGAACCAAAGCCGGTCATAATCGCGGATACTCCGGGGCCAATCAACATAGCGACCAGAACGCCGGATACAATGGTAACAATCGGTGTAACAAGAATATCTACTTTTGTTTCTTTGGAAACCAACTTGCCCAGTTCAGCCGCTACAATCACGGAGAGCAACGTACCAAGGGGGCCTCCGAGCGTGTTCGCCCCGATACCTACCGCACAAAGAGAATACAACACCAGTGACGGCGCACTTAAAGAGTAGCCTATCGCAACAGCCATCGCAGCACCTGTGGCTCCGACTGCATACCCTGCGACCTCCGTAAGCCAAGGCAAATCTAACTTTCCGGCTAAGGTGTTGAATATTGTACCGATAAGGAGGGAGGCAAAAAGACCGAAAGCCATGGAACCCATGGCATCGACAAAATACACTTTTGCAGAAAGTGTTACCCCTTTTCGGGCGGCAAATGCCCTTATACCTGTTTTCTGTTCATCCATTCTTTGTTATGCCCCTTCCATATGATGCGGTTTTTTGCCTTTTAGAATATCCAGAATCACAGGATGAATACCTTCGGCAAACTGGCGGCACCCTTCCGAATTGTAATGACACGCATCAGGTTGCGTGTTACATGGATCCACCCAGGCAGCAGCATCGGCAAAATGAATATTTCTTTCTTTTGCCAATTCGCGGTAAAGCTCGGGAAGCTCTTTTGATCTTTCTATAGATGTCGCATTCAGCTCATAATCCGCAGGCATATACTCCGGCAGAGCGACCGGGGCGACAAGTAGAATTTCAGCATCGGTAGACATCCATCTCATCACGTCATCTATCTTATGCAATAACACTCTCATCGACATTTGTATTTCGCCGGCCGTAAGGTTATATCTTGATTTCACATCGTTGGTTCCGAGCATAATGATGATTAAATCTAAAGGGAAATGGGACATTAAGCATGTGTAAATATAATCCATGGCATTGCGTCCGGGTTTAATATCGTCATCGATGGCACAGGTGCGTCCGATCATTCCTTCTTCGATGATCAAATAATCCGGACCAAGCATGTTTGCAAGTCTTCCGGGCCAGCGCTGCGAATATGGAAGCCTTCCGTTTTCCAGCGGTATCATCCCATAAGTGTTGGAGTCTCCGAAACATAAAATGCTGTACATATCATCTCTCCTTTTGCTCTGCTATCAGGGAATCCACTTCTTCCCTTCCCCGTAAACCGGCAGCTCCTACATATCGAACGGAACATGCAGCTACTGCATTTGCATACAACGCACAATCCACGGGATTTTTCCCTTCGATAAGTCCTGCGATAAATCCCGCAACGAAATTATCCCCTGCGCCGGTTGTATCTTGAAAATTTTGAATTACAAATCCCGGAACGTGAATGCTGTCACCGTTCTTATAAAAAAGATGACAACCCTGGCTTCCATTTTTGATGACAACATGCGAAGCGCCTAAGTCGGTAAAGCGTTTTGCAATAAGATGAAGCTCCGTTTCGCCTGTAAAATAGCTTCCCTCTTCGTAATTTGGGAAAATAAAGTCCGTATACGGAAGAAATTCTTTCATCTCTGATAAAGAATGCTCTCCTCCTCCACGGATTAAATCCACGCAAGTGTGTGCCCCGTATTCTTTCGCCTTTGCCAATAACTCCGGCAAAGAGGACGTAAGACTTTCACACGAAAACGCGCTGCCCACAGATACCACATCGGCTTGGCTTACGATATGATAATCAATACAATCCCGCGAAATGGCGTTGTCCGCCCCGCAATTTACAATAAAACTTCTTTCGCCGTCGGGATGAATACAAACCAAAGAGACCGTGGTGGGGAGGGTTTCATGTCGAAATACTCCACCCATGTCAACGCCGAATTGCTCTCCTTGTTTCATGATAAAATCCCCGAAAAGATCATTGCCCACGACGCTCATAAGTTTAGCCCGGTGGCCTAACTTTGCAAGCGTGACAGCTTCGTTTATGGCATCTCCGCCGGTGCTGTAGCAAAAATTCGGTATTCGTGTTATTTCCTGATCAAAAGTATTTTTGTCTATGTTTGGAATCAAAATATCGCATACGGCAAGGCCGTAGCACACCGCTAAACCGGCTTTAAAAGCCATAGCACACCTTTATGCCTTTCCCGCACTGCCAAACAGTATAATTTTTTCTTTTGTCCTTTCCATTACAGCCTTTGCGTGGTTTGTCGATATCGTATAATAATTAGCACCCAAAGCCATATCTTCGCGGAAAGAATCCATAGCAGCCAATAGCAGTTCTGTGTGTATATTTATTTTTGTGATTCCCATTTTTGTGCATTGAATAATGTCTTTGTCGGGAATGCCGGATGCGCCGTGCAAAACCAAGGGTATGCTGACAGCTTCGCGTACGGCGCCTAATATTTCGTAATTGATTTTAGGTTCGCTGCTGTATACGCCGTGGGCATTGCCTATCGCAACCGCTAAGGCATCAATACCGGTCCTTCTTACGAACTCTGCGGCAAGCGCAGGGTTCGTATAACCGTAATCGGTAAGATCGTAATGGCCTTCGTCTCCTACATGGCCAAGTTCTGCTTCGACAGGGATATTCAGAGGTCCGCACATTTCCACGACTTGTTTTGTAAGCGCGACGTTTTCTTCGAAAGCCAGGGAGGAGGCATCGATCATAATGGAGTTAAACCCTGCATCAATCGCTGCTTTAACCTGCTCAACGGTATTGGCATGATCCAAATGAATCACGACGGGAAACTTCGTCTCTTCCGCATAGGCGAGCATCAACTTTGTAAACTGCGCCATAGGAGAATATTTTTCAAAAGGAGGTCCGTAAGCCAAGATAACAGGAGCAGACAGCTCTCGCTGCGCTTGCATGACCCCCTTTAAAAGTTCTAAATTGAAGACATCGAAATTTCCGACACCGTACCCTTCCTTTTGGGCTTTTATCAGCATATCTTTCATGGATACCAGTGACATTTTACGTTTCTCTTTCCGATTTTACATCTTCCACACGAAGTCGAACAACTCTCTTGTAACAGAGGGTACCGTTTCAAAAATACTCTTCTTATTTACTCTTTCTGTCCACTGGTGATACTCTTTTCCTATTGGTCCGTATATGACAGCAGGCATGCCGATTTCTTCGATTGCCTTGAAATCCAAGCTGTAAAGATCTCCCCACATCGGAGTGTTTGCGGAAAACTTATTATAGTCAAAGGGATGATCCATCGCACTGTAACTGGCGTCGGAAATGCCCATGAAATAATTCTCGTAATCCATTTTCTGGCCATGCTTACTCTCTGACACTTTCTTTACAAGTTCGTAAGCCATTGTTCCCATATTTTCTTTTCCTTTGATAAGGTCGCTGTGGATTGCAGGATAATAGGGCGGTGCAAAGCCCA
>CAZSPZ010000001.1:0-99864 GCA_964608965.1 uncultured Oscillospiraceae bacterium | reverse complement strand
TCATCTTTATTGTAGCATCCGGATAATTCAATTCGCCCTTTTGGATGCGAACACTTATTTTCTCGTATTCATCCTTATAGAACTTTTCAAATCCTTCTTTGTCTTTTGCGGTAAGTTCAGCCAAAAGCTCTTCGAACGTGTACACTTTTGTGTCGTAGCTGATTTTTTCCATATGAGCGAATTTGTCGCGCTTCTTATATTCTTGATAAACTCTGTCAAGATTTTCAACATTTTGATCGAGAACTTCTTTGGAAATAACCTTAAGTTTGCCCATAACCTGTTCCGGCGTCGTATCAAAGCTCAGCACGGTAAAATAGCCCGAAGCGCGGAACGGAATGGACACATCATATAACTCTTTCATATCACGGAAATTAGTCCATGTCGGAGGTACGGTAGCCTCTCCTTTATATGTGTCGGAGAATTCCAGCGAAATATTCGTTCTGTCATAAATACCGGCAAGTATACCAAGGGGGGAAATCCCGTTAAAGCAATGCCCCACGTGGGCGGTTACCCCTTGGACCATCACAACCGGCATCATTTTTCCGACAGAACCGATGGACATGACCTGCGCATCTCCGCGGAAATTTGTGGGTTCCGGATCGACCAGAAGCTTTAAATCCAAATTGTATTTCTTTTTCAAATCCAGAATAATGCTTGCACCTTCGCGCATACCCGCGGAATAAGACTCTTCGTCGGGAACCGCTATATAAAGCAGATTGCCGGGAAGTTCTCCTTTTTCTGCTGTTTCGGCATATTCTTCGAACAGCGACATGTGTACGGCATGGCCGCCTTTCATGTCTGCAACGCCTCTACCCCAGAGCCATTCGCCCGAATCCATATCGGCTTTTGCTTCCGGAGGCAACGCTTTTCCGGCCAGAGCCTTTTCCAGAGCATCACCTATTTCGTAGGCCTTCTCCGACAGCTCGCCATAGCATTCGGTTCCAACGACATCGATGTGTCCCATCGATACTACGGTGTTTGCAGAATTGCCAAGCAGCAGAGCATAAGGAACCGTTCTGCCAAAGGCGTCACCCGGAATTTTATAAAGGCCGAATTGTTCTTTGCGGGTCTTAAAATAAGATAAGCCGGCAAAAAAATCATACACATAATTTGCTATATTCTGCTCTTTTACGGAGCAGCTGACGCTATCTATAGCCACCATTTCTTTCAGCTTCTTATAAATTCTCTCTTCAATATTGTTTTGCATGGGGGTTCCTCCTGATGATCATTATGTTATTAACGTACATATCCTCTTGGGGACGTTTAAATATTCGATTTATAATATCACAGTTTTTTACGCCGTCCAAGCATAAAAAGGCCTGCGGCTCCAAGTATCACAACACTTATTATCACGATAGCGCAGTGCATGAAATATGCTTCCGGCAATATTTGAATGACCGGATCCGTTTTGTAATCAAAAATCCATAAGTCATTTCTGAAAACGATGTTGTGAAAGAGAACAAAAGCTCTGTTAAAATCAAGTGCCGCATAAATGCCAATGGTGGCGGGAACCGTTAATGTGATGACGCCGGCTACGATAAGTCTTGTTCGCTTTCCATTTTTAGGGGCAAGCGCCAATAAAAAAATAAGGGCTATTGCGCTGAGAAAGCCTAAGGCAAGTACAATGTTGAACACTAGCTTGACTTGCCCAAAATGGATGATTGCGCTCGCGGAAGACGGGAAAGAAGGCAAAGAAAAATCTGCGGTAACCCAAGGCATGCACCAATCCATTAAAGCATTATAGTTCAGAAGGATTTCCTCTTTGGAAAATCCCGAGTTTTCTGGAATGTTTAAATACTCTATATCAAAATAATAAAGTTGCCGAAATGAAAGCGCGAGGATTAAACCAGCCGCAATCAAGAATAACAGGGCGCAAAGCCCTGTTATAAGATGTCCCTTCCATGAAAGTTTTAAACTTTTTTTCTTCGCATTCCTGTGCAAGAGATACTCCTTAATCCATGATCCCCAACGCCTTTTTTAACAAAGGATCCAGCAACATAAGCGCTCTGGCCTTCATTCTTGCAGGCACTCCGTAAAAGCCTTCGGCCATACTGCCCGTGATGGCGGCAATTGTATCGCTGTCTCCGCCTATAGAGATCGCATTCCTGATGCAATCTTCGAAATTTTCACCTTCCAGGAACGCCACGATGGATTGAGGCACGCTGCCTTGACATGTTTCATTGAATTCGTAGTCCATTCTTATGTCATCCAAGGTAAAATCTAAATCATAATACTTGGAAAGGTGCTTTTTAATCTGATCTTTTGTGCAATTCTGCCTGGCCATATAAATGGCCTCCGCCACGGAAACAGCTCCCTTGATGCCCTCTTGATGGTTGTGGGTAACCTCTGCCGAATAAATGGCCAGCTGTTTGGTTTCCGACATGCTGTCTGCGAGCCATGCTGCGGAAGAGACTCTCATCGCCGATCCGTTTCCATAGCTGTTGTATGGCTTGGGGTCATCTGAATTCATCCAGGTCAAAAACTTGCCGCCATAACCACACTTAGGATATTCTCTCCCTATTTCCTGCATTCGTTTAACCAACAAATTATGAACATCATTCGTTTTGTCTTTTTTATATTCTCTTAAAGCCGCGCAAACCGCACATGTCATGACGGTATCGTCCGTAAAATGACTTCCTTTTGTCCAGAATGGAAAGCTCTTTGACTTCTTGTTATGAAATTCGTAGGTTGAGCCGACTATGTCGCCTATGATTGCACCAAACATTGATCTCTCCTAATCTCGCGCTTTCCGGTTTTATATGTTATTATTATACCTTTTTTTTTAAGGATTGTCCATGTTCATGATTTTCTTCCTTTTTTCATTGATTGATTTCCGTGTTGATTTTAGAATGAGTCAATCAATAAAAAATCGCCTGTGTCCTGCGCATAAAAGCAAGATACAGGCGATTTAAATATTCCGCTAAGGGTTCGAGATTATAACAGCAATCCGCCGACGGCTACGAACAGTGGCGCAAACACTACGGCCACAATCGTCATAAGCTTAATCAGGATGTTGATGGAAGGACCGGAGGTATCCTTGAACGGATCGCCTACCGTATCGCCTACAACAGCAGCCTTATGTGTCTCGCTGCCTTTTCCGCCGAAAGCTCCGCCTTCGATATATTTTTTGGCATTATCCCATGCACCGCCTGCATTTGCCATCATGATGGCAAGGAGCACGCCTGCGGCTACAGCACCCGCCAGCATACCACCCAGCGCTGCAGTGCCCATAAGTACGCCAACAGCTAAAGGAGCAATTACGGCGAGAAGTCCGGGGGCAATCATTTCTTTAAGAGCAGCGGTCGTAGAAATATCAACGCATTTTGCATAGTCTGGTTTAGATGTTCCGGCCATGATGCCTTTGTCTTCTCTAAACTGTCTGCGAACTTCTTCGATCATTTGATTTGCCGCTTTTCCCACAGAGTTCATGGTAAGAGCAGAGAACATAAACGGGAGCATGGCTCCGATAAAGAGTCCGGCAATAACAAACGGGTCAAGAAGGTCGATAACTTTTAAATCAACTACTTGAGAATAGGAAGCAAAAAGTGCCAGAGCTGTTAAAGCCGCAGAACCGATGGCAAAGCCTTTTCC
The DNA here is from genome assembly GCA_964608965.1 of uncultured Oscillospiraceae bacterium. GTDB lineage: Bacteria > Bacillota > Clostridia > Peptostreptococcales > Anaerovoracaceae > UBA10908. Next base: position 96,273 of record CAZSPZ010000001.1, on the reverse strand, counting down.
GATGGCAGCTGTGGTGTTACCCACTGAGTCCAATGTATCTGTTATCCTTCTGACATCTGCGGGCAATTCTGCCATTTCGGCAATACCGCCGGCATTGTCAGATACAGGGCCATATGCATCTACGGCGATGGTCATTCCTGCGGTGGAAAGCATTCCGACTGCAGCAAGAGCAATTCCGTAAAGGCCGGCAGCGGCATTGGCAACCAATATGCCCGCTGCGATAATCAAGATCGGATACACGGTAGAAAGCATTCCTACTCCAAGACCGCTGATGATAGTGGTCGCGGCACCCGTTTGCGATTGTTCTGCAATTTTCTTTACATATTTGTAATCGGAGGAAGTATAAATTTCTGTAATTTTACCGATTGCCGTTCCGACTAAAAGTCCCGAAATGATGGCAATCGCACAGTTGTAATTGCCGAAAAATGACTTGCTCATCAATACCGACACAACAATAACCAGTGCGGCAGAAAGATAAGTGCCCATATTTAATGCTTTTGCGGGGTTGGATTTCTCATCGCCCTTTACAAACATTATTCCTACAATAGAGGCTAATATTCCGATTGCCGACAATACCAGCGGGAAGATTGAACCGGTAACAGGATCCAAAGCAAAAGCCGTTCCGAAAGAAGGAGTGATGGTCGGGATGATGACTGCCAATGTGATAGCAGATATAATGGAGCCTACATAAGATTCAAAAAGATCTGAGCCCATTCCGGCAACATCGCCCACGTTATCGCCGACGTTATCTGCGATAACAGCAGGGTTTCTGGGATCATCTTCAGGAATACCTGCTTCTACTTTACCGACAAGGTCTGCGCCTACGTCAGCAGCTTTTGTGTAAATACCTCCGCCGACACGACCGAACAGAGCCATGGAAGAAGCACCCAAGCCGAAGCCTGTAATAGATTGAGCGGAAGTTTCTACACCCATGATGATGAAAGCAGCACCTACGCCGAGCAAACCCAAACCTACTACACAAAGTCCCATAACAGCGCCGCTTCTGAAAGCTACTTTAAGCGCTTTGTTCATGCCGCCTTCTCTTGCTGCATTGGCTGTTCTGACATTGCCTTTTGTTGCAACCTGCATGCCGAAGAAACCTGCAAGTACTGAAAAAAGAGAGCCGATCACATACAAAACCGCGGTAACCGGACTGATAAAAATAGCAAGTATCGGAGTAAGAACCCCGACAACGATAATCATCGTCTTGTATTCCCTCTTTAAAAATGCCATCGCACCTTCGTGTATATAGCCTGCGATTTCCTGCATTCTTTCTGTGCCCGGATCCATTGCACCAACCCATTTAGCCAGAAAAAATGCCACAATTAGGGCAACGACTCCGACTACCGGCGCCGCATATAAAACTATGTCGTCCATTGTTCTTTATCCTCCTTTAAATTAACTGTAAGAACAACAATAATACAAAAGGTAAAGAGGTACTGCATCGCGGCAGACCTCTTTAATCTGTTTAAACATATATTATGTTTATTACCTGATTAATTATAAGCCGCCCTAATAGAACTACTCAAGGGTAACCAAAACCAGCGTGCAAATGATAAACACAGCCGCACCGGCTACGGTGATCTTGCTTAAAATTGCCTCGTATCCCTTGCTTTTTTTCTTTCCAAACAACTGCTCCGCACCGCCACCGATGGAACCGGATAAGCCTGCGCTGCTGCCGGATTGAAACAGTATGCTTGCGATGAGAACAAGACAAGCCAAACCAAGCAATACCATCAGAAATGTCTTCATTTCTGTACCTCCTTGCTAAAATAACTATTGTAGTATAGCATAGGCAAAAAATATACGCAACAATATTTTTACTCTAAAACGGCACCTTTCGAGGCATCCGTAACGAGTTTCGCATAGCGGGCGATGCATCCGGATTTAATTTTAGGTTCCGGACATACCCAAGCTTCTTTTCTGGCAGCCAAGGTCGGTTCGTCTACAAGAAGATCGATTTTGCAATTCGGAATATCAATGGATATCATATCGCCTTCCATGACAAGAGATATCGGACCTGCCTGTGCAGCTTCCGGGCATACATGTCCTATGGAAGCGCCTCTCGTGGCACCGGAAAAGCGCCCGTCGGTTATGAGCGCCACTTCTTTATCCAGCCCCATACCGGCGATGGCGGAAGTGGGATTGAGCATCTCTCTCATTCCCGGGCCTCCTTTGGGCCCTTCGTAACGGATCACCACCACATCTCCCGCTTTGATCTTCTTATCGTATATCGCTGCAATGGCATCCTCTTCTGAATCAAAGACTCTGGCCGGCCCTTTGTGGACCATCATAGCAGGGTCTACAGCAGATTGTTTTACGACGCAGCCTTCCGGTGCTAAACTTCCCTTTAAAACAGCAATGCCGCCATACGAGGAATAGGGAGAGTCGACCGGTCTGATGACAGCCTCGTTTAAATTTTCTGTAAAAACCAGATTATCAGCTAATTTTTTCCCTGTGCATGTCATCACAGACGTGTCTAAAAGACCCTTTTTCGTAAGCTCTTTCATGACGGCGTGAACACCGCCTGCAGAATCCAAATCTTCCATATAGGTGGGACCTGCAGGAGCGAGATGGCAAAGGTTAGGTGTATTTTTTGATATTTCGTTAGCCATGTCAAAAGAAAGGTCGATTCCGCACTCATGGGCAATGGCCGGAAGGTGCAGCATGGAATTCGTGGAACAGCCAAGGGCCATATCCACGGTTTCCGCATTATGAAACGCTTCCGGGGTCATAATATCCAGAGGCTTAATGTCTTTGCTGATCAGCTCCATAATCTGCATGCCGGCGTGCTTTGCCAAGCGAAGCCTGGCCGAATACACCCCCGGTATCGTGCCGTTTCCGGCAAGTCCCATGCCTAAAGCTTCCGTCAGACAATTCATCGAATTAGCCGTATACATTCCGGAGCACGAACCGCATGTCGGACAAGCATTTTCCTCGTATTCCGTTAATCCCTCTTCTGCTAATGTCCCTGCTTTATAGGAGCCCACGGCCTCAAACATGTGGGAAAGGCAGGTACGCTGGCCATCTTTCATCCGGCCGGCCAACATGGGTCCTCCGGAGCAAAATATAGTGGGAATATTGACACGTGCCGCCGCCATCAAAAGGCCGGGTACATTTTTATCGCAATTCGGGACCATGACCAAGCCATCCAGTTGGTGGGCGATTGCCATCGCTTCTGTAGAATCCGCAATCAACTCCCTCGTAACCAAAGAATACTTCATTCCCACATGGCCCATGGCAATGCCATCGCAGACAGCAATTGCTGGAAATACGACAGGAGTACCTCCGGACATCAACACGCCGGCTCTTACCGCCTCCACTATTTTGTCCAGGTTCATATGGCCGGGCACGATTTCGTTATAAGAGCTGACGATTCCGATCAAAGGGCGTTTCAGTTCTTCCTTCGTAAGTCCGAGCGCATAGAACAACGACCTGTTTGGCGCTCTTTCTACTCCTGTTTTGGCATTGTCACTTTTCATAGTATCTCCTCTATATATATTATTTCTTAAGCCAACTCATCATCGTTCTTAATGATTTACCTACTTTTTCAAGGGGATGTTCCGCTTGAACTCTCCTGCTGGCAAGGAATTTTGCCTGATTCCCTGCGCCGAATTCCTGAATAAATTCAGAAGCAAATGTACCATCTTGAATTTCAGACAGAATTTTCTTCATTTCTTTTCTTGTCTCTTCAGTGATAAGCCTTGTTCCCGTACGATAATCGCCATATTCAGCCGTATTGGATATGGAGTAACGCATCATTGCAAAGCCGCCGCTGTTAATGAGGTCCACGATGAGCTTCATCTCGTGAATACATTCAAAATAGGCCATCTCCGGCTCATAACCTGCCTCGACCAACGTATCAAAACCCGCTTTCATCAGCTCTGTAACGCCGCCGCAAAGCACAGCCTGTTCGCCGAAAAGATCAGTTTCCGTCTCTTCTTTATAGGAAGTTTCCAGAATTCCGGCACGGCCTGCACCGATGCCCGAAGCATAAGCAAGTGCATATTCCTTCGCTTTTCCCGTGTAGTCTTGATAAATGGCGATGAGACTGGGAACACCTTTTCCTTCTTGATATTGACTTCTTACCGTGTGGCCGGGACCCTTAGGAGCTACCATCGTCACATCAACATTCTTAGGAGGGTTTACTTGATTAAAATGAATGTTAAAACCGTGAGCGAACATCAGCATGTTGCCTTCTTGCAGGTATGGCGCTACTTCTTTTTCATAGACGGAAGGAGCTTTTTCGTCGGGTACAAGCATCATAATAATATCAGCGGCTTTCGCTGCTTCGGAAACCGTCATCACGGTAAGTCCGGCATCTTGTGCGGTTTTCACGCTGGAAGAATCGCTGCGAAGTCCGACAATAACATTTGCTCCACTCTCTTTTAAATTCTGGGCATGCGCATGTCCTTGCGAGCCAAATCCCATAATTGCTATCGTTTTTCCGTCCAAAAGTCCAAGGTTGCAATCTTTGTCGTAGTACTTGTTAATCATTTCCATTCTCCTTTATGTTTTAGCTATGCGTTGTGTCTTTCTTTGCATTCGTAAGTGAATGCCTCTTCGCCTCTTTCGATCGTTGTAACACCGGTTCGACACTGTTCTATGGTTTCATATTTCTTAAGCACTGACAAAAATGCGTCTATTTTGCCTGGCTTTCCGGTCAATTCAATGATAAGACTGTTTTCTGAAAGATCTACAATATCAGCCTTATAAATACTGCAGACTTCGTGAATTCCCGTCAAATCTTTCTCCTTGGTGCGGAGTTTGAGCAACAGCAACTCTCTTTGTATTGCATCGGCAGGATTTTCCACTCTTACTGCCAACACTTCCACAAGCTTCTTTGTCTGAAGGATGATCTGCTTGATAATCCTGTCATCCCCCGTCGTTGTTATGGTGATTCTGGAGATGCCCGGATCGTTGGTTTCGGATACGGTCAGCGAGTCGATGTTGAAACCTCTTCGGCCAAACAGCATCGCGACCCTGGACAATACGCCGGCGTTATTTTCCACCATAAGAGCAATGATTGTTTTCTCCTGTTCCATATTATATTCCTCCTTCGTCCTGTGTCAAAATAATATCCTTTACTCCCTTACCGGTTGGCATCATAGGGAGCACTTTTTCTTTTTTGTCGATGGGGCAGATAATCCAAGAGGGTTCCGCATTTTTGACCGCTTGCAGCAAGGCTTTGCGAAATTCTTCCGGACTTTCTGCGCGATACGCGTGCGCTCCGAATCCTTTGCCTATCATTTCGTAGTCCGTCTTCCGATAAGGTTCGGTAGCCATATACCTCTCCCCGTGATATGCCCACTGAAGCTGACGAACCATTCCAAGGACACCGTTATCCATAATAACCGTAATGATGGGAAGGCCGTATGTGACGGCAGTTGCCGCCTCGCACATATTCATGTGCAGCGAAGCATCACCCGTAATATGAAGCACGGTGGACTGAGGGAAGGCGATTTTCGCCCCTACGGCTGCGCCATAGCCAAAACCCATGGTACCCAGACCTCCGCTTGTGATAAAACCTCTTGGCTTCGTCGTCTTGCAAAACTGTGCGGCCCACATCTGATGCTGTCCCACATCTGTGGTAATAATAGCATCGCTGCCTGCCACTTCGCCGATTATTTCCATAATATCATGAGGATAAAGAATTCCGGGCGTGGATTTGGGAAAATAATCCTTACTTTTCCACTTGTTGATTTGACCTATCCATTCCGTTCTTTCCTTATATTCAAGCAAGGGCAGCAGACCTTCCAATATGGCATTTAAATCCCCTATAATATATTCTCCGGAATCGACACTTTTTCCGATTTCACTGGGGTCGATATCAAACTGTACAATCTTTGCCTTTGGAGCAAAGTTCCCTTTTCCTCCGGCAACTCTGTCTGATAATCTTGTACCTGCCGCAATCAGAAGATCGGCATTTGCAATCGCGGTATTGGCAACTAAGCTTCCGTGCATTCCAGTCATACCCAGGTTCAAGACGTCTCCAAAAGCGATTACTCCCGTGGCCATAATTGTGTGACAAGCCGGAATACCTGCGTTTTCTATGAATTTGACAACTGATTCGGAAGCGCCGCTGCTCACCACGCCTCCGCCAAAACACAGCACGGGTCGCTGACTGCTGTTAATCATCTCTGCCACCCTGGCCAATACCTCGGCTTCGGCTTTTTCTACGGCGGGACTTTCGTTCTTTAAAGCAGAGGTATACTCAAAGGTTGCATTCGTTAAATCCTTTGGGATGTCAATGAGCACAGGTCCCTTTCGACCGCTGTCGGCAATGCGAAATGCGGTTCTTATGGTGTTGGCCAATCTGGTTATGTCTCTTACTGCATAAGTATGTTTTGTTACGGGGCCTGCAATTCCTGTAATGTATACTTCCTGAAAACTGTCTTTTCCAATCAACTCCGTGCCTACATTGGCTGTAATGGCAACCATCGGCACGCTGTCTAAAAATGCAGTGGCTATTCCGGTCACAAGATTTGTGGCGCCCGGACCGCTCGTGGCAAGGCAAACACCGACTTTTCCGCTTGCCCTTGCATAACCGTCCGCAGCATGAGAAGCACCTTTCTCATCCGCAGTAAGATAGTGGGTAATCCTGTCCTGGCGCGCATAAAGAGCATCATAAATATTCAATGCGGCGCCGCCCGGATATCCGAAAATATCTGTCACGCCCTGTTCAATAAGTGTTTCGATAATAATTTCTGCCCCTGTTAACAACATAATATTTTACCTCCGATCCGGTATAAAAAAGGCCGTCGCTCCCGTTCATAATTCTATGAACAAAGAGACAACGGTCAAACCACTGCGGTACCACTCTTCTTGTTTTTCCTTCGTCGGAAAAACCTCTTTAAGGTATCTTTCAATACCTTGCGCTGTAACGGGCGCTGCCGGTTATGCTTACACAGATTTTCATCCTTGGGCAAACTGCTCGGGGAGGACGTTCACACACCGGGAAAGCATTGTCTTGCACCGACCGACAACTCTCTGCAGCTTTTCCGAAGGTTACTCATTCCCTTCGACGCATTCCTTATAAAATTAAATGCAATTATACAGACGCATCTATAGGTTGTCAAGCATTGTTTTTGTTTCGTCAAACAAATTATTTTGATTTTTTTTATTCTCCGGCCATAGCAATTTTATATTCAACATATTGCCGCGCGACTCTGGGACTACGGCCGCCACTTCTGATGGCGTAGGCTTCAGCTTCCGTAATGAGCTCGTTTTCCGGCAAGGTTAATCCGTAATGCATAGCCAGCTGCATGACTAAAGTGGAATATAAATCCCTGTCCGGCTTTCCAAAAGTAATAACGATACCAAATCTGGCTGAAAGGCTGGAAACTTCCTCCAACGTGTCGTTCAAATGGATCTCGTCTCCCTGCCTTGCTCCGAACGTCTCGTTTACAAGGTGGCGGCGATTGCTCGTTGCGTAAACGACGACATTGCGCGACCTTGCCGCCACGCTGCCCTCGAGCACTGTTTTAAGCGCAGTGAAGTCTTTGTCATTGGAAGCAAAAGACAAGTCGTCAATAAACAGAATGAACTTTAGCGGATTGTCGGCCAAGTCATCCAAAAGAGCGGGAATCGTATGCAGCAAACTCTTTTCGATCTGTATAAGTCTGAGTCCCTTTTCGAAATATTCGTTTGCCACCGCTTTCACCGTACTGGACTTTCCGGTGCCCGCATCCCCATAAAGGAGAATATTATTGGAAGGAAGACCCGCAAGGAGGGCTTGTGTGTTCTTTATAATTTTGTCCTTTTCTCCCTCGTAGCCATACAACTGAGAAAGAGGAAGTGGATCAGGGTGCAAGACAGGAGAAAGGCAACCGTCCTTTGTAACGGAAAATGCTCTGTGCTTTGCAAAGACGCCATATCCCCGATGCGAAACATCTTTTAAATAGGCGGCGTAAGCAGCCTGAAAATCCAAGCATTCCGCATTCCATTCCGGAAATGTTTCAGCAGAGTGAAATGATTTCTGCATGTCGGAAGAAGACCAGGCCGCAGCAGACGAAAGTATATCGAGTTCGTGGGACAGCCAAGCTTCAACTGCAGGCTCTACCACTTTATTCGCAGCCTTTGCGCGCACATAAAAATTGTCATCCTTCAGTACCAGGTCCAGAATCCCGCGCGTAAGGTGAACTCCTGCGGGATAAAGTGCGGCGGCCAGACAAGAAACCTGAAAGGCAGCTTCTTCCGCTTTTTCTGCGCAAAGAACTCCTGCCAGGCTTTTCACTAGAGGTTCCTGACATAAATTTTTAAAAATAACTAAATTTTTGAGGCCGTTTCCCAGCTCTTTGCGTTCCATTCTGCCCTCTGCTATTGAATGCAATAAAATGCATCGTCCCCTGCATATTGAGCCGTATCGCCCAGGCTGTCTTCCAGACGGAGGAGTTGATTGTACTTCGCCACGCGATCAGTGCGGGATAAGGATCCTGTTTTTATTTGTCCTGCGTTTAATGCCACAACGATATCAGCGATGGTCACATCCTCTGTTTCCCCTGATCTGTGAGAAACGATTGCAGTGTATCCGGCCTTTTTAGCCATTTCAACCGCATCAAAGGTCTCCGTAAGTGTACCGATCTGATTCACCTTAATCAGAATGGAATTCGCCACGCCCATTTTAATTCCGTCAGCCAGGCGCCTCGTATTGGTTACGAACAAATCGTCGCCCACGAGCTGAACTTTTTTACCCAGAGCCTTTGTCAAAGCAGCCCAACCATCCCAATCATCTTCGGCAAGACCGTCTTCGATGGATATAATCGGATATTTATCCACCAGCATCTCATAATAGGCAATCATTTCGTCGGCTGTCCGGACAACTCCTTCACCCTTCATGTCATATTTTTTTGTTTCGGAATCGTACATTCCCGATGCCGCCACGTCCAGTGCAATTTTTATATCTTTGCCCGGCTTATAGCCTGCTTTTTCGATGGCGTCGATAATTGCCTTGATTGCATCTTCGTTCGTAGCTAAATTAGGGGCAAAGCCACCCTCGTCTCCAACCGATGTGCTCATGCCCTGCGCTTTTAAAACTGCTTTCAGACTGTGAAAAACTTCTGCGCCCATGCGAAGGGCTTCCTTAAAACTTGCAGCGCCGACAGGCATGATCATAAATTCCTGAATATCGACTGTATTGTCGGCATGCTCTCCGCCATTTAAAATATTCATCATAGGAGTAGGAAGAACTTTTGCGTTAATTCCTCCCAAATATTGAAACAGGGGTAAACCCAGGCTGTCTGCAGCTGCATGAGCTGTAGCCATAGACACGGCTAAAATTGCATTTGCACCCAGTTTGCTCTTATTCTCTGTTCCGTCCAGCTCAATCAGGTATTTATCCAGAGCGGGCTGATCCATCGCATCCATTCCGATGATATGGGGGGCAATGATATCATTTACGTTATCTACCGCGTTCTGAACGCCCTTCCCTCCATAGCGTTTTTTGTCTCCGTCGCGAAGCTCGACAGCTTCGTGAACACCCGTAGATGCACCGGAAGGCACAATCGCTCTTCCCATGGTATTGTCGTCCAGCCAAACCTCTGCTTCTACTGTAGGGTTTCCTCTGGAATCCAGCACTTCGCGTGCGTATACTTCTTCGATGTAAGCCATTTTATTTCCTCCTAAAAATGTATGATTTCTAAAAAATCTTCTGCCACAAGGCTGGCTCCGCCAACCAGGGCACCGTCTATATCTTCCATGTTCATTAACTCTGTGGCGTTAGAGGGCTTTACACTGCCGCCGTATTGAATGACGACTTCTTCCGATACATCTTCTCCGTACAACTCCTGGATAATCTGCCGAATGAATCCGCACATCTGATTCGCTTGCTCGGGCGTTGCCGTCTTACCTGTGCCGATTGCCCAAATCGGCTCGTAAGCGATGGTTATTTTCGGCATATCGCAGGAGGATACTCCCATAAGTGCCGCAACTACCTGTCCTTTTACAAAGACGTCGGCATGGCCGGCTTCTCTGGTCTCCAAACTTTCACCCACACAGCAAATGGGTAAAATACCTTTTTCAAGTGCCTTTTTAAGTTTTTTATTTACAGACAGATCTGATTCGCCGAAGTATTGACGTCGCTCAGAATGTCCGATCACACAGTAATCCACGCCGATTTCCGAAAGCATCGCCGCCGAAATTTCCCCGGTAAATGCTCCTTCGTCTTCGAAATGCATATTCTGTGCACCAAGTTTGATGTCGGTATCCGCAAAAGCTTCTTTCAGAATCGCCAATTGTGTATAGGGGGCCACAATAGCTACTTTTACATCGCTGCTTTTATAAATCGCTTTGAATTTTTCCGCAAAAGTCTTTGCCTCCGCTGTCGTCTTGTACATTTTCCAGTTTCCCGCTATAAACGGTTTTCTCATGATTCGCTCCTTCCGGAAAATACTCTCGTTACCGCCCGCACTTATTTGTCTTGGAGCGCTGCCACACCCGGAAGGATGATCCCTTCCAGAAATTCCATAGAAGCGCCGCCGCCTGTAGAAATATGACTCATTTTATCATCCAGACCGAATTGTTTGACTGCTGCCGCCGAATCGCCGCCACCGATGACAGTGATGCCCTCGCTTTGAGCCAAAGCTTTTGCAATTTCTCTTGTTCCTTCTTGAAACGCAGGGAATTCAAACACACCCATCGGTCCGTTCCATACAACGGTACCGGCCTCCCGGATTGCGGCAGAGAAAAGCCGGATCGTGCTCGGTCCGATATCCATACCCATCCAACCCTTGGGCATATCTTTGTTATCCACTGTTTTTACATTGCAATCCTCTTTGAATGCGTCTCCTATCTTACTGTCGATGGGAAGGAGAAAAAGCACATCGTTCTTTGAAGCTTTCTCCTGAAGGCTTTTGGCAAGTTCCAGCTTATCGCTTTCACAAAGGGAATTTCCGATTTCAAAGCCATTGGCCTTTAAAAAAGTATACGCCATACCGCCGCCGATAATAATCGTATCTGCCTTGTTAATAAGGCTGTCTATCACGCCTATTTTGTCGCTGATCTTTGAGCCGCCCAATATGGCAACAAAAGGCCGTTTCGGATGATCCAATGCATTCCCAAGAAATTCAAGCTCCTTTTCGATAAGAAATCCCGAGACAGCCGGAAGAAATGCTGCGATCCCCGTCGTCGAGGAATGTGCTCTGTGTGCGGTTCCGAAAGCATCGTTTACAAAAATATCGGCAAGCGACGCCAATTCGCGGGAAAAGTTCTCGTCGTTTTTCTCTTCTTCCGCTCTAAAACGAACGTTTTCAAGAAGCATAATATCACCGGGTTTCAGTTCTGCCGCTTTTGCTTTGACCTCGGCATCAACCACTGTGTCGCTTGCAGCGAATATGATGTTTTTTTGCAGGATTTCCTGCAATCTCTGCGCGACGGGAGCCAGCGTAAATTCGTGATTCGGTTCACCCTTCGGCCGTCCAAGGTGAGACATTAAAATAACAGAAGCGCCGTTTTGAATCAGATAAGCAATCGTGGGGACAGCAGCTGTTATCCGCGTATCATCGCTGATAATATGCCCGTCAAAAGGCACATTAAAGTCGCAGCGCACGATGACTTTTTTCCCTGTAACGTCTATATCTCTTACAGTTTTTTTCATTCTATCTCCTTCTGCTCTAATAGCGTTTGCGTTTGGAGGATGCGGGGATGCTTAGTTCCTCTCTGTATTTAGCGACTGTTCTCCTGGAGATGACAACGCCTCGCTGCTGCTTAAGAAGTTCGGCTATGGCCTGGTCGCTGTAGGGAAATCCCGGATTTTCTTGCGATATGATTTCTTTTAAAAATTCTTTTATGCTTCCCGACGCCACACCCAATCCCTCGTCGTTGGAGACTCCGCCTGCGAAGAAATGCTTCAGTTCGAAAAGCCCTCTGGGCGTCTGCACATATTTCCCATTGACGGAACGGCTGACCGTGGACTCGTGAACGCCTACTTCATCTGCGATTTCTGCCAGTGTGAGAGGTTTCAGATGCTTTGATCCCATATCCAGGAAGTCTTTCTGGTGACTGACAATGGCAGTGACGACACTGTGTATCGTCCGTTTTCTTTGCTCGATACTTTTTATGAGCCACAGAGCGGAATTCATTCTCTTACTGAGAAAATCGGTAATCTGCGTATCTTGCTCCGATTCGGCAAGCACTTTTCGATAATAAGGGCTTATGGATAAACGGGGAGTGGTTCTTTCGTTCAGCAGTACCACATAGTCATTGCCTACTTTTTCCACCGTAACATCCGGCATAACGTATCTGGTTTCTTGCGCAGAGCCAAACTGTCTGCCGGGCTTTGGCTCCAGTTCCCTGATGATGTCGCAATATTCCTGCGCTTCCTCCGGCGTTATTCCGGCAGATTTAGCCAAGGTCGATATTCTGTTTGACGCAATATCCTCTAAATGGTCTTTTACCAGATATTTTAATATTTCCGCATCCTTGCCTAAGCGGGAAAGCTGGAGCATCAGGCATTCTTTTAAATCTCTTGCCCCTACGCCCGCAGGATCCAGACTCTGAACCATCGCCAAAGCTTCTTCCACAACCTCCGGACAAACGTCGCAAAGCTTTGCGACTTCCTGGACGCTCAAGGAAAGATAACCGTTTTCATCCAGCCCTTCGATAATTAATTTTGCGACACGGCAAGCTTTTTTCCCTAAGGTAACAACCTGCAATTGAGACATCAAGTGTTCGGTCAAGGATATTTCATTGCCTACATAATGCTCATAAGAATAATCCAGAACCGATGTCTCGCCTTGCCATTGCTTGTAGCTTATGTCATCGTACCCGCGTTCTCTGATATACTCGGCCCAATCGAATGTGTCGTCTTTTTCAACGTTGCATTCTCTCTGATCTCCCGGATTATTGATTTCCAGGGCTTTATCCTGTTCTTTTTCCAGCTCGGTCGTCCCCGGCTCTTCAACTTCAAGAACAGGGTTAGCCAAAAGTTGATCTTCTACGAAAGTCTCCAGTTCTTGTGATGTAAATTGAAGAATTTTTATAGCCTGAATAAGCTCCGGTGTCATCACGAGCTTTTGACTTTGTTCTAAAATGAGTTCGTAGCCCAGCCTCAAGATGCCACCTCCTTTTCTGATGAATCAATGAACCGACGACAGAAAATTATAGCATGGTTCCGGGGTTATTTCAATTCAGGGAACTCCAGTTGACGCAACGCTTCGTATAGAATGATGCCTGCAGAGTTGGATAAATTCAGAGAACGGAGCCTGGTGTCGGCACTCATGGGAATGCGTATCGTACTCTCCTTGTGGACATCGATAAAAGAACGGGGCAGTCCTGCGGTTTCTTTGCCGAAAACCAGCATATCTTCGTCTTTATACGAAACTTCCGTATAGAGTTTCTCACCTTTTGTCGTTGCAAAAAACATACGCTTGTCCGCACATTCAGACATGAATTCATCCAAATTCTCGTGAATGAAAAGCTTAACAAAGGGCCAGTAATCAAGCCCCGCTCTTTTCAGCTGCCTATCGTCGATGGAGAAGCCCAAAGGCTTGACCAAATGCAAAATCGTGCCGGTCGCAGCGCATGTTCTGGAAATGTTTCCTGTGTTGGGTGGAATTTCGGGTTCCACAAGTACAATATGTAAAGCCATAACGTTATTGTACTACATTTTTTTATTCTGTGGTATAATGATTCCCAGACAAATCGGGCAAATTTAGCCCGTGCCACAACACCACGGAGGTTAACAGATGAAAAAAGACATCGTAAAAGTTGCTCTGCTCGGATACGGAAACGTAGGCAGCGGAACTTACAAGGTGCTCACCCAAAACGCTAAACTCATAGAGGAAAGAATCGGCACAAAAGTCAGCGTAGAGAAAATATTAGTGCAGGATTTGCACAAAGACAGAGGTTCTGATGCGCCCGTCAAACTTTTCACTACAGATTTCGAAGAGATCTTAAAAGATCCCTCCATTGATATAATCGCCGAATTGATGGGAGGCCTTGAGCCGGCTACCGCCTATATGTCCGCCGCCATGAAAGCCGGAAAGCATGTGGTGAGCGCCAATAAAGCAGCACTTGCAAAAGCAGGGAAAGAATTGACAGATTTAGCCGAAGAGTCGGGGCTGATGCTTCGATATGAAGCGGCAGTCTGCGGAGCGATTCCGGTTATGAACGCCATTTCCACAGCTTTAGCTGCAAATGAAATCACAAAAGTTCAAGGGATCGTAAACGGAACCACGAATTACATATTGACACAGATGGACGAAAACAAAGCTGCTTACGCAGATGTCCTTAAAGATGCGCAAGCAAAAGGTTTTGCGGAAGCCGACCCCACAGGAGACGTCGAAGGCTTTGATGCAGCCAACAAACTGACGCTTCTGATCGCGGCAGCTTTTGGTACATACATTAGCCCGGATGACCTGGAAAGAGAAGGCATTACAAAAATCACGGCCGAAGACTTGGAAAAAGCATCAAAACAAAACTGCAAAATCAAGTTAATCGCCTCAGCCGAAAAAACAGGCAATATGATTAAAGCCTCCGTCAAACCTACATGGGTTCCTCTGGACAACCCTTTGGCGCGTGTGCGAAATGAATTCAACGCCGTTTTGATATCCTGCAATATGGCAGACGATATTTTTATGCAAGGAAGAGGAGCAGGCCCGCTGCCTACCGGAAGCGCAGTAGCCGGAGATATTTTAGAAATCGCAGCTTGCATCGTGCGTGGCACCGCTGACCGGGCTCTGCCGACATGGAGGTAAAAATGAATCTATATAAGCAATGGACCGAATTGATCGAAGGTCAAAGCGATGATACGTTTGAAGCTTTCTGGGAAAAATATTCTGCCACGGAAGAAAAAATATATCAGGACATCCTTGGACACTACAAAGTAAAGCCACAGGGAACCTTTAAAGAACTGGTGGGAAAGTACGATGCAGATCCCGTAATTTTCATGGGATTTCTGGACGGAATCAATTCCAGCCTTAAAGAACCTCTACCCCTGGAATCTTTCGAAGAAGACAGCAAAATCGAACTGGATATCATTTTCGATACTCTCCTATACAACATGTTTGTAGCCAAAGCGGACTACTTGTATAACCTGAAAGAATGGGAAGCCATACTGCCCGAAGAGGAGCGTCTGGAAATACACAATCGATATCGTCGTTCCCGCACCGTGGTCAGAGAAGAAAAAATCGGACGAAACGATCCGTGCCCTTGCGGAAGCGGGAAAAAATATAAAAAATGTTGCGGGAAGGATGAACAGCTGAACTGATGCCTCTATTGACAAATCGACAAAAAGATACAGTCATTGAATCTTTGTTGGCAGCCTACCCGGATGCGCAGTGCGCGCTGGATTACGGCACAGAATTCCAACTGCTTGTATCCGTCGTACTTTCCGCGCAGACCACAGATAAGAGCGTCAATCAGGTAAGCCCTGCTTTGTTTGCGAAAGCGCCTGACGCTTTGGCAATGTCAAAACTGCCAGAAGAGGATATTCAGCAAATGATTCGCCGTATCGGCATGTACAAGACAAAAGCCGCCAACATTTCCAAATTATCAAAGGTGCTTTTAGAAAAATATAACGGACAGGTTCCTGCGGATTATGATCAACTGACAGCGCTTCCCGGCGTAGGGAGGAAAACCGCAAATGTTGTATTGTCCGTGGCTTTTGGGGAGCAACGTATCGCCGTAGATACTCATGTTTTCAGACTTGCCAACCGCATCGGGCTTACTGCGGAACCGAATGTGCTGAAAACGGAGTTGTCCCTGATGAAAGTCATTCCACAAGAAAACTGGACGGCAATGCATCATGCGCTCATTCATCACGGCCGTCAAGTGTGTGCGGCGAGAAAGCCAAAGTGCGAAATGTGTTGCATTGAAAGTACATGCAAAAAAAATAATATGGAATAATCCAAAGCGAAAAACAACAGGACAGTCTGACGACTGTCCTGTTTCATTCTATACACTTTGCATTAAAACTCTAAAAGATATATTTCCTCGCCGCTTTCTTTATCAAAATACGAATAGTCGAATCCCGCTTTTTCCAGCAAGTTTTTTGAACGCGTATTTTCAGACAAGGCTCCTGCGAGAACTTTGGAACGATCGCCCACTTCTTTCAAGTGATTGATCAGGCCGATAAACGCCTCCAGCATCAACCCTTTTCTTTCATAATCAGGGTGGATGGTATAACCTACCCAATAGGCATCCTTCTCGCGCCTTATGTAAAGGTCTCCCATTAAAGCGTCTGTTATGCGGTCAGCTACCGCCAGCTGTATGCCGTCATCCATAGAAGCAGGTCGAAGCAGCGCTTTTTTATATTCTTCTTTGGACAAGCATTTAAACCCTTGGTATTTCATCCAGTCCGGATTGTTGCGGTAAGAAATGAAAACTTCCATATCGCTTTCCCGAAAGTTTCTTATTTTACACCGCTCCGTTAAGATTACCTGGTTTCGCATGACACGAACCCTCCGTATTATCTATTACGCAACAAAATCATTTCATGCCTTTTTTCGTTATTTCCACAATGTCTTGAAACTTATCCAGGACATGCCCGTAATTCCCTTTTACATGAGGAATCATACAATGACCGCAATCCTTGATTTTGTTTGCTCCGATTCTGAAATTGCCCCCGCATTGATCACCTAAGGCGTACAAAGGACAGTAACAGAAAAGACAATTGAACTCTTCTACGTTATCGGTATTGTGGCAAGGGAAAAACTCGCACTTCTTGTTTTGATAAAATGAATAATGCTTGCCTTCCCACATTTCTTTGTCCATAGCATTCTCCCCGTTGTTTTTTTAATATATTTTAGCCAACGCCTATCGAACAGGGCAAATACCGCCCTCACAGCCTTCGTTCCCTATGTCGAACTGCACTTCTTCTTTTTCGTATTTTGCGATAAGAGAAGGTACGAAGGCGTTCATTGCAGCCACTCTCTCTCTGTATTGTTTCTCCGTAATCTCTTCGTAGGGCAGCAGATCATAAAAGCTGTCATCGTATGACAGGAAGGACAAAGCAACCGTTTCATCCCAATTGTCGAATACCCACTGTTCCACGCCATCCCATTCGTTATCGCGAACATGAACGGTAATGGAACAGTTATGCTCCACATAATATTCCATAAACATCTTATATATTTCCAATTGCTCGATCGCCGAGACATCTCCTTTGTGCTTCCCTTCGGGCGCTTTTACGGGGAATTCAACGACTTTCGTGGAGCAGTTTTCTATGCTCTGTCCCACTTCCAGCAAAACCGGATAGCCCAACTCTTCGCAAACCTTTGTGAGAGGATCGTCTGCCGAAATGCGGATTCTGCGAATATAGTACGGCGCATGCGAAAAATGCACGCCGGAAGACACTACGGGCATAAGGCTCAAAGTTCCTTCGGGCTTTACGGTCGTAATCAACAGCGGTCTTTGCAGTCCCAGCTCATCCGCATAGCTATCCGCAGCTTCTCTTGCCGCAGCCTTTAAATCTTTTAGAAGCTCTATTTGAGCGGCTCTGTCCATATTGGTCGCATTGACCATATCCTGCCATCCGGTGATGGAGCAACCCAGCAATTTATCTCGTTGCTGTACATTGTTCCATTCGGGAATTTCAAGTTCGGTACAGGTCATTCTGTATCCGGCTCTTGCCGAGAGGCGTTGGGATTCCAAAAGGGCGTCCCTATCGAGCTTTCCATCCTCTTTAACGAAAGCTTTTACGTTAATTGTGGTCAAATTGCACAAACCCTTTGAATCCAACAATATTTCCGCGCAAGGGTTGATGCCGTTAAAATTCGGGCGTCTCTTTGCTCCGGCTTCGGCATTCACCCAGCCCGGCTCTCCGGAGTAACGCATTTGCGTAAGATGCCAGTGAAGTTTTTCCCTGGTTGGCTTCTTCTCATAATATATGGAGTTGTTGCTCATTTGACGGTGAGAAAGTTCCTGATCAATCACCCATTTTTCATCGACTTTTTTGTAAAGCTGATTTTTCGCCTGAATGCACTCGTCATCGTCCGCATCAATCAAAACAATTTCCGCAGTTCTTCGTACGCCGCCGACTACGACATTTTCTCCGATGATATTGGCGATGTCCATACAGTCGATCGGCATAAGTTTCGTTCTTCCGGCAACTTGACGCACGGCAGCCTTTTCTATAACTTTGCTGATTTTTGTGAACATGTTTTTCATGCTTGCGTGGCCGCTGGCAGTTCCGCCGAACGTCAACAGTTTTTCGCCTCTTTCGCGAACATTATCGTAATTGAGCAAAATAGTCTTGATTTTTCTGTATTCTCCGCTGTAAAGGACTTTAAAGAAGTAGTCTAAAGACTGAACCCAGCCTTCCTTGCTGTCTCCGATGGTAATTTTGACGGTATCATTGTGCGTGAATTCCAGCGAAGTACTGTCCTGACGCAAGCTCTTTAGCAAAGGCGTGTAGGATTCGTGAATCACTTCTATGTCTGTGCGGATTGTGGGGAATTTTGCCACATCTGATTTTAATACACGAACACCTACGCCTGAACCGACCATTAAAAGGTAAAACACGTCGTGAAAAGACGCAAAGCTATCCAGCACCTGAAAAGAGCAATTGTAATTGCTCATGGGGTAATATTTTGAAACGTCGGTGGAACCGACCCAGAATGTGCGGCCGGATAAAAATTGTTTGAGTTTGAAAACATTGTCGAACAATTTTTCTGCCTCGTCCCTTGGCGTGGGCACGAGGCTGCAGTTGTACTCAACTGCCCGGCGCACCGTCTCCCACCAATATTCCCTCCTGCTTTCTTCCGGAAGCCAGCGGGAATACGTCCGATAAAACACGAAACTTCCCAATTGGTTCATGGGAGAAGGCGCATGCTTGTAAGAACTTACAAAATCCTCTGAAATAATTCGCCCATCCTGTCTTTTGCGATCTCCTCTGGTTTTATCCCTTTCATATCTGTATATTATGAATTTCTTTGCAACGTCTTTACGTTCGCTCGCCATTAAAAAATCTTCCACAAGGTCCTGAAGATCTTCTACATTGATAACCCGCGTAGAACGCTCCACCTGCTTTTCTATGGCGGAAGCAATCCCTCCGGCAAGACCCTCGTCCACACCAAGGCGAGTTTCATGCATAGCGTTTTCTATCGCTGTTTTTATTTTTGCGCTATTGAACGCCACTTCTGTCCCGTTTCTTTTGATTACTGTCTTCATGTTTTTTCCTCGCATCTATATATAGGTGTCAATTGATTTGTCAAACACAGTATATAGTTGTTTTTTGTTTTTGACAAGACCCAATGTCCCCATAAGAAATATTTCTTTACAAGAATATTGATTGTATTTATAATTGTATACAAGTTTATCATCACACTGAAAGGACATGCAACATGATTACGACACAACAAACAATAGCGATCACTGCACTATCACTCCCCCAAAACCTCTTTAATAAATTACGAGATGATATCCTGCAAGGCAAAATCGCCAGGGGAGAAAAATTAACGGAACAAAGAATCTGCCAGGATTACAACGTAAGCAGAACACCTGTTCGCGAAGCATTCCAAAAACTTGAACTGGATGGACTTATTCAAATCATCCCAAACAGGGGCGCCTTCGTAATCGGCCTTTCAATGCAAGATATAGAGGATATGTACGAACTTCGAAAAGCATATGAAGCCATCGCTGTAAAATGGGCAATCGAAAGAATGACGGATAAAGAATTCGAAGAGTTGGAAGAAGCTTATGACATCATGGAATTTTATACCCAAAAGGGTGAAGCGGACAAGATGTTACAAATTAATATGCACTTCCATCAATTAATATATAATGCCACGGGCAACCGTATGCTTCAGCATGTCCTCACCTCTTATCAAGTGTATACAAAAAACACAAAGGTCAGCAGTGAATATATTCGCGAATACTTGGAAGAAGTTCTGGCCGAACATCGCGATATATTTCTTGCGTTTAAAGCAAAAGATAAAGAGGCGGCAACGGTAGCATCCATCCGGCATATGGAAAACGGAAAACGCCGGGCCGGCTTTGATTTGGATTAAATTTTCGCTGCGACAATTCAATAATGAATTGAACTGTCCTATTGTCTTGTGCTACATTTAAGATGTCATATAAAAAATTACAGCCGGAATTCGGGATCATCTTCCTCGCGCATAAAAGGGAGGCACGCTTTATGGAAAAAGGAAATTTTTACGGCAGTCACAGAGTCATTTCGCCAAAGGGATTGCTCCCGCAGGCTGCAGATAAAATTGACAATACTCCCCAGATTTATTCGAATGAAATTCTGATCGATGTCATTGCTTTGCAACCGACAGCCACTGCTTTTGGAAGAATTAAGAACGAATGCGAGGGCGACACGGCAAAAATAGCTGAAACTTTTATGCAAATTGTAGAGGAACGGGGAAAGTTTCAGGACCCGGTCACAAAATCAGGCGGCATGCTGATTGGCACAATCAAACAAATCGGCCCGGAATTAGAAGGCAAAATCGACGCTGAAGTTGGCGATAAAATCGCTACTTTAGTGTCTCTTTCTTTGACCCCGCTCAAAATCTATGCAATCGATCGAATCGATGTCGAAACGGAACAAGTCTATTGCAAGGCGGACGCCATCCTCTTTGAAAGTGGTATTTTCACTAAGATTCCCAAGGATTTGGGACAGCAACTTTCGCTGGCCCTTATGGACGTAGCCGGCGCTCCCGCTCAAGTTGCCGTCAATGTCAAAGCCGGAGATACCGTAGTGGTAATAGGCGCAGGCAAAGCCGGGCTGCTTTGTTTAGCCGAGGCTAAAAAGAGAGTTGCTCCAACCGGTACGGTCATCTGTATGGAATATTCGGCAAAGCAGTGCGAAATTGTCAAAGAATTGGGTATTGCAGATTTGGTTCTTCAAACAAACGGCCAAGAACCTCTGGCCAGTTATAATGCTTATATGAAGGTGACCGGAGGCATGCTGGCTGACTTTACCGTTAATACTGTCAATGTGCCCAACACGGAACTGTCTGCCATCCTTGTAACGAAAGATACCGGTAAAATATATTTCTTCAGTATGAGCACTGATTTTGTAAAAGCATCGCTTGGCGCAGAAGGTGTAAAAAAATATGTTTCCATGCTGATCGGAAACGGTTATTATCCCGGCCATGCAGAAATTACGTTCGACATCATCAGAAACAACAAAAAAGTTCGAGAATATTTTATTGACCGTTATTGCAAATAGGAGCCCTCTACTCGGGTTGATCAGGCCGCTTCGCGGCGACGCGTTTTTATATGCCGGCATCTTTGTCGGCCAGCTTGAAAGGAAGAAGGAGAAAGAACATGAAAAAGATTATTAGCATTTTGCTGGTGCTTACAATGTTATTCGCACTGGCAGGTTGTGGAGGCGGCGGTGAGGCAGAGCCTGCAGAAACCATCACAATCAGAATCGGCCACACCGACTCTTCCACTCGTTCCACAAACACCGCAGGTCTTTGGCTTGGGGAATACCTTGCAGAAGAAACCGACGGGCGTGTCATTGTGGAAATGTATCCTGACGGCCAAGCCGGGGATGACCCCGACATGGCAGCAGGTGTCAAACTTGGAACCATCGAAATGTACTTTGGACTTGCCTCTGTTATCGCTGCAATCGCAGGCGAAGAAGCGAGCTGCGTAGACCTTCCTTATCTCTATCCCACCTACGAAGACTGGATTACAGGAACTTTTGAAAACGGCGGACTCGAATTATTTAACGAAGCCTTGGCAGAAGCAGGTTATACCGCTGTAGACATGATGTACAACGGTATGAGAAATGTTATAAGCAGAGATAAAGTTTATCACAACTCCGCAGATTTGAACGGAACGAAGATTCGTATTTCCCAGAATGAACTGAATATAACCATGTGGCAGGCCATGGGCGCCAACCCCACACCGATGGCATGGGGCGAAGTTGTTACTTCCCTTTCCCAAGGAACTATCGACGCGCTTGACCATTCTCTGGGCGTGTTCAACGATTTCAGCCTGTACGAAATGGCTCCTTATGTGACCGTCACCAACCACAGTAGCTCACCTTACCCCCTGGTATGCTCCACGGAATGGTTGGAATCTCTTCCCGAAGATCTTAAACCCATCATCTTAGATGGAATCCATCAGATGTGCGAAATGCAAAGAGCCGAAGAAAGAGCCAACGAAATGGCCTATCTGGATGCTTTCGAAGCTGCAGGCGCAACAGTTTATGAACTGACGGCGGAAGAATCCGCAGCGTTCAAAGAGCTCTGCAAGCCCGCTTACGACCTTTGGGCAGAAAAAGTCGGACAGGACGTTATTGACGCCTGGCTGGCGACTTGCCCCGAATAACAAAAATTAGTAGTATGTATTCCAAATATATCCGAATCGGGGGGCAACCTCCGGTTCGGATATATAAAATATCTCGCTCAACTATTGGCGGGGTGGAAAGGGAAATGCGGAGAATCTATACGATTCATCCGCAGGATTGACGAATGAAAACTCGGAAAGGCATTTTCGCCACCTTAAATAAACTTGAAGAAATCATTATCATTGCAATGTTTGCTATCATGGTTATTGTAATTTTTGCGCAAGTCATCATGCGCTATGTCTTTAACGATTCCCTTTACTGGTCAGAAGAGCTGGGCAAGTTTATTTTTGTCTGGATATCATGGCTGGGCATCAGCTTGGGAGAAAGAGAAGGCGAGCACATAAAAATTACAATGCTCACGTCAAAATTCTCTTATAAGAAAGCCCATGCATTTAATATCCTTTCCTGTCTGATTGTCTTGGCAATATGCATTGTTACCTTCTACTACAGCTGCAGCCTTGTTTTATCACAATGGACAACCCATTATGCGGGAATAGGTATCAGTATCTCATGGGGCTACCTGGCTGTTGCTACGGGAACAGGATTAATGATGGCAAGAAGTGTTGCCGCCATCATAAAATCATATAAAGCGTTTAAGGCGGGTCCGCCGGAAGACATACCACAAAACCCGGATCTTCGCGAAGAAATCAATGCGGAAGGAGGTGCTGTGGAATGACTTTGACTTTATTGTTTGTCGCACTATTCATCATGCTGGCTGTAGGAGTCCCCGTTGGGTTTGCGATCGGCGGCGCCACCATGCTTTCGCTTTTTTTCACCACAGATCAAAGTTTAATCATAGCAGGTCAATACAATTATTCCGGAATTTTTTCGTTTACGGTCATGGCTATCCCCTTCTTTATGCTGGCAGGTACGGCGATGTCTACAGGAGGAATAGCTAAGAGAATTGTCAACTTCGCAGCTTCTCTTGTCGGTTTTATTACCGGCGGTCTTGGCTGCATCACAATCCTGGCTTGTATGTTCTTTGGAGCTTTATCGGGATCAGGCATGGCTACAACTTCCGCTATCGGCGGAATGATGATTCCCGAAATGAAAAGAAAAGGATATGACCCGGCCTATGCGGCAACGCTGGTCTGCTTTGGCGGCACAGTAGGACCGATTATTCCCCCGAGCCTTTCTTTTGTTCTATATGGCGCAACCACAAAAGTACCTGTGCCCACTTTATTTCTGGCGGGCATCATACCGGGCATTTTTATAGGACTGGCTTTTCTTTTTACGAATATTGTTATGTGTAAAAGGATGGGGCAGGATATTGCGATTAAAACCACTTCCACAAAAATTACCCTTGCAGAGGCGATGAAAAACAGAGTTAAGCTGATTGGAAAAACATTCAAAGATGGATTTTGGGCATTGTTGTCGCCTGTCATCATCCTTGGCGGAATCTATTCGGGCGTTTTTACGCCGACGGAGGCCGCTTGTGTTTCTGTCGTCTATTCCATATTTGTGAGTGTGTTTATCTATAAAGAAATGGATATGAAAGGTCTATACCAAACATTTCTGACAGCAGCCGTCATCAATGGGGTTACATCGTTCCTCTTGGGTTATTCAACGGTCTTTTCGACATTCATGACATTTGAACGTGTTCCCCAGACTATATCAGAATTCCTAATGACCGTCACCGACAGCCCTGCTATCCTGCTGTTGATTATCAATGTGATTCTGCTGATTATCGGCTGTTTCCTGGATACGGTACCGGCTATTATCGTGATGGCACCTATGCTTTTGCCGACGATTACCTATTTTGGGATAAGCCCGGTCCACTTTGGAGTAATCATGGCGGTTAATCTTGCCTTTGGACTTTGCACACCGCCTTATGGCTGCAATCTGTTTGTAGGATCTGCTGTCGCGAAAATAAAGATGGAAAGCATGTTTAAATATATCATACCTTTCTTTATTGTAGCCGTTGCAGTTTTGATGGTGATCACTTACGTGCCGATCCTCTCTCTTTTCTTTATAGAATAGTTGTTCCAAAGTGCCTTGGAGAAGCTCACAATCTCAGAGCTTCTCATATAAAAAATCATCTCGGAGAAGCTCCCGGCATAAGGAGCTTCTTTTATTATGAATGCTTTATCTCTCAAACAGCAAAATCGTGTTCCAACTTCATGCAAATACGGTTATAATAAGCAAAGATAACCCATTTTTTTTATATAGGAGGGAAAGCAAATGATCGACCTTACCATCAATAAAAAAGGTCTGAAAACAATATTAAAAAGGCAAAGGAAAACAATATCATCATTCCCACAGTAGCCCAAATGCAACACCCTGAAACAATACCTGGTGTCATTCGCGATAAACTGCGCCATATCGGACTTTGGGAAATCAACCCTTTGAACCTTTTCCGCATAACATGGAAAAACGAACCCAAAGAAATGGGCGGTCAGTTTCAGGAAGTGCCTAACTACATTGAGCTGCCGCCGGAGTTAACCGGAGTTCCCTGCCGTATTGTAGCGATGGTCGGGAAATGGTTCCCTACCGGCTGTCACAAAGTGGGGGCATCCTTCGGCTGTCTTGCGCCAAGGCTTCTGAGCGGTCAATTCGACGCCACTTACCATAGAGCCGCGTGGCCTTCCACCGGAAA
Source organism: uncultured Oscillospiraceae bacterium (assembly GCA_964608965.1). Lineage (GTDB taxonomy): Bacteria > Bacillota > Clostridia > Peptostreptococcales > Anaerovoracaceae > UBA10908. The sequence continues at coordinate 71,431 of CAZSPZ010000001.1, read as the reverse complement.
CTATTGCAGAGGCGGGGCATTCAATTCCAAGCTGTTAGCCTGCCATTCCATTGCAATACTTCCCGAAGGAATGTCAAAAGAACGCTTTGACTGGCTTAAAACAGTTGCCGGAGAGATTATCGCAACACCGGGAAGCGAGTCCAATGTAAAAGAGATTTTTGATAAAACCTGGGAATTAAAGCAAAAAGAAGATGTCATGGTCTTTAATCAATTCGAAGAGATGGGAAATGTGCTTTGGCATTACAATGTTACAGGCTATGCCTTAGCAGACGTCTTCGAAGCAATCAAGCGCCCCGGGGATCAATTTGCGGGAGCCTGCTTTACGTCGGGCTCTGCAGGAACCATGAGTGCAGGGGACTATCTGAAAGAGGCCTATCCGAAGCTTAAGCTTGCTGTGGGAGAAGCGCTTCAGTGCCCCACCATACTGAATAACGGATTTGGCAGCCACCGGATTGAAGGAATCGGAGATAAACATATTCCGTGGATTCACAATGTGAAAAATACAGACATGGTAATCGATATCGACGACGAAGATTCTCAACGCCTGCTTCGATTATTCAACACGGAAGAAGGAAAGCAATATCTTAAGGAAGTTCTCAAGCTGGACGCAAAGCTTATCGAAGAACTTACCTGGATGGGAATATCCGGAATCGCAAATATTCTTTGCTGCATAAAAATGGCAAAATACTACGAGCTTACAGAAAAGGATGTCGTCGGCACAGTTCTTACGGATGCCGCGGATATGTACCAATCCAGAATAGAAGAATTGAATGCACTGTACGGCCCCTACGACATCAAAGAGGCGTCTATGGATCACGCGCTTCACATGTTGAGCGTTCGCACCGATCATATGGCAGAGCTTTCATACGAAGACCGTAAACGCATACATCATCTTAAGTATTACACTTGGGTCGAGCAACAAGGTAAAGATGTCGAAGAATTAAATGCCCTGTGGTATGATACGCAAGGCACTTGGGATGCTGTTCACGCACAAGCCAAAGAACTCGACGCGCTGGCAGAAAACTTTAACGAAGCCACAGGGCTCTTAAAAGCACTATAGTTGAAAAGAAAGAGAAAATGGATCATTCTATTTTAGAAACACTCAAAACAACCCAAGCGCTGCTCTCCGACTCAGAAGTATTGGGCAGGGAATATTTCCGTGTAACAGCGCTTAGGAAGAAACTCGAAAACCAGAGTATCACAGTCTCTGTAATCGGACAATTTAAAAGAGGCAAAAGTGCTCTTGTTAACGCTATCTTAGGCGAAAATCTCCTTCCGGTAGGCATTGTGCCGATCACTTCGGCCGTGACAGAAATCACATACGGAGAAAAGAATGCGGCTGTACACTTTTTCAACGGATCGATAAAAACCGTCAAAATGCATGATTTGGGGACTTACATCAATGAGCAGGAAAATCCGGAGAATGTCCTTGGAGTTTCTTCTGTTTCACTTAGAACTCCCTCTCCTTTCCTTAAAGACGGGTTCACTTTTGTGGACACTCCCGGCGTGGGATCTTTCCATAAGCATAATTCCGACGCAGCCTATGCTTTTGTAAAGGAAAGCGATGCGGTTATTTTTATGCTTTCTGTCGACACGCCCATCAATGAAATTGAAATTGATTTTCTGAAAAGCACACGAGCCTATGCCGCAAAGTTTTTCTTCGTGGTAAACAAGATCGATGTTGTATCGTCGGAAGAGTTGAATGCATATCTTCAATACTGCAGAAAACTCCTGTCCAACCTTATGGGCGCACAAGAAATTGTTCTTTTTCCTGTCAGCGTAAAGATGGGGACTGGAATAGAAGCATTGAAAATGACTCTTCGCAAAGAATGCCGAGCCAGGACCAGAGAAATCCTCGAAGCTTCTGTGACACTGAAATTGAAGGATGTTATTGCATCCTCTCTGGCTCAAATAGAGCTTTATTGGAAAGTCCTGCTGATGCCTCCCCTTGTTCTCGCAAAAAGTCTTCGAGACATAAAGACGACTCTGGAAGAGTTAAAAGTCAAAGCTGCAGAGATGGTTCACGAAGAAGAAGCCGACAGGGAAATCATGATTCCCGGTTTGGGAGACCGGTTAGAAGTGCGCATGAACGAATTAAAAATCGTCCTTACTTCTTCTGTAACCGAACTGTTCGGCATGGATTATCACTATGCCCTGACTGAGCTTGACTTGTCGGGCGCAAACGGACGTCCCGATAAAAACACATTGGCCAAAGAGCTAGGAGATGCATTTTTAAAAAAAGTCGCTACAGTTTGCAACGATCTTGAAACGACGCTTAACCGTGTCCTTCTCTATCGCAACGACAGCACAGTGGAAGTTGTGACACGTATTTATGCGTTGAATCGATTGACTCGTCAATTGCGTCGGACAAAAGATTTGCTGTAATCATTTTTAAGGAGATACTATGAATAAATTAATCATATCGCAACAATTTTGGGACGTTTTCCCTCGGGCTGAAATCGCTGTCATTCTATGCAAGGATATCGATAACACCAAAACTCAGCCTCAGATTGCAGTTGCATTGGAGACTGCCAATAAAACTGCGAAGAAGTTTTTAGTGGCAGAGGTTTTCAGTGAAAATAAAGTCATATCCGTATGGCGCGAAGCTTATCAGCAATTCAAAACAAAAAAAGGAGTCCGAAGTTCCATCGAAAACCTTCTTAAAAGAGTGGAAAAAAATAATCCGGTCGGCGAAATAAATCCTCTAGTCGACTTGTATAACACCGTCTCACTGGAATATGGAGTTCCGTGCGGAGGAGAAGATCTCGATACATTGTCCGGGGATATGCTGCTCACGAAAGCCGAAGGCGGCGAGCCGTTTTGGGCACTTGGAGACGAGGAAGAAGATTGCGCTCTTCCGGGCGAAATTGTATATAAGGATGACATCGGCATCGTATGCCGCTGCTGGAACTGGAGAGACGGAAAGCGAACGATGCTCACAGAAAACACAAGGAATGCCATATTAGTCATCGAATCAGTCGATCCTTCGAGGCACGAAGATTTGATCGCTGCAGCGAATCGCTTGGCGAGCCTTTCTGAAAAATATCTGGGAGGCCAATCAAAAGTCGCTATTTTGACGGGTGAAAACAGAGAAATTTCTTTAAATTAACATCCACATAAAAACAGCCGCACCTTTTTGTGCGGCTGTTTGCTTTTTTATATTCTTTCCACGTCGATTCCCGTTGCATGTCCATTCAAGTCGAAGGATGCAAGGTTGCTCTTTTCCAGAATAGAGTCGGTAAGCGTTTCTTTTTTTATGTATTCTTCGTAATCGGCAATTGCCTGCTTCACTTCTTCGTCTGCGGCCACATAGATATTGATGCGGTCCATCATTTCAAAGTCTTTTTGCTTTCTCATTTGCTGGACCTTGGATATCAGTTCCCTGGCAAGGCCTTCGCCAATGAGTTGTGCGGAAATCGTCGTATCTAAAATTACACAGATGCCATTTTCCAAAGCAGCGGTAAAGCCTTCTTTTGCCGAAACTTTCACTTCGACCATACTCTGGCTTATTTCTGCGGACTCTCCGTCCAGTTCCATGACTACTTTGCCGTCTTTTGCCAGGTGTTCAATGAAAGCTTTAGGCTCGGCTTTTGCCAAAGCGCCGCCAAAGGCTTTAATCTTTGTGCCCAGAAGAGGCCCTGCCACCTTAAAATCAGGTTTTAAGCCATAGTTCATATAGTCATCCATATCTTTTTCAAAGACGACATTTTTTACATTCAATTCCTCTTTAATCAAATCCGACATATAGCCGATAAGCGCTTCGTATTTTCCGTCTATGAGCAATTCCGTCAACGGTTGACGAACTTTAATGCGGGATTTTTCTCGAATCCCTCTGCCCATCGTGACGATCGAACGAACCAAATCCATTCTCTCTTCTAAATCGGCATCCATCAGGGAAGTATTCGCCTTGGGATAGTAAGACAAATGGACAGATTCATCACCCGTCAGATTGATGTACAGTTCGTCCGCCAGGAAAGGAGCAAACGGTGCAATCAAGCGCGCAACGCCAATCAAAACTTCGTAGGTCGTTGCATACACGCTCTTCTTGTCATCATCCATTCCATCTGCATAAAACCTGCGCCTTGCGCGGCGTATATACCAGTTGGATAAATCTTCGGATACAAATTCCTGAATTTTTCGAACGCTCTTGTTGTGGTCATATTCATCCATAGCTTGGGTCACTTCGTCCACAAGCCTGTTGTATTTTGACAGAATCCAACGATCCAATTCGGGGCGCTTCAGATAATCCACAGAACACTTCTCCGGGTTTACATCATCGTTATTGGCATAGAGAGTAAAGAAGTTGTACACGTTTCGCAACGTACCAAAGAACTTGCCCTGCACATCGATAAGGCCTTCCTCGTCGAACTTTGTGGGAAACCATACAGGCGAAACCGAAAGTAAATACCAGCGGGTAGCATCTGCGCCATATTTGTCGAACAAAGTGAAAGGATCCACTGTATTGCCTTTTGACTTGCTCATCTTCTTGCCATCTTTATCCAAGACAAGGTCGTTTACGAGCACATTTTTGTAGGGAGAACACCCCTTGATAAATGTGGAAATTGCCATAAGAGAATAGAACCAGCCTCTTGTTTGATCTATTCCTTCGCAGACAAAATCCGCAGGGAAATACTCTTCGTCGAAATTCTCCTTGTTTTCAAATGGATAATGGTGTTGGGCAAAAGGCATAGCTCCGCTGTCAAACCAGCAATCCATCACTTCGGGAATACGTGTCATCGTTTCGCCGCACTCAGGACACTTTATGTGCACTTCGTCCACATACGGACGATGGAGTTCAATGGATTCGTCAATATCTTCTATAGACTTCTCGACCAATTCGGCAATCGAACCGACGGACTCTAAATGTCCGCAGGGACAACGCCAAATATTGATTGGAGTTCCCCAGTATCTGCTCCTTGATATCGCCCAGTCTTTTACATCGGCGATCCAATTTCCGAAGCGACCCTCGCCCACAAAATCAGGATACCAGTTCGTCGCGTTATTGTTCGCCACAAGTTGATCGCGCAATTTTGTCATTTCGATGTACCAGGAAGGTTTCGCATAGTAAATCAAAGGCGTGCGGCATCTCCAGCAATGCGGATAATTATGCTCTAGTTTTTCTTTCGCATATATTTTATTGTCGGCGGCAAGATATTTTATGATGTCGACATCTAACCCGTCTTCCATGACAAAACGTCCGGCCCAGGGTGTTTCCGTATACTTTCCTTCTTCGTCTACGGGATTTGGAACCGGAAGGCCGTATTTTCGACCGGTCTTGTAATCGTCTTCGCCAAAAGCAGGAGCGGTATGAACGATACCGGTACCGTCCTCTATGGTCACATAATCGCCCAATGTAATATAAAACGCCTTCTTATCTACGTTGATAAATGGCATCAATTGCTCGTATTCCTGAAATTCCAGCGCAGAACCCTTCATTTCTTCCACCACGGTATAGGGCCCATTGGGAGAAAGAACTTTTTCCGCCAGCGCTTTGGCCAAATATAAGTATTCGCCGTTCTGCTCCGCTTTGATATATTCGATGTTCGAACCCACGGTGAGCGCCACATTAGAGGCCAATGTCCAAGGGGTTGTCGTCCAGGCCAAAAAGTACGTGTTTTCTTCGCCCTTTTTCTTAAATCTGCAAGTAAGCGTATTGACCTTTACTTCTTTATAGCCTTGAGCCACTTCGTGAGAAGCCAGACCTGTTCCGCAGCGGGGACAGTACGGAAGTATTTTATGACCTTCGTATATCAGTCCGCCTTTAAAGAATTGTTTTAAAATCCACCAGCAGCTCTCTATATAATTGTTATCCAAAGTGATGTAGGGATCGTCCATATTGATGAGATAACCCATTCTGCGGGTCATTTCTCTCCACATTTTTTCGTAAGTAAATACGGACTGCCTGCACATTTGGTTAAATTCGCCTATGCCATACTTTTCGATGTCTTTTTTCCCGGACATACCGAGCTGTTTTTCCACTTCGATTTCCACGGGAAGACCGTGCGTATCCCAACCGGCCTTGCGGTTAACTTTATACCCCTGCATGGTCTTGTATCGGCATACGGAATCCTTGAGCGTCCGCGCAATGACATGGTGAATGCCGGGTTTGCCGTTTGCGGTGGGAGGGCCTTCGTAAAATAAAAATTTAGGACTTCCCTCTCTTGTCGATACGCATTTGGCCAAGAGGTCATCCGCTTCCCAAGCATCTGCCTGAGCGATTTGAACTTCAGCTATAGGTTTTTCTGATAAGTTTTTAAACATGTCGCTATCCTTTGTGTTTGTTGATTTTATAATTGTTGCACAGTAATTCAGTATATTGGAAACAGGCTGCCTCGTCAAGTCTCAACGGCGCAGCCTGTCTATTATTTCATAGATTACAGAGGGTTCATAACCAAGAGCAGAGAGCTTTCTTCCTACTTTATTCAACTCTTTTTCTGTCGGAACAACAACTTCTTGAGTTTCTTGTTCTTCTTCCGCATAACCAAGCAGGCAGCTCGCCTGTTTAAAAGCTCTTTCTCTTTCGCTTCCGCTTTCAGCATCGCAAATTTTAGATAAAATGCCCTGGATCAGCGTTTCATCCAGTCCCTTTTCCTGCAGTTCTCTCTTGATGCGATACTTTCCCTTGCCCTTTTCAATGCCTCGCTCCGCCAAGTGCATACCGTAACGGCAGTCATCTATATATCCTCTTTCTGACATTTCCTCCGCAGCCGCAGCGGCAGCCTCCGGGCTATGCCCTTTTTCCACCAGCTTCCGAACCAACCCCGCAGAAGAGTAATCTCTCAAGGCCAACATATCGGCAGCCTGCTCCAACGCAGGTTTAAAAGGTGTGCCCGAATACCGCAGCGTCGTTATCTCGGGTAAACTCTCCATGCTTTTGGTACAAATTCCGGCACATAAACCTTTCGCAATATGAACATTGCTTACATAGTAACTCTCACCATTTTTACCGGTGACCGGTTCGGCCGGTTCTCCTTGTCCATTCACGACAGAAAATGTCGAAAGTCCTTCGGATAAACCTGTGCCAAGGCATTTAATAAAGCTTTCTTTTCGAGTCCATATGTTCAAAAATTCACGTTTCCATTCTCCGGAATCCGAAGACAGCGCCTCTAAATATTGTCGTTCCGACGGATGAAGCATTCGAGCAAGCCCTTTGTTGATCTCTCTGCTGCTCTCTTCTATGTCGACGCCCACAGCGCCGTTTTCGTAAAGAGCGCACACCCAGTAATTTTTTGTGTGGCTCACAGATACATTCCAAACGCTCGCGCCGCAAGACGAAAGCAGAAGCAGTTGTCCGTTTTCTGCCCTTTTGACCTCGCAGTCTTTTATTCCTTCTTCAAAGAGGACCTTCCAAAGAAGGTCCTCTGAATCGTATTTCCTATTCTTCAATTTCTTAAGAATATATATTTTCACTGCTACCTTTTCTTTTCTGTGAGTTTAAAGTAAATGACTCGCAATTCATGGAACCAAAGAGGCACTGTGGCTAAAATCAAGAGCCGGCCCCACTCGATCATCGAAAGCTCAACGGTTTCAAACATTCTTTCGAAGAAACCGATTTCAGTTACGGCAACCTGAAGTGCCAATCCAAAGAAGAAAGCAAACATCATCATTTTGTTGCGAGAGTAATTCATGCGAAAAACAGAAGTCTTTACATCTCTCATTCCGATTGCATGGAATAATTGCGACACGCCAAGGGTCGTAAATGCGTAAGTTTGGCAGCGCATATACGTTTCTCCTATCGCCATCATTTCGTTGATATTTGCAACGGAAATTTCGCGTCCCGCCACCAAAAGCATTTCGATGGGCACGATTAAGAAAGCGCCTAACGTGATACTTGCGATGACCGACCCATAGAAAATGGTGGTGGCAAGGCCGCCATGGGCAAACAAGTTCTCTTTGGGATCTCTTGGCTTCTCCTTCATAATGCCGGGAGTTCCTTCGTCTACACCAAGGCCTAAGGCGGGAAGAGAGTCGGTAATCAAATTGACCCACAATATGTGTATCGCTTGCAGAGGAGACCACAATCCTGCGATAATGCTTCCGCACATGGTGATAATTTCACCGAAATTCGAAGAAAGAAGGAAGAGCACCGTCTTTCTGATATTGTTGTAAATAATTCGGCCTTCGTGTATCGCCTTTTGGATGCTGGCAAAGTTATCATCGGTAAGAATCATATCTGCCGCGCCTTTTGCAACGTCGGTACCGGTGATTCCCATGGCAACACCTATGTCTGCAGCATTAAGCGAAGGGGCATCGTTTACACCGTCGCCTGTCATGGAGACGATGTGGCCATGAGAACGGAAAGCATTTACAATCATCACTTTATTCTCCGGGGATACACGGGCAAAAACCCGAAGATGCATGACCCGCTGGTTGAGTTCGTCTTGCGACATGTAGGAAAGTTCATCTCCCGCAATACATTGATCCTGGCTTTCGGCAATTCCCAGTTCCTTTGCAATCGCAAAGGCAGTATCCTTGTGATCGCCTGTAATCATGACGGTGATAATGGAGGCTTCTTTGAATATTTGCACCGCTTCGGCCGCTTCGGGTCGGGGCGGGTCGATCATACCTACAAGGCCAACAAAAGTCAACCCTGATTCTTCCGCATTGTGGTTGTCCACACGAATGGCAAGGGCAAGAACGCGAAGAGCGTCCGCGGCCATGGATTTCGCTGCAGCTTCGATATTTTCTTTATCAGGTCCTGTAAAGATACACGACTCGCCATCTCGAAGAATTTCCGTACAATTCTTTATAATATTGTCCATGGCACCCTTTGTATAAGATAATACATTGCCATCTTTGTGTTGATGCACGGTGGTCATCATTTTTCGGACAGAATCAAAAGGTTGCTCGTTCACTCTTGGAGAATTGCTTTCCAAAATATCCTTGGTAATACCTTTCGCAATACCAAGGTCTACCAACGCCAATTCCGTGGGATCGCCAAGCCTGGATTCACCGTCTGCCGTAGCGTCGGAACAAAGAATCATCCCATCGATTAGCGTGCGGAAATCGTCGTAATCAGCGTTGTTTGCATCCATGATCTGATCGTTCATATACAGTCTGGTGACAGTCATCTTATTTTGTGTCAGCGTTCCGGTTTTATCTGAACAGACAATACCCACCGAACCCAAAGTTTCCACGGAAGGAAGGCGTCTTACAATCGTGTTCACTTTTACCATGCGTTGAACACCCAGAGCCAGCACGATGGTGACGACAGCAGGCAGGCCTTCGGGTATTGCTGCAACCGCAAGAGATATGGCCGTGATCAACATGTCAATCAAGTCTCTTCCCTGCAAAACAGCCACGCCGAATAATCCCAAACAAAGAACGACGGCAACGATGCCCAAAACTTTTCCAAGGTCGGCCAGACGTTTTTGCAGGGGCGTCATTTCCGTCGTTGCTTCTGAAATCATTTTCGCGATCTTCCCGATTTCAGTCTGCATGCCGGTATAGCTTACGACACCCTCTCCTCGTCCATAGGATACTGCGGTGGACAGGTAGGCCATATTCACTCGATCACCCAAGGGTATATCTCCTACAGCAACAAACTCCGAATCCTTCTCCACGGGAACAGATTCGCCGGTCAAGGCCGACTCTTCTATCTTTAAATTAACGGAGGATATCAACCTCAAATCTGCGGGAACGATACGCCCGGCTTCGAGCAGGACAATGTCTCCGGGAACAAGCTGTGCGGCAGGTAATTCCAGTACTTTGCCGTCTCTTCGAACCATTGCCACCGGGCTGGACAGTTTTTTAAGAGCTTCCAGAGATTTTTCGGCTTTTGCCTCCTGGACGACACCGACAACGGCATTCAGCAAGATAACGGCTACGATGATAATAGCATCGCTGAATTCCCTAAGTACAAAAGAAATGACGACAGCACCCATAAGAATATAAATCATTGGGTCTTTGAGCTGGGCAAAAAACATCTGAACCAACGTTTTAGGTTTCTTTTCCTGGAATGCATTAGGTCCGTATTCTGTCAAGCGCTTCTCGGCCTCTGCCGTACTTAAACCCATGGAGACATCTACGTTCAGTTTTTCCAGTACTTCTTGTTTTTTTAGTTGTTGCATATTTTCCTCCGAATATTAAAAGCAGACCCCAAAAACAGTGCGCAATAACACATGCGAACCGTAATTGTAAGTCTGGCTACCTCTTTGGGGCCGAGACCAGCTCATGTCTTGCGACATCAGCGGATTGTTGATCATCGGCTTAAAGCTACTCCCTTGCAATTGCATTACAGCGGGGCTATTTATCATGGCGTAATTATACTTTATGCCATTATGCTTGTCAAACGGTAAAGCTTGTATTACAATAAGGTTGACACAGTTGTACACTATAGCGCTAAAGAAAGAAAGAGGATTGCCATGGCTTACGTTTCTAAATTCAAGTCCGGGGAAAACGATGAGCTCTTTCGTGCCATTATGGCATTAGAAAGCAGCGAGGAATGTTATCGGTTCTTCGAAGATCTTATGACAATCAAGGAGCTCCAGGCCATCTCTCAGCGCTGGGAAGTTGCAAGAATGCTGAAAGAAGGCAAAACTTACCACGAGATTGCATCTGTCACCAATGCAAGCGCTGCCACGATAAGCCGTGTAAACAAGTGCTTGGTTTATGGAGCAGAAGGTTATTCGACCATATTAAAGCGGTTGGAAGAGAGAAAATAGCCTAAAAAATAGTAAAAAAAAGCAGGCTGTACGGCCTGCTTTTTTGCTTTCATAAATTACTTCAATAACTCCAAGGCTTTATTCAATTGCCTGTCCACAATGATTTCTCCCTGTGCATCGTAGTCTTTGTCCAAAAGTTCCACCACGTAGTCGGGCGTAATGCCTATTTCGTGTATCACTTTGCCGTTGGGAGAATAGTATTGCAGAATCGTCAACTTTACCGCGCTGCCGTCTGTGAGTTGGTCCATCTGCTGAATGACACCTTTTCCGTAAGTCTGCGTTCCTACTATCTCGCCGGCATCGTTGTCCTGAATTCCCGCAGATAAAATTTCCGAAGCAGAGGCAGAACCGCCGTTGACCAGAAGCACAAACGGAATATCGGTAGCGCCGTCTTTCGTCGTATAATATTCTCTTTCCCCTGACTGGTTTTCGCTGTAGACTACGGTGCCTTTATCCATAAGGAGATCTGCGATTTCTATGCACGAATCGACAAGACCGCCCGGATTATCTCGAAGATCGATCACAAGACCATCCACAACTTTGGCTTCCATATCGTAAAGTGCTGCTTTGAAATCCTCGTAAGTACTCTCCTCGAATGCGATGATCCTGATATAACCGATATTGTCGGCAAGAATTTCAGATTTGACCGTCTTCGATACAATTTTTTCCCGGCGCAGGTTAAATTCCAATTCCGCGCCGTCGCGAAGGATGATTAAATTTACGCGCGTTCCCGCTTTCCCGCGGATCGCCGCAGCGGCAGTGTCTATTTCGGCGCCGATATATTCCACACCGTCAACCGACAAAACAATATCCCCTCTTTTTATTCCCGCGTCTTCTGCGGGAGAACCTTCAGTAGGAGCAATCACCTCGATATAGCCATCGTCGTTTGGAGACAGGGTGATGCCTACGCCGGAATACTCTCCGGTAAGAGAAATCAAAATGGACTCATATTCTTCCGCAGTCATGTAATAGGAATAGTAATCGCCAAGCCCTAGGAACAGACCTTTGAGAATACCTGTGTCTAAATCTTCCTGGCTTACTTCCTTGTAGTAATTTTCTGCAATATATGCGCGAAGCGAATCGACTTTATCATACGTTTTCTTGAAATATTGGTACTCTTCGTAATCGGAGGCGGAAATTGTCACATTCCCTTCGTTTCCGGAAAATCCGGCCAGATTGGAAATGTTGATTCCCATGTACATGGCCATACCCGAGGCGCCTGCAACCAGCGCAATGATCACAAGAAAAATAAGCAGATTCTTTTTTATGCTGATCATATAGATTTGCTCCTTTTAATATCTTTGACTATCATTTGAATTTTTTCGCTGTCTTTGAATTCATTGACAGTTAACTCGCCGACCACATCTATTATAACGCCTTTTTCCAGGATGTCAGCAAAATCCTTCGCCCGTCTGAACAGTACACAAGGAAGGACAATTCCGTCTTTGTCTGCCGCTAAAAAGCGCACATGCTGGTCCTCCTGCCCCATGGAAAATACGGAGCATACTCGAACACTTTCCGCACAGAATAAGGGCTTTTGATTTTCTTCGCCATAAGGTTCCAACTGACGGAGAAGCTTTGCAAACTTCAAAGATTTTTCTTCCGGAGCCAGTCTTTTTATAATATAAAGTTGTTCTTCCAAGAGATCCGGATCTTCCGTTAATCGTTTTTTGACAGCTTCCTGCATGCTTTTTCTGAAATCATCCAAATTTTCAGGTCTCATGGAGAATCCGCAGGCGCCGGCATGTCCGCCGAAGCGCACAAAAAGACCGGAGACATCCGACATCATGGCATGGAGGTTCAATCCGGGGATAGAGCGCCCGGTTCCTTTTATTAACCCATCTTCTGTAGGGGTAACGATAAACACAGGTCTGTAGAATATCTCTTTCAAATTGCCGGCAACGATACCGGCCACACCCTCGTGGGCGCCTTCGGCGTAAATGATAGGAAACAAGGTCCCGGATGCCCCTTCGGCAATCACCGCCTCGCAAAGAGCCTTTGTTTTTTCCTGCTCCGTTTTCCTGGCTTTGTTATTGTCCATCATGGCCTGTGCCAATTCGGTAAGCTGCTGCGGACTTTTTCCGTCGTCGCACAAAAGCTCTGCTCCGATATCTGCCGACTGCATTCGCCCTAAAGCGTTGATGTTGGGAGCCAAAATAAACCCGATATGTTCTGCGTCGATTTTCTTGTCTCCGAATTCCAAAACATCCAGCAAAGCCTTAAGCCCCGGTCGTTCGCGCCGGTTGATCCGCTCGATTCCATACTTGACGAGCGTTCGATTTTCGCCTAAAAGCGGCACCACATCCGCTACCGTGGAAATCGCGACCAAATCCAATAAAGCGTTGAGCTCATTTTTGGGGAAACGGTTATCCCCTTTTTTTTCTAAAAACCTTTGAATGCTTTGCCCCAATTTAAACGCAACGCCGCAACCGGAAAGGTCTTTGAACGGATATAGGTTGCCCTTCCTTTTGGGGTTGATAAAAAGACAATCCGGAAGTGTATCATCACTGGGATTATGATGGTCTGTCACAATCACATCAAGGCCAAGTTCTTTGGCATATTTTACTTCTTCCCACGAAGAGCTTCCGCAGTCCACGGTAACAATCAGCGATGCGCCTTCGTCGGCTATCGCTTTGATTGCCCTGCAATTTAAGCCGTAACCTTCTCTAAAGCGCGAAGGGATGTAGTAACATATTTTATTCGTCAGTTTTCTGAAAATAGTCAGGAGCAAGGCCACAGAAGTAACCCCGTCCGCATCGTAATCTCCGTAAATACATATCCGGCGTCCTGAATCCGCTGTGTTCAAAATGAGGTTGACAGCCTCTTCCATATCTTTAAGAAGGAACGGATCGTACGTGGTCTTTGGCGAAGACGAAAGAAAGTCCGCGATAGCCGTGGACTCTGTGATATCTCTTTCTTTGAGTATTTGAAGAATTGCCTGAGGGACCCCTTCGGGTCCCTGTAGCGGTTCGTTTTCTTGTTGTGAAAAAACCCATCGGGCCATAAAATACCTTTTCCTGTCCAATACAAAGCAGCTGATTTATAAGGCATGAAGATCTTTTGAAATAAATCTAGGGAGACACATAATCCAGCGGGTTTTTGTACACGCCGTTTACACGAACCTCAAAATGCAGATGCGGGCCTGTAGACATGCCCGTAGATCCAACTTTTGCAATAGCCTGACCTCTTGCGACTACAGCGCCCTTGCTGACTAAAAGTTTGCTGGAATGGGCATAAAGCGTAACGATTCCACCGCCGTGATCTATCATTACCATGTAGCCGTAACTGTTATTCCAACCTGCAGTGATGACCGTTCCCGCATTGGCCGCCAGAATATTCGTACCCGAAGCGGCGGCTATATCGATGCCCGTGTGCATTTTGTATATTTTTAAAATGGGATGGCGTCTGTTTCCAAAGGGAGAAGAAATTCTGGTGCTGGCTTGAGATGGCCAGGCCATGGAACCTCCGATGTAATTTCCGCCGCCTTGCAACCCCAGGATTTTAGCGGTCAAAGCGTTAGCTTCCGCATTTAAGGCATCCACCTGCTGTTCCAAAACCGCATTGTCGGCATCGACTTCGGACTTTTTGCTCTGCACCTGAGTCTTACTGGATTTCAAAGCCTCTTGCCGCTCGCTTTCTTGGGCTTGCTGGGAAAGAAGCGTATCTTTTAGCGACTGCAACTCTATTTTTTGATCGATGACCACTTCGTATTGCGTTTCCAAACTCTCCAGAAGTTCTGCATCGCTGTCGTAAATCCGTTGGACCATATCCAGGTTTGTCATAAAATCGGAAATGTCGGAAGAGCCTAAAAGAACGGTTAAAATACCGACTTCGCCGTTTTTATACATCGTGCGAAGTCTTGTGCTGAGCCCTTCGCTTTGCACTGCGATATCTTCTTCCAACGCGGAAAGCTCACTCAAGGTTTGCGAAATAAGCGTTTTTGTGGAGTTGATATTTTTCTGCAATGAATTTAATTCCACTTCCGCGGAATATATTTGTTTTTCCAAGGCTTTGATTTCCGATTGAAGCGCATTGGCTTTCTTCTTGCCTTCGTTCAACTCGCTCTCTTTATCGTCGAGCTGCTCTTGTATTTCATCTAGTTGACTTTTATCCGTGCTGCTGGCAAAACTCACCGGGGTAACAAATACAGCGCAACATAATGCCGTCACTAAAAGATAACTTGTCACTTTCAGTCTTGTGAAAACTTTTTCCCCTTTTTTCATTTTCTCTATCCCCCCTGTCTGCACCTTACATTTTAGGTCGCTGCACCCGACATTCTATGCGTTCAGAAAACGACGCATGGACAATATACTGCCAAAGGCACCGATACTCATACCGAGCGCCAGGAAAATCCAGATGAGATTCCTCATCATAAAGCCTACTTCCACAAAAGATGTGGAGAAAAGCAGAAGAGCCTGCGTTGAAAACAGTCCGACCATGCGGGAATAAATCAACCAAATCAAGCCCAGCGATATACCTGCGGAAATACATCCGATCATCATGCCTTCGGCAAGGAGCGGTCCTCGGATAAACCAATTGGTCGCTCCCACGTATTTCATAATCATGATCTCTCTCTGTCTGGCCATGACCGTCAGTTTTACGGTATTGGAGACCACAACGACCGAAACGATAATCAGGAACGCAATGATAATCAAGGCTCCCTTTTGAATGAAATCAGTGATGGAAAGTATTTTCCCCACTTCTTCCTGAGAGTATCTTACGTCCTCCACACCGATAAGGTTGCGGCAGGCTTCGTAAATTAAACCACCATCCTCCAGGGATGTAAGCTTAACACTCAGGGAATTGGGTAGCGGATTTTCCGAAAGGCCGTCTAAAAGGTAAGATTTCTCTCCCCAGCGTTCTTTGAAATTCTCCATCGCCTCTTCTTTGCTTACATAGGTAACCGACGAAATCTCGTCCATGGAAAGCAGGCTTTCAGTGATGACATCTGCCTCTTCTCTGGTCGTTTCGTCTAAAAGATAGACTTCTATGGTGTTAAATTGCTGCTTCGCATTTTCCGTTGCCAAATTGATGTTGACGGTAAGGAAAAAGAAAAGTCCTAATATAAGAAGCATTGCCGTAATCGAAAAAATCGAGGCAACGCTCATACCTTTGTTGCGAAAGACCTGTACAAAAGCTTGTGAAAGAGTATATCTTAAACCTCTAATCATCGTAGCCGTAATCTCCTCCCAAAGCATCGCGGACAATGCGTCCGTGATCTATAGCGACAACACGCTTGCCCATACGATCGACAATATCCTTGGCATGGGTGACCATAAGAACGGTTGTCCCTCTGCGGTTGATTTGATTGATGAGTTTCATGATTTCCCAGGCGGTATCCGGGTCCAGATTTCCGGTGGGCTCATCTGCGATCAACATCATGGGATTATTGATCAATGCTCTTGCAATTGCCACACGCTGCTGTTCTCCGGCCGAAAGTTCCGCAGGAAATTTATCCGCCTTATCGCTTATCCCCATAAGAGAAAGCACTTGCGGAACCTGGCGGCGTATCGTTCTTTGTGTAGAATGAACCACTTCCATCGCGAAGGCGACGTTTTCAAATACGGTTTTATTCGGAAGCAAGCGGAAATCCTGAAACACCATGCCGATACTTCTCCTGAGCGCCGGAATTTCCCTGTTTGTCAAGTATGTTATATCTTTCCCTGCGACGAATATCCTTCCTTCGTCGGGCTCAATTTCTTTCAAAACTAACTTTATCAGAGTGGATTTGCCGGCTCCCGACGGACCCACGAGAAAAACGAAATCCCCTTTTTGTATACTGATTGTCGCGTCTTGGAGTCCGATATTCGTACCGTACATCTTTGTGACGCCTTCAAATCTAATCACGAAAATCCCTCTCTTGTGCTTTTTTCGATGTTTATTCGATTTAGTATACTATATATTCGGCTTCTTGGGAATATATAATCTTAAGGTAATGTCTTACAATTACGGCTGTATTGTCTGCAAAACCGCATCCCACATGTCTTTGATATGGGTTTCTGTTTCTTTTTTGACGGAAGGAATGGAATAGGGCAGCATGCAATTATATTCAGCCTTATACAAGCTTTCCGGATTCACAAAAGGGAGAAAAGGAAAATCTTTTGTTCCAAGGAAACGGCAAAGTTCCCCCCGATGTACCCCTTTGTTCATCTTGTTCACAACAAGAACGGTTCTCTCCATTGTAAGCCGGAGGCGTTGAATCATGATGCCGGACGGGATCAAACGAGACGGCATGGGATCGATGACCAAAATGATTCCATCCATTTCCGGCAAAACATCCCAAAGAACGTCTTCGGGCATTCCGGAACAATCAAAAATCAGAATCGTGCCGCAGACATTATGGAGCAACCGGAAAGAGTGGGACAGGCTGATGTCCGGTGAAATGCCCTTCTGCTGCCGTACTTGCACGGATGTATCATATACACTATTGGGGGGCTGCGGTTTTGGCGGGCAGCGCAATATCCAATTGATATTTTCCTCGATATTGCTTAGCCCTTTTATATTACCCCTTCGGTTGAGAATATCATAAAAAGAAAGAAATTCCCTTTGTATAAAGCGTTTTTCGATTCCGAACGCCTCATAAAAATAAGGCGATCCCATTTCTATAAGCGATACCGTCTCCTGCGAGCCGGCAATGTCTGCAATATATGCAGACAAGAGTCCCGCCACCAGGCTTACGCCGACATCCCTGCCTGCGCCTGCAACAGCTATTCTTTTAATTTCTTTGACGCCTGCGGATTGAAATTTGTTCCTTACTTTTTCCGATGTGCGAAAAAGCGTATTGCTTTTCATGAATTCCACCTTCTTCGTACCGTTCTGTCGCGCCTCCGGAGATTTTAGGCAGCATGGATTGCCCTCTCGGAAAAGCGTGACAAATGTTACGGCACATTGAAGTATATTATACATTATTTACCATTATTGTCAATGATATGGTCGCCCGGCTGAGTGCAGCGCAGAACATCGCGCAAATTTTATAACGAGCATTTTCAATAAAAAGAGAGCCTGCGCTTCGCACAGGTTCTCTGATATTTGTGATTAATCTGGAATACGATGTTATAAAGACTTGACGGCGTCAACAATGCGGGCGGCCGTGAGTCCGTATTTTTCCATGAGTTCCCGGGGTTTTCCGGACTCACCGAACGTGTCCTGCACGCCGACGAACGACACTTTCGCAGGCGCTGCGCTGCAGCAAACCTGTGCGACGGCAGCGCCAAGGCCGCCGATCACCGAGTGCTCTTCCGCAGTGACAATGCCCTTGGTTTCTTTCGCTGCTTTTATAATGATCTCTTTGTCGATGGGTTTTATCGTGTGCATGTCGATCACGCGCACCTCTATCCCTTCGGCCGCAAGAATTTGAGCTGCATCCATGGCCTCCTGGACCATAATGCCTGTGGCGATAATCGTATAATCATTGCCTTCTCTGAGCGTAAGAGCCTTGCCGATTTTAATTTCCTGACTTTCGTCGTAGAGTACGGGCACCGCATAGCGGCCCAAACGCACATAAACCGGCCCGTGGTATGCGGCGGCTTCCCGGATAAGCTTCTTTGCAGAAACATCATCTGCCGGGTTAAGGACGACCATGCCCGGAATCGCGCACATCAGAGCCATATCTTCGACGGCCTGATGACTTGCGCCGTCTTCGCCTACGGTAAGGCCCGCATGCGTAGCACAAATCTTAACATTGGCCTTTGTGTAGCCGATGGAGTTTCTTATAATTTCAAACGCTCTTCCGGCCGCGAACATGGCAAACGTGCTGGCGAATACTGTTTTTCCTGATATCGCAAGACCTGCAGCCATTCCGTACATATTGGCTTCGGCTATGCCCGCATTAAAAAATCTTTCCGGATAAACCTTTGCAAAGTCTTTTGTCATGGTGGATCCGGATAAATCCGCATCCAGGACAACGATATTGTTATTTTCTTTTCCCAATTCTACAAGTGCCTGTCCGTAGCTCTGTCTTGTTGCAATTTTTTCTGCCATTACAGTACACCTCCCAATTCTTCCATCGCCTGTTTTGCCTGTTCTTCGCTTGGAGCCTTACCGTGCCATCCGGCTTGATCTTCCATGAACGAAACGCCCTTGCCCTTGTGCGTTTCCGCGACAATGACCGTAGGCTGTCCCTTGTGCGCCTTGGCTTTTGCAAAAGCGTCCAGAATTGCATCGATATCGTGCCCGTCAATTTCCATGACGTTCCATCCGAAAGCTTTAAACTTTTCGGCGATCGGCATGACGGTCATGACGTCGTCATTTTTTCCGTCAATCTGAAGTCCGTTGTGATCCACAATCGCGCAAAGGTTATCCAGTTTAAAGTGGGCTGCGGCCATGGAAGCTTCCCAAAGCATTCCTTCCTGAAGTTCTCCGTCTCCCAAAAGTGCATAAATGCGGGATGTTCTTTTGTCTAATTTGTTGGCAAGAGCCATTCCTACCGCGGCAGATATGCCTTGTCCCAGAGAGCCGGTGGACATTTCCACACCGGGAGCCTTTAACATCGAAGGATGTCCTTGCAGGCGGCTGTTTATTTTGCGAAAAGTAAGAAGTTCTTCTTTCGGGAAAAATCCCGCCTCCGACAAACACGCATAAAGAACAGGTGTCGCGTGCCCTTTGGAGAGTACGAATTTATCCCTGTCCGGATTTTTAGGATCCTTCGAATCTATATTCATTTCGTTGAAATATAGCGTCACCATGATTTCCGTGGCGGAAAGTGAACCGCCCGGATGCCCGGAAGTTGCTGCATAAACTTCCCTTATGATGTCTTGCCGCACCTGTGCGGCCATTTCTTGCAATGCCTTCTTGTTCATTCTTCCTCCTCTTTTTGACAGGGGTCTGTTTCCGGGCGAATTTGTCATTCTGCCCAACCGTTAATGTTTTTGTGCGGCAACTTTTAATAAAAATACCGGCAGTGCTTTCATTCGTTTTATCCTGAACGGTTCCTGCTTGATTCTGTAAAGCCATTCCAGTCCGTATTTCTGATAAAATTCCGGTGCCCTTTCAAGTGTTCCTGCCCAGACATCCAGGCTTCCTCCTATACCGATGGCGACGGAAGGATGAAGCGTCTTGCGATGCCTGGAGATAAACCATTCCTGCTTGGGCGAGCCAAGCGCAACACACAGAAAATCAGCGCCGGAGGCATTGATTTCCTCTACGATAGCGGGCTCTTCTTCTTCTTTAAAATAGCCGTGATGCGTCCCCGCAATTTTTAAATTCAATATTTCTTCCGCCTTTTTTTCGGCGGCCGCAGCGGCGACTCCCGGTTTTCCTCCTAAGAAAAATGCACTTTTATTCTCTTGCGCCAGCGCCCGAAGCGCAGCATCGGTAAAATCGATGCCTGTTACCCTCTCTTTAAGCGGCTGCTTCAATATTCTTGAAGCATAGACAAGGCCTATGCCGTCGGGAATCACGAGATCCGCGCTGCCAATCAACTTTTTCAGTGCGGCATCCTTCGTGGCATTGACGAGAATTTCCGAATTCGGCGTAACAATAAACGAAGTATTCCGTGTCTTAAGTAATTCCCGAAAAATTGATAAGGCATCCTCCATGGAGACTTTATCCACAGAGATGCCCAAAATATTTATTTTTTCTCTTTCTTCTGTCATATCGCTCTCCGCATTCGTTTTTTAATTTTACCATAAAACGCGCTCAGGTTAAACACGAATTTATCCAAAATGATAGATTCGCCTTTCAGGTTGTGCTATCATATACGGGTATCATTTTACGGAGGCATTTGAATGAAAATATGTGTAATAGGTCTTGGGTATATCGGACTTCCCACCGCTGCAATGTTTGCAGACGCGGGAATGGAAGTAATCGGCGTCGATAAAAACAAAAAAATCACGGACGCCTTGAATAAAGGTGAAATTGTTATAGAGGAAGCCGGCTTGGCGGATTTTATAAAGAAAGTCGTTTCCAACGGGAAGCTGCGGGCTTCCGATGTCGTGGAGAAAGCAGAAGCATTTATTATTGCCGTACCGACTCCCATCACGGAAAACAAATGCGCCGACATGTCTTATGTGGAAAGCGCTACGCGTTCAATTGTCCCTCACCTTCGAAGCGGCAATATCGTCATTTTGGAATCCACTTCGCCTGTCGGCACTGTGGATAGTTTAATGAAACCCATTTTGGAAGAAAGCGGCCTGAAAGCAGGTTCGGATTTTTATCTTGGACATTCGCCGGAAAGAGTCATACCGGGAAAAATTCTCTATGAATTAGTAAACAACAATCGTATTGCGGGCGGAATCGATACCGCATCTGCAGGAAAAATTGCATCTCTGTATAAATCCTTTGTTCAAGGGGAAATTTATGAGACGGATGCGCGCACCGCAGAACTATGCAAACTTTCTGAAAATACGTTCCGCGATGTCAACATCGCTTTTGCAAATGAACTGGCTAAAATTTGCGAAGAGCTTGACGTTAACGTTTGGGAACTCATCCAGATATGCAATAAGCACCCCAGAGTCAACATTCACCAGCCCGGACCGGGCGTAGGCGGTCATTGCATAGCCGTGGACCCTTGGTTTATAGCGGAGAAGAAGCCGGAATTGGCAAAAATTATTCGCCTATCCAGAGAGACAAACGACGGCATGCCGGAGTTTGTAGCGAACCGGGTTGCGAAAATTCTGCATGGAATTCCCAACCCTAAAGTGACAATCCTCGGGATCACCTATAAACCCGATGTAGACGATATGAGAGAAAGCCCTATTCTTACGCTGATTGCGCTACTCGAAAAAAAGCATATATCCGTGAGTATTTGCGATCCGCTTGTCAAAGGCAATCCGGACGCATCGCAAGATCCGCTCGACGCCGCGGCAGGCAGCGACTTACTGATATTGGGCGTCAATCACAAAGCGTTTAAAACTTTGGATTTCAAAGCTTTGGCTGCCGCAATGCGGACGAAGAACTTCTTCGACACCCGAAACTTCGCCGATGCAAAATCGGCGGAAGCTGCAGGCTTCAACGTATATGTGCTGGGGAAATAACCTGCTACAGCCAAAAGATCGAACCTTATGGACGTGTCGTTAAACCTGATAGAAAGTGAAGATTTCAAATGCAACAGAATCTAAGAAGCCTTGATGAAAGCATCTTGCTCAAGATATATGACACTGTCCGATATGTAAATCCTATTGAAAAAAATTGCATATTAAGCAGTGCAGGCGTTGAGGGTGGTTCATCGTTTCTCCCGCATTGCTTTTCTGTTTGGGACAGAAATGCTGTTTGTGAAAATTGTATTTCAATGAGGGCTTTAAGCGAAAATAAAGTCGTGATGAAATTGGAATATAGTTATAAAAAAATTTATATGGTAACCGCGGTTCCGATGGATGATCATGAACCTGCTGGCCGTGTTATTGAACTTATAAGAGATGTGACGAATGAAAACTTGCTGGATTCAGAAGACTTGCTGAACGAAGAAATAGTATTGGAGAAAATAAATAAGCTCAACCGTGAAATTATCTCAGACCCGCTTACCCAATTATATAATCGTCGTTTTATGGATGAGCGCTTACCTTATGAAATTGCACAGAGTTGGACGACAAAGGCGCCGATGAGTCTCATCATGGCTGATATTGACTTCTTTAAGAAAATCAATGATACTTATGGTCATCTTGTAGGGGATCAAATACTTTCAGGTTTTTCAAACTTGCTGAAAAGTATGGTGAGAGAAAATCACGACTGGGTGATTCGGTATGGTGGGGAAGAGTTTTTACTGTTTTTCGCAGATTCAGACAGAGAGGATATCCTGAAAAAAGCCGAACAGATAAGAGATAAAGTTGAAAATCATATATTCTGCATTGATGATTTCAAAATTAAAATCACTTCGAGCTTTGGTGTTTACAGTACAGTCCCGGAGCAGGTTGACGGTATGACGCTTGCTAAAATATATATCGATCGTGCAGACAAAGCATTATACCATTCCAAAAAAACGGGAAGAAACAAAGTATGTTGTTACAATGACTTGGTTTAATATGAACTTCTGCTTTCGTTTGTGCCGATAAAAATTATGCTGAGCTAAAATTTATTAATGTTTCCTCTCTGATCAGTTTAAGTAAACGCCGCCTTGAAAAATCTTGATTCAAGGCGGCGTTTGTGCATATTGACTTTATTGCTCTGCCGTCAGTTCACAAGTTGTCTTTATGACCGCTTATTTTTACAGGGAGTCTCTTTTTTATTGAATTTTTCTGAACTTCTGATAGCGCTCCTCGAGCAGGTCTTCCTGAGATAATTTCTGCTTTCTTTCGAGGAACTCTTCGATTTCTTTTTTTAACTCATCGCAGACGCTTTGGAAGTCGCCTTCCTTTTCCCCGATGATTCTTTCAACGACACCAAACTTCAGCAAGTCTTCTGCCGTAAGTTTTAAACACTCAGCCGCTTCTGCGGCACGGCTGGCATCCTTCCAGAGAATGCTTGCACAACCTTCGGGAGAAATCACACTGTAGAATGAATTTTCCATCATCCACACTTCGTTGGTCACAGCGATGCCCAATGCTCCGCCGCTGCCCCCTTCGCCGATAAAAATAGCTAAAGTCGGAACTTTGAGCGTCATCATTTCCATAAGATTTTGGGCAATCGCCTGCCCTTGTCCCCGCTCTTCCGCCCCGATGCCGCAAAAGGCACCCGCAGTATCCACAAACGTGATGATCGGCCGCCCGAATTTTTCGGCGGACTTCATCAAACGCAACGCTTTTCGATATCCTTCCGGATGAGCGCTTCCAAAATTCCTCGCGCTTCTTTCTTTTGTCGTTTTCCCTTTTTCCTGGGCAATCACCGTAACGTATTGCCGGCCAAGTCTTGCAATGCCTCCGATGATCGCTTGATCATCGCTGAAACACCTGTCTCCGTGCAATTCGGTAAATTCGCTGAAAATACCCATGATATAATCGCCGCCGGTCGGGCGGCCCGCTGCCTTTGCAGCCATTACCCGTTCTTTTGCTTCCATCAGCTTTTCACCCCTTTTCCACGACTTGGTGGGCGCGCAACATTCTGGCAATAAACTTCTTCTGATCTTTGCGCGAAACAATTTTGTCGATGAATCCGTTCTTTTTTAAAGATTCGGCTTTCCCCAGTCCGGCGGGAAGCTTCTGACGGATCGTTTGCTCAATCACTCTGGGACCGGCAAAGCATACCAATGCTTCGGGTTCGGAAATAATGATATCTCCCTGCATCGCAAAGCTGGCGGTTACACCCCCTGTTGTGGGGTCGGTCAGCACGGTCAGGTAAAATCCACCCTGATCGCTAAACCTTTTTACCGCACCACTCGTCTTGGCCATCTGCATCAGAGATAACGTCCCCTCCTGCATGCGCGCACCGCCCGAAGCCGTAAATCCGACAACCGGAAGCTTCTGCTCGGTCGCATATTCAAAGAGGCGCGTTACTTTTTCTCCGGTCACCGTGCCCATGGAGCCCATCATAAAAGCCGACTCCATCACGAATAAAGCGGTAGGATATCCTCCGATGGTTGCAGTTCCGGTAATGACGCTTTCATTTTCCTTGCTTTCCAGGCGTGCCGCCTGGAGTTTTTTATCGTACTGGGGAAAATCAAGTTTGTTTTCCGATGACATGTCTCCCCACAGCTCGATAAAAGTATCGGTGTCGGTCACTAAGTGCAGCCGTTGACGGGCATTCACTTTTAAATGCTTTTTGCAACTTGGGCACACATAGAGATTTTCTTCCAGGTCGCTCGAAAAAATCGCCTTCTTGCAGCCGGGACAAATGGTGCACAATTCATAAGGAATATTTACCTCTGTTTGCTTTTTTACGCTGCCCGAAAGTTCGGGTTCCAATTCGTTCTTCGGTTTTTTGAATAATCCGTTCAACATTTACCGTTCCTCGATTCCAGATAATTCGTACAATATGTGCCCGCTTTAAACGCTTCGCTGGACAGAATTTCTGTCTGAAGTTCTATATTGGTGTCAATACCGCTTATGACAAGTTCAGCAAGAGCCGCCTGCATTTTTCGAATCGCTTCTTCTCTGGTTTTTGCGTAGACGATCAACTTGCCAAGGAGTGAATCATAATAAGGCGGCACATGATAACCCTGATAAAGAGCTGTGTCAAAACGCACTCTCGGTCCGCCGGGTATATGAAGAAAGTTGACAGTCCCTGAACTCGGCATAAAATTGCGCTCCGGACTTTCCGCATTGATCCTGCATTCGATGGCATACCCGCCCCTGACAATATCCTTTTGGTTCAGAGAAAGAGGTACCCCTGCGGCAATTCTTATTTGCCATTTCACCAAGTCGATCCCGGTAATCATTTCCGTGACCGGATGTTCGACCTGTAGCCTTGTGTTCATTTCCATAAAATAATAGTTTTCTTCCTGATCAACAAGGAATTCTATGGTTCCGGCACTCGTGTATCCTATTTTTTCAGCTGCTTTTACAGCATCCTTTTGCATTTTCTGTCGGGTTTCCTCCGAAAGCCCTACAACAGGACTCTCTTCGAGTACTTTCTGGTTTTTCCTCTGCATGGAACAATCTCTTTCACCCATGCAAATCACTTTGCCGAAGGCATCCCCCATCAGCTGCATTTCCACATGTTTGACGGATTCCATATACTTTTCTATATAGAGGCCGCCATCTCCGAACGTGCCGGCAGCTTCTCTGGAGGCATCCATAAAAGCTGCTTCGAAAGCACTTTCTTCTCTTACCAGTCTTATTCCCCGACCGCCGCCGCCGGCGCGGGCTTTTACAAGAAGAGGATAAGAAATTTCCCGGGCTTTTTCTTTCGCCTTTTCAACGTCTTCCATAAAGTCGCTTCCGGGAACAATGGGAATACCCGCTTCTTTCATTGTTTTGCGTGCACGGTCTTTATCGCCCATAGAAGCGATGAGCTGGCTGCTTGGACCGATAAAAGTTATGTTGCACTGTTCACAAAGAGAAGCAAACTTCGCGTTCTCGGCCAAAAGACCGCAACCCGGGTGTATCGCCTCGGATTTTGTTACTTCTGCGGCAGAAAGAATCGCCTGCATGTTCAGATAACTTTCTGTGACGGGAGCTTTTCCGATGCAGATGTTCTCGTCTGCCAATCCTACATGCAGTGCATCTTTGTCCGCTTCGCTGTACACGGCCACCGTCGCTATACCCATCTCCTTGCAGGCTCGGATAATGCGTACCGCAATTTCACCTCTGTTGGCAACCAAAATTTTCTGAAACATATTAACCCTCCACAACAGCGAAGGAAAACTCCGCTTCCGCAGCTACTTTATCTTTTACATACACGGCGCCGTGGGCAAAATAGAAAGGCGGCTTTTGTTTGTCTATGCTGCACCTTATATCAAGAACGTCGCCGGGAACGACTTTTTCTCTGAATTTTACTTTGTTCAAGCCGGTATAGTAGGGCGTCGCATTGCTTGCGATCTCGTTCTGCAAAAGAACGCAACACGTCTGCGCCATGATTTCGCAGAGTATGACACCGGGCACCACGGGGTTTCCGGGGAAGTGTCCCCGCAGGAAAAATTCATCGCCGCGGACAGTGTATTTACCTACCGCCTCGTCTTCTATCAACTCGGCCTCGTCCAGCAGGAGCATCGGCTCTCTGTGGGGAAGAATTTTTTCTATAACTGCTCTGTTCATGATTACTCCTGACTCAAACGGAAAAGACATGCACCGTAATCCACGATGGCACCGTTCTCCACACATACTTCTGCTATGATTCCATCCTCTGTCGATGCAATTTCATTCAGCATTTTCATGGCATCGACAATACACAGGACATCACCTTTATGAACGCGTTGTCCTACCCTCACATAAGGTTCGCTTTCCGGGGACGGCGAAAGGTACACGATGCCGACCAAAGGAGACACTACTTCTTTCATGGGGACAGAGGGAGCCGCCGACTCCTTCGTTTTCGTTGTCGAATATTCCGCAGGCGGTCCAGACTTTTGGTATTCATTGGTTGTGCTGACTGCCGTCATGTTGTTCTTTTCCAGACGTATTCGTAAATCGCCTTCTTCCACTTCTATGGCTGTAAGGCTTTTCTCATTTAATATCTGCGCAAGGCTTTCAATTTTACTTAATTCCATAGCATCCTCCCAAATTACAATTTGCAAAAGGTTACACAGGCATTATGCCCGCCGAAACCTAAAGAAAGGGACATGCTCGCATCCACTTCCACATTTCTGGCTGTGTTCGGTATACAGTCAAGGTCGCATTCCGGATCAGGTATTTTATACCCGATCGTAGGCGGAAGCCAGCCGGTGGACAACGCCATAATCGCGGCAATTGCTTCTACTCCGCCTGCGGCGCCAAGCATATGGCCGGTCATTGACTTGGTGGAGCTTATCAGCACGCTGTCATATGCCCGTTCGCCAAAAGCTGACTTGATGGCAAGCGTCTCGCATTTGTCGTTCAACGGTGTGCTCGTACCATGTGCGTTGATATACATTTTACCAAAACTTTCCAATCCGCTCTCCGAAAGAGCAGCTTTTATGGCACGCGAGCCCCCGGAAGCCTCCGGATCGGGCGCGGTCATATGATGCGCATCGCAGGTGTTTCCGTATCCCGTAATTTCGGCATAAATATGCGCATCTCTTGCTACGGCGTGTTCATATTCTTCCAAAACCACGATTCCTGCACCTTCGCCCATCACGAAGCCTTCCCTTTCCAGGTCGAAAGGAATGGATGCTCTCTCCGGGTCGCGGCTCTGGCTTAAAGCCATGCAGCTTGTAAATCCCGCAATGCTTATTTCATTAATTGCAGCCTCTGATCCTCCCGCAATGATAGCATCTGCATATCCGTGGCGTATGGCTCTGAAAGCTTCCCCGATAGCATGCGTTGCCGTGGCACAGGCTGTAACGACGGGGAGGTTAGGACCCTTCGCATTGAAGCGAATAGCAGCTAATCCGGAAGCCATGTTGCCGATCATCATAGGAACCAGGAATGGTGAAACCCAGCGGGGACCTTTTTCCAGCAGTTTTTTTGTCTCGTTAAACGTCGTGTTAATGCCGCCTACACCCGAACCGATGTAAACACCCAAACGCTCTTCATCGATACGGCCTTTCAAGTCGCTGTCTGCCATGGCTTCGTCCACCGCAGCTAAAGCAAACTGCACAAAGCGATCGTAACGCTTGTATTCAGAACCGCCTAAAACTGCAACCGCATCAAAGTCTTTCACTTCTGCAGCCAGCTTTACTTTATATTCGTCCGTGGGGAAATGAGTGATTTCAGCAATTCCGTTTTTCCCTGCTATCATGTTCTCCCACATGGTTTTTACATTGTTGCCGATGGGGCTGATGGCACCCATTCCGGTGATGACTACTCTTTTCATGATTCTCTCCCTGCTTCGTATTCGGATTTAAGAGCAGCAAATACATCTGCCACTGAAACGATTTCTTCGGCCAAATATCCCTTGGCTCCCGTAAAAACAAACGCATCTTCCAAATTTCCCTTGTATGCATTGATCAAGGCATTTGCGATACAATAAGGCGCTTTTGTCTTTTGGCAGGGAGTCAGACAATTAAACTCGCAGATGCTCGGCTGTTTTTCTCCGCGCTTTACTGCGTCCAGAAAATCGCTCTTAAACGCTCTTCCCGGCAAACCTACCGGGCTTTCAATCAAATGAACGTCTTCTTTGCCCGCTTTCAGATATGCTTTTTTAAATTCGATATCCGCATCGCATTCAAATGTGGTGACAAAACGGCTGCCCATTTGAACGGCATTGGCTCCCAAAGAAAGGAACTTCGCCACATCTCCGCCGTAATATATTCCTCCGCCTGCAATAATCGGAACATCGCCAAAAGGCTTCAGCTCTTCTTTTACTTCGATAAGCAAACTCTCCAGCGTGCATTCCGGATCCGTCAGCTGCTCGCTTTTGAACCCCAAATGGCCACCGGCGAGGGGACCTTCCAGAACAACAGCATCCGGCAAATAATTATATTTAGTCTGCCAACGCTTGGCGATGAGCCTTGCGGCTTTTCCCGAAGAAATAATCGGCACCAGCTTTGTCTTGCAGTTTGGGGTAAGAAATTCCGGCATATCCAATGGTAGGCCTGCGCCGGCAAAGACAATATCCGCGCCTGCCGCAATGGATTCCTTCAGAAGCTTTTCGAAGTTCTGTAAAGCCACCATAATGTTGACACCGATAATGCCTTTTGTCTTTTCCTTTGCGGCCTTAATCTCCTGCGTAATGCTGCGGCCTTGTTTCATAAAATCAAGTCCCGTAGCCGAAATGACACCCACGCCGCCTTGTTCGGCCACAGCGCTGGCGAGTCCGTGCAGTGAAATGCCAACGCCCATGCCCCCTTGTACAATCGGCAGAGGAATCTTGAGATCTCCTATGTTCCAGCTATTGTTTTCCCAGCTTTTCATAATTCCTCCTAGATGTAAAGGCCGCCGTCAACTTTAATGACTTCCCCTGTAATATAACTTGCTTTTTCGCTTGCTAAAAAGACTACTGCGTTGGCGACATCTTGCGAATCGCCAAAGCGCTTAAGAGGAATTTGTGCTTTAATCAAATCCTTTTTTTCTTCTTCCATATAGTCGATCATTTCCGTGGATATAAAACCGGGAGCAACCGCATTGCATGTAATCCCGCGGCCTGCCAATTCCTTGGCTATCGATTTTGTGAACCCTATAAGACCCGCTTTAGACGCTGCATAATTGGCCTGTCCGGGATTTCCCATCAAACCGGAAACAGAAGAAATATTGATGATTCGCCCTGCTCTTTTTTTTACAAAATGTCCGTACAGGCTTTTGGTCATATGAAAAGCACCCGTAAGATTGACGTTCAGCACTTCGTTGAAGTCGCCGTCGGGCATGGTGGCCAATAAGCCGTCTCGTGTGATTCCCGCATTGTTGACCAGAATATCAACACCGCCAAAATCCGACAATATCGAAGCGACAGTGGTTTTTACCTGAACGCTGTCTCCTACATTGCAGACATATGCGCGTGCGTCCCGACCCAATGCAATCACTTCTTCGCAAACTTGTTCTGCGGCTTTTGTGTTGCCGGCGTAGATGACAGCGATATTCGCCCCTTCTGCCGCAAGAGCCAAAGCAATGGCTTTTCCTATTCCTCTTGCTCCTCCGGTGACAACGGCGGTCTTATTTTTTAACATTCGTCAGTTCCTCTCTGATAATTTCCAGATCACTTGCAGATTCCACATGATAAACGATTGCTTCGGGAATAATCTTTGCTATAAGCCCGCTGAGCACTTTCCCCGGCCCAAGCTCTATGAAACAATCGATACCGGCGCTTTTCATTCGTCGAATGGTCGTCTCCCAGCGTACAGGATGATTGATCTGTTTGGACAGATACTCTGCGGTATCGTACCCATATAATTCTCCCGTCAAATTTGAATACACAGGAATAGAAGGTGCTCTGAATTTCATCGATTTCATTACATCGGCCAATCCTTTAGAAGCTTCATCCATAAAGGGAGAATGAAAAGCCCCGCTGACGGCAAGTTTTATGCTCCGACCCCCGACCTCTTTAATTTTTTGCGCCAGGTAATCGATGTCGCTCTCGCTGCCGGCCACAACCAATTGGCCGGGGCAATTGTAATTGACAGGGTACAATGCCCTGCCGGCGCACAGTGACTCGACTTTTTCATTGTCCATCCTCAACACGGCAAGCATAGCGCCTGGATTTTTCTTCGCCGCATCTGCCATAAGTGCCGCTCTTTTTTGAATGATTTTATATCCGTCGACGGCGGTATAAACATCGGCAAAAGCAAGAGCAGCAAGCTCGCCCAGAGAAAACCCTGCGACGGCCGAAGGCGTTATACCGATTTCTGCTACAGCTGCAGCAGCGGCCATATCCACAGCATAAACTGCGGGTTGCGTATTGATCGTCGACTGCAACTCTTCGGCTGTTCCCTGAAAACAGAGATTCAGCAATCCGGGTTGTATTTCTTCCAAACTGTCCAGAAGAGCTTTCGCAGCTGGACTGTTCTCGTAAAGGTCCTTGCCCATGCCCGCATACTGCGCACCCTGGCCGCTGAATAAAAATGCTATTCCAGCCATTTACCCGCACCTCCGAGCACTGTTTCCGCTTCCGCCACCAAAGAATCGATAATCTCTTTGGCACTTTCCTCTTTTTTTAGCATACCGGCGATTTGTCCGGCCATAAAATATCCCTCGACTTCAGATCCTTCTTTGACTGCCTTTTGCAATCCTCCCGCGCGCAGAGCGGAAAGTTCCGAATCTGTAACCGTGCTATCTAATTCGCATTCAAAATACTTACGTGTCATCGGACTTTTCAATGCTCGTATAGGATGCCCCGAACGCTTGCCTGTGACAATAGTGGCTATGTCGGATGCTTTCAGAAGTTTATTTTTATAATTTTCATGAATTTCACATTCTTTTGCCAACAAGAATCTGGTACCCAGCTGCACACCGCCCGCGCCAAGCATCAGGCAGGCAGCAAAACCTCTTCCGTCACCTATGCCGCCGGCGGCGATAACCGGTATTTTCACCGCATCGCATACTTGGGGAACCAGCACCATGGTCGTAAGTTCTCCGACATGGCCGCCGGATTCGCCGCCTTCTGCAATGACCGCAGAGGCGCCGATTCGCTCCATCAATCTGGCAAGAGCAACAGAGGCTACCACAGGGACGACTTTGATATCGGCGGCAAGCCAAGCTGCCATAAATTTAGCCGGATTGCCCGCCCCGGTCGTAACTACCGGCACTTTTTCCTCGATCACAATCCTTGCGACTTCTTCGACAACAGGGCTCATCAGCATGATATTTACACCAAACGGAGCCGAGGTCAGAGTTTTTACTTTCCTGATTTCCGCCCGCAGCCAATCGCTGTCCGTATTCATCGCAGAAATAATGCCCAATCCTCCGGCGTTGGAGACAGCAGCAGCCAAATGAGCGTTTGCTATCCATGCCATGCCTCCTTGAAAAATCGGGTACTTAATCCCAAATAAAGCAGAAACTTCAGAATGTAACATCTTTACCCCCTAAACCAACTTCGCAATGGCATCTGCCACGTCTTTAATCGTCTTAAATTCATCTGTTATTTTTATTTCAATGCCGAAAGCTTCTTCTAAATTCATGACAATCTCTACTGTATCCAGAGAGTCCAGCTTCAATTCTTTAAAAGTGCTTTCAATATTGATTTCTTCCGGTGCACAATCTTTGTACGCTGCCAGAATTTCTATTACCTTTTGTTCAATCATTTTTCATTCCTCCTCATTTGCTCTAAATTTAACGTTTACTCCATCTAATAACACAAGCCCCGGTGGTAAGTCCTGCTCCGAAAGCACTCATTACCAAAAGCTGTCCTGCCTTAATTTTTCCGGCTTTGCGCGACTCATCCAAAAGGATGGGAATGCTGGCTGCCGAAGTGTTGCCTGTATACTGTATATTGCTTAAGAATTTTTCTGCCGGAATAGGGAGTTTTCTTGCAGCCGCTTCAATTATTCGCACATTTGCCTGGTGTGGAAGAACATAATCCACATCTTCGGGCGTTATACCGGCGTCGTTTATTACGCGGGTAATATCGTTCACCATAGCGCTTACTGCGAATTTGTAAACTTCCTGTCCATCCATTTGCAGATAGACATCTCCTTCTCTTTCGGGAACAAAGGGGCAATTCCCCTTTGGCCTTTTCATGAAAAGAGGCTCCGGTTTTCCTACCGCGCTGGTGAATAACGCAAGCAAATCATCTCCCTGCTCCAAAACCACCGCGCCGGCTCCGTCGCCGAAAAGAACGCTTACGTCCCTCTTTGTCCAGTCCACTGTACTGCTCATAGATTCTGCGGCAATCAGCAAAACACGCTTTGCTCTTCCCGTCGAGATCAGGGCGTCGGTCATTTCCAGTCCATAAATGAACCCGGCGCAGGCAGCAGAAATATCCATAGCCGGACAAGTTCCGCCTAATTCTTGCTGAACTAAACACGCAAGAGAGGGAGTTCCGTAATCGCCGCTTACCGTGGCACATAGGATATAATCTATGCTTTCAATCGAACAATCTGCGTCTTTGAGCGCATTCGCCCCGGCTTGTACAGCGATAGGCGTTAATCCGTTTTCGCAAATATGCCTGGAAGCGATACCTGTACGTGAAAATATCCAATCGTGGCTTGTCTCCAAGACTTTGCTGATATCGTCGTTTGTGATGCTTAATTCCGGCAAAGCACTGCCGGTGCCTATGATCTTTATATTCATTATTTTTCCTTTAGCAGTCTTCTTTCAAAGAATCCGTTCATTTTTAACATGGCGTGATACAGTGACTCTTTTTCTTCTTCGTTCAGGTTTGCGGCGAGATTGCTGACGAGATGCTTATGGAAATAACGATGTGCCATCTCCATCTTTTGGCCTTCTGCGGTAAGAACCACGAAAACCATCCGTCCATCCGAAGCATTTTTTATTTTTTGAACGTATCCCTTTTTTACAAGCTTATTGATAGCGATGGTTACGGAAGGTAACGTAATGCGCAAATCTTCGGCAATGTCGCTTATTGTCCGCCCCTGGTCGCCGCCTTTGGCCGCCGCCTCTAAAATGTGAACTTCGCTGACAGACAAGTCGCAACCTGTTCTTTTGATGGACACTTCTTCGATTTTTATGATGATCTTAAAAGTATCGACTAAAAGATCGTTCAATTGTTTGTTGAATGCTTCCATTGTTCTCCTCGCAGCCTGATGTTCAAATGATCGCCGATTCAATTAGTTAAACTAATTAGATTGACAAACTAATTATACAACGCCGCAACGTCTTGTCAACATTTTTTTATAAAAAAACAATCCCGACCATCCTTTTCCGGAAGGACGGTCGGGGGGTTAAATCCCAAATATATTTACAGTTTTTTTCTATTCCAAAGGCTTTCCGGCATCAAGCAATACTTTATTCGTCACCATGAAAAACGCCTGAACCATCATGAGTACGCCTGTTACAATCAACAGCCATTCAATTTTAATGACATCGGCCAAAGGTCCGTACAAAATCATGGCCAAAGGCATAACAGAACTGGAAATCATATTAAGCACTCCAAAAACCCTGCCCAAATAATCTCCTTCTATTCTCTCTTGAAGCAACACGATGAACGGCGTGTTAAACAGGGGCATAGCCAGTCCGATCATACCCATCAGCAGAGAATAAATCCAAAATATCGGAACGATACCAAGAGCCAGTGTACAGGTTGAAATCAGAATATTTGCGACGGCTATGGTGTGCAGCCTGTTTTTAAATCCGCCCCAGACGGCGATTAAAAGACCGCCGGCCATCATGCCGACAGAAAAAGTCATTTCAATGACCGTCAACCGCCACACATCGTCCCCGAAACTGCGCGCCACCTGCAAAGGTGTCAAAAATGCCAAGGGAGCAATCAGCACAAAATATATTGCACAGAAAATAAAAATGGATTTAATAAAAGCATTCTTTTTGATGTACCGAATTCCCTCGATCATATCCTCTCCATACGTAAGCACTTGTTTTTCCAATGCTTTCGCATGAACCGGGACATGTAAAAACGCTAGCATGATAAAGATCGCAATCGATGCCGTTGCGACGTCGATAAAGAAAATGACATCAATGGTGGCAACGCTCATCAGGGCCCCGCTTGCGACAGGGGATACCAGAGCAACAAATGCCTGCACACTGCTGTTGATTCCGTTCACGCGGGTCAGCTGATCTTCCGGAACGATTTGAGGCAGGAATGCACTGACAGAAGGGGTTTGCACCCCCGTTCCCAGCGAACGCACGGCAGCGGCAACAAAGAGCAACCAAATTGCATCGAAGTCCATGATAAATAGTATGGCAATGACAAGAGTGGAGAGCGCGATTAAGGCGTCGGAAAGAACGATTAGTTTTTTTCGGCTGTAGCGATCGGCCCAAACCCCGGCAAAGGGAGAAATGAGAAAAGTAGGAACAAATCCACATATAATTGCCAGCGTCATCATCACTCCGGACTGCGTCTCCAGCGTGATATACCAGGTTATGGCATATTGAACCAGCATGGAACCCGTCAAAGAGACAGTCTGGCTCGTCAAAAACAGTATGGTATTCTTTCTCCATTGATCATTACTTTGCAAGTTGATTTTTCACCTCGCTTCTTCGATAAACAATTCTACTCTATTTACCCCTCTATTGACAACTACAGTCGGTGTTTCAGCTTATAGCGGAACCCGAAAAACGAGACTTTGCATTGCCGGAGAATAAATAAAAAAAAATGTATACCAATCGTCGCCTTCGGATGTTAGAATAAAAAGTAATTGGTTACTATAAACAGCGTGTTGGGGGTACTGCTAGTGTTGCAGACAGAAAATAAATCCTTTCTTGCATCCCTGGAGGAACTGATATCCAGCTTGGATGGCGTGTATTCGTCAAAAGTTGTGCTTTCCAAAGACCAGGTTCCTGAAGAAATTCACCTGCTTGCCAGCGATAAGAAATCACCGAAGACCATTACGAGAGATGTTCAATCCGCGTTAATGGCAGTTTTTGGTGTCAATATCGATTATCGCATTATCAGCATCGCGCAAGTGCCGCCTAAAATGTCGCAAAAAGAGATTCGCCTGGATTATACCGGCATCGAAACAAAATTCATTAACGGCAATGGCGAAGTATCGGTGTTCCTTTCTTGTGGCGACAAGCGAATGGAAGGAAAATCCTTTTACATCGGCAGACAGCAATATGCGATGATCAGAGCCGTTGCTCTTGCGACATTGGAATCGATTTACCAACACTTGATCGACTCGAGCAGGCCTCATTTTGAACTGATTTCCGTGGAAACCACGGAAGCGGCAGGCCGTCCTGTTGTATTGTTGGTCATAAGCGATGAAAAAGGTCAAGAATACTTAGGCATTGCTTTTATAAAGGAAAATACGGAAGACAGCGTTGTACGCGCTGTGCTTAATGCATTAAACAGGCGTATCTCTACTTTTATCGCCATATAAATCACCCCCATTTTGACAAAAACAGATTCGGAGCCATTTCGAATTTATTATAGCGGAGCGGATATAGCCTGCCTGGTTAGCGGTATGGCAGAGTACCTTTAGAAGGAG
Organism: uncultured Oscillospiraceae bacterium; assembly: GCA_964608965.1. Taxonomy (GTDB): domain Bacteria; phylum Bacillota; class Clostridia; order Peptostreptococcales; family Anaerovoracaceae; genus UBA10908. Next base: position 35,833 of record CAZSPZ010000001.1, on the reverse strand, counting down.
GGCTATATCGTGAATAGAATATTGATCGCACTTTCAAGTCTTTGTGCTCTGATACTTTCCAGCGGCGCATTTTTCTGTGTAAAATAGTCTAAAATCCGGTTCTGAATCTGTTTTTCCAAATATAAGACATTACTTGCAAGGAGGCAAACCCATGCGCGCCAGCCAAAGGGCATATATCGTTCTTGTCTTGATTTCCGGAGCTGTTATTTTAGGCTATAGCACTTTTACGGCCGCACAACAGAATTCACTTCCCGGGCATTTTGATTTGAACAGTGCCATCAACTGGATCATCATGCTGGCGTTGCTTATCCTGTGCCGCAGCTTGCCTGTATATATTGCTACCGATAAATCCATCGAACTATCCTTTATACCTGTCGTGGCAAGCGCCATGATCTACGGCTTGCATCTTACCGTCGTGTTTTTTTTTCTTTCTACATTTTTTCTTTTTTCCATGGACAAGGAAACAGGAAAAATACACCATCTTTTGTCCCAATCGCTATGGAAAGAACTCTTTAACACAGCCAATATTTTATTGTCCATATTTATAGGAGGATTTTCCCTGCAATGGCTGGGAGGCTATGGTCCGGATTTCTCTTTCCCCTATTCGATTATTCCCGCCACCATCTTTGCCATCATAACGATTGCAGCAAATATGGTCATCTTTATTCTATATTTTGTATCAAATGGAGAAGATCAATTTTTCCGCATGCTTTCTCAAACCGTTCTGGGTATTCTTCCCAACGTGATTGCCACGATTCCCTTCGGAATTCTCAACGCTTTGATGCTGCATATGGAAAACGGCAGCTACTTTCTTCTTTTGTTCATCCTTCCTCTTCTTTTAGCACGCTATTCCTTTAAACAATATCTGGAGAGTCGCACCATGCATATCGATACGCTCACTGCACTATCCCGTGCAATCGAAGCAAAGGATCCGTACACGAGAGACCATTCCGAGCGCGTGGGACGTTATGCGCAGGATATCGGACGAAGCTTAAAGCTGAATAAAAAAGTGATGTCAGACTTGCAGTTTGCCTCCTTGCTGCACGATATAGGAAAAATCGGAATTGAAGACAGTATTCTCAATAAACCCGGCAGTTTGACAGAAGAAGAATATGAGCAAATAAAGAAGCACCCTGAAATAGGCCGCGAAATCATCGAGGAAATCAAATTCCCCAAATCTGTCGTGGATGCAGTTCAATTTCACCACTGTCATTATGACGGTTGCGGTTATCCCAAAAGAGAGAACCCCGACGAAGCCTTGCCGGTATGCGCATCTATTTTAGGAGTCGCTGATGCTTTTGATGCGATGACTTCCGACAGGAAGTATCGCAAAGGCATGGATATGGATAAAGCTGTTTCCATTTTAAAAGAAAACGCAGGTACACAATTTAACCCCGAAATCGTGGAAGTGTTTTGCGAAATTATCGAAAATAATCCGGACTATTTTAAAGAGAAACATTTATGAGCACTTCAAAAAAAAATCCGAAAGCAGCTCCAATGCAAAAACAGTTACCTCAAAAGCTATATCTCCCTATTTTGGCATTTGCCACGGAGATTATTTTTTCGCGCCTCCAGGCTCCTCCATTGATGACCTTTTCCATCGAATATCTTTTGATCATCGCTTTTATATTTTACAATATCAGGGCGAAAAGTTCCTGGCCCTATTGGATCGGAGCCGGAACGCTGATGAATTTTACGGTGATAGCCGCAAACAAATTCACGATGCCTGTCTCTTCTTCTATTTTTTCTCCCCAAGTCGATAACGCCTTGCTCGAATCTCTTATACGAGGTGATATTTACGGTTACTCGCTTTCCGGCGGGGACACTGTGCTGCCGTTTCTTGGAGATATTATCGGAATTTCTCCGTTCGGCGAACTGATTGGCTTTGCGAGCATCGGGGACCTGCTGCTATTAGCAGGTGCGGCAATAGCAGTCTATCGCATCCGATAATTCCATATATTAAGTAGTCCCTCCACCCATTTCAAAGCGGTGCATTGACAGATAAAATATTCCGGAAGATAATAACAGTGAGATTGTTAATGCTTTGGGAAAAGGAGGAAACATCTATGAAACGCTTCAAAAAAAATCGTTTGCTTATCCTACTTTTTACACTTATGATTTTATTTGCTTTAATCGGTTGCGGCGGTCCTGCACCGGCGGAGGAAACAGAGGATCCTGAAGAACAAAAATCAGAGTCGGAAGAAGCACTTTCTGCCGGTGATCTGATTGCCAAAGGTATGGAAGTAGACGGATTTTCCTATGATTATGCCATTACCCTCCCCAACGGGGAAAAATATACCCATAAAATGTGGGTCAAGGGTGGCAATATGCGATCAGAGATGGAAAACCCTGCCGGAGGTGAGCCTATTTGGTCCATCATCAACATGGCAGAAAGCATGGTATACGTCTATCAGCCTGAACTGAACTACGCTATACAGATGCCTATTGATCAAGCCGATATCGATGTCACTTCGCCAAAAGATTTTCTGATGCAATCCGACTCGGACGACATGCTTTTTACAAGAAGGGAAACTTTTGACAACAAAGAGTGTTTGGTATACGAAACAAATTACGAGGGCGGTAAAGGGAAAATCTGGATATGGGAAGAAGCCGGAATGCCGTTACGCGTGGAAACCGGCAGCGGGTCCGACACGATCATTGTGGAATTTCTGAACTTTACCATTGGAAATATCGACGATTCGATTTTTCAGCTTCCTCCGGGAACGCAAGTGATGGATATGAACAGCTTTTAATCTAAAACCTGTCGGAATAAATAGAGGAGGGATTCTATGAAGTATGTTTATGCGGCAAAAATATCAGAACTTCCCAAAGGCAGTAAGAAAAAAGTCACCATCGATGGTCAGGATATCCTGCTTGTACATATAGAGGACTCGTATTATGCCGTGGACAACGTCTGTCCCCACATGGGAGGATCATTGTTTGACGGAAATTTGGACGGTTCGCTTATCACATGTCCAAAGCACGGCTCTGTGTTTGACGTTAAAGACGGAAAAGTGCGGCAGGCCGGAAAAATCCTGATGTTCAAAGTGAACCCGAGGGCATTGAAGAGTTTTCCCGTAAATATCGTAGGCGACAACATCATGATCCAAATGGAAGAGTAAAATGATTGATGCGGTGCGACCTTCTGCCAAAGCAGATGGTCGCACCGCATCTTATTCTAAAGGTTTATCAAATCTTATTTTATAGCTTTAGCAAATCGTTTCGGAAGGCTTCCATCATGTCGCTTGTAAGGCTTATTTTCGACTCGGCAGGCGGAATTTCCGACCGGTCCACCCATACGCCAAGCGCCAGTTCATCTTCTTGCAAGACAATGCAATCATCCCCATCCAACTCGGCAAAGAAACCTACCAGAAGTGTATCGGTGAACGGCCAGGGCTGACTTTTGTAGTATATTGGGTTTTTTACACGCAGACCTACTTCTTCCTTTACTTCTCTGCAAACAGCCTGTTCCAAGGTTTCTCCTATTTCGGCAAAACCTGCGATAAGTGCGTAATTCGTGTAAGGGCGTCCTGCATATTTTGTCAAAAGAAGGCGATTTCCGTTGTGCACGGCAACAATCACGCAAGGAGAAATCGTCGGATATGTCATAAAACCACAGGATTCACAATAGAGCATCCTCTCTTTATCCGAGTGTATCGTGGGTTTTCCGCATTTACTGCAGAAACGGTGGTTATCGTACCAGCGGTTCAACTGCCATCCGACTACTCCGGCAAAGCCTCGCCAGTATTTTGTTTCGCTCCTGAATCTGCTCGTGCTTACATAACTCCATCCTTTTACAGAATCGAGCCCTTTTTCGTCTACAAGAAAATAGTTGATATCATCTATGCTAAACAGATATTTTGCGCCCCGGATCAAGTTTGGATATTCCGCCTCGAAATCTGCAAACGACGGATACCAGAGTTTTTCTTTGCTTTCGCCGACAAGCACCGTATCCCCTTCGTAAGACAGAAATAAATCCCGGGACGTTGCTGCTTTGTACTGGAAATGATTATCGAATATTTTGGGGCCTATCTCTTGAATCATCTGATTCCTCCTGATTGATTATTTTTTCTTTTTTGATACGAAAGACAATATCCCTTGGACAATGAGGGCAGCTACAATGCCTATCGCAACAATAAAAATAAACGACGTCATACTGACAAGATCACTCCAGCCCTCGGCTGTTTTATTAATAGAAATATAAAGCATGTATCCCATCGCGATGATAAGTGCAATCAAGGATGTATAGAAATAAGCTGTCGCCCCCCAATATCCCCCGATACTGATTACGGCTGTTATCACGATAGACAGAATTGCGAAACCGGCAAGATTCCGTGCTGCTATATCGATGTTCAGTGTATTGGCTGTAAAAATAAGTGCAAAGAAAGTAGCGAAAAACAATCCCAGCGTAATGTAGAGCCATTTCTTAGAGTGCTTTTGCGGTAGTTTTACCATAATGATCCCCTTTCTTCTCGGAAATATGCCTTCAGAAAATGATCCGTTGCTCTTTCCTTTGGCAAATAATCATTGACATGTCCACTGCCTTTACCTATATAATAGCATTTATACGAAAAAGAACAATGAGCCCGGGATATTAAGCATACACAAGCTTTATACTTAAGGTGCGAATGTTTCGGAGGATTACATGCTTTTTAAACGCTACACACGATTATTCATAGGACTTTTCCTTTATTCTTTAGGAATTGTTTTTACCATCAATGGGAATTTAGGCCTTTCACCTTGGGATGCTTTGCATTCCGGACTGAGCCAGCTTTCGGGCATTTCTTTTGGCCAAATCGGTATCATTGTAGGCATTATCGTGATGACGGTAACGTACCAGCTCAAAGAAAGTATCGGAACAGGTACTATTTTAAACATATTTGTCATAGGGTTTCTTATTGATTACATTTTCTACATTAAACTGATTCCTATTGCGCAAAGCATGACCGGCGGCATCTTGATGCTCTTTGTCGGCATGGTTCTCATTGCCTTGGCTACGTATTGTTACATCGGCTCCGCCTTTGGAGCAGGGCCAAGAGACGCTCTGATGGCTGCATTAACGCGCATTACACAAAAGCCGGTTGGATTGATTCGCGGATTGATTGAAGTGAGTGTTCTTTTTGTCGGTTACTTATTGGGTGCAAAGATCGGAATCGGTACTTTTATTTTAGCTTTCGGCATAGGACCGATCATTCAGGCAGTCTTCAGTTTCTTTCAATTCGATGTCGATAAAGTGAAGCATGATTACCTGTTGCAAAAGAGGTAAATCATAAACGGGCAATAGCCATATTAAGGCGAACAGGAGTGCTTTATGATCCAAACCAAACGATTGACGGTAGACGAAAAATTCAAGAAAAGACCCGCTTCCAAAGAGGCGGGTCTTCTTTATCATTGTTTTCTAATTCATTTCTGCAAGCCTTTGAAGCATCGTGGCTGCCTGCGCTCTGGTGCAGGTGCAAAGCGGAGAAAATACCGAAGCTCCGTTTGCATCTTTCCCCATACCGTTCATCACGTTTTTCATCGTCATGAACATGACGCCTTCTCCGGCCCAAGAGGAAACCTGTTCAAGGTCTACGTACGTAAGCTGTATTGCCCATGCGCCTACCGGTCCTTGCCCTTTATATTTCATATAATTTGTCATCATCACAGCAATCTGCTCCCGTGTGATTGCTGCATCGGGTGCGAATTTTCCGCTGGCCACGCCGCATACAATCCCTTTGTCGTTTGCCCATGCCGTGTACGGTGCGTAATACTGGCTGTTGTTCACATCGGAAAACGTCGTTTGATTTGCGTATGCTGTTGTATCGATGTTTTCCATTCTGCCTAAAATAGACACGAACATCCCTCTGGTCATTGCTGCTTCCGCTGCAAACTCCGTACTCGCCTGACCGTTCATCATACCATTCGCGCTGACATATCTTACAGCATCGTAGTACCAATCGCTGCTTTTAATATCCGCAAACGGATTGTTCCAAGCTGCCAGGCTATCGTAGCCCACCACATATTTTGAAAAGTGATTGACGACAAACGTGACGGCCTTCTTCTTTGCATCGTATGCGCAGCTGATTTCTGTCAAAATTCCATCGTCTGCCAAATACCAAACGGTCAAATTTTCAGCCGTTTCGTCGGCCTTTAATTCGTACGGAAGGCTGACGGTAATTTTACCTCCGCCAAAATTTGAAATGAGCTTGCCGCCGGACATCACCGAGAGATCATAAATCGACTTATCTCCCACCATTGTTTGCTGATCCTGGGTTAACGCGTTTTTTTCAACATCTTTTACGATGACTTCAATATCCGCGGCTGTGGCCTGTGTATCCATCGAGGACACAGCCTTACCGTCGAAGGTAAGCGTGCCGTTTTCTGTGACGACAGTCAGGCTATTGTCCTTTTCAATCAATGAACCAAGACCGGAGGCAGGGAAAGTTACTTCGCTTGTTTGGTTGGATTGAATGGTAACGCTGTCTCCTTGCTTTGCTATGCCGGCTGCTTTATCAATTTGACTTCCTGTTACAGTTCCTGTGTTCGTATTGATGACAGTCGTTGCCGTGGAGCCACCGCCCGATCCGCCGCCTGTGGGAGCTGCTGAGATTGGCCCTACTGTGGCGCCTTCCGCTGCAAAGCCTGTTGTTGTTCCTGTCAAAGCGATTGGAGTCACTTCGAAGCTTATGAATTTCCCGAGGTCTGCCGCTTGAAGCACATACGTAATTGACGTTGCTCCTGCAATTGCGGCTTTTGCTGTTCCTAAATTATCATCTGCACGGTACCATTTAAAGGTTGATACGCCTTGCACATCTGCATTCACATCACTGTAGGTGTAATGCCCTGTTAACGTCTGTCCAACCTGCGTCGTTCCCGTAATGGCTTGAACAGTCGCCGTCGGCGCTGCCTGCACCGCTGTTACCGCATTAAAGACACTTAACCCCGCACCGATAATCCCAAATTCGCTACTGGTAGTTACGCCACTAGTATATTCTTGCTTCGCTCCGCCCGTATAAACCGTATACGTAGTAATATCATTTGGCAAGGTAAAAGCCATTGATTTATATTTAGATGCCGGCGTCCATTCCACAGCCGGAGAAAGTGCGGCATCTCCAGCGGTTCGAATCTCTGTCTTTGTATTACTACTTTTGTCCGCAGTAAATGTGGACATTAAAATGTATGCACTACATGCGGAAACACTTTGAATTGCAGGTGCCCCATCTTGACCTAAAGCTTTTATATTCGCTGACGAGTTAATAGTAATTGTACCGCTAGTTCCCGACCAGCCACCGCCGATACCTGAAGCATTGCTTCCACTTGCTGCTGTTACAATTGCTGCACCGCTTATAATTATTATACCGCCAGTTCCAGACAAGCCACCGCCGATACCTGCTCCGGCATCTCCACCTGTTGCTGTAGCAGTTCCACCATTTATGGTAATCGTACCGCCAGCTCCGGACCAGCCACCGCCGATACCTGCTCCACCATACTCTCCGGCTATTGCTGTAACAGTTCCACCACTTATGGTTATTGTACCGCCAGCTCCGGACAAGCCACCGCCGATACCTGCGCCATTATCTCCACCTGTTGCTGTAACAGTTCCACCATTTATGATAATTGTACCGCCGGCTCCATCACTCCCACCGCCAATACCCGCACCTCGAGTTCCACCTGTTGCTGCAACAGTTCCACCATTTATGATAATTGTACCGCCGGCTCCATTCCCACCGCCAATACCTGTACCACACCACCCGCCTGTAGCACTAAGCGATCCTGTACCTCCAATTGTAAGGGCTGCGCCGCTTGGGACTTTTAATCCGGCATAATTCCATCCACTTTTTAATATATTATCGCCGGTAAGGGTTAAATTTACCACTGCACCGGTCATATCAAAAGCGCAAGCGTTATTTGGACTTGCATCGATGTTGACGCCGTTTAACGTAATGTTCGCTGTGATTCCGCTTTGGACCACAATGCGATCCGCTGTCGCGGTTGCTGCAGATACGTTTGCAATGCTGATCGGCTCAGCAGTTTTTATAGTAAGAACATTTCCTGCGTAGGTGTAATCTGAGTCCAACGTCCCACCGGTCACAGTGAAATCTCCTAAGCCCGGATCCACAGCGTAAACCTCTTCCGCCGCCCCATTGATCCCCGCGAAACCAAAGCCGCCAAACGAGGTGGTGAGCACCATGATCAACGCAAGGGCAAAGGCCCAAGCTTTCTTATACTCTTGTTTTTTCATCTTTCTGTTTCCCCTTTTACTTTCTGAATGGACTGGCAGAGCTGCTGCTTTTCTCCCATGAAAATCTACCTTATATATGGGTTTGATTATACAAGAAAACATCCCGTGCAAAGGGTCCTTTGCGCGAGATGTTACTTTTGCACCTTGAAATGCATTGTCATTTTACTTGAGACAATAAATCCTTATCATTCCCAGAATTGTCATGTGGAGAGGGTAGTAGGCATAGAAGAACCATTTCATATCTTTCCATTTTCCCAGCTTGCCGTTATAAGCGTATAGGAACGGAAAAGACAGAATGACGGCCAATTGAATCAAACCGTAGGTCGTATTGAAAAATAGCGCGTATCCTGCAGCATATAGAGCGGTAGGTAAAAAGATTCCCAACATCTGCCTCTTGAAATTTCCTCTGTTGATGCCTACGAGAACGACAGCTATGGTAGGCACCGCACTCCAATCCGCAGGAAGTGAAACGATGATACATACAATTACGATGGCTGCTTTGATTGCTTTTGTCAATCGCGGGTCATCGCTCTTTACCGTGGCAAGGGCGATCAAACCCCACATCAGAGACCAGATAATGCTGGTCTGGCTGAAAATCATACCGTTTTGAAAAGGAATAAAAGTGCCCCCGAAGCAAATTGCATAGGCAAAGTGAGATAAAACGGCAAAGATAAAGAGTCGCTGTACATATTTTTTTAAATCTTTTGTGTAGCAGTACCCTTCCGCAATGAAATAAAACATGATTGGCGCAGTCATTCTTCCGATGCAATGCAAAACGACCGCCAAGGCGGCCGGATTAAAACCGGGCATCAATGTCCAGGTCAAGTGATCGATACTCATCGCTATGATTGCTATAATTTTCAGAGCATTTGCATTGAGACCTGCTTCGCCTTCTTTGTTTGCAATCACTTTATTATTCATGCATCATCTCCAACATTTCCCGATAGCGCTTCTGCGTTTGAGTTTCGAATTTTTCTTTTTCCGGAAAACTCCGATCGAAAGCAGCTACAGATTCAGGCGCCAGGTCGTATATTTCGCTTTCGATGAATTTGCCGCCGGCAGTGATTGCCTTTGGCTTTAATTCAAAAATTTGAAGTGCCGGGATATACATGTCGTTGGCAAGTCGTATCCCATAATCCTCTGCAGGTTTAAATCCCAGCCGGCTGTAGTAATCGGGGTCGCCTAAAATAAGAACTGCCGGAATGTGCATATCTCTTGCAATGGAAAGTGTGTGATTGATCAGGGCACGACCGATACCCAGTCTTTGATATCGGGGGAGCACGCCGATGGGTCCGAACGTGGCGGTTTCCAAGCGGGAGCCATCCTCCTGCAGTATGTGGGAGCGGGTGTAAGCAATCGCCGCTACGGGCTGCTTACTCCGGAGTGCGATCATGCCAAGCTCGGGTATATAATCCTTGGATTCCCGCATAATATGTATCAGGTAATGCTCGTCGCAGCCTTCCTGGAACATGTTCCAGAAGGCTGCTCGGATAATGCTTTCAGTAATCCGATAGTCCTCGGGCAATTCGCGTCTGATCTGGAGATTCATTTTCATTGCCTCCTTTGCGGAAGAAGCCTGCGAAAATCAAAACCGCCGCAAGCCCCCAAAAATATGCCATCATGTAGGGTTCTTCGAATATATTCTCGAAATAACAATGTGTCAAGACTCCGGCAAGACCTGAAAAGATACCGACAGCCATAAGCTTATCATTGCCTGCATTGCGCATAAGAGGATCCACGCTTTTATTTGACTGAAAATGCTGCCCGCTTCTGTACACGGATCGCAGGCCGAACACTGCCAATACAGCCAAAGCAAGCAAAAAGAAAATCAGACCTGTGTACCCCATTTCAACCAGGGTTTTCAGATAGTAATTATCCATATAAAAATAGCTGAACTCTTCTGTTTTATCCAGAAGCTGATTGTTCATGGCTACGGCGCCGCCAAAACGCCCAAGACCAAAACCCAGCCACGGCGAATTTTCCATCAATAAATTACGGCCTACTTCCCAGCGTAAAGCACGACCTCCGATGGCGGAGGCTTCGGCGTAGTCGGAAGTGAACAGATATGTAAGGCGGCTCGTAATAGAAGGCACAGCGACCAAAATCGCCGCCATAGCAGCTGCCATGATTCCCAGTAAGCGTTTATCCACATAAAGAGAAAAAAGCACCACAGCCACGATAAGGCCGACCCAGGCTCCTCTTGAAAAAGTAAACAAGATGCAAAGGCACATAAGCGCTGTGCAGACAAAATAGAAAATTTTCCAGAAAGGTTTTTGGCAATAGTAGACAAGAGAGGCAACCGTCGGAGCTGCCATCACAATCAGAGAGCCGAATATGTTGGGACTCCCTGTGATGGAGAATACCCTTGTGCGAACACCCATCTCTGTATTGCTCGTCCAGGCATCGGGGATTTCTACTCCGATCGCATACTGGTAAATTCCATGCAGGCACAATAGGAATACGGTGGCGGCAAAAGCATAGCAAAGTGCTTGCGCATCTTTCTTATCCTCTATCAGTCTTAAAACAAGGAAAAACCAAACCATATATTCGACCTGTGCCCGGTATCCGGCAAAAGCCACGCCGGGGAAAGGTCTGTTCAGCATCATAAGCAGCAAACCAATCGCCATAAACAGAAGGAGGCAAGCCTCCAGCGTCGTAGCCCGCGCAAAGGCGTCGGACTGCTTTAGCATGGTTCTCCATAAAATTAAAAGGACGGCAGCGGCAATAAACAGCTCTTCCCATACGGCAGAAAGCGTTGCTAATCCAAGGACATCGCGCAATGTATATTCAATAGGCAAATACATGGCAAACAACAGCAAAAACCAGCGGTGGAGGGGTATGCTGTTGATGCGCGAAAAAACGGCACTGCTTTGAGTGCTTCGAAAATAGAAATTTTTCCCACGAATCAGCGTGGTATAAAAGAAACTTTTACGCAGTAAATCTCCGAATTGCTGCAGCAGTTTTTCTATTCCAAGCAAAACACTCCGGTATACGGAGACGCTCGCCGGATCATCTGCTCCACAAAAGGCTTCCCGGATTTTCTTTGTTTTTGATTGTTCATAGCTCTTTTCCAAAACCGCGCGGCTTAAAACCATCGCGCTGTGTCGATAAGAGATTTTTAAAAACTCTGCGATGGGCGCTAAAGGTTTCAAAAAGCGGAAAATGAGACTGCTTTGAAAAAATGACATAAGGCTTTGCTCCCTACATGATGTCGCTCATGCCTTCCGGCGGATTATAGCCGCCGAATTCAACATAGCGGATGGTTCCGCTGGATTCGAAAGTTTGGGTTTTAACGATAAAAGTCTTTCCCGAACGAAGCTCCTGGCTTCCGATCTTTGGACTTGGCGTATCTTTGGCCACCGTGGTTTTCATCAGTACGATAATCGTCTTTTTTGTGGGATCCGTGGCATCCACGACTCTCCCGTCGGAAGTAAAAGCCTGGACGACATAATCTTCGAGCCATACATCTTCTATCGTCGCACTGAGATATTCGTTGCCGGACACCAGATTCTCGCCGGCTAAATCCTGTCGTATCGCTTCTTCGTATATCCTTGGGGCTGCTCCGATGATAGCCACCTCGACGTAGCAGTCCACTTTTTCGGCTACCGCATCCGTCACTTTTGTTCCAAGAAGCTGAACTCCGATGGCGCCCACAATGGCAACGAGCGCAACAAGCACGATGAAATCCGCTACATTGATCAATCCAAACAGCTTTCCTTTTTCGTTTATAATTTTCATGACATCCTCCGTATGATTATTTCGTTTGCGTCCAACCCAATATATCTCGCATCGAGTGAATTCTTTCTTCCCAGGAACAACTCTTCGCTCTTTTCATTCTTTCTGTTTTTTTAGGATCGTCTGACGGTTCGGCCAGCGCCTCCCTGCATTTCGATACAAATTCCGGCGCATCGCCGGCTATGTAAATACAATCTGAAAAGTCATTCACCTGCAGCGGTACCGGGGTGCTGACCACGGGCTTTCCCGTTGCCAGGTACTCATAAAACTTTAAGGGACTGACATCCTTGGAGAGTTCGTTGTCAGCGAACACATTCATGCAGACGTCAAAGTCCTTTATTTGACCGGGCAGTTCTTTCTGCGGAAGCAAGCCTATAAATTCTATATTAGAATACTCCTGAATCCAGCGAAGGTCTACCCCCGGTAATGCTCTTCCGATCAAAACCACATGCCCTTTGGGGAATTCCTCTGCCACCGCTTTTATGCAGTCGTAGTCGATGCAGTCCTGAAGCATGCCCACAAAGCCGAAAGTGGGCGCCGTACTTTCCTTTGGCATATTCGCGACTTTCGAAAACAATGCATAATCGGCGCCGTTGGGTATCATGTGCGTGTTTTTGTTAAATGCCGCCAGCCTATCGTACAGGCCTTGTGCCGTACAAAACACGGTACCTGCTTTTCGCGCCAGGTCCTCTTCCATTTTATCCACAATTTCCGGGTTGATAAGTCCGGGATAGGCCGAATGCCTGTCTACGCAATCGTAGATTGTATGCGACCAAAGTTCTGATTCGGAAATGCCCAACTCTTTTGCCAAAGGCGCCACTAAATCTGCCGCGGTCGGCGAGTAGCACCAGAGGGAAAAATCGTCTGCCCATGCGTTTTCTTTCAGAATTTCCTTTAAATAAGCAGCTATCTTCTTCTGATTTCTTTTATTGACGGCTCGCACTTTATTGAAAAAAGGCAGAACCGGGGGCGATGCATACACAGTAATATGATCCCGTACTTTGCGCCCGCCTTGTTTATAAGCTGCCATTCTGTCCTTGACACTCGCGTCTTTATATGGCGCTATGATTGTCAGTGGGGGGTCCACATAGATTATTTCTGCATCCGTCATACGGTTCATAATATTTTGCTTCCTGGTAGGAAACGGATCGTAATTGGATGTGGAAAGACACAATATCTTTCTCATGCGCTGTCCTTTCCGTGCATCAGCAGTCTTTTTGCAGCCTGGCCGTTTGCTCTTTCCATGCTTTGGAGCCTCTCTCTGGTTTCGAAGCCTGAATCTTTGCCTTTTGCCACGATATTGTCTATTTGCGCGCACAATGCCTCTGCGCTCATCGAAGATAAAGGAACACAAGCGGTAGAGCCGATGTCCTTTATAAAACTGTCCACTTTCACATCGTAGGATATGCCCACGACAGGAGCGCCGCCGGCAGTAGCAAATATCAGAGAGTGGAGTCTCATGCCCAAGACTAAATCCATGGACCCCAGCATACCGATTAAATCGCCCACCGGATGCTGCTTTTTACACACAAAATTCGGGATGGAAAGCATCGAAGAAATCCTTTCCCCGACAGCTGTGTCCTTGGGCATTTCAATCGGTAAAAATACCGGAATCAATCCGTATTTTTCGTAAGCGTATTCTGCGGCCTTTGCCACGTGCTCCGGATGTGTAAATGTGTCCCACGCACGCAGGCAGAAGCCGATCTTGGAGGCTTCTGCGGGAATGCCTTCCCTTGCAAAGGCCCTATTGACCCCTGCCGCATCCGCGTGTTCCAAATTGACCGTAGGGTCGGCAGCCAGGATGATTTCGGGTTTTGTTACGCCTATTGCCGAAAGCAATTCCAGCGAAACACTGTCTCGCAGCGTAATGATATCTGCCGTTTGATTCAGTACGCGACCCGCTATTTTTCGATTGCGGCTGCCGGAAATGGGACCGATGCCGCAGCCGTACATGACGATTTTACAGCCGCACCATTTCGCTGCCCACAAAGTAAACAGATAAAAGTATAGCGACCGGCTGGAAGTGATGTCTTGAATAAGACTGCCTCCGCCGTTTACAAATAGCTTTGCCTTTCGAAGGCTTTTGAGAAAAGCAGGCACGTTAAAAATATAAAAACTCCGGACAAACTCTTTTTTCTTTGTTTGTTCCGGATTACGGGACATGACCCAGAAGGGCATATCCTGATCGATATCCCGCAACTGTGTAAGGATTGCCCGCAGAATCGCTTCGTCTCCCGCGTTTCCTCTGCCGTAGGCGCCGCAAAGCACCGCTCCGCTGCGTCCCGTATTCTGCTTTCTTCTGATAACGGTTTCGTAAGCTCTCTGCTGATCCTGCTGCATTTTTTCTAAAGAGAACTCAGCTTTTGCTTTACGGAAAAGATTTTCGGCAAGCCTCTGCCGCAAGACTTCATCGCTTGCGAGCTTTAGAATATATGCCGCAAATGTATCCACATCCTCCGGGTCAAAAAGAAAGCCGCTCTCTTCGTGCTCTATCAGCGAAGGGATTCCCCCGACATTTGTCGCAATAGCAGGGCAGTGTTCATAGGCACCCTCGAGCAGGGAGTAAGGAAATGTTTCGGAAAGAGACGCCAGCACATTGATGTCTATTCCGGAAAAGTACTTTTTGATGTCGCTTATCCAGCCTTCAAAAACCGTTACATGCGCCACGCCCAGCTTTTGAGCAAGACGCTTTAACTCTTTCCCGTCTTCCCCTGTACCGGCAATCGAAAGGCGCAACCTCGGATTTTGTTTATACGCGATGGCAAAAGCGCGAATCACAGTACCGATACTTTTTATGGGCGTCAATCTTGCGGCTATGCCGACTTTTATAATTTCTTCATCCTCTTTATGGGGCCTCGGCTCCTCCTTGGCCTCTGAAAAATCAAGCCCGTTATAAACAGTAAAAATACTCTGCGGATCAAAATTTCTCTCTATTAAAAGTTCCTGCATGCGCCCCGCCACAGCAACATAGTAATCCATGCGGCGAAGAGCATATGCATTGATCAATCCGTACGTGTATTGTTTTAAAGGCATGCCCATGTAATCCAGCTTCGGATCGGAATGCACCGTCGTCATGACAGGAATGCCCTTGATTTTTTTTACAATCACGCCCAGCATGTTTGCTTTTGCGCCATGGCAGTGAATCACATCCGGACAGAATTCCTCAACTTGGCGCAAAGCTGATTTGAGCGCATGATAAGTGCCCAGGTTGCTGTCCATATCGACAGTATCTATCCCCATCTGCCTGGCTTCCGTGGATAGAATTCCCCGACGAAAACTGACCAGCCGCAGAGCGTTCTGCCCGGCCAGTTCTTTCGCAAGGGACAATATATGGGTTTTTCCGCCGCCGATATCTCCGCCTGCGGCAAAGAGCATGATCCTCATGCGTTCTCCCTTAGTTCAGCTCAAATATAATTTTTGCTACTTGTCCTCTGGTGACAGAACCTGTCGGATCCAGTTTACCCTCGAACCCAGAAATGACGCCCTGGCCCACAAGAGTCTTTACATAAGGCAACGCCCAGGCGGCGATTTTTGCGGCATCCTGGAAATCCATCGTAGCCTCTGCATAACCTTTTTCCTGCGCTCTGCCGATGACAGTCATCACTTCCTGACGGGAAATCGGTCCCGTAGGGTCGAAGTTTACTTTACTGCTCCCCGTAATAGCCTTCCCTGTCATAAATCCCATACTTAACGCAGCACGGACAGAATCCTGTGCCCAGTCTTGAATTTTGGCGTTGTCCGCAAAATTCAGCGCTGTATCCTCGTAATCTTTCACGTCTATTCCGAGCCAGCGAACAATGACGGCCGCAAATTCCTGCCTGGTCATCGTTTTGTCAGGATCATAAAATCTCTCTTCGCCGGACAGTTTACCGGTGATGATATCCTGCGAATATAAGTATTCCGCATAGAGGCTCGCCCAATGCGTGTCGTCCATATCCGAAAATACCTGCACTTTTTCAAAATCTTCATCCGGAGCTTCGCTCATTTCGGTGATACCGACCCGGCCGATGTTTCCGCTTTCATCCGTCACCTTGATGACGACTCTGTGCACCAGACCGTCTCCATCGGGCAAATGGGCAGCAATGCTCTTGCTTTGCGCATTATAAGTAAAACCGTATGGCTGACCGTCGTAGGTCACCTGAATATCGCTCTGGGCAATCTCGCTGTCAAGATTATCGGTGACGGCGCCTGCCAATATTTGAGAACCTACCGTTCCGTTTACCGATGGCGCTTCGTTATCTAAATAATATCCGAAACCTGCCATGATTTGATCGATGTAAATCGTCCCGCTTCCATTGCTGTTTTCCGGTGTAAGGATTGAGAGGTCATCAAGCTCGCTCACGCCCTTGGGCAGTTGAACAACAGCTTGCTGCCAGCCGTCGAAATCAAGCGTTTCAAAGGTTATCGTCTTCAATCCCTCCGGCGTGGTTACGGCGAGTCGGACTTCGTTGTTTGAACCGTCTCCGTAAATCCAGGCAGTGAACATCGTCGGGTTTTTCCCCGTAAACTCTATATTCATCGGGACGGCAATTTCAGTTATCCCGGTAATGGCGCCTTCTGTGGTCGTGGTCGCACTTGCGTTATCGTAGCTGTAGTCCAATTTTAAACTCTGCTCGCCGTTATGAACATATTTCAAATCTGTCTCTATTTCTGCGGCAATATTTTCGAAAGTTCCGGTCTCGAAGATCAGTTTGTCCTCGTCTTCGAAAGTTTCCAAAGCCTTACCTTCGGTAACGATTGTAACCGCTATAGAGTCGCTGCGGGCTCCTGCTGTTACGGTTATCGTTCCGGTGCCAAGCCCTGTGGTCGTGGCAGTAAACAAGCCCGTTTCATCTATCGTGCCTATATTGCCTGTCACCTCCCAGTGATAGCCTGACTCGTCGGATATGATACTGAGCATTTTATAGATGGCAGCAGCCGAGAGCTGGAAAGTCTCGCCGGCTGAAATGGAAATAGTTTCCGGCAACTCAGCTTGCGTGCTTGGAGCAACGAGCGCGACGCTGTCGGGTGCTGAAACCACTGTAACCGAAGCAGAACCTGTAATTCCGTTGTACTTTGCATTGATGTTGCCCGTGGCGGCTTTGCTGCCTGCGGTAAACACTCCTTCGGCTGAAACAGTTCCCAACGTGCCGGAGCTTACACCATATGTAAGACCTGATGTAGGTGCATCCAAATAAAAATAATTCGCGTCGGTGGCTTTTACCGTAACATCCATGCTGGATCCTGCGAGAATCACTTGGCCGTAGGGATAAACATGGAGGTGCTTGATGGAAGTGCCGGGCGTCTGATTGTTTTCAAAAAGAATGTAATTCCCGCAACGGCGTAAAGTCGTACCCGAAGCCTGATTGACCTGCTCATTGGTCTCGTATCCCGGATAAGTGGCAAACATCATGGTCGAGTCGCCTCCGTCCAGGTTTACAGCCTCTACACAGCCCAGTTCTTTCATTCTGGCTGCTAATTCAGCATAGGTCATTCCCATGGAATAAGTGCTCTGCCGTCCATCGACGGTGTAAATCACGACGGAACCGTCAGCCTTTATACCGGCCGCTGTTCTTGGAGCTCTCGTTACATCTGTAAAAGTTTCTATTTTGCCATCGGAAATTAAACGCCGTTCCACTCCTATGGCATTTTGAACGTCTTCCCATTCCGGGTCTACCGCAAATTCCACGGTGACGGTGTCATTTTCCTGCATCGCGTTAATCGCAGTTAAGGCAGAAGCGTACGGCGTGCTGGTTGCAATGGAAAGCACAAGCTGATCATCGTTTAGCGCGATGGGGGTTGTGGCGTCGACCACTTCGACCACGGTGCCGGTGATGATTCCGTCTGGAGTAGCTTCCCCCGACTCGATATCGATGATCACGTTGCGCGTGGGTACAGTTACTTCGTTCGTGCCTCCGAAATCGCCGGTGTAAAGTACTACGCCGCATACCTGCGTTAAAACTTTGTTATAGACCATTTTTGTGAATGTGGCTCCGGTATCTTCGTCCAGAAAGTTGACGGACAAGTTTAAGCGTCCGATCTTGGCAATCCCGTTTTCAAAGAATCCCAGCGTCTCGTAAATGCTGTGTTCGCCTGTGCGAATAACGCCTTCTTTTACCGCAGTACCTAAAGAAACGCCTGTAGCCATCGTAAAGTAATCGCCGTTTGTGGCTGCAACAATATTCTTGCCGGCTGCTTCTTCCAATTCAAATATTCTTGTTATGCCAGCTGCGCCGTATATATCGTTCCCATAAGCAATCAACGGAGTAATCTCGCTGCCGGGCTCGTATATCATATAGTTTTCAGACGCTTTTGCGGATATCGACGAATTATAATATGTGCCGCTATATAGATTGAGCTGATCATTTAAACTTATTTGCTTGGATTGCAGTTCAGTAAGCCCCGACAGGCCGAATACCTCTGCCGGAAACATCGTGAATACCATAAGCAATACTAATAAACCGGACAGTTTTCTGTTAAATTTCTTCATTTTCATGTATCTCTTTCCCCTTTTCCCCAGACAGCCTATGATCGCTGCCGTAAAATAATTACCCCTTATTCTATTGTATATTCCCCTTTTACCATCACCCAGCTTTGCACGCTGCAGCTGATACCCCTTCCGTCGTCTTTGGGAACCAGCAGCAAATGGTTTGATATCACCGCAGTCGAAGACTTTAAATCTTTTCCGGCCGTAAGATCGGAAATGCCGTCCACGCCATTATCGATGGCTGTCGCCTTTCCTCCTCTTAAGATCATTTCTGTTCCTGCACCTCCGATGAGTTTTGAACCGGCAGGCACTTCCACCACCTGGAAAATTGTTGAACCCCCTTGGTTCACTGTGGCGAAAAGTTCATCCACATAACTCTTTGTTACCACAGGGTCCGCAGCACTGCCCGCGCCGGTCTCCGCCCCAAAAATTCCTGCGGCATTCAGCCCTATGACCAGGACCATCAATGCGGCAAGAGGAATGATCCATCTGTTTTTTTTCATGCTTGGTCTCCTTTGCATTTTATCGAAAACACCATATTTTGTGGCTCGCAGTGTAAAAAAGGACATATGTTGTTATTATATATGTCCTCAATATGAGTGTCAAATGAAGTTGACTTCTAAAAAAGCACGGTGCACCCATTTACCTGCTTTTTGAGTCGGGCATCAATTCTTTGATTGCATAAGGTATGCATTCTGCAATATCCCCGGCGATAAGCCCGTATTCTCCTATTTCCTCTGCCGCTATATCTCCGGCCATGCCGTGCAGATATACTGCGGCCAAAGCCGCTTTGAAGTTTTGTTGTTCCGATCCTTTTCGAAACTGCGCGGCAAGGCTCGCAATCACACCTGTAAGCACATCACCGGATCCGCCGGTTGCCATTCCGGGGTTTCCGGTTGTATTTTTCAACAGCTCACATCCCGGTAAAGCCACTAAAGTACCGGCTCCTTTCAGCACGCAAATGGCAGAAAATTCTTTCGCAATAGTTTTCGCTGCGCTTTCCCTGTTCTCCGAAATTTCTTCGGCGCTGATGTTTAAAAGTTTCGCCGCTTCGCCCTCGTGGGGAGTCATGATACAACCTGCCGCCATGTCTTTTAACAAGCTTTTATTTGCCGCCAAAGTGTTCAGCGCATCTGCGTCCAACACCACAGGACCGCTATAGTTTTGCAGAACTTCTTTTAGCAGCATAACATTTTCTTCATTCATGCCAAGACCGGGGCCTATGCCGATTGCATCGTAGCGCCGGAGATCCTTGTCGGAGAAGTTTCGATCCAGACAGGTTGCCTCGGGTATACCTGCCTGTACAATAGGAAAAAATTCCCTGTCGCAGGATACGCTGACCAATCCGGCGCCGCTGCGCAGAGCACCTTTTGCAGCAAGCACTGCGGCCCCCATCATCCCTTCGCTTCCGGCAATGATCAGCACGCGTCCGAAGTTGCCCTTGTGTGCATTCGGACTCCGGCGGGGTATCATCTCCCGGATGACTGCTTCTGTAATAAGCTGAGACATGTTCCCTCCTCCCGCAAAAGACTACATTGCCTGTAAGACTGTTCATCGATCACTCAAAAATATTCCTGTATCAACTCCGCAGACGAAACGGGACAATTCTCCTTAAAGAATATAATACGCCTTTTCTTCTGTACAGTGGACTGTATAAATAATTATTATTTATTTCTTAAACAAAGGCGGCAGGAAAATATCCCTGCCGCCGGAAAAAACAACTGACCGTACGCTTATATGTTTAGACGTAACCTTGTGCTGTCATAGCTTCTGCAACCTTTAAGAAGCCGGCGATGTTTGCGCCTGCAACCAGATTGTAACCGAAACCGTATTCCTTTGCAGCTGCTGCGGAACTGTCATGGATGTTCTTCATGATCGCTTCCAGCTTTTCGTATACTTCTTCTAATTCCATAGGCATCTTACGGGCGTTCTGGCTCATTTCCATGGCGGAGCAAGCTACGCCGCCTGCGTTGGCAGCTTTTGCCGGTCCGCAGGTAACTCCGTTAGCCATAAGATATTCGAGAGCTTCGTTTGTTGTTGGCATGTTTGCGCCTTCGCAGTAGAATTTACATCCGCTGGCAACAATCATTTTCGCATGCTCAAGAAGCACGTCGTTCTGCATTGCACATGGAATATAGATATCTGCTTTTACTGCCCATGGCTTTTCGCCCGCCACGAATTTGGATCCTGCAAACTTCTCTGCATAAGGAGCGCAGACGTTCTTTCCGCTGGAACGCAGTTCCAACATGAAGTCAACTTTTTCGCCGGAAATGCCGGCTTCATCCAGGATATACCCATCCGGGCCGGAGAATGCGATGACTTTTGCTCCGAACTCGTTCAACTTAACTGCGGTACCCCATGCGACGTTGCCGAAGCCGGAAATAACAACAGATTTTCCCTCGAGCGTTTCGCCGCAAGCCTCTAACATATTGCGGGTAAAGAACACGATGCCATACCCTGTGGCTTCTGTTCTTCCGGGAAGTCCGCCGTAAGGAATTCCTTTTCCTGTGAGCACACCACTGTCAAAACGAGTGGTAAGTCTCTTATATTGTCCGTAAAGATATCCGATTTCTCTTCCGCCAACACCTAAATCGCCTGCGGGAACGTCGATTTCTGGGCCGATATGGCGATAGAGCTCTGTCATAAACGCCTGGCAGAATCTCATGACTTCTCCATCAGATTTTCCGTTTGGATCAAAGTCGGAACCGCCCTTTGCTCCGCCGATGGGAAGACCTGTTAATGAATTTTTGAAAATTTGCTCAAAACCGAGGAACTTCATGATTCCCGGATATACGCTTGGGGCAAAACGCAAGCCGCCTTTATAGGGGCCGATGGCACTGTTAAATTGATAGCGGTAGCCTCTGTTTACCTGAACTTTGCCAGCATCGTCCACCCATGTTACGCGGAAGGAAATTCCTCTTTCAGGTTCGATAAGACGTTCAATCAAGCCTGATTTAACATACTCGGGGTGCTTCTGAAGTACAGGTTCCAAAGAGGATAATACTTCCTCTACAGTCTGCAGAAACTCTGGTTCGCCGGGATTTCTTTTTTTGGCGATTTCGATATACTGGTCTACAATTCTTCCCATTTTTCTCCTCTTTCCTGTTATCATCAATATTTCAACAGAATTCTGTGACGACTTGCGCCGCCTCGTTTTGTTAATAATAACACAAAGAATTTTTGGGTACAACAGCCCTGCATAAAACGATAATTCTTTCTGCGTTTTCGCAGTTGACAATTATATTTAAACATGCTACTATCTTTTCGATAGTTATATGATATCATTTCAATATTATATTTTATGTAGAGATTAGTTTTGGGGAGGATACAAAAATGGAATCAAGAAATTCAAAAATATTAAATGCAGAGGAAGAAAAACTGCTTCGTCCGGTAAACGGAATCGCGATGCTCTTTATCAACCTTATATTAATGTGCTTGTCGCTTTTTGTGGGAATATTCTGCTTTTCCATGAGCTGGAGAGGAGGGTTTTTTATCCTGCTGGGTATTTTTGCTTTCTTTTACTTATGCTTGATCGGGCCGTTCTTATTCAAGGGTTTAAAAATAGTAAACCCCAATGAGGCGCTGGTCCTTACTCTGTTCGGAAAGTATATCGGAACCATTAAAGAGCCGGGATTTTTCTTCGTCAACCCCTTTGCTTCGGGATTTAATCCTACAATCGACAGCGCTTTGGATGTGGAAGCTATTGCTACAACAGCAACGCATTCCTCTGCAGGAAGTAAAAAAGAAAATGCGAGGAGTTCAGCCAAAGGAAAAAGAATATCACTCAAAGCCATGACGCTCAACAATGCAAAGCAGAAGGTGAACGATGTTCTGGGTAACCCTATCGAAATTGGTGTCGTTGTCATTTGGAAAGTTCAAGACACTGCAAAGGCTGTTTTTAATGTAGACAACTTTGTCGAGTTCGTATCGATACAGACAGATTCGTCTCTTCGTAATATAGCACGGCTTTATCCATATGACTTAGCCGAAGGCGGAGACGAAATGTCGCTTCGCGGTTCCAGCCAGGAAGTTGCGCAAAAGTTGGAAGATGAACTGCAATCAAGAGTCAGTGTGGCAGGTATCGACATTCTGGAAGCTCGCATCACCCATTTAGCTTATGCCCAGGAAATCGCGGCAGCTATGCTTCAGCGGCAGCAGGCTGCGGCTATCATCGATGCCAGAAAAATGATTGTCGAAGGGGCTGTGGGCATGGTTGAAATGGCGCTGGAAAAACTCTCCGAAAACAATGTAGTAACGTTGGACGAAGAGCGTAAAGCTGCCATGGTCAGCAATTTGCTTGTGGTTTTGTGCGGCAATAAAGATGCTCAGCCCATCGTGAACAGCGGATCAATATATTAATTAGTTTGCCGTCCGGAATAAAAAATCAGGAAAGGAGGAGAATGTTATGACAGGGGATATTTCCAAAGAAAAAGATAAAAAGCAAATTCTCCTTCGTCTTTCTCCGAGCCTTTGGAAAGAAGTGGCCGCCTGGGCGGAAGACGACTTTCGCTCCATAAACGGGCAAATCGAATATTTGCTTTCGGAGTGCGTAAAAAAACGAAAAGGGGCATAGAAATATACACAGCGAAAGAGAGGTACGGATATCATTCCGTACCTCTCTTTTAAGTTCTTTTTTCTTTCGCAATCCGGCCGTGTCCTTCTATTTTCTGCAGATTCCGGGTGTTGTACCCATCTCTTTTTTGAAGTTGGAATAAAACGAGGATAAGCTGCCGAATCCGCTGCCGAAAGCAGCGTCGGCAATGCCGTTTCCGGCTTTGATCATATCTTTTGCATTCCGCACACGAACCGCTTTAATATATTCCGCTATGGTGCGCTCATATTTAGCAACAAAGAGCTTGTTCAGGTAACTGCGATCAACCGAAAGCTGCGTCAATGATTTTTTTAGAATATCAGGCTCGAAAAAGTGCTTATCGATCAGTGTTTTTGCTTCTTCTGCAGCATTCATTACCGGGGAAAATTCAATAAGATCAGGTCTGCAGCGCTTGCAAGCCCGATACCCGGCAGCGATACATTGTTCCGCAGTATCCAAAAGCTCTATATTCTTGCGCAAAGGAGTCCTTGCTTTGCAGGATGGCCGGCAAAATATTTTAGTGGTTTTTACCGCAATATAAAACTCTCCGTCGTAGCAGCGGTCTTTCCGGTCATATGCATCCCACTTTTCCTTTTCGTTCATGCTCAGCTCCTAATGGCAGTCTATATAAGCCGACACCTGTTCGTGCCAGGGAACAATTTCATAAATTTGCGGCTCCGTGGTTTCTCCCAGAATAAGATCCACCATATGATGAGGCTTCTTTCCACCGATATGCATCGATTTAACACAGGATACGCAATAAACAGCCACGTCTTCGCAAGGCATTTGTGCCGCTCTGTTTTTCTGAAATTCGGTGATTTTTTCCAGTGGAATCGCCGGATAAAAATTGTCGCCGCAGCAGATCGATTTCGTACCATGATATTCCGCTTCCACAATTTTAAAATTCATTCGCTGCAAAAGATCTCTTACGGCTGCATGCACCTGCGGTTTTGGCCTATACGAGCACGAATCGTGCACGGATATTTCCATTTCGTTGTAATCGGGAAGTTTCAGATCTGGAATCGAGCTGAGAATCTCCCAGAGAGAAATAGTGCGAACACCTTCGTATAAGCTGCGGAAACGTCTGTCACAACCTGCGCAATTGTTGATAATGGTGGATCCTTCCGGCAAATCGGGGTTATGATGGCAACAGATGTTGTGCATCTTAACCTTTCCATTATAATGTTCGTTTAAGAGAGCTAATATTTTATGCTCCGACTCGGGCTTATACACGCTCAAAGCGCAGCCCGGATTAAAATACAACCGGTCGGTATCTATACTTTTTATATCAATGCTTTTTAATATCATGAGGGATTCTCCTTTACTTTTTATACGACAAAGTATAACAGAGAGACATTCGAAAATCTTCCTGTTTTTTGTTTTGATATCAATAAAAAAACGGGTAAATACCCGTTTTTTTTATTAAAGAGGGATCGTTTATCGATCTTCCCGAAAATACGGACGGCTCATGTTCGCCGGACCAAGGTTCCCTTTTGCGTTTTTCCGGGTGGAAAAAATGACGATGACGATGGTAGCCAGATAGGGGATCATGTCCACCAGATATTGCGAAAATGTAAAGCCCATGGCTTGCAGGCGAAGGCCCAGAATAGACAGGCCTCCGAACAAAACAGCGGCAAAGAAAGCTTTCATCGGATTCCAGGATGCGAAAATGACAAGGGCAACGGCGATCCAGCCTCTTCCGGCAACGACATCCGACTGCCATATGGGAATGCGGACGATAGACAAATACGCTCCGCCCAAACCGCATAACGCGCCTCCCACAAGAATATGCGCGTATTTATAGAAATTGACGTTGATTCCCGAAGCATCTGCCGCTGCGGTATTTTCGCCTACAGCAACAAGATTTAAGCCTACTCTGGTTTTATACAGATAAATGGCTGAAAATATTACAAGCCCGTATCCGAAATATACAAAAGCATCTTGTTTAAAGAATACCGTTCCGAAAAAAGGGAGGTCGGAAAGGAGCGGAATCACACTTTTAGCAAAGAAGGCCGAAACTTCGGAAGGAACCGTGGAGCCCAGCATTGGCTGACCCACAAAGCTGGCAACCCCTGTGCCGAATATGGTGAGCGTTAAACCTGTCACCGTTTGATTCGCGCGCAATGAAACAGTCAGAACAGCGTAAATCAAAGCGCCTCCCGCACCGGCCATAGCCGCTGCGAGAATAGCCAAATAAGGATTTTGCGTGCTTACGGTTGCCGCAAAACCTGCAATGGCGCCAAGCAACATCATACCTTCCACGCCAAGGTTCAAGCTTCCGGATTTTTCCGTGATGATCTCTCCTATGATGGCAAAAAGCAGCGGAGTGCCTGCCACGACGCAAGTCGCTAAGAATGATTGCATTATGCCACCTCCTTTGCGGCCATGGAAGAAAAGCCGACTTTATATTGCAGGAAAAATTCACTTCCAAGAACGAAGAATAAGATGGTGCCCTGGACGATGCTGGATACAGCGCTTGGAACATTCATCGCTATTTGTATATAAGCGCCTCCCTGGATAAGCATGGCAAAAGCGATGCATACAAAGAGAATGCCCAAGGCATTTAAACGAGCCAGCCAGGCGGTAATGATGGCTGTAAATCCATAATTGTTGGCAATGCTGTACACTAAACTTTTTTCAATGGCGGAGGCTTGAATCATACCCACAAGTCCGCACATTCCTCCTGAAAGGAGCATGGCTGTTATAATGATGCTGCTGATATTCATTCCCGCATATCTGGCGGTTTCCACACTTTCGCCTACAACAGATATTTCGTAGCCCTTTTTTGTTTTATTAATGAAAATATGGACAAAGGCGACAAGTGCAAGAGCGATTACCCAACCCATATGAACGCCGAATACGTCCGGAAGAACCGCATTGCTTGAAAACATGGCTATTTTCGGAAAACCCTGAGCTGCCGGATCAATCCATGGGCCATATTGCAAATACATCACGAATTGAATGGCGATATAGTTGAGCATCAAGGTAAAAATTGTCTCGTTCGTGCCCATTTTCGCTTTAAATATAGCCGGTATAAAAGCCCAGAGTCCCCCGGCCAAAATGGAGGCTAGAGCCATGAGCAGAAGCATGAGCGGCGCCGGTGTTCCCTCTCCTAAATTAAGGGCGACGAACGTAGCGGCAGTAGCGCCCATCGTAATCTGGCCCTCGGCTCCGATGTTCCAGAATTTCATTTTAAAAGCTACCGATATGCCCAAAGACGCTATGCAAAGGGGAATGGCTTTAATCAGCGTTTGCTGAATACGCATTTGCGTGCCAACGGATCCAACCACAAGAGATTTGAATATCTCCAGCGGGTTCAATCCAAAAAACAGCATGATAATCCCAGCAAACACAATAGATAAAGCGACGGCAAGGCCGCGAATGAACATTTCTTTCTTTCGGGGAAGGGCGTCGCGTTTTGTCATTCTGATTGTTCTCATTGTGCGTCCACCTCCTCTTCTTTCTTTCTTCCGGTCATCAGAAGTCCGATTTCTTCTTTCGTTACATTCGAAGGGTCAACGATTCCGGTCACTTCTCCGTGGCAAAGCACCATAATTCTGTCGCAAAGATCCATGAGCACGTCTAAATCTTCGCCTACAAACAACACGCCCACACCCTTTTCCTTTTGCTCATTGAGCATATCGTAAATCTTGTAAGAAGCACCTATGTCCAGTCCTCTGACGGCATACGCAGTGATGAGAACCTTCGGAGAAGAGTCAATTTCTCTTCCTAAAAGTACTTTCTGGATGTTGCCGCCGGACAATTGCCGAACCGCAGTGTAAATGCTGGGTGTTTGTATATCCAGAGCCTCAACGATTTTATTCGCTTTTCGTGTGCATTCTTCTTTCTGAATAAAAATTCCCGGTTGATTTTGATAATCCTTGAGAATAATATTCTGAACAATATCCATGCTTCCAACAAGCCCCATGCCCAAACGATCTTCGGGAATGAAACCCATACGGATACCCAGCTGTATGATATCCCGGGGAGTTTTACCTACGATGTTGTCTCCTTCGAAATAAATACGGCCTTTATTTGCTTTGATAAGGCCCGCTATGGATTCGCAAAGCTCTTTCTGACCGCTGTTGGCAACGCCTGCGACGCCCAATATTTCGTACTTTTTCAGCGAAAAGCTCACATCCGACAGTGCTTTTTTTCCTTCGCTGTCCAAAACTGTCACATTCTCCATCTCAAGAAGAATATCCGCTTTTGTAGAATCAATGTGTTCTTTCTTTATTTGAAGATCTACCTTTTTACCTACCATCATCTCGATTAAATTGGGAATATCCACTTCCGCCGTAACAACGGTCCCGATAGACTTGCCTTTTCGAAGGACTGTCACACGATCGGATATTTCCATGACTTCGTTGAGTTTATGGGTAATGATAATGACGGCACAACCTTGTTCTCTCATGTTGCGTATAATTTTAAAGAGTCTTTTGATTTCCTGTGGCGTAAGCACCGCAGTGGGTTCATCCATAATCAATATTCGCGCCCCTCTGTAGAGCACTTTAAGAATTTCCAACGTCTGTTTCTCGCCCACAGACATGTCGTATACTTTTTTATTCGGGTCGATATCCAAACCGTATTGATCTGAAAGCTCTCTCACTTTTTGAGAAAGGCTTTTTTTCTGCATAAAAAACCCGGAAGGCTGCCCAATGACGATATTTTCCGTAGAAGTCATGACATCCACCAGGTTGAAGTGTTGATAAATCATGCCGATGCCCTGTTTTATAGCATCTTTTGGTGAAGCAAACCGCACCGGGTTTCCACGGAGCATCATATGCCCGCTGTCCGGAGTATAAATGCCCGAAAGCATATTCATTAAAGTAGACTTTCCCGCTCCGTTCTCACCTAAAAGCGCATGAACCTCTCCTTCTATAACGGAAAGATTGACGTCTTCGTTGGCCTTAATCGCCCCGAAAGCCTTGGATATGCCTCTCATTTCGATTGCTATGGTTTCTTTCACCTGTTCCTCCGTGTATAGCATGATAGGGAAAGTCCTTAAGACTCCCCCTATCATACCATTTTTTTATATTTTATACTTTAAGAGTCAATTATTTTGCGCCTTTTACGAGCTGACCGATAGCCCAGATTTCTCCTCTGTTAAGAGATTGCCCTTCCTGGCAGAGAACTGTTCCGTCTGCATTTTCGATGTAACCGGAGAACGGAGCAAAAGTTCCTGCAACCATTTCTTCTTTTTTGGCGTTCACTAAATCTTGAATCTCTGCAGGGACCAAATCGCTCATGGGAGCCAGGTCGATGTAGCCTGTTGCCAGGGTGCCGTAATAGCTTTCCGGCTTAAAGGTTCCCGCAAGAATGTTTTCTACTGCATAGATGTAATATGCATCGTGATGCCAAATGGGGGCAGTCAGATAAGCTTCGGGTGCAGCGGGGTTAGCGAGGTTATAACCGATTGCATACGCGCCGGCATCCTGTGCTGCAAGCTGAGGACCTGTGGAGTCGCTATGCTGGGTAATAATATCGCAGCCTTCTGCAAGAAGTTGCTCTGCGGCAGCCAGTTCTTTTTCGGGGTCTCCCCAAGAACCGATATATACGACGCTGACTTCAGCATCCGGATTGACAGACTGTGCGCCAAGCGTATAAGCGTTGATTCCGATCATGACTTCGGTGTGCGGCATTGCCCCTACATAACCCAATTTGTTGGTTTCTGTCATGGATCCTGCAACCATACCTGCAAGGTATCTTGCTTCGTCTATCGAACCGAAGAAATTGTCAAAGTTTGTCTCGTTTGCCATGTAGCCGGAGAAGTGCAGGAAGTACTTGTCCGGATAATCTCCGCTGTTTGCGAGTTGGTTAAGTGCTTCCATAAATCCGAAGGATGCTCCGACGATTACGTCACAACCTTGATCAAGAAGGTTCTGCGCAGCTGTCAGAGAAGCTTGTGTGTCGCTGTCATTTACGTTCTCAATATACTTAAAATCCACTTTCCCTGCGAAATGCTCCTTCATCTTTACTGCGCCTTCGTAGTGAGCCTGTGTATAGCCACCGTCGTTGATGGGTCCGATAAAGATAAATCCTACTGTCAGTTCAGGTTCTGTTACCTCGGGTTCCGCACCGCCGCCGCAGGCAGCAAATGAACCAAGAACAAGGGTAAGAATCAGTATCAGTGCTAATGTTCTTTTCATTGTTACGTTCTCCTTTTTCCTCTTTAAAGTGATGTACTATTCGAATTCTATGTTATTGTCCTGAATGGACTTTATAACCACAAGTGATTCCACGTGATAACCGGCGTCCCGAAGTCTTGCGCTGCCTCCCTGAAATTGTTTTTCTATCACGGCACCCACACCCACCAGCGTGGCACCCGAAGCCTTGACCAGTTTCGCAAGGCCTAAAGCTGATTCTCCGTAAGCCAGAAAATCATCTACAATCAAAACAGCGTCCTCCGGCTGAAGGTATTTTCTGGAGACTCTGATTGTGGAAACCGTCTCTTTGGTGAAAGACTTTACATCTGTACTGTAAACACCCTCCACCATGGTGTTTGGCGCAGCCTTTTTTGCAAAGACAACCGGAAGATTTCCCAAGGCTCTGGAAGTGGCACAGGCCACCGGAATGCCGGAGCTTTCCACAGTGAGAACCTTTGTGATGCCTTTGCCGCAAAATCGCTTTGCCAACTCTTTTCCTATTTCATCCATCAGAGCTACATCTATTTGATGATTTAAAAAAGAGTCCACCTTGAGAACTCCCGTGCCTATGCCTTGTCCGTCTTTTAGGATACGATTCTTAAGCTCTTGCATCGGTATGATTCTCCTGTAAAACCCCTGAATTTGTTCCCCTGATCAATACATTATAATTATAAGCGTTTCTTGTATATTGTAAAGATTATAGGCGGAGAAACCCACAATATTTAGAAGTTAAAAAAAGGAATGTTCGCCTATAGGCGAACATTCCGACTTGTAATTGATTCTATGATTCGATAAATAAATTTTACCAGGCACCGCCGCCACCGCCGCCGAAACCGCCGCCGGAGAAGCCGCCGCCGGAGGATCCGCCGCCGCTGAAGCTTGCTTCGCTGGGAGGGGGAGCCGTGGGCAATGTTTCTGCTATGCGAGAAAAGCTGTTCATCAGGTAAAACATGTGGAAAGTGCCCATGTTATCCGAATACCAGGTGGGAGGAGGCACTGCCAAGCCTTCGAAGTTATCCATCCATTCCTTTGTGAGCCCGAACACATAGGCATAAGGAAGAACATTATAAAAATATTTCGGGTCCTCGTTGACCAACGCCTTGATTCGATCAAGATCCGCTGTCCTGATGAAATTCTTAAAACCTTTAAGCCGTCCAAGCAGACGGGAACTGTAATCGGTACGCTTGCGCATAAATATGGTGCAGATTACAGCGATGAGGAACGATGCGATAGCGGTAAGAATGGACAAAGAAGCAATCGCCTCGCTTACGCCGACCGCGCCCACCGTGAGCACAAAACTGATTAAGGGTATTACCGTCAGTAGGATTCCGACTCCTGTGGCTACTTTTGAACTCATTTCGTATACTTGAGTGGATTTGTTTCCGTCAAAGTAACTCTTGAGAAAGCCTTGAGCAGCCGCAAATTTATCGCCGAATTCCGCAGGCACTTCGCTGATGTTGATGGGATTGCCGTAAGCGAATAATCCGTCGAAAAATACTTTTTGATATTCGGGAGCATCCGTCGGGATATCCTTTAATTTATTGAGCTCGTACTGCTCTATATCGGTTCCCAAAAGTTTCTTCTTCGGCTCCAGTCTGCGAATTTCCAACAATCCTTTTTCCGCGAAATACGGAACAAGTGAAATAATATCGCTTTCGTTCGCGCTGCCGTCTAAAACGTAGCCGACTTCGGCAGGAGACATATCATCCGGAGGATAGAATTCGACGACGGGAATGACCCTTTTATCCCGCCCGAACCGGAAGAAAAGAAACAGAGCAGCGAGCCCGGATGCCGCACTTGCCGCAATGGCAAGAATGCCCATCCACGCATCCGTCTTTTCGTTCACAAAGTAACCTTCCGGTAAAATCGTTCGAAAAGTCAAACCCTCGTAAGTACTCAGAGCCCCGTTCACTTCGCCGTTTATGACATTCCCCGTTTTCGTCCAGATTACACGGCTCTCATCGCCGCTTCCTGTAACACCTGTAATAACGTCCATCGATGTTTCGTCAAAATCCTTTGGCATGGTAACGCTAAAGGAAGCGTGTTCGATAGGTGTCTCCCAGTCTGTCGGAATAAGATCCCAATAGATTTGATCAAACAGATCGATTCCGTCGTCGTAAGCCGCCGCATCGTAGGTGATAGTATAAGTATTGATACCTTCCAATGTCGCGTTTGCACTGCCAAGCCGCAGAACAGCGTTGTCCGAATCGGTGCTGACATCCAATTCCACATCTCCGGCACTTATATTTGAAAGTGACAAGTTTCCGGGAATGCTTATCAATTCACCGTTTTCATCGTTAAAGTAAATTTCCCCGCCGATGGTAATATATCTATAAATTCCGTGAGCGGGACTCAAAAAATCTACGGTGATTGCTTCAGTGACAGAGAACGTGTTGTTTTCGTGGACCACCAGGTCTACGTGATAGTCCAAAGTGTCGTAGCTGATGCCTTCCGCATATGCGAAAGCAGCCGGCCACATGAACAGGACCATGCATACGATGAACAGCATGAATCTTTTGGAATGATGTTTTTTCATATCGTCCCTCGATCATCTCTTCGGATTAAAATTTTACGGAAACGTTCTTGCGTTCTTCTTCGCCGGCAACTTCGTACATAGGCTGTTTAGAAAAGCCGAACATTCCGGCAAGCATGTTCCCCGGAAATACTAAAATCTTATTATTGAATTCCTTGACGACGCCGTTATAATATCTTCTGGAACTGGCAATCTCATCTTCCACACCCGTAAGATCTGCTTGCAAAGCAAGGAAATTCTGGTTTGCTTTTAAATCCGGATAGCTTTCTGCCACTGCGAATAAAGATTTAAGGGCACTCTGTAACCCGGATTCGCTCGCAAGTCTTTCTTCTGTGGTTGTTGCGCTTGCGGTTCTGGATCTTGCTTCCGTAATCGCATTCAGCGTATCTTTTTCGTGAGCGGCATATCCTTTGACGGTCTCCACAAGATTAGGAATCAAATCGTATCTTTTCTTCATAAAAACGTCCATCGTGGCAAAGGCTTCTTCGATGCCGTTGCGCAGTTTGATTGCGCCATTGTAAAAAGCCAAGACAAACAGCCCGGCCAATGCTGCAATTGCTAATATGACATAACCTATCATTTTTTCCCCTCCTTGGGTAAACGCGTTTTATTTTTCGCTAAAGCTTATATTGCTCCGTTTAGAGCATATTAATTATAACATATGCATAAGAATTTCATTGTATTATTTTATAGCCCAATCGACAGTGTCCAAGCCTTTCGTTTCAAGAAATTCATTGGCCTTCGAAAAATGCCTGCAACCGAAAAATCCATGGTAAGCAGATAAAGGACTTGGATGTGGGGCTTCTAAAACTAAATGGTTCAAATTTGTAATCAGTGATTTCTTTGCCCTGGCATTCGCCCCCCAAAGGAGAAAAACCATCGGCTGTTCCCTTTGGTTTAAGAGCTCGATGATTCTGTCCGTAAAAAATTCCCAACCCTTGTCCTTGTGTGAGTTCGCTTCGCCTGCGCGTACGGTAAGTACGGCATTCAGCAGGAGAACGCCCTGGTCTGCCCAACTTTGCAAAGTTCCGTCTCTGGGCCTTTGAATATTCAAATCCGAATGGAGTTCTTTAAATATGTTGCCCAGTGAAGGAGGTTGTTCCACGCCCGGTTTAACAGAAAAACACATGCCGTGGGCCTGTCCCGGGCCGTGATAAGGATCTTGCCCTAAAATAACCACCTTTACTTTTGAATAAGGTGTGCTTTTCAGTGCATTAAAAATATCGTGCATGTCCGGATAGATGGTACGGGTGGAATATTCCGATTTCAGGAAATCCCTTAGCCGGAGGTAATAGTCTTTATTGAATTCTTCGACTAAGAGCTCGTCCCAGTCGTTTCCGATTTTAACCATCGATTTCTGCCGCATCCAGTATGAAATCTCTCATGTCGCCATAGACGGTCGCTTTGCCCCGCTCGTTGAGTATTTCGTGCCTCATGTCTTCGTAGAGTAAAAGCGCTGTATTATCGTGCCCTGTTCCTTTTAATTTTTCATAGACTTCCAAGGGTCCGACTCCGTATTTCCCAACGGGATCCAACTTCCCCGAAGCTAATAATATCGGGAGTTCTTTGGGAATTTTTCCTGCCCAATCCTTGCGAGAAACAAAAGCCAGAATTCCAAACAAGTCGGCGAAACCTGCCAGCGTAAAAATAAAGTTACACATCGGATCTTCGGCATATTTTGCACTGATCTTCGCATCGCTGGATAACCATTCATAAATATTTTTAGGCGAAGGTATTTTTTTGTTGTTTGCGCCAAATGCTAAATTATGAACCAACTGACTGCGGTAGCGACCCCCGAAAACCTTGCGAAGCGCCTTTACCACTGCCAAGCCAAAGCCGTTCAAACGGTTTTGCCCGGATGTTCCTGTAATGATAGCGCCGGAAAGCCCTTCGCCATATTTAGTCAGGTAAGCCCGCAGGATAAACGATCCCATGCTGTGGCCCAAAATAACATACGGAAGACCGGGATATTTATCTTGAATGATACGGCGAAGAGTATGCGTATCTTCCACCCAGAACTTCCATCCGCCTTTTGCACCGAAATATCCGTAATTTTCGGGCTCTGCACTTTTGCCGTGGCCGATATGATCGTGACCGACGACCAGAATGCCGCTTTCGCTCAAATAATCAGCAAAGCCCTCGTATCGTGTAAAATATTCGCTCATGCCGTGAACAATCTGAAGGATGGCGCATGGCTCTTCTTTGGGTTCGATTTTATAAGCGTGTATATTGCTTCGTCCGTCCGAACTCAAAAATGTAAATTCCTGAATCATTATTCGTGCTCCTGAAGCATTTTGTTCTTCAAATCCCAAAGAGAAATAGAAAGATCCACATAATAACGATGGGGATTTTCAAAGCGGAGAATTTCTTCCCAAACCTGAGAAACATTCTGCAGACAATATGCGCGGATTTCTTTTGCGGGAGGTGATTGATAGACCAAGACTCCCTTTTCAAATATGGGGACCAAAAGTTCCTTCGCTTCAAAATTGCCGAGTTTTTTATATACTTTTGTAGAGTGAGGATCCACGATCGGATAGTCTTCGCCGGCAGGGATGCTTTCGTCTGCCAAGGTGATGACGTCTGCAAAAGCTTGCTTTGTTCCTTTATCGTACAGCCTGTACACTTTCTTATATCCGGGGTTGGTTATTTTCTCGACGTTTTCAGACAGTTTTATTTTGGGAACAATCGCTCCGTCTTCTTCCACGGCAACCAACTTATAAACGCCTCCGAACACCGGTTCGGATTTTGCGGTAATCAGACGCTCTCCTACGCCAAAGAAGTCAATGCAGGCACCTTGCAGCAGCATGTCCCGGATCAGGTACTCGTCTAAAGAGTTTGAAATGACAATCTGACATTCGGGAAAGCCTGCCTCGTCCAACATTTTTCGCGCATTTTTCGTAAGGTAAGTAACATCTCCCGAGTCGATTCGAATACCCTTCTTTGTCGGCTTTCTCTCTTTAAAAATTCTAATGGCATTGGGTATGCCGGACTTCAAAACATCGTAAGTGTCTACAAGAAGCGTACAGTTTCCCGGGTAAAGCTCCGCATATTTATCAAAGGCCTCGTATTCCGTATCGAAAAGTTGCACCCAGCTGTGCGCCATGGTCCCAAGAGCAGGGATTCCGTAAAGTTGTTCTGCAATCGTGCAGGCAGTTCCCACGCAACCTCCGATATAAGCTGCTCTTGCTCCCAAAATAGCCGCGCTGGCTCCGTGAGCTCTTCTTGATCCGAACTCCATCACGCCCCGGCCGTCCGCAGCACGAACAATGCGGTTTGCTTTTGTTGCCACAAGACTCTGGTGGTTAATTAAAAGCAGCGCCATGGTTTCGACATACTGTGCTTGGATGACGGGCCCTCTTACGATGACAATCGGCTCTCCGGGAAAGATGGGTGTCCCCTCCGGAACGGCCCAGACATCGCAGTCAAATTTAAATGTTGAAAGATATTCAAGAAATTTCGGGTCGAAAATTTCCTTCCCGGCTAAGAATTCTATGTCTTTTTCAGTAAACGACAACTTCTGCAGGTACTCGATGAACGGCTGAAGCCCTGCCATAATGGCAAAACCTCCGTCTTCGGGGTTTTTGCGGTAAAAAAGGTCGAAATATGCGATCTCCTCTCCTACGCCCTGCTGAAAATATCCGTTTGCCATCGTCAACTCATAAAAGTCAGTCAACATTGTAAGGTTGCACGTTTCCATTCTATACCCTTTCTTTATACGATTCGCTTTAAGAACTCGCCTGTATATGAATTCTCTACTTTCGCAATCTCTTCGGGAGTTCCTTCGGCAATAATCATGCCGCCACGTTCTCCGCCGTCCGGTCCAAGATCTATAATATGATCGGATGTCTTTATCACATCCAGATTATGTTCGATGACAACAACTGTGTTGCCTGCATCCGTCAATGTGGACAGCACGTGAATCAATTTATCCACATCCGCGAAGTGAAGTCCGGTCGTGGGTTCATCCAAAATGTACAGCGTATTGCCTGTGCTTCGCTTGGAAAGTTCTGTGGCAAGTTTAACTCTTTGAGCTTCTCCGCCGGAGAGCTGCGTGGAAGGCTGCCCCAGTTTTACATAGCCAAGGCCTACTTCTTTGAGCGTTTTTATCTGCCTGTCAATCGAGGGGATATGCTCGAAA